>NZ_JBGYBX010000073.1:0-3616 GCF_041817755.1 Glaesserella sp. | reverse complement strand
TTAGTGAAAACCGAAGGCGATAAAGCATTATTTGAACTGACGGCGAAATTCGATAAAACCGAAATTAACAGCCTTGTAGTATCAAAAGAGCAGATCGAACAAGCGACAAAACGCATTTCAGATGAACTCAAACAGGCGATTCAAAATGCCTACCGCAATATCAAAACCTTCCACGAGGCGCAAAAACCGCAAACCGTGGATGTGGAAACCCAAGCGGGCGTGCGTTGCCAAGTGCTGACTCGACCGATTCAACGAGTCGGGCTGTATATACCAGGTGGTTCAGCGCCACTGTTTTCGACAGTGTTGATGCTCGCTATTCCCGCCAAAATTGCCGGCTGTCAAAAAGTGGTACTCTGCACGCCACCGCCGATTACCGATGAGATTCTCTACACAGCCAATTTATGTGGCGTCGAAACGATTTACGCCGTAGGCGGTGCGCAGGCGATTACGGCGATGGCGTTCGGCACGGAAACGGTGGCGAAAGTGGATAAAATCTTCGGGCCGGGCAACGCCTTTGTGACCGAAGCCAAACGCCAAGTCAGCCAACAGCTCAACAGCGCTGCGATTGATATGCCGGCAGGACCTTCGGAAGTGTTGGTGTTAGCCGATCAATTTGCCGATCCTGATTTTGTCGCCAGCGACTTGCTTTCCCAAGCGGAACACGGTGCTGACAGCCAAGTGATTTTGGTCACGGACAGCCCTGAGCTTGCCCAAGCCACCGAACAAGCCATCGAACGCCAACTTGCAAAATTACCGCGCAAAGAGACCGCTTGTAAGGCACTTTCGCATAGTCGAGTATTTATTGCCGAAGATTTACAACAATGTGTCCAAATCAGCAACGCCTACGCCCCTGAGCATTTGGTGGTACAAGTGGAAAATCCGCGCGCATTGCTCGATCAACTGGATAACGCAGGCTCAATTTTCTTAGGCGCATACAGCCCCGAAAGTATGGGCGACTACGCCAGCGGCACCAACCACGTACTACCAACCTACGGCTACACCCGCACCTATTCCAGTCTGGGTTTAGCGGATTTCAGCAAACGAATGACCGTGCAAGAACTCACGCCACAAGGCTTTAAAGATTTAGCAAAAGCCGTGGAACTGATGGCAAGTGCAGAGCAGTTGGAAGCACATAAGCAGGCGGTGTCGATTCGATTAAATAAAATCGGGAAATAGGAAATAATTATAGGGGAGAAATATTTTTCGCCCTGAAATCCCCACGATATTTGGGGCAAAAAATATTTTGCCTTTTGTATTAGAATATGGGTAAAAGAAAAAATCTAATGAAAAAAATAATTAACGTAATCAATATGAGGATAAAAAATGACATTACCAATCAATAACTTAAATGAATTATTACGTACAATGACACCGCACTTGAATGAAGGAATATACCTCTTTGCTACGGTTGAACCTGACACTGCAATTCCTCTCTCGGAAATTATTTCTTCTATTCAAGAGCAAGAAGGCTTATCTGTTGTTGTTTCAGAAAAAACAGCTCAAAAATATCAATTAAACGCACAATTTCGTGCTGCTTGGATTACTTTAACCGTACATTCCGATCTTGCTGCAGTTGGTTTAACGGCAGCTTTTGCAACGGCATTGGGTCAAGCTCAGATTAGCTGTAATGTTGTTGCAGGGAATTATCACGATCATATTTTCGTTCCCTATGAACAAGCTGATTTAGCAATGAGCGTCTTAAAAAAATTACAACAAGATGCTGCAATAAAATAAATGGTCGGAGCGAAATATTTTTCGTCCTGAAATCCCCACGATATTTGGGGCAAATGTAATTTGCCCCTACAAGGAATAAAATATGCAAATCTCACAACTCTCCAGAAAAAACGTCCAATCTCTAACTCCATATCAATCCGCTCGTCGTTTAGGCGGTTCGGGGGATGTGTGGCTGAATGCGAATGAATATGCGCTTTCGCCAAACTTTGATTTAACCGACCGCACGTTTAACCGTTATCCCGAACCTCAACCGCAAGCGGTGATTGAAGGTTATGCCACCTATGCCGGCGTTGCGCCTGAAAATGTACTGGTTAGCCGTGGCGGTGATGAAAGTATTGAATTGATTATCCGTGCTTTTTGCGAGCCGACCGACAGTGTGTTGTACTGCCCGCCGACTTACGGAATGTACAGCGTGTCGGCAGAAACCTGCGGTATTGCGCTCAAAACTGTGCCTTTAACTGCCGATTTCCAACTCAATTTGCCTGAAATCGAACGTAATTTGGACGGAGTGAAAGTGGTGTTTGTGTGTAGCCCGAACAACCCGACAGGCACGCTGGTCAAGCGGTCGGATTTGCTCAAACTTTTGCAAATCACCGCAGGTAAAGCGATTGTGGTGGTGGACGAAGCCTATATCGACTTCTGCCCGCAAGCGACAATGGTAAATGAGTTGCCAAATTATCCGCACTTAGCCATTATCCGCACACTCTCCAAAGCCTTTGCCCTTGCCGGCTTACGTTGCGGTTTTACCCTTGCTAACGCTGAATTGATTAACGTGCTACAAAAAGTCATCGCCCCTTATCCGCTCCCCGTACCTGTTGCCGATATCGCCGCTCAAGCCTTGAGCGTGCAAGGTGTCGCACAAGTCAAACAACGGGTTGAAGAAGTTTTAACACTGCGCGCCGATTTGCAAAAAAATCTCGAAAACTTACCGCTTGTCGAAAAAGTCTTTGAAAGCGACGGCAACTATTTGCTGGTCAAATTCCAAGACGGTCCAAAAGTATTCAAAGCACTGTGGGATCAAGGGATTATATTAAGGGATCAACATAAAGCTCTCGGGTTACAGAATTGTGTAAGGATTACGGTGGGGACGAAAGAGGAAAATGCGAGGGTGGTTGAGGCGATTGGGGCAATATAAGAGAAACCATGCAGATACCACGCACTGACGTACGTGGTTAAGCATAGTGCCGCTACTCCGTAGCGGTAGGTTAGGGAAAATATGAGCTATACAAGAAATTTATACCATATTATCTTCCGTACTAAATATGGTACGCCAAGTATTTTAGAAGAAAATGAAGATGCGCTTTATCGCTATATTTGGGGATTTGTAAGAGAACATAAGTCCGTGTTGTATCGAATTAACGGTATGCCCGATCATCTTCATCTTTTTGTTGAATTGCACCCGATGTTTTCGGTTGCCGAGTTTGTGCAAAAATTGAAAACCACAACACATAAATGGATTGATGAAAATAAACATCTTTTTCCTGAATTTTATGCGTGGTCTAGGGGCTACTGCTCACTAACTTACTGCGAGAAAGATAAAGAGAAAATCATCAATTACATTAAAAATCAGAAAGAACATCATAAAACGGCTGATTTTATAGAAGAAGTTAAATTCTTGCTTACAGAGGCTGGAATTGAAATAAACGAAAAATTTTTTGAACAAGATTTATAGTGATGCAGCGCATCGCCACTATGCGTAACCACATACGTCAGTATGTGGCAAGAACAGGAGAACAAAAATGACACAACAATCTATTTTATTCATCGACCGCGACGGCACCTTAATCGACGAACCAAAAAACTGATTTTCAAATCGACAGTTTAGAAAAACTCAAATTTGAACCGAATGTGATTCCCGCCTTGCTCAAACTCAAACACAAAT
>NZ_JBGYBX010000072.1:0-47307 GCF_041817755.1 Glaesserella sp. | reverse complement strand
CGTGCTCCGTGCTCCGTGCTCCGTGCTCCGTGCTCCGTGCTCCGTGCTCCGTGCTCCGTGCTCCGTGCTCCGTGCTCCGTGCTCCGTGCTCCGTGCTCCGTGCTCCGTGCTCTGTCTAGAGCATGGCTTTTGATAAGTTCAAAACGTTCTTTTTCACTCGAGATCTGATAAAACGTATTCACATCTTCTTTTAAGAAATAATGCAAATATGGGCGTGGCTCCATGAAGAAATTTTTACTTGCTTCCTTTAATTCATGCATGCTGATAATAGATGTTGCACAGATCATACCGACCAGTATCCAAGAGTGTTGTTTACGTACCAGCCACATAAGCCAAAACATTAAAATGATACAAATAAATAAGGTGTAGGGGTATTCAATGAGTTCACTGAGGAAAAGAAGAAAGGTGTCGATGAAATAAATTTGCTCACCTTCCCACCTATAGCCGATGAGCCAAGTCGTCAGGGGAACACTAAATAACAATACCATATAAATAGATAGCTTTTTAATCATATAATCACTTCCTGTTAAATAATATCCTAAAGGCAATACCACTAAAAAAGTTATATCGTTTTTGTATGATGGTCGAAGCATAACGGATAATTTCAGAATAAGCTATGATATGAAGCCAAAGAACAGATAATATTATGATTCTTTACTATAAATAACGCTTTCCACGGATTGTTGACGTTATCTGACGCGGCATTCAAACGGATAATGGAACAAACCGTACGGATTGTTCGTTAAACGGGTATAAGCGTGAATAAAAAAGCTTCTTTTAAGTTGCCTTAAAAGAAGCTGTTAATAATCGAGAAGGGAAGATTAGAAATCCATCAATTCTTTTTCTTTATCCGCCAAAATTTCATCGACTTTTTTGATGTAAGTATCGGTGATTTTTTGTACGTCTTCTTGCGCTTTACGCTCTTCGTTTTCACTGATTTGTTTTTCTTTCTCTAATGCTTTGATTTTATCATTCGCATCGCGGCGCACATTACGGATAGCCACTTTGGCTTGTTCGCCTTCGCCTTTCACGATTTTGATTAAATCGCGACGGCGCTCTTCCGTTAACGGCGGAAGCGGAACGCGGATGGTTGTACCTGCGGAAGACGGGTTTAAACCGAGATCGGAGGTTAAAATCGCTTTTTCTACCGCACTGATTAAAGAACGATCAAATACGGTGACCGCTAATGTACGGGCATCTTCGGCGACAACGTTAGCCAACTGGCGGAGCGGAGTCGCGGAGCCGTAGTAATCTACTTGAATGGCATCCAATAAGCTTGGTTGTGCGCGGCCGGTACGGATTTTAGCAATGTGCCCTTTTAATGCTTCCAAGCTCTTCTCCATACGATCTTGCGTATCTTTTTTGATTTCGTTGATCATTATTTTGTTCCTTTGATATAAACGATAAAACGCTCGAATTCTACCTAATTTCTACGCTTTTTCCTAGTGTTAAGTGAAAGGCTTATGATAGACTTTGCATACTTCCGCGCATGACAAGCGGTCAGATCATTCCCATTTTTTGCAAAACAAAAAGAGGTAATTATGTACCAACAACATATTTTGGCAGAGTTGAAAGAAGCTGCAGACGTTTTAGATAAATTTATTCAAGATGAACATAACCTAAAATTGATTCAGGAAGCGGCGTTGTTAATTTCAAACAGTTTTAAGCAGGGCGGAAAAGTGCTTTCTTGCGGTAACGGCGGTTCTCATTGCGATGCGATGCATTTCGCCGAGGAATTGACCGGGCGCTACCGTGAAAATCGTCCGGGTTATCCTGCCATTGCGATTTCGGATGTCAGCCATTTAAGTTGCGTCAGTAATGATTTCGGCTATGAATATGTGTTTTCCCGTTATGTTGAAGCGGTCGGGCAGAAAGGAGACGTTTTATTCGGGTTATCGACATCCGGTAATTCAAAAAATGTCTTAAATGCCATTCAAGCGGCGAAAGCGAAAGGCATGAAGGTGATTGCCATGACCGGTAAAGACGGCGGGCAAATGGCAGGATTGGCGGATGTGGAAATTCGCGTACCGCATTTCCGTTATGCAGACCGTATTCAAGAAATCCACATTAAAGTTATTCATATTTTGATGATGTTGATTGAATTTGAAATGGCGAAAGAGAGATAAAAAAGGGCGCAGATCAAAATCTGCGCCTCTCTTTTATATTTTGTTTTTACGGCTTTTTTTCCATTTCCAAAACAGAAAAAGTCCGCCGATGACTAAGAGAATCCAAATGACCATCTGTCCGCGGTGAATTTGTTCTTTTAGCCAATCTAAGTTTTTTGCACCGAAATCACCTAAATATACCCAAATCGGCACGGAGATAATCGCCGCGACAAAATCCACGATAAGAAAGCGGGTGAATGTTACGCGGCGGGTAATACCGGAGACCAAATAAACCACGGCGCGCAATCCCGGTAAGAAACGTGCGACAAACAGTAATTTCCAACCCTGCTTTTCAAAACGCTCTTGCACAATGACAAAACGCTCCGGCGTCGCAATTTTTCGAATTAACGGGAAGGTTAAAATTTTCGTGCCGTAAATGCGCCCCAACCAATACATGGTGCTGTCACCGACTAATACGCCGAGCATACTGACGACCAACATCCAATGCACATTGGTATAACCCAAACCGGAAATTACGCCTCCCGACACCAAGGTAATGTCTTCGGGAATCGGTACGCCGAATCCGCACGCCAACAATACTAAAAAGACAGCCCAGTAACCGTAGCTACTAAAAAAATGAATGAGATATTCCATTAATTCTCCTTAATGATTTAAATTGCGAACAGAGCTACGTTCAACGAGTTCCGGATAGAATTCCAACACTTTCGGTTCGGATGATGTTTCACTGTGTTGGATCCTGTCTAAGAGTAAGTTCAGTGCCATTTGTCCTAATCGGGTTTTCGATTGGTGAATCGTGGTTAGCGGCGGCGCATAGAAACGGGAACTGTGGATATTGTCATAACCGATGACGGAAATATCTTGCGGAACCGACAAGCCTTTTTCGGTAATAGCTGAAATCACGCCTAACGCCATAGCGTCACAGCCGCAAATCACGGCAGTCGGTAAGTGCTGAAGTTTAAGCAGATTATTCATGCTTTCATAGCCGCCTTCCGGCTGGAAATCATTTTCAAAAATCCACTCTTGACGAATCAGTAAGCCCGCTTCGGTCATGGCTTTGACGAAACCGTCATAGCGTGCTTTTGCCGTGGTTTTGTACAAGTCGCCGGCAATAATGGCAATATCACGATGACCTTTGTCGATTAAGTAACGGGTTGCCATATAACCACCGTCAAAACTGTGATCGATAATACGATCGCTCTTACCGTCGTTCGGACCCCAATCCATGACCACCATCGGGATGTTCGTGCCGTTAAACAAGGCAAGTGAATTTTCGGTATATTCGGAACACATGACCAAAATCCCGTCAACCCGCTTCGTCACCAGCATATCCAAATGATTTTGGATTTTCTCCGGTTCGTTTTGCGTATTACATAAAAACAATGAATAGCCCTGTCGATAACAGTATTCTTCAACCGCCAATACAATTTCGGCGAAGTAAGGCGCTTCGCTGGTGGTAATGATCATGCCGATGGATTTCGTGGTATTGACTTTTAAACTGCGTGCCACGGCACTCGGCGAATAGTTTAATGCAGATACTGCATCCCAAACTGCCTTGGTCGTATCTTCAGCCACAAATCTTGTTTTATTAATCACGTGAGATACGGTTGTGGTTGAAACGCCGGCAAGTTTGGCAACATCTTTAATGGTAGCCATAAATTCCCTCACTTAAAAAATTCGGGCTATTATAGCTAACTTTAAGAAATAGCATAAATAAAATAACTGCTTGCATTGCATTTTTAACAAATCGTTTTAGAATAACCGCGTGTTCAAATCAAATTTAGGAGAATCAGCCATGGGAACATTTGGTTATGCGATGCTGACGGTAGTCGGTGCATTGGGAATGATTGTGATATTTGCCTATAATATTTTCTAACAAATATAATACGGAGATGGTGAGTCAGCGACATTGACTCGCCATTTTTATTGCCTTTATTTCTTATCGCCGTATGACTAAACTTACCTTCGCAACACTTTCATTGAATGAAAACGGCACGCCCGTTTCCGAACAATTTGACGATATTTATTTTTCCACCCAAGACGGTTTGGCGGAAAGTCGGTATGTTTTCCAAGACGGTAATCAGCTATGGCAGAAATGGCAATCGCATTCGCGAGCCCATTTTGTGATTGCCGAAACCGGCTTCGGGACCGGTTTAAATTTTTTGGCGATTGCCGAACAATTTGAACGTTTTCGGGCGGCGTTTCCGACCCACCCCTTAACCCGATTGTATTTCATTTCATTTGAGAAATTTCCGCTCACCTCGGCGCAATTGGTGCAAGTTCATGCGAACTATCCTCAATTTGCAAAATTTTCGCAAAAACTGACCGCTTGTTGGCAACCGAGACAGGTGGGGTGTCAGCGTTATCATATTGACGGAATTTACCTCGATCTGTGGTTCGGTGATTTGGCGGAAAATTTACCGCAATTGGGCGATCGGGCGGCAGGTTCAATCGATTGTTGGTTCTTGGACGGTTTTGCCCCCGACAAAAATCCTGACATGTGGAATGAACGGCTTTATATGCAGATGTTTCGTTTAACCCGTTTAGGCGGCTCTTTTGCCACCTTTACCGCAGCAAGTCAGGTGAGACGGGGATTACAAGCGGTCGGTTTTGAGGTGAAAAAACGCAAAGGCTTCGGTAAAAAGCGGGAAATGTTGTGGGGCGAAAAATTACATGAAATGTCACCGACGGCTTATCGTTTCCCTTATTTTTTCCAACCGTCCTCGCAGGACGAGGACGACGTTGCGGTTATCGGCGGCGGGGTCGCGAGTTTGTTTATCGCATTATCTTTATTGGAGCGCGGGAAAAAAGTCACGTTGTATTGTAAAGACGAACAGTTGGCGCTTAATGCCTCGGGCAATAAACAAGGGGCGATTTATCCGCAACTCAGCGACGACGATGAGCGCAATGTTCGTTTTTATGTGCATGCGTTCGATTACGCCTTGCAGCGATTGGCACAACTTAGCGAAAAGGTGGAATTTGAATGTGCTTTGAGCGGGGTGGCGCTGTACGCCTATAACGACAAAACGGCAAAAAAATTACACCATATTGCAGAACAAGGTTGGGATGACGCGCTTTACCGGCTCTGTTCCGCCGTGGAATTGAGTGATTTATTGGGATTGACGGTGCCGAACGGCGGTGCATTTATGGCTCAAGGCGGGTGGTTATCACCGCAGCAGCTTGTGCAACAGGGCTTTCGCTATTTGGAAACATTGGGATTACGCATAGAATTGAATCACCATGTCGAATCGATTCGGTTTGAAAACGGTCAGTGGCATTGGTTACATCAAGGAAAGACGATTTCCCACCAAGTCATGGTGTTGGCAAACGGACATACGCTGACCGAGTTTGCCCAAACGAAAGGCATTCCGCTTTATCCTGTACGCGGGCAAGTCAGCCAAGTTCCGACAACGCCGCTACTCTCAACGTTACAATGCGTGGTCTGTTACGACGGTTATTTGACCCCGATGTCGCCAAGCACTCAAACGCATTGTATCGGTGCAAGCCACGTGCGTGATAATGCGGATAACGGTTTCAGCATTGCCGAACATCAGCAAAATATTGCAAAACTTCAACAAAATCTGACCGCTTGTGATTGGACGGAAAATATCGATCTGTCGCAACACCTTGCCAAAGTCGGCATTCGGGCGGCATTTCGGGATCGTGTGCCGATGGTCGGTGCCGTACCACAGTTTGCCGAACAGAAGCGGCAGTATGCGAATTTATACAATCAATTACGCCGTAGAGAAGCGATTGAACCGGCGGCATATTATCCGCAATTGTATATGGTGGCGGGGCTTGGTTCGCGCGGATTGACAACGGCACCGTTGCTGGGCGAAATCTTGGTAAGTCAATTGTGCGGGGAACCGATACCGTTGAGTGAAGAGATTCTACATAATTTAAGCACCAACCGAACGTGGATGAGGCACTTATTAAAAGGCAGAACGGGATAAGCGGTCGGCAGCACACGGTATCACCACATTTGCAAAATTCGAGCCGAAACCGACCGCTTGTCAAACAGCGAAATTAGGCGTTATTCAATAAGAAAATCCCCTTATTCATTAAGTGAATATAATGTTGTTGGCGGTTTTCATCGTAATGTTCGGGATTGAGATTCACCAAAATTTCTTTACCTTGCCAACGCACGACCACTTCCCAGTGATTACCCATGTAAACGGCGTGCTTGATTTCGCACCGCTGATTCTCATCGCCTTGAGCCAATAGCTGAACGGCTTCAGGTCGAATACCGACCAAACAATCGCCGTTCGGCACATTGAAACGTGCCGCGTCTTCTAACGTAAAACGGAACGTGCCGATCTGAATGGTATCTTCCGTCCGTTTGCCGTCCAAAATAGTCGACTCGCCCATAAAATTGGCTAAAAACAGCGAATTCGGCTGCAAATAAAGCATTTTGGCGGTGTCTTTTTGTTTAATGATGCCCTTATCCATTACGATAACTTCATCGGACACCGCAAAAGCTTCGGTTTGATCGTGCGTCACATAAAGTGAAGTTATGTTTAACCGTTGTTGCAATTCGCGAATTTTTTCCCGCATGGAACGGCGCAAATTCGCATCCAAGTTACTGAGCGGTTCGTCAAACAGTAACACTTTCGGTTTGAGAATCAAGGCGCGCGCCAAGGCAACGCGCTGTTGTTGACCGCCTGAAATTTGATCGACATAACGATCTTCAAAACCGGCAAGATCGACCAATTCCAACGCTTCTTTTACCCGCTGTTGGCGCTCGGCTTTCGGCACGCCTTGCATTTTTAAGCCGTAGCCGACGTTATCGCCAATCGACATGTGTGGAAACAGTGCGTAGGATTGAAACACGATACAAATATCGCGCTGTTGAATCGAGCTGTGGGTGACATCTTCACCGTCAATGAAAATTTGTCCGCTGGTCGGGCTTTCCAAACCGGCAACCAAACGTAATACGGTAGTTTTACCGCAGCCGGACGGTCCGAGTAGTGTGACCATGGTGCCTTTTTTGATCGACAAGGTTAAATTATCAATAACCGTGGCTTTGCCAAAGGATTTGGTTACGTTTTTTAAAACTAAAAAATCACGTTGTTGTTCCATGTTGTTATCCTTAATTCATTTTTTTCGCTTTAGAGCGGGCGATGCGGGTGTCTCCCACAATCCAGTCAAATAAGAAGATGATTGCCATCATGACGACGATTAAGATCGAACCGTACGCGATAGCGATACCGTATTCGCCGTCTTCCACCCGATTTAGGATGTAGGACGTCGCCACTCGGGTATCCGCCGTAACGAGGAAGACAATGGCGCTCACGGTTGTCATCGCCCGTACAAAGCTGGTAACTAAGGCGGAAAGTAACGCCGGTTTGAGTAACGGCAATACGACGAAGAAGAGGGTTTTCAGTGAACCGGCTTTGAGTGATAGGGACGCTTCATCCAGTGATTTATCCAATTGTCCGAGTCCGGCTATGGCGGCGCGCATACCGACAGGCATGTTCCGCATCACCATAGACAAAATGATGATAATACCGGTACCGGTCAGATAGATCGGTGCATTGTTAAAGGCAAGGATATACGATACCCCGGCAACGGTGCCAGGAACGGCAAAGCAGAGCAGTGTTAAAAATTCCAAGGTTTTTTTTCCTTTGAAATCGCGGCGGACGGTAATGTAGGCGATCAACAAACCGAAAAGTGCCGTAATCGGGGCGGCACTTGCCGCAAAGATCACGGTTTGAATTAATGACGGCCATGCACCGTCGCTAAAACCTTGTCCGAAGAGGCTGCGGTAATTGTCTAATGTCAGCGTGTAATCGACCCCCCAGTTTACGGTAAAGCTGCCGTAGAAAATACTGCCGTAGAGTACAAGGTTAAATAACACCCAAGCACTGAGCGTTGCAATAATCGCAGCTTTCATTGTACCGGGTAAATCTTGAACGTCTCCCCGATAGGATTTCCCTGAAACGGTGACATACGAGCGATTACCGATCCATAAGTATTGAATGACGAAGATCGCTAAGGAAAAGACCAATAAGATGGATCCTAACGTACTGGCGGAGGCGTAATCCAATTGTGAGCCGGCGATGTAAAAATAGATTTGCGTGGCGATAACGTCGAAGCTTCCTCCCAATACCAATGGTGTACTGAAATCGGCAAGGGATTGAATCACGACAACCAAAAAGGAGTTGGCAAGCGCCGGTTTTAACAGCGGAAAGATGATGTTAAAAAACGCTTGATAACGGTTTGAACGTAATGTGTATGCGGCCTCTTCAACAGATGGATGAATCGATTTTAATGCTCCCTCCAAAATCATAAATGACATTGGTGTCAGTGCCAGTGTATGAGCGATGACAATGCCGGTAAAGCCGTAAAGCCAGTTATTATTGAAGCCTAAATATTCGACAAGAAATGCCGTGACGTAACCGGAACGTCCGAGCATCAGGGTTACTCCGAGTCCGACCACAAACGGCGGTGTGACGATCGGTAAAATGGAGAAAATTTTACCGATAAATGCCGTACGTTTGGCGATTCTGGTCGTGTACAGCGCAAAGGCAAGGCCGAATAAGGTGGAGAGAATGCCCACCGTGGTCGCGACGCTTAATGAGTTTGTGATGACGCGCAGTACATAAGGCTGTTTTAATATGCTAACGACTTGGCTCGGTACGAATTCACTGCCGTCATAGAACATGGAGATAAAAATGGCGACGGTCGGATAGACGATAAAGAAGAAAATCAACAAAATAATGCTGATTAATGAGGCAATGATAAAGCGATCGCCTTGCATGATTTTCAAGTTAGCCAGCGCATTGGTCGCTAAGGCAATCAGGGTAACAATGATAAACATCACCGCATAGCCGAGGCTGACTTTGGCAATAATTGCCGAAATAAAAATAAACAGAAAAAGCACGGCAATACCGAGTAATTCTATTTTGCTGCGTAATGGACTTTGGGTTTTATTAGGAATTAAAAATGCCAACAGTGGTAAAAACCAAGCCCAAGTCACATTGAGGCTTGACCAGCCCATTGCGGCAAGAAATTCATCGGATGTCGATTCAAATAAGCCGTAATCCAAAGCGATTGACGGCATGAGTGCAAAGCCCAAAAAAGAAAGCAGCACCCAAAAAGGCGGTCGGGAAAAAAAAGCAGTTTGCATAAGACCTCACAAAAATAATTTTTGTACAACGGGTTCTGTCGTGCGACACAGTATCTATGCCGAATATAGAATTAACGGACGATATGTTAAACGTTTCCCCCTACATTATGTAGGGGGATGAGGATAAAACGCAGGCGATTAAGCAACATTGCCGATTAATTGGCTAATTTCACTTCGGATACCCATTTATCGATTAAACGTTTACGCTCGTCGGTCGAACCGTATTTCTCAAAATTATAGTCGATCAACTTCAAGGTTTTCGGATCGAGTGAATACGGTGAAGGTTCCGCCGTCGTATTGGTCAATACTTGGAAGGCTTCACCTTTTTGCCATGAAAGCTCTTGAGCTTCTTTGGACAATGCCCAATCGACGAACAGTTTGGCATTCTCCAAGTTGCGGGAGCCTTTTAAAATACTGACACCGCCTAATTCATAACCAGTTCCTTCACTCGGTACGACCATTTCGATATTGGCGCCGTTTTTCTTCTCAACGGAATAGTCATGCAGGAAACCGATACCGATAGTGGTTTCGCCGCGGGCGGTATTACGGGATGGTGTAATACCGGATTTGGTATATTGAGAAACGTTTTTATGCAATTTTTTGAAATAATCAAACGCTTTTTCTTCGCCCCAAAGCTGAACGAAGGTTGCAATTGCCGTGTATGCCGTCCCGGAACTTTGCGGATCGGCAATTTGGATTTCACCGGCTAAGCGCGGGTCGAGCAAATCTTCCCACGAAGTCGGGACTTTTTCGATACCAAGTTTTTTCAAACGGTCAAGGTTCACGCCGAATCCTAAAATTCCCATGTAAATAGCGGACGTGTAGTTCCCTTTTACTTTTGCCGGATCGCGGAATTTTTCTATGATTTGAGACAGATTCGGGGATTGATAGGCTTCTAGTAGCCCCATTTCACCGGCTTGAGATTGCGGATCAAAGGTCCCGCCGTACCATACGTCGGCCTGCGGGTTATTTTTTTCCGCTTCGACTTTTGCCAAGGTGCTACCCGAACCGTTACGGATAAATGAGACTTTTACATCGTATTTTTTACCGAAAGCTTGGGTTTCCTGTTCGCACATTAAATTGGTCGCACTGCAATAAACGACCAAACGCCCGGCGGCATTGACTTCGGTTGCGATCACAGAACTTAAGAATAAAGAAGAAAGAGCAAGAGAAAGCGTTTTGAGTTTCATAACGTATCCTTTTAATTATCAGATGGAAAACGTTACCACTATAACGAATTTTGAGACTGAAAACTGTGAGTTCATTCACAAATAAATCAATAAACTATAAAAATTTTACATATTCTTAAGCATGAAGCTGTAAGTTCTCCTTTTGAACCTCGTCTAATCGCATGCCAATATTGAATTGGCTAAGTTAGTCAACATTGTTATTCATTATTTCTGATTGAAGGAGATTTCAAATGAAAAAATACACATTTACCGCATTAATCGCACTTGTCACCATGTCAGCTTATGCAGCGGACAACAAAACGGAGATGAAAACGGATCAAATGCAGCCTTGTATGGAAATGAAAGGAGATAAATGCATGAAGCCGGCGGAAATGAAGATGGAAACCATGAAAGAGAAAACATCCGAACAGACGGGAATGAAATCCGAACAGATGATGGAGATGAAATCGGATGACGCGAAGAAAATGATGTCGGATGAAATGATGAAAAAACCGGAAATGAAAAAGTAATCCGACATAAAACAAGCGGTGGGATTTGCAAAATAATTTGCAAATCTCACCGCTTGTAATCTATTGCATATAAGGTAAAACGCTATTTTTTACTTATTGCACCTAAAATGCCGCGCATAATTTGCTTCGTTACTTGGTTGCGCAAATTCCGTCCGACGGATTGCGCCACACTGCCGACCAATTGTTCGGCGATGCTTTGTTCGCTTTTTTTCTTCGTGCCGAAAATACTGCCGAGCATACCGCCGAGGAAACTCTCTTCTTCCGCTTTGGTTTGCTCCGCCGCCTGTTGCTGTGCTTGGCTTTGGCTGTTCAGTACTTCAAATGCTGATTGATTATCGACGAATTGACTGTAGTGAAGATATAAGTCATCCTGCCTTACTAAGGCTATACGTTCGTCGGCTGAAATCGGTTTTAATTGGCTTTTCGGCGGATAAACATAAGCAATTTCCACCGGTGTCGGCATCCCTTTTTCGTCTAAAACGGAAATTAACGCTTCTCCTACGCCAAGCTGGGTAATGGCTTCCACGACATTGACCGACGGATTGGCACGGAAGGTTTCGGCGGCGGATTTGACCGCTTTTTGATCTTTCGGGGTAAAGGCGCGTAGCGCATGTTGCACGCGGTTACCTAATTGCCCTAAAACCGATTCGGGTAGATCCAACGGATTTTGTGTCACAAAATATACGCCGACCCCTTTTGAACGGATCAAGCGAACCACTTGTTCGATTTTATCGACCAATACTTTCGGCGCACCGTCAAACAATAAGTGGGCTTCATCGAAAAACAGCACGAATTTCGGTTTGTCGGGATCACCAACCTCCGGTAAATTTTCAAACAGTTCCGCCATAAACCACAGCAAAAATGCGCCGTACATCCGCGGTGAATTGATCAATTTTTCCGAATTCAAGATATTGATGACACCGCGTCCGTCGCGGGTTTGCATCCAGTCGTTTAAATCCAGAGCAGGCTCACCGAATAGATTTGCAGCGCCTTCGTTTTCAAGAGCGAGCAAGGCGCGTTGAATGGCTCCGACGCTGGCGGCGGAGACATTACCGTATTCCAATTGGAACGTTTTGGCGTTCTCCGCCACGAATTTGAGCAGGGTACGCAAATCTTTCAGATCGATAAGGAGCAAACCTTTATCGTCGGCGACACGGAAGACAAGATTTAATAAACCTTCTTGGGTGTCGTTTAAATTCAACAAGCGGGCGAGGAGCATCGGCCCCATTTCGGAAATGGTGGTGCGCAGCGGAATACCGCTTTCGCCGAACACATCCCAAAATGAAACGGGAAACCCGGATAAATAGCCTTCTCCGCCGAGATTGAATTGCTCGATACGTTCTGCAATTTTCCCTTGATAACTGCCCGCTTGTACCAAACCGGACAAATCACCTTTTACATCCACTAAAAAAACCGGTACGCCGTCATCACTGAACGCTTCGGCTAATTTTCTTAAGGTGACGGTTTTTCCCGTTCCGGTTGCCCCGGCAATCAAACCGTGGCGGTTTGCCATTTTGGCCGTTAAAGCAATATGTTGACCGTTTTTGGTTTGGGCAATGGCGTAACTCATAAATTCTCCTCATAAATAACCGACAAGCGGTCAGATTATTGTTGTTTTTTGCAAATCGTGTGAATCGGGTTATCTGCGTCTGTTGTTTGTTATCCGTGAGCGGTTTCGATGCGGTTTCGGTAACGTCAGTAGCGATTGGGCGTCATATTGACTGACCGGAATGGCATGTCCGATATATTCTTCGATTGCCGGTAAATTAACCGCGTAACGCTCACAGGCGAAGCTGATGGAAATGCCGCTTTCTCCCGCTCGACCCGTGCGCCCTATGCGGTGAACGTAATCTTCACGATCGTCCGGTAAATCGTAATTAAACACATGCGTGACATCGGCAATATGTAATCCGCGTGCGGCGACATCTGTGGCGACTAAAATATCCAAATGACCTTGAGTAAAGCTGTCCAACAATGCTAAGCGCTTTTTCTGCGGAATATCGCCGGTCAGCAAACCGACACGATGACCGTCGGCACTTAAATAGCCCCAAATTTCTTCACATTTTTGTTTGGTATTGGCAAAGACAATGCAACGCTCCGGCCATTCTTCTTCCATCAATGTCAAAAGTAACGCCATTTTGTCTTCATTTGAAGGATAGAACAGTTCTTCTTTAATCCGATGTCCCGTGCGTTGTTGCGGTTCGATTTCGACATATACCGCATTGTGCATGTCTTCAAAGGCTAATTCACGGACACGGTGGGAAAGGGTGGCGGAAAAGAGCATGGTTAAACGGTGTTCGGGCGAAGGGCATTTGCGCATGAGATAGCGGATATCTTTGATAAAACCGAGATCGAACATCCGATCGGCTTCGTCCAACACCACGACTTGAATTTTATCCAAGTTAATGATGCCTTGTTTCACATAGTCGATTACCCGCCCGGTCGTACCGACTAAAATATCTACGCCTTTATTGATTGCCTGTAACTGTTTTTCATAGCCGTCGCCGCCATAAGCCAGCGCAAGGCGGAAACCGCAATGTTTGACGAGCAATTCTGCATCCGAGGCAATTTGTACCGCCAGTTCGCGTGTCGGTGCAAGAATGAGCGCCTTCGGTTGGTGGGCGTTCGTTTCCACATCATGATGAAGCAGATAGTGGAAGGTGGCAATTAGAAACGCCAAGGTTTTTCCCGTTCCCGTTTGAGCTTGTCCGGCAATATCTTGCCCGTTTAGGGTGTGAGGCAGTGTTTTGGCTTGAATCGGCGTGCAAAATTCAAATCCTTTGCTGTCCAACGCCGCTAATACGCTGTCGTGAATCGGGAAATCAATAAAACGTTGTTCGGTAAGGTGTTTAGACATTATGTTCTCCTATGGGCGACAAGCGGTCGGTTTCAGTAAGCGATTTGCAAAATATTTTCGAGATCTTACCGCTTGTTCAGCCTTTTGCGCTAAACAGAAAAATTGGCGAAAAAGATACCATAAATGAAGGATTTTGAGTAGAATCTTGCTGATTTTTCAGTATTAATTTCAACAATAAGGAACATCATGATGTCTGCAAACACCACACCGAATCTTAAACAGCGCCATTTTTTACGTTTAATGGATTTTACGCCGAACGAAATTCAATATCTGCTTGATCTTTCCGCTAAATTGAAAGCCGATAAAAAAGCGGGTAGAGAAGTGCCGACGATGAAAGGTAAAAACATTGCGCTGATTTTTGAAAAAAGTTCAACCCGTACCCGCTGTGCCTTTGAAGTCGCGGCGTTCGACCAAGGCGCGAACGTCAGTTATATCGGGCCGAGCGGTTCACAGATCGGACATAAAGAGTCGATGAAAGATACCGCCCGCGTGTTGGGCAGAATGTATGACGGCATTCAATATCGCGGTTATGGTCAAGAGCTGGTTGAGATTTTAGCCGACTATTCGGGCGTACCGGTTTGGAACGGGTTAACCGATGAGTTTCATCCGACTCAAATTCTTGCCGATTTTCTGACGATGATCGAACATTCCGATAAGCCGTTGAACCAAATCAAATTAGCGTATTTAGGCGATGCCCGTAACAATATGGGCAATTCGTTTGTCGAAGGGGCGGCATTAATGGGCGTGGATCTGCGTTTAGTGGCGCCGAAACAATTTTTCCCTGAACAAGCATTATTGGACGAAGTGGCTGAAACGGCAGCCAAAACAGGGGCGAAGATTACTTGCACCGAAGATGTTGCTGCCGGCGTAAAAGACGTTGATTTCGTTTATACTGATGTTTGGGTTTCTATGGGCGAGCCGGAATCGGCTTGGGAAGCTCGCATTAATTTGATGAAACCGTATCAAGTCAATGCGGATCTGATGAAACTGACGGGCAATCCGAATGTGAAATTCCTGCACTGTTTACCGGCTTTCCATGACGATCAAACAACCGTCGGTAAAGAAATTGCGGCAAAATACGGCATGAACGGCTTAGAAGTGACTGATGAGGTGTTTGAATCTGAAGCGTCTATTGTGTTTGATGAAGCGGAAAACCGTATGCACACGATTAAAGCGGTGATGGTAGCGACATTGGGTGACCAGTAGTAAACTTCTTTATGATAACTTCACTTCTGCATTAATCTTTTTAATGCAAGGCTGAGAAAAAATCACTATCTAACAGACTGAAAACTGCGTAAAATGGCGCAGTTTTTTATTTCGCAAACGATTACTTAATTTATAGGAGAATCCTTAAAATGTTAAGACGTGATATGAATATCGCAGATTACGATCCCGTATTATGGCAAGCAATTCAAGACGAAAACCGTCGTCAGGAAGAGCATATTGAGCTGATTGCTTCGGAAAACTATGCAAGCCCGCGTGTGATGGAAGCACAAGGTTCACAATTCACCAACAAATATGCGGAAGGTTATCCGGGTAAACGCTATTACGGCGGTTGTGAATATGCCGATATCGTTGAACAATTGGCGATTGACCGTGCCAAAGAGTTATTCGGCGCAGATTATGCGAATGTGCAGCCTCATTCCGGTTCACAAGCAAATGCGGCCGTTTATGGTGCGTTATTGACGCCGGGCGACACGATTTTAGGGATGAGTCTTGCACACGGTGGACACTTAACTCACGGTGCTTCAGTCAGCTTCTCAGGAAAAGTGTATCACGCAGAACAATACGGTATCACCGCTGAAGGGGTTATCGACTACGATGCACTTCGTCAACAAGCGCATGAAGTAAAACCAAAAATGATTGTGGGCGGTTTCTCTGCTTATTCTCAAATCGTTGACTGGGCAAAAATGCGTGAAATCGCAGATGAAGTCGGCGCTTATTTATTCGTCGATATGGCGCACGTTGCAGGCTTAGTGGCTGCGGGCGTTTATCCGAGCCCGCTTCCGCATGCCCATGTTGTGACTACAACAACCCACAAAACATTAGCGGGTCCGCGTGGTGGTTTAATTCTTTCCAATGCGAAAGACGAAGAAATTTATAAAAAACTACAAAGTGCCGTGTTCCCGCGTGAACAAGGTGGTCCATTAGTCCACATTATTGCAGCGAAAGCCGTTTGCTTTAAAGAAGCGTTAGAGCCTGAATATAAGGTTTACCAACAACAAGTGGTCAAAAATGCAAAAGCAATGGTGGAAGTATTCAAACAACGTGGTTACAACGTTGTTTCAAATGGTACCGAAAACCACTTATTCTTAGTTGATTTAGTCAGCCACGGTTTAACCGGTAAAGCGGCTGATGCTGCGTTAGGTAAAGCAAATATTACGGTCAACAAAAATGCCGTGCCGAACGATCCGCAAAAACCGTTTATTACCTCCGGTATCCGTGTCGGTACACCGGCAGTCACCCGCCGTGGTTTTAAAGAAGCGGAAGTTAAAGAGCTTGCCGGTTGGATGTGCGATGTGTTAGACAGCATCGGTAAAGAGAACGAAGCGGCAGTGATCGAAGCAACGAAAGTTAAAGTACTCGAAATCTGCAAACGTTTACCGGTTTATCCGTAGTGTATCCTGTTTTTTTAAGGTAAACCCCGAATCATCGGGGTTTTATTTTTGTGGAGCGATTATGGTTCTTTATTTTGTGATTTATCTTATTGGTATCAATGCACTGAGTGCCTATATGATGTATTCGGATAAGCAGAAATCCAAGAAAAAAGCGTGGAGGGTACCGGAGTCCAATCTCTTCTTTTTGTGCGTAAGCGGTGGATTTCTCGGTACGTACTTGATCATGAAACACTTCAAACATAAAACCAAACATTGGCAGTTTCACTTTGCGGTCATTGTGTCTGCCTTTGTTTGGTTATTGTGTATTCCCGGATTTTATTGGTATTTACAGGTTTAGGTGATCGACGTTATTAAATTCAACCAATTGTGCTTGACCGTTTTCCACTCGAACAATACTGATTGCCGTGTTGGCAACAAATTTATGTTGTTTCTGTTGCGTGGCATGTCTAAAGTCGTGCCAATGAATTCCCTTTAATACGGCGGTGAGCAGTGTGAGTGTCATGCCGTGGGAGACAATCAAAATATTTTCTCCGTCTTGATGGCGGGCGATAATTTGATTAAAGGCGTTCATAATACGTTGATAAAATTGTTCAAACCCTTCGCCTTGGTTTTCTTTTGCCGAATAATTTTTAGGATCCGTTCTGAATAAAATATATTCGGGATGGTTGATAAGCTCTTCTTTGTGCTTGCCCTCCCAGTTTCCAAAGTGAATTTCATTTAAGCCGCGGTGGTGAAAATGTGGGATATCCCGTTCACCGATAATATAATCCGCCGTATCCTGCGCCCGTTTGAGCAAACTGGAATAGCATGCGCTAAACGGTATATCCGAGAGTTTTTGACCGGTCAATTTTGCTCCGTAAATGCCTTCATCGACAAGAGGAGAATCCTCCGTGCCTTGTAATAAACCGGCGTCGTTCCATTCCGTACGACCATGACGAATTAAATAAATATTCAATGCCATTTGCTTTCCTTAATATAAAATAATCGGCTATGCTTAGCACTGATTTGATACTTAACATACCCGATATGATGAACACTCATTTTACGATTTGCTACCGACATCCTGATTTTGTGATTATCAATAAACCGGCGGGTGTCAGCGTGCATAAAGATGAACAAGCGGTCGGTTTGACCGAATTAGTTGCAAAACAATTGAGCGTTGAGCAAGTTTGGCTTGTCCATCGGCTGGATAAAACCACTTCAGGCTTGCTTATTCTAGCACTAAATAAAGCAGCGGCCGCTTATTTTTTGACGCTATTTACCCATCACCGAATACAGAAAACATATTGGGCGTTAAGTTCCCAAAAGCCGAAAAAAAAGCAAGGGAAGATCGTCGGTGATATGAAAAAAAGTCGAAACGGCGCTTGGAAGCTTTGCCACACTCATGAAAATCCTGCCGTTACTCGGTTTGCTTCGTATTCCGTTGCTCCGCATCTGCGTCATTTTATTTTGCAGCCCCAAACAGGAAAAACCCATCAGCTGAGGGTGGCAATGAAAAGCCTCGGCAGCCCGATTTTAGGCGATGAACTTTATGGCGGGGAAAATGCGGATCGTGTCTATTTACATGCCTGTCAGCTTGAGTTTATCTATCAGGAGCTGCCTGTTTGTGTTCATGCACTACCTGAAAGCGGTCAGTTTTGGCAAGAAATTTACAAAGATAAACCGCCGCTATCGCAATAATCTGTACTGTCCGGAATATACGGTCGTTTTTCCTTTACGAGTGAAGGCGAGCAGGGAAAAATGATGCTGTCGGGCAATTTCAACCGCCATTTCGGTTGTCGCCGAGATGGCGCAAAGCATCTCGATGCCACAGGCTAGGCATTTTTGTACCATCTCATAGCTGGCACGGCTGGTGACGAACACAAAGCCAAGCGGCATTTCTGTTTTTGCATACCAACCGAGCAGTTTGTCGAGTGCAACATGGCGTCCGACATCTTCACGAATGGCAAGCAGTTGTCCGTCGGGGCTGAAAAATGCGGCGGCATGGCTGGCTCCCGTCTCTTTTGCAAGGCACTGGGCTTGTTCTAATTGTGCAAGGCAGCCGTCTAAAATTCGAGGATCAATATTTGACAAGCGGTGAGATTGAGGGAAGTTTTTGCAACTTTGTTGAACCTGCTCAAGCTGTTCTACGCCGCAAATACCGCAGCCGGTTCTGCCTGCCATCGAGCGACGTTTTTCTTTTAATGCGGCGAATTGTCGTGTGGCAATCTCCATTTGAACTTCAATGCCGAGACAACTTTCAATGATATCCAAACCGTAGAGTTCGCTTTTATTGGTCAAAATGCCTTCGGCAAGCGAAAAGCCCAAGGCAAATTCATCCAAATTATGCGGCGTACACATCATTACCGTATGAGAAATACCGTTATAGACCAGTGCCACCGGGACTTCACGGATCAAATTTTCTTCCGTTTCCGAACACGTTATGACGGTGTGATTATCGGTCTCTATCTTTTCAGCTTTAAATTTTTTGATCCAGTTCACATTATTCCTTAAATTTTTGTTTATAAAGTAGTTTATTTTGTTAAAAAAATGTATCATACGTAAGATTTTGGCTTACATTAAATTCAATATACTTTGGGGTAAAACATTTGCCACAGATGTAAATAATGGTGGAATAATAGCACTAAATGGTTGATTATGTGGGCTAAATTTTATTAATTTAGTGGATAAACGCCGCGAAAGCGGTTTAGGAGTGATTTATGCAGGTCAGTAGAAGAAAGTTCTTCAAGATCTGTGCAGGTGGTATGGCAGGAACCTCTGCGGCTGTGTTGGGATTTGCTCCGGCAACAGCGTTAGCGGCACCTCGCGAATACAAACTGTTACGTGCCAAAGAAACACGTAATACCTGTACTTACTGCGCTGTGGGTTGCGGGATGTTGTTATATAGCCTCGGTGACGGTGCAATGAATAGTAAAGGGAAGCTGATTCATATCGAAGGCGACCCGGACCATCCGGTCAGTCGAGGGGCATTATGCCCGAAAGGCGCGGGTGCGTTAGACTATGTGAACAGCGATCGCCGTGTCCGTTATCCGGAAGTGCGTGAACCGGGTTCAAAAGAGTGGAAACGTATTTCATGGCATGAAGCGATTGAGCGTATTGCACGTCACATGAAAGACGACCGTGATGCCAACTTCGTTGAGAAGAATGAAGCCGGCGATACGGTTAACCGTTGGATGACGGCGGGTTTCTTGGCAGGCTCTGCATGTAGTAATGAAACCGGTATTCTGACTCAAAAATTCGTACGTTCCCTCGGTATTGTTTTTACAGATAACCAAGCGAGTATCTGACACGGACCAACGGTAGCAAGTCTTGCTCCATCATTTGGTCGCGGTGCGATGACCAACCACTGGGTTGATATTAAAAACTCCGATCTTGTTATTGTCATGGGCGGTAATGCGGCAGAAGCACACCCTGTCGGTTTCCGTTGGGCGATTGAAGCGAAAAAACAAAACGGTGCGAAGTTAATGGTGGTTGATCCACGCTTTAACCGTTCTGCGGCGGTTGCTGATATTTATATGCCGATCCGCTCCGGTACGGATATTGCTTTCCTATCCGGCGTCATTCGCTATTTGCTCAAAAATGACAAAATTCAACACGAATACGTTAAACATTACACGAACTCGACTTTCTTAGTAAATGAGAACTTCAAGTTTGAAGACGGTTTATTCTCCGGCTATAACCCGGAAACCCGTACTTACGACCGTTCAACTTGGGGTTATCAATTTAATGAAGAAGGTCAACCGATTCGTGATATGACCTTACAGCACCCACGCTGTGTTCTCAATATGTTAAGAGATCACGTGGAACGCTATACACCTGAAATGGTTGAACGTATTACCGGTACACCACAAAAAGATTTCCAAATTTTCTGTGAAGAGATTGCGAAAACCTCAGCACCGGATAAAGCGGCAACCTTCTTATATGCGTTAGGTTGGACTCAACATACCGTGGGTTCACAAAACATTCGTTCTATGGCAATTATCCAGTTACTTTTAGGTAACATTGGTGTTGCAGGTGGCGGTGTGAATGCATTACGTGGACACTCAAACGTTCAAGGTATTACCGATTTAGGTTTATTCCCGAACCGTTTACCGGCTTATATTGCATTACCGGGCGAAGCAGATACGTCATTAGAGAAATTCTTAGGTCGTATTACACCAAAACAACTGATGAAAGATCAGGTGAACTATTGGACTAATACACCGAAATTCATGGTAAGTATGCTGAAATCGTTCTATGGCGATAAAGCAACGAAAGACAATGAATTTGGATATCACTATTTACCAAAACTACCGAAAGGTGGCATGGATCATCTGAAATATATTGAGCAGATGTATCAAGGTAAAGTGAACGGATATTTCTGCCAAGGGATGAACCCGATTGCCTCTTATCCGGATTCACAAAAAATTATTAAGGCATTAAGTAACTTAAAATACCTTGTTATTTTTGATCCATTAATTACCGATACTTCAGAATTCTGGAAAAACTATGGCGAATTCAACGATGTGAAAACTGAAGAGATTCAAACGGAAGTCTTCCGTCTACCGACAACTTGCTTTGCGGAAGAAGACGGTTCAATCGCTAACTCAGGTCGTTGGTTACAATGGCACTGGAAAGGCGCAGAGCCACCGGGTGAAGCGAAAACGGACGGTGAAATTCTTTCTGAAATTCGTGCAGAGTTAATCCACCTCTATCATAAAGAAGGCGGAAAAGCACCGCTTGAACCGTTAGAAGCGATGAGCTGGAACTATGCGAACCCGCTTGAACCGAAAGCGGAAGAAGTGGCGAAAGAAAATAACGGTTATGCATTAGAAGACTTACTTGATGCAGACGGTAACGTGATTCTCAAAAAAGGTCAGCTACTGTCAAGCTTTGCGCAAATGCGTGACGACGGTACGACTTCAGGGGCATGTTGGATCTATACGGGTCAATGGACTGAGAAAGGTAACCAAATGGCAAACCGTGATAACTCAGACCCATCCAACTTAGGCAATACTTTAGGTTGGGCGTTTGCATGGCCGATGAACCGTCGTATTATTTATAACCGTGCTTCAGCGGATTTATCCGGTAAACCATGGAACCCGAAACGTCAATTAGTGAAATGGAACGGTAAAAATTGGAACTATGTGGATGTGGCAGACTTCGGCACTGCACCACCAAATAGTCCGACATTACCGTTTATCATGCAGCCTGAAGGCGTGAGTGGCTTATTCGTACGTGAACGTATGACTGACGGTCCGTTCCCGGAACATTATGAGCCAATGGAAACCCCTATTGGAACAAACCCATTACATCCGAATGTGGTTTCAAGTCCGGTTGCTCGCATGTTTGACAGCGATAAAGCACAATTAGGTACTTCTGCGGAGTTCCCTTATGTTGCAACAACCTATCGTTTAACAGAACACTTCCACTATTGGACGAAAAACGCATTACTCAATGTTATTGCTCAACCGGAGCAATTCGTTGAAATTGGTGAGGCCCTAGCGAAAGAAAAAGGTATCAACAATGGTGATACGGTGAAAGTCAGTTCTAAACGTGGTCACATTAAAGCGGTTGCAGTTGTAACTAAACGTATTCGTTCGCTTGTTGCGGATGGTAAACCAATCCATACGATCGGTGTCCCTATCCACTGGGGCTTTGCGGCAACGACAGGGGCGAAGAAAGGTTACTTTGCCAATAACTTAACCGTTCGTGCAGGGGATGCGAATACATTTACACCTGAATCGAAATGTATGTTAGTCAACATTGAGAAAGTGGGGGCATAATATGGGTGCTGTACAATCACAAAACATTATTAAAGCCTCTGCAACATCTTTTTTGACACCAGCACCTCATGCGCGTGATCATCAAGTTGAAGTGGCAAAACTGATTGACGTAACAACCTGTATCGGTTGTAAAGCGTGCCAAGTGGGTTGCTCCGAGTGGAATGATATCCGCTCGACACCGGAAGAGTGCGTCGGCGTATATGACAACCCGATCGACTTAAATGCGAAAGCATGGACGGTGATGAAATTCAACGAAGTTGAAGAGAATGACCGCTTAGAATGGTTAATCCGTAAAGACGGTTGCATGCACTGTACCGAGCCGGGCTGCTTAAAAGCGTGTCCGGCACCGGGTGCGATTATTCAGTATGCTAACGGTATTGTTGACTTCCAGTCAGATAAATGTATCGGTTGCGGCTACTGTATTGCAGGCTGCCCGTTTAATATTCCGCGTATGAATCCGGAAGATCATCGTGTATATAAATGTACGTTGTGTGTCGATCGTGTCACCGTAGGTCAAGAGCCTGCTTGCGTGAAAACATGCCCGACGGGTGCAATCCGCTTTGGTAGCAAAGAAGAGATGAAAGAATATGCGTCCAAACGCATTGATGACTTAAAATCTCGCGGCTACGAAAATGCAGGTTTATATGATCCGGAAGGTGTAGGCGGTACGCACGTCATGTATGTCTTACACCATGCGGATAAACCGGAACTTTATTCCGGTTTACCGAAAGATCCAAAAATTGATATGAGTATCACCCTTTGGAAAGACGTACTCAAACCGGTTGCCGCAGTTGCAATGGGCGGTTTAGTCCTTTCCGAAATCGCGCATTATATTGCCGTAGGACCGAATACCGAGGAACTTGACGAGCATGAAGAACATGGTGAAGAACATAAAGGAGGTAAAGATGAGTAAGGTTCAGATCCCAAATGATCACAAAATCATACGCCATAAATTACCTGCACGTTTGAGCCATTGGCTACTTGTGATTTGTTTTTTTACCACGGGGTTATCGGGGTTGGCATTCTTCTTCCCTGATTTTGCATGGTTAGTGGATATTTTAGGAACACCGCAATTAGCAAGAATGATTCACCCGTTCACGGGTATCATCATGTTCCTTGCTTTCGTAAATATGGTTCGTATTTACTGGCATCATAATATCCCGGAAAAAAATGACTGGGTATGGTTGGCCAATATTGTTGAAGTACTAAAAGGTAATGAACACGCAGTTTCGGACAATGGTAAATATAACCTTGGACAAAAATTGCTGTTTTGGACATTGATTTTAGCGATGTTCACTTTATTGATTACCGGCATTATTATGTGGCGTCAATACTTTGCGCATAACTTCCCAATCCCCGTGATTCGGATTGCGATCCTGCTCCACTCAGCCTGTGCGTTTTTGCTCTTTACCGGCATTATGGTACATATGTATATGGCGTTTTGGGTAAAAGGCTCCATTCGAGGTATGGTTGAAGGTTGGGTTACTGTACGTTGGGCGAAAAAACACCACCCGCGTTGGTATCGTGAAGAAATTCTGCCTGAACTTGAAAAAGAGTTAGCGGAAAAGCAAAAACAAACTAAGTAAATAGTGAGAAAAGTGCGGTAAAATGCCGCACTTTTATTTTATTCAGAGAGAACATATGAGTATTCGAATTTTACCTGAGAGTGAGATCAAACAAGCGGCGAGTTCGTTTTACAGCCCGCCTTTATTATATGCTAATCCGAAAAGCCTATATGCCCGCAGAGCAAAACGGCTACGCCAATTAGCGGAAAATAACCCGTTTGGCGACTATTTAGAATTTGTCGCCAATATTGTGGAAGTTCAGCTGGATTTATTGGAATCCAAGCCGATTGCAAATATTTCGGCAAAACTGACCGCTTGTTTGGAGAACAACCAAGGACATAAGCTGTTAGATAAAAAAACATTTGAACGTTCAAGCGAATGGCGTGAATTACTGTTTGCATTCATTGAAAAATTTAAACCTTATGCAACGGATAATATTCAACCGACATTGGAATGGTTGGAGAAAGCATCAACCGGTGAATTGGAAGAACTTGCCGATCACTTGTTGAACGAGCGTTATGAAAGCGTCGGGGCGGATAAAGCCGTGTTTATTTGGGCGGCGTTATCGTTATATTGGACACAATTAACCCAGCAATTACCACGCAATACCCAAACGGAAGTCGGAGAACGTCATACCTGCCCGGTATGTGATTCGGCGCCGATTACCAGTGTGGTACATTTCGGTGATACTCAAGGCTTACGTTATTTGCACTGCTCATTATGTGAAAGCGAATGGAACGTCGTACGGGCGAAATGCTCTAATTGCGATCAGTCGGGCAAACTGGATTATTGGAGTTTAGACAGTGCGGATGCTGCAGTAAAAGCAGAGACTTGCGGAGACTGCGGAAGTTATCTGAAAGTGCTTTATCAAGAAAAAGATCCCTATGTTGAGCCGGTCGCAGACGACCTTGGTACACTTTTTCTCGATGCGGAAATGGAAGAAAAAGATTTTGCACGCAGTGCGATTAACCCGTTTTTATTTCAAGTCGAATAACCTCTCAACTTTCTTTCGGCGCATACAACATATGCGCCTTTATTTCATTCCGAATCGACAAAATTCCCCCATTGATACTGTTTTCTGATATAATTCGGCACAATTTTTCGGTAAATTTGCCGTTCTCTTTTTTTATAAAAATAGGAATAACAATGTCTGAACAAAATCAATCAACTAGCTATGATTCTTCCAGCATTAAAGTATTACGCGGGCTTGATGCCGTACGTAAACGCCCGGGAATGTATATTGGGGATACCGATGACGGTACAGGCTTACACCACATGGTTTTCGAGGTCGTCGATAATGCGATTGATGAAGCGTTGGCTGGATATTGTGAAGACGTTGTCGTCACCATCCATTCTGATAATTCCATCTCGGTGCAAGATGACGGACGAGGCATTCCGGTCGGTATTCACCCGGAAGAAGGCGTTTCCGCCGCCGAAGTTATCATGACCGTGCTCCACGCCGGCGGTAAATTTGATGATAATTCTTATAAAGTTTCGGGGGGATTACACGGCGTAGGGGTATCCGTTGTGAATGCATTATCGTCTAAATTACAGCTGACGATTCGCCGAGAAGGGCATGTGCATGAGCAATTTTATAGTTTGGGTGAGCCTGATGCTCCGTTAACCATCATCGGTGAAACGGAAAAAACCGGAACTACAGTCCGTTTTTGGCCAAGTTACGATATCTTCAAAAATAAAACCGAATTCGAATACAAAATTTTATCCAAACGGTTACGTGAGCTCTCTTTTCTGAATTCCGGCGTTTCAATCAAACTTATTGATGAACGTGACGGTAAAGAGGAACATTTCAAATATGAGGGCGGTATTCGCGCTTATGTCGAATATTTGAATGAAGGCAAAAACCACATTCACGCCACGCCTTTCTATCTTTCAACGGAAAAAGACGGTATCGGTGTAGAAGTATCGTTGCAATGGAACGATTCTTACAATGAAAACGTATACTGTTTTACCAACAATATTCCGCAACGAGACGGCGGTACGCATTTAGCCGGCTTCCGCGGCGCATTAACCCGAGCACTGAAAAATTATATGGATAACAGTGGCAAAATCAAAAAAGCCGATGCCAATATTGATGCTTCCGGTGACGATGCACGGGAAGGATTGGTTGCCGTTATTTCGGTCAAAGTGCCGGATCCGAAATTCTCATCACAAACGAAAGATAAATTGGTTTCTTCGGAAGTTCGCCCGGCGGTTGAAAGCTCCATGTATGAAGCATTACAAGAGTATTTGTTGGAAAATCCGAATGATGCTCAGAATATCGTCAGTAAAATTATTGATGCGGCACGGGCGCGTGAGGCGGCTCGTAAAGCCCGTGAAATGACCCGTCGTAAAGGTGCGTTGGATTTAGGCGGTTTGCCGGGCAAACTGGCAGACTGTCAAGAAAAAGATCCTGCGCTATCCGAGCTTTACTTGGTGGAGGGGGATTCTGCAGGCGGCTCTGCAAAACAAGGGCGTGACCGTAAAAATCAAGCAATTTTACCGTTGAAAGGGAAGATCTTAAACGTGGAAAAAGCGCGTTTTGACAAAATGCTTTCTTCACAAGAAGTGGCGACTTTAATTACGGCGCTTGGTGCAGGGATCGGGCGTGATGAATACAATATCGAAAAACTGCGCTACCACAAAATCATTATTATGACCGATGCGGACGTTGACGGTGCGCACATTCGAACCTTGTTATTAACTTTCTTTTACCGTCAAATGCCGGAATTGATCGAACGAGGTTACGTCTATATTGCTCAACCACCGCTTTATAAGGTGAAAAAAGGCAAACAGGAAAAATATATTCAAGACAATAACGAAATGGAGCAGTATGAATTGGCGTTGGCGCTGGACGGCGCAGCATTATATGTCAGTGAAAATGCACCGGCTTTGAGCGGCTTGGCGTTAGAAAATCTGATCGCAGAATATAATAATGTCCAAAAATTAATTGAACGTTTGGCGCGTCGTTATCCGACGGCATTGACGGACGAATTGATCTACCAAGCGCCGTTATCGGCCGAATTTGTAAAAAATGAGGCGGAAGTGACCGCTTGGAACAACAAATTCGTTGAAACGTTAAATGAAAAAGACAGCAGCGGCAGCAGTTATCAAGCTCAAATATTTTATAATGCGGAACGTCATATCTATGAACCCGAAGTTATCATTAAAACGCACGGTATCGACACCACTTATCGATTGGATTTCAACTTTATTACCGGCAATGAATATGCCCGAATTACGAAGTTGGGCGAACAATTGCGCGGTTTGTTGGAACCGACGGCATATGTGGCGCGCGGAGAAAGACAACAAGCAATAGACAGTTTTGCCAATGCGATTGATTGGTTGGTGAAAGAATCCCGTAAGGGGTTGACCATTCAACGTTATAAAGGATTGGGAGAAATGAATCCGGAGCAGCTTTGGGAAACCACAATGGATCCGGTTGCCCGTAAAATGCTGCAAGTGACCATTACGGATGCTATTGCCGCCGATAAACTCTTTACTACGTTAATGGGAGATGAAGTCGAGCCTAGACGTGACTTTATCGAAAATAATGCACTATATGCGAATTTGGATATTTAACCTATCCGAACCAAAACCCCGAGGCATCGGGGTTTTGAACTATTGGTCTAAATTTTGCAAAAAACTCTCTGTATCTCACTGCTTGTTTCCTACCAAATCAGCGTAAAATCGCTTATAATCTCGCCCTTTCTAACTCAAATGAATTAAACCGAATTTATTTTTAAAAATCTTAAGGTAATACAATGTCTGAAGTCGAAAACCAAGAATTAGATCTGAACGGTGAAATGATCGCTCGCCGTGAAAAACTAGCTCAATTGCGTGAGCGTGGTAATCCGTTCCCGAACACATTCCGTCGTGAAGATAAAGCTGAAGATCTTCACGCAAAATATGATGAAGTCGATGGTGAAGAACTCAAAGCCAAAGAAATTCCTGCGGTAGTTGCAGGGCGTATTATGTTACGTCGTGTGATGGGTAAAGCGACATTTGTTACTATCCAAGATGTCAGCGGTCAGATCCAGCTTTATGTGGCACGCGATAATCTGCCTGAAGGTGAATATGAAAACACCGTGGGCTTATTGGATTTAGGCGATATTGTCGGCGTAAAAGGCACACTATTTAAAACGAAAACAGGCGAATTAACCGTTCGTGCAGCTGAGTTACAACTGCTAACCAAGGCACTTCGTCCGTTACCAAACAAACATAAAGGCTTAACAGACCAAGAAACCCGCTACCGTCAGCGCTATTTAGATCTTATTGCGAATGAAGAATCTCGCCGTGCCTTTGTAATCCGCTCAAAAGTAGTATCAGGTATCCGCCAATTTTTCTTAGAGAAAGATTTTATCGAGGTGGAAACCCCGATGTTACAAGTGATCCCGGGTGGTGCGGCGGCGAAACCGTTTATTACTCACCATAACGCGTTAGATGTGGATATGTATCTGCGTATCGCTCCGGAGCTTTATTTAAAACGTCTTGTGGTCGGCGGTTTTGAGCGTGTATTCGAGTTAAACCGTAACTTCCGTAACGAAGGAGTGTCAGTCCGTCATAACCCTGAATTTACGATGATCGAATACTATCAAGCCTATGCGGATTACCACGATTTAATGGATAACACCGAAGAATTATTACGCAAATTAGCCTTAGATATTCTTGGAACAACGACCGTACCTTACGGTGAATATGTGTTTGATTTCGGTAAACCGTTTGAACGTATCACCATGCACGAAGCGATTGTAAAATATGGCAACGGTATTTCAATGGACGATCTACACGATTTCGACAAAGCGGTGGCGATTGCCAAAGGCTTAAACATTGAAATTCAAAAATCGTGGGGCTTAGGTTCAATCGTCAATGCAATTTTTGAAGAAGTGGCGGAACATCAGCTTATTCAGCCGACATTCTTAACATCTCACCCTGCGGAAATCTCACCGCTTGCACGTCGTAATGATGAAAATCCGGAAGTGACAGACCGTTTTGAATTATTTATCGGTGGACGTGAAATCGGTAACGGTTTCTCAGAATTAAACGATGCCGAGGATCAAGCAGAACGCTTCCAAGCACAAGTCGAAGCAAAAGAAGCGGGTGATGATGAAGCGATGTTCTACGATGATGATTTCGTTGTCGCCCTTGAACACGGTTTACCACCAACAGCAGGCGAGGGTTTAGGTATCGATCGTTTAGCGATGATTTTCGCTAATGTGCCGTCCATCCGTGACGTGATTCTCTTCCCGGCGATGCGTCAAAAATAATTTTTCTTTATGGTTCAGGGCGTTTTATACGTCCTGAATCGTCTCTACAAGCGGTCACTTTTACGATTCATTTTGCAAAAATGGCTAGAGGGCAATATGTCAGAGCAAACAAACCACCGCGGACTTGCATGGACGGCAGCGATTGCCTTTTTCATGCTCTTGCTTGATTCTACGATCCTCAATACCGCATTACCGGCGATTTCCGAAAGCTTGAATGAATCGCCCCTTGAAATGCAATTGGCGGTGATTAGTTATGCATTGAGCGTTGCAACCTTTATCCCTTTGAGCGGTTGGCTTGCCGACAGACTCGGTACCCTTACGTTGTTTCGTTTTTCAACACTGCTTTTTGCATTAGGTTCGATTGCTTGTGCCTTATCCGATTCATTGGCTATGCTGGTGTTAGCCAGAATTATCCAAGGTATCGGTGGCGCCTTTATGATGCCGGTTGCCCGTCTGAGTATTCTGCGCATCGTGCCGAAATCACAATTGGTCCCCACTTGGAATTTAATTGCAATGGCAGGTTTGATCGGACCGGTAACCGGTCCGATTGTCGGTGGTTGGCTGGTGACTAATGCGTCTTGGCATTGGATTTTCTGGATTAACGTGCCGATCAGTTTGATCGGTATTGGGGCGGCGGGAAAATTCATGCCCAACGTTAAAGGGGAAAAAACACGGTTGGATATTGTGGGTTTTTTGTTGCTGGCATTCGGACTGGTTGCTTTTACTTACGGGCTGGAACGTTTGGCAAACAATTTACAGAAAACGGATACGGCGTTGGGCATTTTAAGCGTAGGGATTATCGCTACGATAGCTTATGTGATCTATGCACGTAAAATATCTGCCCCATTATTTCCGTTGAGCTTATTTCATATTCGCACATTCCGAATCGGCTTGACGGCCAATTTATTGTTCCGCTTAGTCACCTTTTCCGTGCCGTTTTTGTTACCGATTATGCTTCAGGTTTCGTTTCATTACAGTGCTGAAGCGGCGGGCTGGATGCTGGCACCGATGGCGATCAGTTCAATTTTGGCAAAACCGATCACGGCGCGGATCCTCAATCGCTTCGGTTATAAAAAAACCTTATTGCTTGCTTCGGCGATAACCGGCATGTCTACCGCTTCATTCGGTTTGCTTGATTTAACTACATCGTTCGGGATTTTGGTGATCGCAATTATGTTTTACGGGGCGATTACGTCGCTGATGTTTACTTCAATCAATACCTTGTGCGTCGGTGATTTGGAGCAAGAGACCGCTAGTACAGGTTCAACCATGTTGAGTATGGTGCAACAAATCGGTAGCGGTATCGGCGTTGCCGTTGCGGCGGTACTGTTAAGTGTGTACCGTTTACAGATCGGTGAAAGTACCTCGACACAGCTACAGCAAGCCTTCGGCTACACCTTTTTCAGTACGGCAATCTGTTGTCTTCTGTTAGTTTGGACGGTCAGTCGCTTGCACGATACGGACGGTGAAAACTTAAAACAACGGAAAGAGTAAGCATACAAGCGGTGAGTTCAGCGATAAATTTTGCAAAATATTGTCCGAAACGGACCGCTTGTCAGCCTAGAAATTTCTGAATAGCGCGAATCACGGCTTCCGGTTTTTCAGCGTGAACCCAGTGGTCGGCATTGCTGACAATAAAGGATTTTGCTTGCGGAAACTGCGCCAAAATCGTTTGTGTGTCTTTTTCTTGCAAATAATCGGATAACGCGCCTTTAATAAACAGTGTCGGTTTATCGACAAATACCTCCTGCCACCCCATTAAATGCGGGTAATTTTGTTTTAAGCCCGAAAGATTGAATTTAAACGATTCGGGGCTTTGCGGATCAAACGATTTCAACATAAATTGTTGTATGCCTTCGTCGCTAATCCCTTGTGCTATCGCCAATTTGGCTTGTTGGCGGTTGGCGGGTTTTTGTGCTTTGACGGCAAATAAGCCGGCGAAAATACCATTGTGGCGGTGAAGCGGGTAGGCGACGGGAGCAATATCAATCACCACTAAACGTTCGACTAACTCCGGCGCGATATGGGATAATGTCATCGCCGTTTTTCCCCCCATCGAATGTCCGACGAGGATCGTTTGACGAATATTCAGCATGTTGAGCAGATCCTGCAGATCTTCCGCCATTAACCGATAATTCATTTGCTCGGAATGAAAAGATTGTCCATGGTTACGTAAGTCGACGCGGAGAATGTCATATTGCTCGATAAAAGCGCGGGCAATGATGCCTAAGTTATTGAAATCGCCGAATAAACCGTGTAAAAAGACCATGGTTTTAGGCGGACGGAGCTTTGGATTTGAAGCCTGTTGTAACTGATAGTGAAGAAAAGTTTTTTCTGTCATAAAAATATTTAAAATTTATCCAAATATGCGATCAAGATCCTGAAAAAAGGAATCGGATTGCGTATAATGCCTAGAATTTTTTGTAATCAAGCTATTTAGGGGATCGATATGAAAACAATCGAAGTCGATGATGAATTATATCATTATATTGCCAGCCGGACTCAAGCGATCGGTGAAAGCGCATCGGATATTTTACGTCGTTTATTACGTTTGCCGGCTTCACCGCAGCCGTTCGTGCTTGTGCAAGAAAATATGATTGATGAATTAAAAAGCCTCGCAAAAATGCCGAAAAAGAAACAGGGGCTGACCAATCAGGATAGAATCGTTAAGAAAATCGAGTTTTTATTGGCATCCGGCGCATTCAATAATGAACCTAAAGTCGTCAATCGCTTTCTGGCGTTGCTGTCGGCACTTTATCTTGCCGATAACGACGGTTTTGCACACGCGGCGGAAAATATTCAAGGCAGCGAGCGGATTTATTTTGCCCGCGATGAAAAAACGATTTTGGCAACGGGTAGCAGTGTCAAAGCAAAACAAATTCCGGAGTCGCCGTTTTGGGTCATTACAAATAATAATACGGAACGTAAAGGCATTATTTTATGCGCCTTAATGAACTCAATGGATTTACCGGAAGCGTTGGTGGAACGCGTTAAGACGCTTTTTGTTTAATCGATGACGGAACCTGCATTTTTCCCAAGCACTCATTGGGCGGTAGAGGCTCCCCAACGCACAGCGATTGTTTGGGAAAAAGGTGATTCTACTTATTTGGATTTTCTTCCTTCAACCCTATCTTGGCAACGTTGGCATCAGCTTGTCGCACAGGCGGTGACGTTTTTACATGATCTCGGTGCAAAACAGAATTACCTGTTAGCTTATCTTGGTACTCATCGTTTATGCGGTGTGTTGTGCTATTCCGCCGCTATCGCGATGGGAGCCCGTATATTGATGCTAAATCCGGCAATGACGGTATCACAGCGGCAAACGATCCTTGCCGAGAATGTTGTGGACGTGCTGATCACGGAGGATGATTTTGCAAAATTCAATGCAGATCTGACCGCTTGTCAGTTAGCCTCATGGGACAGCTCGACACCAAGTACCTTGACTTTGACTTCCGGTTCCTCTTCTACGCCGAAAGCTGTTGTTCACACGGCTCGGCAACATTTAGCCAATGCGGTGGGCGTGTGTGAATTTATGCAGTTCGGTGCGGAAAATTCATGGCTGTTAAGCTTGCCGCTGTTTCATGTATCAGGGCAGGGGATTGTTTGGCGCTGGTTAAGCGTCGGTGCGACGTTATTTATCAGTGAAGATAAAGATAATTTTTGGCAAATGTTGGCGCAGGTTTCTCACGCCTCGCTTGTGCCGACGCAGCTACAGCGCTATTTGGCACAATTGGCGTCATCCGTACGACTTTCTCAGCACATTTTATTGGGCGGGGCGGCAATTCCGGCGGAATTAATTGCGCGGGCGCAGCAATATCAAATCAGTACTTATGCCGGCTACGGTATGACCGAAGCGGCATCAACCATTTGTGCCGCCAAAGGCGATACGGATAACGTCGGTAAACCTTTGCGTGGGCGCGAAGTACGTATTGTTGAGGGAGAAATTCGGATTAGAGGCGGTTGCCTTGCGTTAGGTTACTGGCAGCAAGGCAAGATTGTGCCGTTACCGAATACGGACGGATGGTTTCCGACCAAAGATAAGGGGCGATGGAATTCTGACGGCAATTTGGTTGTCCTAGGAAGATTGGATAATATGTTTATTTCGGGGGGAGAGAATATTCAACCTGAAGAAATCGAACGAGTATTATCGGGGTGTGAGCAGGTAAATAATGTAATTATCGTACCTTATCAAGATGATGAATTCGGCGAAAGACCTGTCGCCTTTGTAGAGTTTGTCGGTGGGTTTCATTTACAAGCGGTCACTTTATTACAGCATTTTGCAAAAATGCATTTGGAAAAATTTAAGCAACCTATCCGTTATTTGCCGTTAGATCAGGAGACATGGCAAAGCAGCGGTATCAAAGTCTCAAGAACACAATTAAAAGCCTATGCGGCAAAGATATTAAGAGAACACAATGATTAAAACACTAACTTGGAGTATGCTGATTTTATCGCTATTCGGCTTTCCCGTTGTCGGTAAAGCGGAAGTTTCCGGTGCGGAGGCGATCAAAAGTCAATTGGAGTCCGTGAAAAGTCAGGGAACGGATGATGCGGCGTTGTTGGCTAAAAATTTAGAAGAAGCGTTAGCTTTCATTGAAAGAGCGAATAAACAGCAAGTGGCACTGGATGAGCTGGAAAGTAAAGTCAAAAATGCGGCAAAAACGGCAGAAAAATATCAGACGAATATTAAAGCGTTATTGGAAGATTTAAATTCGGTACAGTATGAGTTTAGTAAATTAACGGCATCAGAATTAGATAAGAAACAGGTTGATACCCGTCAGGCATTACAGGATATTCAAACATCATTAAATGAAGTCAATGCCGGTTTGACCAATTATCGTGCAGCTTTAGAGCAAAGTCGTAAACAAATTAATGAAAATAATCTACAAATAGAAAAGATAAATAACTGGAAAAATAATAGTCAAGCAAGTAATTCCTTGATTGAAAAATATAATGCCGAGTTAAAATATTTAGATGTCAGTAATAAATATAATCTGTTTTTAGGGCAGAATGTTGATACGTTAATTTCTCTTGAAGAAACGAAACGTAATGAAATTACGTTACAACAACAACTATTACAACATCAATTAACCCGATTGCAGGAAGTACTGAATGAAAAACGTTTAAAAGAATATGAAGCCCAAGCAAAACAGGCGGAAGAATTAAAAGCGGCAAACAAGGCGGAAAGTCCGATTATTCAGGAAGAGTTGACGTTAAATACGGATTTGAGCCAATATCTGGTGGAACAAACTCAAAAGGCAAACCTTTTATCTAAGGATAATTTGCGTGCAAAAAACGTCTTGGATGCGTTGACTCAAACCCAGCATAATATAGAAGAGCAGATTAGTGCGTTACAAGGTACATTGGTTCTTTCCCGTATTATTAATCAACAAAAACAGGCGTTGCCGACGGATAGTTTGGTCAAAGGATTGGCAAAAGATATTGCCAGATTACGCGTAGATATTTTTGATCTTACCCAAAAACGGGATGAACTGTATAACATTCCTAATGTGATTACCAAATTGGAAACGGATAATAAGATTTTATTTGATGATAATGAAAGACAAACATTGAATGACATTTTAAAAGAACGTGAAAAAATCTTGGTGGATTTAATTAAAACGTTAAATTCCCAATTGAATTTATCCAATGAGATTGAATTAACACAACAACAAATTGTGACGTTAAGTGATTCGTTACAAAGTAAATTACAACAACAAAGTTTTTGGGTTCAAAGTAATAATCCGATCGATTTATCTTGGGCGAAAGAATTTCCTAAATTGGCAATAGCCGAAATTTCGATATTAGCCAAATATTTAGGATTTGATAATTTGGGGCAAAATCTGCCTTCAACGGCGGCGTTTATTTTTGTATTGTTGATGATCTATATCATCCTGATTTGGAAAAAGCCGGTCATTAAGACCCGTTTGGCAACAATAGCCAATCAAGTCAATACCTTAAAAAACGATAGCCATTGGCATACGCCCGAAGCTATGTTTTGGACCGTGATATTAACGCTACCCGGAGCACTTATCTTTTTAGTGATTGCGACGGCGGTGCTCTATTTATTCGTGCCGGATCCGCTTGCTGCATGGGGATGGGTGACGAAAGCATTAGCCTATTGGGTGTTTTTCGCGACAATCCTTTCATTACTGCGTCCGAACGGGTTGGCTTACCGTCATTTCGGTATGCCGCAAGCCAGTAATGAAATTTTCCAACGTATTATTAAACAATCGGTTTGGATCGTCGTTCTTTTATTGGTCTCCTCGATTTTCTCCCAGATAGAATCTATCGGTTTTACGAATGACGTGATCGGGCAGGTTATGACGATCATCGCTTTGGCATTGTGTTTGTTTGTTGTCAGACCATTGCTTGATCGCGGTATTCAAGAGTATGAAAATGCCAAAACGGAAGACGGTACGAAACGCAGTGTGAGCTTGTTTAAATTATTGCGTTTGGTGCTGTTCATTGTACCGGTATCGTTGATCATTTTGATTGTATTGGGGTATTACTATACTGCCGTTTACTTGATTGAGCATATCGTAAAAAGTTATGTGATTGCACTTGTTTGGGTCTTCGGGCGTTATTTTGCTTATCGCTCTTTGACCATTTCGTCACGTCGTATGGCATACCGTCGTTTGCAGAAAAAGCGTGAAAAAATCAGGGAACAGGCTCAAGAGCAGGGTAAAGACGATCCGAAAGAAAAACCGGAAGAAGTGATTAAAATTTCAACGGTAAACGAACAGATTTTCCGTATGGCGGATTTGATCGGTTGGTTGGTTTTGTTTGTTGTTTTATATACGATTTGGTCGGATTTGATCAGTGTGGCCTATTATTTGAACGGCATCGTGTTATGGGAGCAAGTAGAGGTCACGGCAAAAGGCAGCGTAGTCGAATCCGTGACGATTCTAAATATTATCCGCTCAATAGTGTATATCATGATTACCTATGTTTTGGTAAAGAATATCGCCGGTATTTTGGAAGTGACTTTTTTCTCTCGGATGAAACTGTCTAAGGGAACGCCACATACGATTACGGCGGTACTGACTTATGTTATCGTGACGATCGGCTGTATTTCGGCTTTTACCTCGCTAGGTATTTCCTGGAGTAAAATTCAATGGGTATTTACCGCACTGTCAGTCGGTTTGGGTTTTGGGGTCAGGGAAATTTTCGGTAGTTTTGTTTCCGGTACGATTTTATTATTTGAACGCCCTGTCCGAGTAGGCGACAAAGTCACGGTGGGTAATTATTCGGGGGTTATTACCCGAATCAGATTGAGATCGACAACCTTGGTGGATGATGAGAATAAAGAAGTCGTATTACCGAATCAAGCCTTTGTGACAGATCGCTTTATTAACTGGACGCTCAATAACACCGTAACCAGATTACATATTGCGATGAAAATTAATACCGGTGCGGATTTAACGTTAGTTCGTCAATTATTATTGCAAGTTGCCGCTGAGGCACCGAAAGTCATGGATGATCCGGAACCGAAAGTGAATTTACTCGGTTTTGGAGAAGGATGGATTGAACATGAATTGACCGTTTTCGTCTCTGAGCTGGATGATCGTTCGTTAACTCGAAACTTCTTATATCAACGCATTGACGAGCTATTTAAACAACATCACATTAATATCGCATTTAATCAACTCGGTGTACATATCCGCAATGATGAAAATGCAACGGTGCAAACATTAACAAAAACAGCATAAAAGGACTACAGTATGGCAGGAAACAGTATCGGACAACTTTTCAAAGTCACGACCTTCGGTGAATCTCACGGCATTGCATTAGGGTGTATTGTCGATGGTGTGCCACCGAATATGGCACTGACGGAAGCGGATTTACAACCGGATTTGGACAGACGTAAACCGGGAACCTCTCGCTATACGACACCGCGTCGGGAAGATGACGAAGTCCAAATTTTATCAGGGGTATTTGAAGGAAAAACGACCGGGACAAGCATTGGTCTCATCATTAAAAACGGTGATCAACGTTCGAAAGATTACGGCGAGATTATGGATAAATTCCGTCCGGGGCATGCTGATTATACCTACCAACAAAAATACGGTATTCGTGATTATCGTGGCGGCGGGCGTTCTTCTGCGCGTGAAACGGCAATGCGTGTAGCAGCAGGTGCTATTGCGAAAAAATATTTGAGAGAGCAATTCGGTATAGAAATTCGCGGGTATTTATCCCAAATAGGCTCGGTAAAAATTAACCCGGAAACCGTTGCGGATATTACAAAAATAAATTGGGAACAGGTTAACAGTAATCCTTTTTTCTGTCCGGATCCCGTTGCCGTTGAACAATTTGACAAATTGATCCGTGAATTGAAGAAAGAAGGCAATTCCATTGGCGCCAAATTAACGGTAATTGCCGAAAATGTTCCCGTCGGTTTGGGAGAGCCGGTTTTTGACCGCTTAGATGCCGATCTTGCCCATGCCTTAATGTCAATCAACGCCGTAAAAGGAGTTGAAATCGGGGATGGCTTTGATGTCGTCGAACAAAAAGGAAGTGAACACCGTGATGAAATGACGCCTCAGGGTTTCTGTTCAAATCATGCGGGCGGTATTCTTGGCGGAATCAGTTCAGGGCAACCGATTATTGCACATATCGCATTAAAACCGACCTCCAGTATTATGGTGCCGGGGAAAAGCGTGAATGTTCGTAATGAACCGGTTGATATTGTGACGAAAGGTCGCCATGATCCCTGTGTCGGTATCCGTGCGGTACCGATTGCAGAAGCCATGACAGCAATAGTGTTGCTCGATCACTTATTACGTTTTAAGGCTCAATGTCGATAAAAAACAGGCGGTAAGAGAATTCCTTACCGCCTGTTTTTTTATTCTTTATCCGTTTTTTTTGCCGCCGCATGTTCCGCCATTTTTTTGCGGATTTCACGACGTTCTTTTGATAATTCCGCATTACGGATCATGTAATCATCGACACGGTTTTCGTAGTCGTCACGCATTTTGGTAATAATGGCGCGAATATCACTGATTGACATGGTGTCAGTAATATATTCGTTTAGATTATCCAATAGTAAGACCCGTTTTTGGTTATCGCGGATCTTACGCTCATTATCAGCTGTTTCTCTTAACAATTTGTTTTTCAAACGATAGAGGTGCACATACTCTAACATGTCTTGGAAAGATTGTTTTTTTGCGTCCATTTACAGCTCCTGTGTGTAGATAAAAAAATATAGAAGGAATGCTAGACTGTTTGGCGCATTTCGTCAAAAGGTTTATCGTAAATTTGATGACAACTTGCGTTAAATCATAAACTGCTAAAACAACGTCTGTTTAGTGCTTAAAAATAAGTCTGTTATCCATTATGAGAAGTATGATAAAATTCACAGATTATTGTTAAAGAAGATTATTTGGAGAAACAAATGACGAGTGCGAATAAACGTTCGGTGCCCACACTTTTTTCAGAAAAAAACGATATATATTGTCATCAAGTTCGTATTGTATTGGCTGAAAAAGGCGTGCCTTATGAAATTGAAAATATCAATCCCGGAACCATTTCCGAAGATTTGATGGAAGTTAATCCGCGAGGGACGATACCGACGTTAGTGGATCGCGATTTGGTTTTGTTTAATGCCCGTATCATTATGGAATATTTGGATGAACGTTTTCCACACCCGCCGCTCATGCCGGTTTACCCGGTGTTACGTGCGCAGTGCCGTTTAAATATGCACCGTATTCAGCAGGATTGGTATTCCTTGATGGATATCGTAAACAAAAATCCGGAAACCGAAGAAGCGCAACAAATATTGAAGCAGCTTCGCGATGAAATTTTATCGTTAGGTTCGGTATTTGCCGATTCGGAATATTTTTTAAGTAATGATTTCAGCTTGGTTGATTGCTACATCGCCCCGTTATTGTGGCGCATGCATAATTTAGGCGTTGAATTCAGCGGCGCAGGCAGCAAAGCGGTGAAAGCTTATATGAGCCGAGTGTTTAAACGTGACAGTTTCGTGCAATCTGTCGGCGGAAGCGCACCGAAACATTTAATGGATGAGAAAGATTAATGAAACCGTTACGTCCTTATCTTTATCACGCGTATTTTAGTTGGATTGTCGATAATGATCATACGCCCTATCTGCTCGTCAACGCAGAATATGCCGATGTGGATGTGCCGCGCGAGTTCGTTCGGGACGGTAAAATTATTTTAAATATTGCTCCCCGTTCTGTCGGGCAATATATCGTGAATGATGAATCAATCAGTTTTAATGCCCGTTTTCAAGGAATGTTACGAGATGTTTATATTCCTTTCGGAGCGGCAGAAGCCATTTATGCTCAGGAAACCGGTGACGGCGTGATGTTCCAAGAAGAAGACTATTACACGGAAGCGATGTATTTGGAACGCACGAAACAAACGGTAAACTCGGAAAACAAACCGAAAAAAGCAGTGAAGAAAAAAGTATCACACTTAAAATTAGTGAAATAAATTAAACGGATTTAAAAAAACAAGCGGTCGGTTTTGCATCAAAATTTGCAATATTTTGTTCGGAACCGACCGCTTGTTTTTCTTTTCAGACTGAACGTTAAAATACGCTTGCATTCTTTTTTTTGATCGATTATCTTACTGTGCGAAACTGCACTAGTTTAGTAGTGCATTAATAGATTAAAAAAAGGAACTGCTATGAAATTCTCTAACACTTTGCTTTTCAGTGCATTAAGTTTATTTGCCGTCCATTCATTCGCTCAAGACAACGTACAACATGTTGCGATTACCGCAATTGTAGAGCATCCCGCTTTAGACACTATTCGCCAAGGTGTCATTGAGGAGCTGGCGCGGGAAGGGTTTGTCGATGGTAAAAATATCAAAATCGATTTTCAGTCGGCACAAGGCAGTACCGCAACGGCGGCACAGATTGCCCGTAAATTCGTGGGTGACAAAGCGGATATCATTATTCCGATTACTACCCCAAGCGCGCAACCTGTGGTTGCGGCAACCCGTAGTATTCCGATTGTCTTTTCAGGTGTCACCGATCCGGTTGCGGCAAAATTGGTGAAATCATGGGAGCCAAGCGGAACAAATGTGACGGGAATATCCGATCATAAACCGATCGAACCTCAGCTGGAATTGATTAAAACCCTAGTGCCGAAGGTGGCTTCTCTCGGCTTTGTTTATAGTGCGGGTGAAGTCAACTCAACGATTGTATTGGATGAGCTACAACAAGCGGCGAAAAAAATGAATATTCAAATAGTACCGGTTGCGGTACAACGCAGTGCGGATATTGGTACAGCCGCCCGTAGCTTAAACGGCAAAGTTCAAGCGATTTACATTACGGAAGATAATGGCGTCGTATCGGCGTATGAAGCATTACACAAAGCCGCATTGGAAGCCAATATTCCGGTCATTGCGGCTGACCGAGATACGGTAAAACGTGGCGCTCTGGCGGCTTATGCGGTGAACCAATACGATATCGGTAGTGAAACCGGTAAAGTGGCGGCACGAGTATTACGCGGTGAAAAAGCAGGGCAGATAGCCACACACGGTGTAAGCAAAATGGAGCTGTCGATCAATCAACAAACGGCAAAGGAATTGGGGATTGCTATTCCTGAAATCTTAAGTAAAGAAGCAAAAGAACAATTTTAAATTTGCAAAATAAAGTGAAAAACAGACCGCTTGTAGATGATACTGCAAGCGGTTTTTTGATGCATTAACTCTCTCTTTTCACAATGAAGTGAGCGAGTTCGCGAAGGGCGGTAGTGTCGAAAGGTAGTTCTGACAATGTCGCCAAGGCGGAAAGATACAATCCCTCGGCTTTTTGTTTTGCACCGTCCAAACCGAGTAATTTAGGATACGTGCTTTTATTTAACGCTTCATCCGCCCCGACCGTTTTGCCGATTTTGTCACTGTTGCCGATAATATCCAAAATATCGTCCTGCACTTGAAACGCCAAACCAATCGCCTTGGCATAATCGGTCAGTTTCTGTTCGATTAATTTGTCCTCAGTATAGTCTGACAAATTAAAGCCCATCAGCACGGCCGCCACAATCAATGCGCCGGTTTTATTACGATGGATTAACTCCAGATCTGTCAATGACACGGCTTTATTCTCCGACTGTAGATCCAAACTTTGCCCCAAACACATACCGCGCGCTCCCGCAGATTTGGCTAACCATTGGATTTGATTCACTTTTTGGGCGTTGCAGAGGTGCGGATCGGTCGAGATCAGCTCAAACGCAAAGCTTTGTAACGCATCACCTGCGAGAATCGCAGTGGCTTCATCAAAAGCGATATGGCAAGTTGGTTTACCACGGCGCAGTTTATCATCGTCCATTGCCGGTAAATCGTCGTGGACTAAAGAATAAGCGTGAATCGCTTCCATGGCGGCGGCAGAGTGATCGAGTTTGTCAAGCGATACACCGAGCATTCTGCCCGTCGCATACATTAAAAACGGGCGTACGCGTTTACCGCCGAGCAATACGGCATACGACATCGCCTCAACCAAGGGGGAACCGTGAGTTTCATAGGCCGCCAATTGTTTCGCTAAGAAAGCGTTGACGCGCTGTTGTAGTGTATGCAGATCTGTTTGTAAGGAATAAGTCATTGTTATGATCACCAAATGAAATGGTTGGTTAAAATCGTCAATATAAAGGTTTAGTAATCGGAGAGTTCGGCTTTTTCATCTTTTTGCATTAAGATCCGAATACGTTGCTCCGCATTCTGCAAACGTTCTTGCCCTTGTTGAACCAATTTGACTGCTGTTTCAAATTCGTTTAGTGCCTCTTCAAGCGGTAAATCCCCCGATTCTAAGCGGCTGACAATCTCTTCCAGTGCTTTCAGTGTGGTTTCAAAATCTTGAGTGGGTTTCTTTGCCATAGTTTTTTCCTTTGTTACAAGCGGTCATTTTACTTGAGAATTTTGCAAAAGTGGATTCTTTTCCGTTTTTCCGCTATTGTGCGCAGCTAAAATACAGGAGAAATAAGTGAAAGTAACGCAACTCAATGTATATCCGATTAAATCCACTCGGGCGTATCGGGTAGATCAAGCTTTTGTACAACCGCATGGGCTGAATTTTGACCGTGAATTTATGATTACTGAAGCGGACGGAACCTTTATTACCGCTCGTAAAGATGCGGTACTTTATCGTCTGTCTGCAATGCCGATTTCAAGCGGGATTGTCATCAATGCGGATAACGGTGAACGGTGTGTTGCGCACTACCGTGATTTCATTCAATGTCAATTGAGTGAAGTGTGGGGAACACACTTTAACTCTTTCGTGGCTTCTGACAATGTTAATCAGTGGTTGAGCGGGCTTTTCGGGAGAGAGGTACAACTCCGTTGGTTGGGGGTGCAAAGCCAACGTACCGTGAAAGGCTTTGAACCGCATCCGATGAGTTTTGGGGACAGCAATCCATTATTGCTGGTATCGGAACGGTCATTAAAGCAGGTTCAACAATGGTCTCCGGTACCGGTTTCCATGGAACAGTTTAGAGGTAATATTGTCATAGACGGGACTCAACCGTTTGAAGAAGAAACATGGCGGCGAATTCAAATCGGCGAAGTTATCTTCACATTTTCGCAATGCTGTACACGTTGTATATTAATTACACGAGATGTGCAGACATTACTATTGGACCCGAAGGCGGAGCCTTTTCGGACGTTAAAACAACATCACACGAATGAAAACGGTAAACCGATTTTCGGTATTCACTTAGTACCTGAAAACAGTGGCGTTATTCGTGTCGGTGATTCCATTACTTTACTCGATTAAGGTTAGTATGCAAAAAACAAATCGTTTTATTCTCTTTCCGATTTTCTTTTTTATCGGGATAAACCTCGTTATCTTTACGTTGTCCCGTTTGGGGCTGTCTATTTGGCAAGCTGAACGGGTTACCGCTGTAGACGGTTGGCTACCGCTTTTCCTACAGGGCTTGCGGATTGATATTGTCGCCCTTTGTTATCTATTAGGTGTACCGGCATTATTTACGGTGCTGTTCACTCATAATAATGCGCTGGGTAAAATCTGGTTGGGCATTTTGCGCGTTTGGTTGACTGTAGGTAGCGTATTCATTTTATTTATGGAAGTCGCAACGCCTGCATTCATTGAAACTTATGATTTCCGTCCGAACCGATTATTCATTGAATATCTGCTTTATCCGAAAGAAGTTTTCACGATGTTGGCAAACGGGCATTTGGTTGCTATGGTCAGTAGCCTTGCAGTAACGGTCATCGCTTCTATTGTTTATTGGAAATTAGCCGGCTGGGCGATTAAAGATTTACGTTTACCAAGTTGGAAATGGCGGCCGGTTATGGCATTGCTTATTATCGCCGTGGCGTTTGCAGGCGCTCGTTCGACGTTTGCTCACCGAGGAATTAATCCGGCAATGGTGGCGTTTTCAGGCGATCCGTTAGTCAATTCGTTAGTGTTAAATTCCGGTTATTCGGTCTTATATGCTGCACAACAATTGAAGGATGAAGACAAGTCCTCCGAACAATACGGCAAAATGGATACGGAGGAGATGTTCAACATCGTCAAAGCCAGCCGCAACCGTCCTGAAAGCGACTATATTTCCGACGATATTCCGACGTTAACGCGCAATCAAGCGAGTTATCAGGGTAAGCCGAAAAATATTGTGATTATCTTGGAAGAAAGCCTCGGTGCGCAATTTGTCGGCACACTCGGTGGAAAGCCGCTGACACCTGAATTTGATAAATTAGCGCAAGAAGGTTGGTTGTTTGAAAATATTTATGCAACCGGTACCCGTTCCGTTCGTGGCATTGAAGCCGTTACCGCCGGTTTTACTCCGACGCCTGCCCGTGCGACGGTCAAACTCACCAAGAGCCAAAACGGTTTCTTTACGATCGCGGAATTGTTGCGTCGCCAAGGGTATAGTACTTCCTTCATTTACGGTGGCGAAAAGCACTTCGATAACATGGCAAGCTATTTCTATGGAAACGGATTTGAAACCATTATTGACGAAAAGGATTACAAAAATCCGAAATTCGTTTCTACATGGGGGATGAGTGATGAAGATTTATTCGATAAAGCAAATGAAACTTTCACGGAATTGGCGAAATCGGACAAACCGTTTTTCAGCTTAGTTTTTACCTCAAGTAATCATGATCCGTTTGAGTTCCCGGACGGTAAAATTGAGCTGTTTGATAAAGAAAAACAGACGCGCAATAACGCGGCAAAATATGCGGATTATGCGATTGGGCACTTTTTCAAATTGGCAAAAGCCTCCGATTATTGGAAAAACACTATCTTTCTTGTGATTGCCGACCACGATTCACGTGTGGCGGGGGCAGACTTAGTGCCGATTTATAATTTCCACATCCCAGCACTTATTTTGGGTGACGGTATCGAAGCAAAACGCGATAATCGTTTAGTCAGTCAAATCGATATGCCGACGACCTTGCTTTCACTTGCCGGTGTCAGCGGAGAATATCCGATGATTGGTTTTGATTTAACACAAGACGTTAATCCTAACCGAGCCTTTATGCAATACGATCAAACGCAAGCGATGATGAAAGGTAATGATGTAGTGATTTTGCAGCCGAATACGCCGATTCAAGGTTATGAATATGATGTCAATGCCAAGCAGCTTAAGCCGAAAGAGCAGCCGGAGGCAATGAAAAAAGAGGCGCTTGCTCATGCACTGTTAGGCAGTTATTTATATCAACATCAGCTTTATAAGCTGCCGAAAGAAGTAAAATAGCGAATATCAATGAAAGGGGCGAAAGCCTCTTTCTTTTTGTGTAGAGAAAATGTGGTGGAAAAAGGGTGAGGGCGTTTCCAGCTGACCTCGGCACACGGAAATTTCAATTCTGGCTGCTTTCTTCCGAACCTGACCAAGTAAACCGAACACCATTGCGAGGAACCAAAAACGCCCCCATAGGATTACACGAAATGTGTAAGGATTCGGATTATAAAGAGGAATGCGCACTAAAACAAGCAAAAAGAGAAACAAGCGGTTTGATTGGTACAAAATTTTGCAAAAAATCTGCCGAATCGAACCGCTTGTCGCTTGTATTCCTCAAAGATTTGTTTTAAAAATAGCGTTTTTTAACTTTCAGGAGAAGCTATGTCTCATGCCCTTACTCATTTGATTCAATTATTGACGCTGGAACGTTTGGATGACGGACTGTTCCGCGGAGAAAGCGAAGACCTCGGTTTTCCGCAAGTGTTCGGAGGACAGGTTGTTTCGCAAGCATTGGCGGCGGCAATGCAAGTCGTGGATGTAGAACGTGATTTACATTCTTGCCATGCGTATTTTTTACGAGCGGGCGATGCGGCGTATCCGATTATTTATGAAACGGAAATTTTGCGGGAAGGGCATAGCTTTACGGCGGTCAGTGTGAATGCCAAACAGCATAACGAAATTATTTGTCGGGTCATGACGTCTTTTCACACTCGGGAATCCGGTTTTGAACATCAAGTGAACATGCCGAATATTGAAAAATCGGAAGGCTTTTACTCTGAAAATGAATTGATTCATTCTCTAGCCTTAATGTTACCGATGCCGTTACGTGAAAAATTTCAAGCGGAGCGCCCGTTTGATGTACTCATCAAGTATCCGAATGATCCGTTTAACGGTCATCAACTTCCTCCGGAGCAGTATTTATGGACTAAAACAAACGGTGAAGTACCTAAGGATCGTCGTTTGCAACAATGCTTGTTTGCTTATTTTTCCGATTTTCACTGTATTTTGACCATGTTGCATCCCCATGAACGCGGTTTTATGCAACCGGGATTGAAAATTGCCACCATTGACCATGCTATTTGGTTTCATCGTGATTTTGATTTCGGTGATTGGTTGCTATTTTGCTTGGAAAGCACCAATGCTTATGGAGCAAGAGGATTAACGCGCGGTCAGGTGTTTGATCAAGCGGGAAATTTAATTGCGTCTTATCAACAAGAAGGATTAATTCGGGATTTGGTGTAAAATTTCATCAGTTAAATCAGATAGTGTAAAATAAACTAAAATTTAGCTTGACTTGACATTGACTTTTGTTTACATTAATACCTGTTTTGACTCAGTAGTTAATATTGAGAATGAAACAGTCGTACAATAAAGAAAATTTTATTCATTCATTAATCAATATTACGATAGGCCAAACAGGATGTTTGGTCTTTTTTTATCTTTTTGCTCATCATCAAAAATTCCTTTACAATTCCAATCGATTTTCCTTTTTTATTTTGAACAAACTATGATTGATTTCCGTCCTTTTTATCAACAAATTGCTACAAGCCCGCTTTCTGCATGGCTGGAAACCTTACCTTTACAGCTAAAACAGTGGGAGAAACAAACTCACGGCGAGTACGCCAAATGGGCTAAAGTGGTTGATTTTCTTCCGGAAAACGAGGTAAGCGTCAACCTGCGTGATCGGGTTGAATCGATCCCGATTGAACCGTTAAGTGCGGGCGAAAAGCAGCGGTTGGTTTATCATCTAAAACAGCTCATGCCTTGGCGCAAAGGTCCTTATCATTTGCACGGTGTACATGTTGATTGTGAATGGCGTTCCGATTTTAAATGGAATCGAGTGCTGCCGCATTTATCTCCGTTGAAAGATCGAATCATTTTGGATGTTGGTTGCGGGAGCGGTTATCATATGTGGCGAATGGTCGGTGAGGGCGCCAAAATGGTTGTCGGTATTGATCCGACGGAATTGTTTTTATGCCAATTTGAAGCGGTCAGAAAGCTATTGAATAACGATCGTCGTGCGAATTTGATTCCGCTAGGTATCGAGCAAATGCAGTCGTTGCATGCGTTTGATACGGTATTTTCCATGGGTGTGCTATATCACCGAAAATCGCCGTTGGATCATCTTTCGCAATTGAAAAATCAATTGTCGAGAGGTGGCGAACTGGTACTGGAAACCCTGGTGATTGATGGTGGTGTGAACGATGTTTTGGTGCCGATCGACCGTTATGCCAAAATGAAAAACGTGTATTTTATTCCGTCTGTCGCAGCATTAGTGAACTGGCTTGAAAAAGTCGGCTTTAGAAACATTCGCTGTGTGGATCAAGCCGTAACAAGCCTTGAAGAGCAGCGTAAAACCGAATGGTTGGAAAATGAGTCATTAATTGATTTTCTCGATCCGCAAGATCACCAAAAAACCGTCGAAGGCTATCCTGCACCGAAACGGGCGGTCATCATTGCAAATAATCCATAAAAACAGACCGCTTGTTGATCTGCCCCCCAAAAGTTGGACAGGTTACTCACGTAAATATTGAGCTCGGTATTGTGCCGGGCTCAATCCTTTTAAGTCGGGTTTAATTCGTTTTTGGTTGTAATACACCAAATATTCTTCAATTTCTG
>NZ_JBGYBX010000071.1:0-96401 GCF_041817755.1 Glaesserella sp. | reverse complement strand
TGATGGCCGTAGTGCTGTGGTCCCACCTGATTCCATCCCGAACTCAGAAGTGAAACGCAGTAACGCCGATGGTAGTGTGGGGTTTCCCCATGTGAGAGTAGGGCACCATCAGGGTTTTATTAACTTAGTTCATTAAATTAGTGAACTAACTTAATAAAAGAATTTATTGGCAACCATAGTGCTGTGGTCCCACCTGACTCCATCCCGAACTCAGAAGTGAAACGCAGTAACGCCGATGGTAGTGTGGGGATTCCCCATGTGAGAGTAGGGCATTGCCAATTACCTAATTCGCGGAGCGGTAGTTCAGCTGGTTAGAATACCTGCCTGTCACGCAGGGGGTCGCGGGTTCGAGTCCCGTCCGTTCCGCCACTTATTAATAAGCAAGTTTCATACTTGCTTTAGCTTTAGGGGCGTAGTTCAATTGGTAGAGCACCGGTCTCCAAAACCGGGTGTTGGGAGTTCGAGCCTCTCCGCCCCTGCCATTATTAGAAGAACCGATTAGTGAAAGCTAATCGGTTTTTTCGTTTGACGTATATCGAAATCCTGTTTCGCTTTTATGTTAGAATTTTGCAAATTTTTATGACAATCTCACCGCTTGTATGAAACAGCTTGATCCTATTATTGAACAATTTCTCGATTCATTATGGCAAGAACACGGTTTGTCGGATAATACCGTGGCCTCTTATCGTCTTGATTTGGAACATTTTGTCCGGTCATTACCGCATCCGAATGCATTTTTGTCATTGGAACATATTGATTTACAAACGTTTTTGGGTGAGCGTTTATTGCAAGGGTATAAAAGCAGTAGTTCGGCAAGAATGCTTAGTTGTTTGCGAAAATTTTTCCGTTTTCTTTATTTAGAGCATTATCGTCAGGATGATCCGACGGAAACGCTCACTTTCCCTCGAAAAGCAATGCATTTACCGAAATCATTAAGCGAAGAGCAAGTCATGGATTTGTTGAATGCTCCGCGAACCTCGGAGCCTCTGGAATTACGTGATAAAGCCATGCTGGAGTTGCTGTATGCGACAGGATTGCGCGTCACTGAGTTGGTCTCGTTAACGACGGATAATTTAAGTTTACGGCAAGGTGTTGTACGAATTATCGGTAAAGGGGATAAGGAGCGTCTCGTTCCGTTTGGCGAAGAAGCGGGGTACTGGCTTCAGGAGTTCTTTCGGTACGGGCGAGGTGCTCTGTTAAACGGTGAGCAATCCGATGTGGTCTTTCCCAGTCGGCGAGGGACTCAAATGACGCGTCAAACATTTTGGCATCGCATCAAGCATTATGCATTGCTTGCCGGAATTGATAACGATAAACTTTCTCCCCATGTGTTACGACATGCTTTTGCCACACATTTGGTGAATCACGGGGCGGATTTGCGCGTGGTACAGATGCTACTGGGGCATAGCGATTTATCGACAACACAAATTTATACGCAGGTTGCAAAGGCCCGCTTAAAATCATTACATCAACAATTTCATCCAAGAGGATAGCATGCAGAAAGGTTTTTCCGCGTTTAGCTGGGCGTTGGCACTGTTTTGTGTACCCGGCGCATTATGGCCGTTGGCATTATTAATCTCGCCTTCATTTTCGGAGAATCCGGCATTAACGCCCAGTCAAGTGGATTGGTTTTCCATCCTGTTTTGGGTGTATCCGTTAATATTACTTGTCATTGCCGGTATGTTGTACAAATTACACCGGACACACGCTAAGCTGGCGCGGGGGTTGCTCTTTATCGCCTTTGCCGTTTTTTACAGCATATTGATTTACATTGTCAAAAGTCTTTGAATACAAGCGGTCGGATTTGCGAAAAATTTTGCAAATCTGATTTGTTTCCGTGCCGTTAGTCTGAATCCGTCAATTTCCGTGCTATAATTCACCACTTTTTGAAACGTAAAAATTGAAAGATGACACAAAACTTAGTTCATTTCCTTACCCATACATTAGAGGGATTAAAAGCAAAAGATATTCGTGCGATTGATGTTCAAGGAAAATCCGGTATTACGGATACCATGATTGTTTGCACGGGTACCTCCAGTCGGCATGTGGCTTCTACTGCCGATAATTTAATTGAAGAAAGTAAAAAGGCCGGTGTGGAAGTCTTTGCGCAAGAGGGCAAAGCCATCGCCGATTGGGTCGTGATTGATTTCGGTCAGGCGATTGTGCATATCTTGCAGCAAGACAGCCGTGATATGTACCAACTTGAAAAACTTTGGGCGTAATGAAGATTCAGTTAATTGCCGTCGGTACCAAAATGCCTGATTGGGTGACAAAAGGTTTTGAGGAATATCAGCGCCGCTTTCCGAAAGATATGCCGTTTGAGTTGATTGAAGTACCGGCAGGAAAACGCGGTAAAAATGCGGATATCAAACGTATTTTAGAACAAGAAGGTAAAGCAATGTTGAGTGCTTGTGGTCGAGGAAAAGTGGTGACCTTGGATATTCCCGGTAAACCTTGGACGACGGAACAACTGGCTCGGCAGCTTGAAGGGTGGAAAAATGACGGTCGGGATATTTGTCTGTTGATCGGCGGTCCCGAAGGGTTGTCTCCCGAATGTAAAGCGGCGGCAGAACAAAGCTGGTCGCTTTCGCCGTTAACGTTACCGCATCCGTTGGTTCGGGTGGTGGTGGCTGAAAGTTTATATCGCGCCTGGTCATTGACGACCAATCATCCGTATCATCGAGAATAATGACGCATGCTCAATAAATTACTGAAACCGCAACAACGCTATGAAAAAGTGCGCAACGGTAAAGCAGAGGTGAATCTGTTTGTCCGTCGCGCACTGATTGCGTTTTTAGGGGTTTTGGCATTAACCGGAGTGCTGCTGACAAACCTGTATCATTTACAAGTGATCGATTATGAATCCTATCAAACGCGTTCAAACGGTAACCGTATTAAATTATTGCCCGTTCCTCCGACCAGGGGATTGATTTACGATCGTAACGGTAAGATCTTAGCGGAAAATCTGACGTTTTTCGGGTTATATATCGTGCCGGAAAAAGTGGAAAACTTGGACGAAACGTTTAATGAGTTGAAAAACGTTGTGGGATTAACCGACGAAGATATCGAGAACTATCGCAAAGAAAAAAAACGGACATCGCGCTATACGCCGATTCTATTAAAACCAAATTTGACGGAAGAGCAAATCGCCCGTTTTGCCGTGAATCAATACCGCTTTCCAAGTTTGGATATTCAGCCGTACTTTAAACGTAATTACCCTTACGGCGATATTTTGACACACGTATTGGGGTATGTTGCCAAAATTAACGATAAAGATAAGAAAAAGTTACAAGACGAAGGTAAATTCGGGAATTATGCGGGATCACACGATATCGGTAAACTCGGTATCGAAAAATATTATGAAGAGCAGTTACATGGCGTGACGGGTTTTGAAGAAGTGGAGATCAATAACCGAGGTAAAGTGATTCGAAAATTACGGGATCAACCGGCAATTGCGGGCGGTAGTATTCGTTTGACGATCGATGTTGACTTGCAACGTTATATCGTTTCGCTATTGGGTAATCAAAAAGGTGCCGTCGTGGTGTTGGATCCGCGTGACAGCAGCATTTTAGCCATGGTTTCGACACCGAGTTATGATAATAATTTATTCGTTGACGGCATTTCGGGGGCGGATTACAAAGCCTTGTTGGATGATCCTGATCGCCCGTTGTACAGCCGTACGACACAGGGAACCTATCCGCCGGCATCGACGATCAAACCATTCATGGCGGTTGCCGGTTTAGCGGAAGGAAAAATTACGCCGGCTACTGCGATTTTTGACCCGGGATATTGGATTCTGCCAGGCTCTACGCAACGTTTCCGCGACTGGAAAAAAGGCGGTCACGGCAGAACGGATGTGAATAAAGCGATTACGGAGTCATCCGATACGTTCTTTTATCAACTCGCTTATGATATGGGGATCGATAAAATGTCCGATTGGATGAAAAAATTCGGTTTCGGGGTAAAAACCGGGATTGATATCGGTGAAGAGTCCGTCGGCATTATGCCGAGCCGTGAGTGGAAACAAAAGCGCCATAAAAAATCGTGGATTCAAGGAGATACGATTTCTGTCGGGATTGGGCAAGGTTATTGGATAGCTACGCCGCTTCAATTGGCAAAAGCTACAGCGGTATTGATTAACGACGGCAAAGTGAATACGCCGCATTTGATGAAAGAAATAGTATCGACCGATACCAAGGTGTATCAGGATCCGCTGTTATATGAAGACATTAAAGATGTGCCGCCACGCTATTGGCAGTTGGCTAAGTTGGGTATGTATAATGTGGTGAACGCCAGTAACGGAACCGGTAGAAAGGCGTTTATCGGTGCGCCTTATCGCGCGGCGGGAAAAACGGGTACGGCTCAGGTTTTCAGCTTGAAAGGGCAAAGCTATAACTCCAGCGCAATTAAAAAAGAATTGCACGATCATGCTTGGTTCACCGGTTATGCGCCTTATGATGATCCGAAGGTGGTGGTGTCAATCATTTTAGAAAATGCGGGCGGCGGCTCCAGTGCCGCCGCACCTGTCGTGCGTAAGATCATGGATTATGTGCTGAGCCGTCAACCGGAAAGCAATACGGAGAATTTGCAAAATTCGGAACAAAACGCACCGCTTGTTACAGATGAGGGATTGAGTGAGTAAGAAATCGTTTTCAGAGCGTTTTTGGAAAGTGTTTGCCATTGACCTCTTATTGCTTATCGGCTTATTGGCGATCACATTATACGGCTTGTTGGTACTTTATAGTGCCAGCGGCGGTAATGAAAGAATGTTTATGAACCGTTTGATTCAAGTCGGGTTAGGCTTGGGCTTAATGCTGTTTATGGCTTTTTTCCCACCGCGGTTTTATGAAAAGGTTTCGCCCTATCTTTATGTTGTTTGCATTATTTTGTTGGTGTTGGTTGATGTCGCGGGAGAAATCAGTAAGGGCGCACAACGTTGGTTAAATTTGGGTTTTGTCCGTTTTCAACCTTCGGAAATCGCTAAACTTGCCGTGCCGCTGATGGTCGCGGCGTATTTAGGCAAACGTCAGCTTCCGCCGACATTTCGTGATACTTTTATTGCATTAGCCTTGATTATTGCGCCGACGTTGTTGGTAGCTGCTCAGCCGGATTTAGGGACGTCGATTTTGGTATGTGCCGCCGGTGTATTTGTTTTGTTTTTAGCCGGATTAAGTTGGAAACTGATCGCCGCCGGTGTTGTCTTTCTAGCAGGGTTTATTCCGATTATGTGGTTTTATTTGATGCATGATTATCAGAAAACCCGGGTAATGACCCTCATCGACCCTGAGAAGGACCCGTTAGGCTCAGGCTACCATATTATCCAATCCAAAATTGCTATTGGTTCGGGGGGTATGGAAGGTAAAGGGTGGATGGAAGGAACCCAATCCCAATTGGAATTTTTACCGGAACCGCATACGGATTTCATTTTTGCGGTGCTGAGTGAAGAGCACGGTATGATTGGAATATTGATTTTACTTGCCATTTACTTGTTTATCATTGCAAGAGGGCTTGTGATTGGCGCAAAAGCCAATACGGCGTTCGGACGGATATTGTCCGGCGGTACCGCATTGTTGTTTTTTGTGTATGTTTTTGTCAATATCGGTATGGTGAGTGGTATTCTACCGGTGGTTGGTGTTCCGTTACCGCTTTTTAGTTACGGCGGCACGTCTTATGTGACGCTGATGGCTGCTTTCGGATTAATGATGTCCGTGCATGTCCATCGTGAGCGTCGTGATAAAGACAATCCGTACAATAAATTGAAATAACCAACGCTATATTGCTTTCTTGCAGTAACGAAAGCAAAAAGGAGATTTTATGCCATTAAACAAAGTCGCATCGTTATTGCTAACGATTTTTATCGCATTAACCCCTTTGCAACATTCGTCGGCGACCACTCAAAATGTCACTAAAAAATTGTATGGTGTGAAGGGTGCAACGTTAAAGCCGACAAAGGTCAGTGAAAAGAAGTATAGTTACACCATAAAAGGGAAAACGCACTCAACCATCAGTAAAGAAGCGTCACGTGAATATAGCCAAACCGGTACGGCAAGTTATTACGGCGGTAAATTTCACGGGCGAAAAACCGCCAGCGGTGAAATCTACGATCAGGAGGGTTTTACTGCCGCTCATAAGTCGCTGGCTCTCGGATCGTATGCGTTAGTGACGAATTTAAAAAACAATCGTAAAGTGATTGTACGAATTAATGATCGCGGACCGTTCAGTAAAGCGCGTATTATTGACTTATCCAAAGGTGCGGCAAGGGAAATCGGCATGTTAAATGCGGGAATTTCAAAAGTCAGGGTTGAAGCGCTCCATGTTGATAGTCAAGGCTATATTACCGGTAAGGGTGCCGAACGATTAATGCAGTTGGCGAAAAAGGAAGGATTGCCGCTTAAAATCAAAGAAAACGGCGATGATTTGGCGATTAAAGCAACCGGTTCGGCATCCTCTTCCTCAGAAAAAAGTACCGATAAAACGTCTCGCTATTTGTTGAAGGTGATTGCCGATAATGAACGGGAAGCAAATAAAGTCACCCAAAAACTTAAACAGAAAACGCGTGTTGAAGCACGTAATCAGCGTTATGAAATTATAGTCAATGTGGCTGACCAAGCCGAAAGTTTACGCGTTAAAAGAGAACTTTCTAAGCTGGGTCAGTTTCAGGTTTTCAGTTATTCAGAAAAATAAAACGGAAATTTCTTTATGTTAAAAAATAAACTTCTCAAATCAGCCGTATTATGCGCCTTTGCGTTTTCGAGTGTCTCGCTTGTGCAGGCTAACGACTTCGATTACGGGATTCCCGTGCCGGAGTTAAATGCCCAAACCTTTGTGCTAATGGATTATAACTCGGGAGCCGTATTAGCCGGGCTGAATCCCGATCAACGCCAATATCCGGCAAGTTTGACCAAAATGATGACAAGCTATGTGGTCGGTCAGGCAATAAAAACGGGCAAAATTAATAATAATGATTTGGTGACGGTGACGGAAAGTTCTTGGAGCCAAAAATTTCCGGGATCATCAAAAATGTTCCTTGATTTAAACCAGCAGGTCTCGGTTGCCGATTTAAATCGAGGGATCATTATCGTGTCGGGTAACGATGCGTGCGTGGCGATTGCGGAACATATTTCCGGTTCGCAGCAAGCGTTTATTGATACGATGAACAAATACGTTCAGCAATTCGGTTTGAAAAATACCCATTTTGCTACCGTGCATGGTTTGGATGATCCGAATCAATATACTTCTGCGCGGGATATGGCGATTATCGGCGCACACATTATCCGTGATTTGCCGGAGGAATATAAAATCTATGCGGAGAAAGAATTTACCTTCAATAAAATCAAACAGCCGAACCGTAACGGGTTATTGTGGGATAAATCGATTAATGTTGACGGCATGAAAACCGGACATACGGAGAAAGCCGGTTACAATTTGGTTGCTTCCGCCTATAATTCCAACACTCGTCTGATTTCGGTCGTCATGGGCGTACCGACATATAAAGGCCGTGAAATTGAAAGCAAAAAACTTCTTCAATGGGGTTTTGCCAACTTTGAAACGATTAAACCGCTTTCTTCAGGACAAAACGTCGCGGAGCAAAGTGTTTATTACGGCGATTTAAACGAAGTCCAATTAGGTACCTTACAAGACCGTTATATCACCATACCGAAAGGTAAATCCGGTGAACTCAAAGCACAAGTGACCTTTGAAAAGAAAAATCTTGAGGCACCACTGACCAAAGGGCAAGTGGTGGGTAAAATTCTTTATCAATTAGACGGTAAAGATATTGCGAGCGTGAATTTACAAGTCATGCAAGATGTCGAAGAAGCGGGGATTTTCGGTCAGGCGTGGGACTGGATTGTATTGACCGTAAAAGGCTTATTCGAATAACTTGTAATTACAATGTTTACCCCCATATGACGGGGGTTCGCACAAGCGGTGTGATGTTGTAAATATTTTGCAATATCTCACCGCTTGTTGATTCGTATTCATTAACAGGATTGATAACATGACAGAAACCAAAAACGTCAACTTAGCCGATATTCCGCAACAAAAACTCAAAGACTTGCTCGAATTTCCTTGCTCATTCACTTTCAAAGTCGTGGGTGCCGCCCGTGATGGATTGATGGATGATGTGGTCAGCGAAGTGCAAAAAGTCGTCAAAGGCGACTACAATCCATCACTCAAAGAGAGCGGCAAAGGGACTTATCATTCGATATCCATCACTATTCAAGCCGAAAATATTGAACAAGTCGAAACACTCTATACCGACTTAGCCAAAATTGAAGGCGTTAGAATGGTGTTGTGACCTATGCCCCAACTTATCATTCGCCAACTTGGTGTGCAAGATTACCAAGAAATTTGGCACAAAATGCAGGACTTTACCGATAGCCGTGACGAACAGACCGCCGATGAAATTTGGCTGGTTCAGCACCCGTCGGTGTTTACTCAAGGTTCCGCAGGGAAACCTGAGCATCTGCTCAATCCGACGAATATTCCTGTCGTACAATCGGATCGTGGCGGGCAGATTACCTATCACGGTCTAGGACAGCAAATTATGTATGTGCTGATCGACATCAAACGCCACAAAGCAAAAGGTAACGATTTGAGCGTGCGAGATTTGGTGACGGCATTAGAGCAATCTGTGGTGAAAACCCTTGCTGATTATGGGATTGATGCCTATCCAAAACCGGACGCACCAGGGGTGTATGTGAACGGTAAGAAAATCTGTTCCCTTGGTTTACGCATTCGCAAAGGCTGTTCGTTTCACGGGCTGGCATTGAATATCCAGATGGATTTAACCCCATTTCGCAACATCAATCCTTGTGGCTATGCAGGATTGGAAATGTGTCAATTAGCTGATTTTGTCGCTGAAGCTGAAGCCGATTGTGACAAGGTTTCACCTAAATTGGTCGATTACTTTACCCAAATTCTCGGCTATAATAAGCAACAAATTATTAACAAATAGGACAATTATCGAATGGGTACACCTTTTAAAATGGAACGTGGCGTGAAATATCGTGATGCCGCTAAAACGTCCATTATTCCCGTTAAAAATATCGATCCCAACCAAGAATTACTGAAAAAACCTGAGTGGATGAAAATTAAACTACCAGCCAACTCAGCGAAAATTGAAAGTATCAAAAACGGTATGCGTCGCCATGGGTTACACTCTGTGTGTGAAGAAGCATCTTGCCCGAATTTGCACGAGTGTTTTAATCACGGCACGGCAACCTTTATGATTATGGGTGCAATTTGTACACGCCGCTGTCCGTTCTGCGATGTGGCTCACGGCAAACCGTTACCTTTAGATCAAGATGAGCCGAAGAAACTGGCGGAAACCATTCAGGATATGAAGCTCAAATATGTGGTGATTACCTCGGTGGATCGTGATGATTTACCTGACCGTGGTGCAGGGCATTTTGCGGAATGTGTGAAAGAAATTCGTGCGTTAAATCCGGGAATTAAAATTGAAATTTTAGTGCCGGATTTCCGAGGTCGCATTGAACAAGCGATTGAAATTTTAAAAGAAAATCCGCCGGATGTGTTCAACCATAATCTTGAGAACGTACCACGCCTGTATAAAGAAATTCGTCCGGGGGCAGATTATGAATGGTCACTCAAATTGCTCAAGGAATTTAAGGCGGTTTTCCCAGACATTCCAACCAAATCAGGGATTATGGTCGGTTTGGGCGAAACCAACGAAGAGATTTTACAGGTGATGCAAGACTTGCGTGATCACGGGGTCACAATGCTGACATTAGGGCAGTATTTACAGCCAAGTCGCCACCATTTACCTGTGGCACGTTACGTTCACCCGACGGAATTTGATATGTTCCGTGAAAAAGCCAACGAAATGGGCTTTGAGCACGCAGCCTGCGGGCCTTTTGTTCGTTCTTCCTACCATGCAGATTTACAAGCAAGCGGAGGGTTAGTGAAATAATTTTGCAAAAATGTAGGGCGCCATTTGGCGCCCTTCGTTATTCCAAAGTAATGGAATCTTTAATTTTCTTTAATGCTTGATTTTCAAGCTGGCGCACCCGCTCTGCGGAAATACCGTATTTATCCGCCAGCTCTTGGAGCGTTGCCTTTTCATCATCCAACCAACGGGTTTTAATGATATCCCGGCTGCGTTCGTCTAATTGCGCCAAGGCATAAGCCAGCTGTGCCGTCGCTTGACCGTTATATTCCTCATTCTCCATTTCTTCGGCAAAATTCGAGTTATTGTCTTCAATATACATGGAAGGCACATAAACTTCATCGCTGTCTTCACCGACCGGAATATCGAATCCCATATCTTGCCCGGTCATACGGGATTCCATCTCTTTCACATCTTCCGGTGAAACGCCCAATTCGTCCGCCACTTTTTGAATCTCTTCTTCATTAAACCATGCAAGACGTTGTTTATTTTTACGCAAGTTAAAGAATAATTTGCGCTGCGCTTTCGTCGTAGCGACTTTGACAATTCGCCAATTTCTCAGCACGTATTCGTGAATTTCCGCTTTTACCCAATGTACCGCAAACGAGACCAAGCGCACACCGACTTCCGGATTAAAGCGTTTTACCGCTTTCATTAAACCAATATTACCTTCTTGGATTAAATCCGCCAGCGGCAAGCCGTAACCCATATAACCACGGGCAATATGCACCACAAAGCGTAAGTGCGACATAATCAGCTGTTTTGCCGCCTCAAGATCTTCGTCATAATAAAAGCGCTCGGCCAGCTCTTTTTCTTGATCGGCGGTGAGCATAGGGTATTGATTTGCCATACGGATATAGCTGTCCAGATTACCCTGAGGGACCAACATGGCATTTGATAATGGTGAAGGTGCCTTATCACCGCTTTCTTCGATTAATTCCACCTCATCCGGCTCAATAATTTCCGTGTCTTCGATTTCTTCATCGTCATACGGTTTAGTCGTTAATTCTTTCATTCTCTATCTCTTTGCAAAAACGTTTACAGATCTTACCGCTTTCTGCTAAAATCACCAAACTTTTTGGGGCTGATTTTGGATTCGACGGGATTAGCGAAGCCCAAGGTGCACGTCGAGGTGCGGTAGGCCTCGTAAACAAACCGCAAAAAAATAGTCGCAAACGACGAACAATACGCTTTAGCAGCTTAATAACCTGCTCATAGCCTTATCGCCTCAGCTTCCGCTCGTAAGACGAGGAGTTCGATAAGTCACCCAAAACGAGATCGCGCGGACGCCTCCGCTTGAGGATCGAAGCGTTAAATTGAACCAAGCTAGTTTATTCTTTGCGTGTCTGTCCGCTGGGGGTAAGCGAAATGAAAGACGAGACTAAACGTGTAGTGCTGAAGGTAGAATAATTTCGGACGGGGGTTCAAATCCCCCCAGCTCCACCAAATTCTAATCCGATACGGTTCAATCGAGACCGACAAAGCCTTGAAAATCAATACTTCAAGGCTTTTTTATTGCCCATTCCGTACCGATGAGATACTATTAAATCCGCAGATTTTAGTAACACGGAATGTAACACAGCTTAAAACATAGAAAAAACTGTGTTACTAAAACTCCGCCAAACCTTGATTTTAAAGGCTTAGATGATGTTTATTTTTTCCGTTTAGTAACACGGAAATTGATTGAAATGTAACACAGCAAAACAGGCTTATTCTATGGCACGAGTAACCAAAGCACTCACAAACACCGAGATAGCCAAAGCCAAACCGCAGGAAAAAGAATACAGCCTAGCGGACGGGCAAGGGCTATTTTTACGGATCAGACCAAACGGGGCGAAAACGTGGATATTTAACTACGCCCAGCCCTACACCAAGAAACGCACAAATCTAGTTATTGGCGGTTATCCTGAAATATCGCTTTCACAAGCACGGGATAAGCGGGAAGAATACCGCTCACTACTTGCTAACGATATAGATCCACAGCAACACCGCCAACAGCAGGAACAGGCAAAACGGGCAGAAATTGAGAATACCTTCGAAGCCGTTACGTGGCAGTGGTTCGAATACCGCAAAACACGGGCGAACTTCTCCCCCGATTATCAAAAGGATATTGCGAGCCTAATCAACCGGTATTTACTCCCCGCTTTTGGCGGATTGCCTATTTCGCAGATAACCGCCCCGCTTGCCCTTAAAACATTCAAACCATTACAGGAAAGCGGGAAGCTGGAAACCTTAAAACGGGCCATTCAAAAGCTCAATGAGATAATGATTTATGCCGTTCATAGGGAAATAATTCCACACAATCCGACCGCCAACATTTCACGGGAATTTGATAATCCGAAAGTAGAACACTTCAAGACTATTACACCTGATGAACTCCCCGAATTTATGCGGGCATTGAGTACGGCACAAATCCACCTACAAACCCGTTACTTGATTTTGTGGCAGTTGCTCACGATGACCCGCCCGAATGAGGCGAGTAACGCCCGCTATGACGAGATAGACGAAAAAGCGAGACTATGGACAATCAAGATCAAGAAAGGGATAAAAGAGGACGATGGCGGACGTATTCATAAAATCACACTTTCCCGCCAAGCTCTAGCCCTTTTGCGAGAGATTAAGAAATTGAGTGGCGGGAAAACGTATTTATTCCCGAGTATCAAAAATCCACAAAAACCGATGAATTCTCAAACCGCCAACGATGTAATAAAGCGAATGGGCTTTAAAGGTAAGTTAGTGGCTCACGGATTGCGAAGCATTGCCAGCACCTACTTAAACGACAAGGGCTTTAATTCTGACGCTATCGAAGTGGCTTTATCGCATATGAACAGCGACCGCATAAAAGCCAGTTACGACAGAGGCGAACGCCTAGCAATGCGTTTTGAAATCCTCCAAGCGTGGGGCGATTTTGTCGAACAATGCTCACAGCAGACGATCCCGCAATATCATTTAAAAGTGGCATAAGCCATTATTCGAAAGGAAATGGAAACGATGAAATTCAATTTAGCAGACCTTGAAAATAAATTCCTGACAGAGAATAGGGAGATTGTGAAATTAGAAACCGTTTTAAGAAAGCTACAAGAAAAATCAAATCTATCCTTAGACTTTATTTTAGATGAGCTGGATAAAATAAAAAGAGAATTGCAACAACAGAGACACGAAATAAATATAATTCTGATTGATATAAATAAAAAACCTGAAATAGTTTTTTTAAAAAATTATTTTAATGAAATAAATTTAATTTTAGAGGGGAATATTTTTACAACCTTTAAATTATTATTCCAGCAATACAATATTCAAGAAAAACATTACAGGGAAAAAGTAAATGATTTTGGCGGGGTGATAAAAATTAATTTAGATGAGCTGGTTAAAGCTCTAAATGAATCGGAAGCGTACTTATTAAAATCAGATGTAGAAATGTTATCAGATGAGATTCAAATAAGTGATGATGAAGTATTCTTTATTCCTAATTTTCTAGGCATAGACGGGAATGATAGCGAAAGCTACACCACCGAAAAGAATTATGATGATTTTACATATAGCGGGGCTTGTGATCTAGCGTTTGATTTATGGCTAGATGACAAAGAAAACTACGCTACCAACCTAAACGGGCTTAAACAAGCAAAAGCGAGAATAGCCGAATTGTTGGCGGAAAATGAACGCTTAAAAGCACAAATAGAGCAAGCTCAAACCAGCACCGAAGATTATCTGCTAGGTAAATTTATACAAAATGACCCGCTTGCGATTGCCCTAAATGTTCGCCTTAATGAATGGAGAAACTATAACCACGAAACAGGGGAAGGGAAAAAATCAGCTACACAGATAAAAGCCAAAATTAAAAAACAATGGGGCATTAACGACACTTTGGCGGAACAAATAGAGCGTATAGCCTGCCCGATTGATCGATCCTTGAATAAATAGCCCGATTACTATCCCCCTGATACCCCCCCTTATTACAGGGGGAGATTTTTTAAAGCCCTCCCTATTGCCCCCCTATATTCCTCACTTCATAAAATCCACCCCGCACCGCTTACGCCCTTTCACGGTTTAAGCATTTCAACATTCACACTACACGGGGGAAACAATGACCGAAAGCACACTTACACACTTAGGCGATGATGTCCGCATTATCCGCCCTCTTCAAGTCCGCCAAAAGCTAGGCATAGGCAAGACCACGTTCAGCGATTGGCAGAACCCAAAGCATAAACGCTACCGCCCAGACTTTCCGAAGAAGATCAGATTAGGGGCAAATTCCGTAGGCTACTTAGAAAGCGAAATCAACGCTTTTATTCTGAAACTAGCGGGCAACCGCCAACACTAAAGGGGGCAATATGATTACATTTTCAAGTATTGCCGAAGAGTTAGACAACCTTTTGACTTATATCGACACCGTACGCAGTGGCACGCCGATTTATTGGGCAAACACCGCCACCGGCGAACGCACGAAATCCACCTTAGACGACAATCTAGCCTACATTGAAGACCACGTTTTATTAGTGGCGGCGGATTTAAACATTCTCAAAGAGGAATTTAAGAAACGGCTAGATCAACAGACAACCAAGAGAGAACGGGGAAAATGATGAAAGCACAACAAAAGCCAACCAATGAAGAAAAAGCCTTACGTTTTTTGATTCTGAACCCGCAGGGATTTAGCGAACGGGAAGCCGTTTTCAGCCTGAATTTTACCAGCGGGCGAAACTACATAAACACAGCCGAGAAACTGCTAGATGTGAGGTTTAAGCGGGAATGGGAGAAAACCGCAGACGGCCAAGGGCAATACTACCGTTATTCTTGCCCTGACCGCCACACAGCCGAAAAGGTGATCCGACACCTTAACGCAAAATCAGCTTTACGGGGAGAAATTGCGATAAGCCCAGCACAGGCAGAAAGCATTTTACAGCGTTTTACTGATTAAGCGAGGGGATTTTATGACCGAAACCACAAACACCGCCAAACAAGCGAATATGGGCGTTATTTACCGAGTTTTCGCACGGGATTTACTAGGCAACCACTTCTTAAAGGGCAGTTATGCGAGTAAGTCTGAGGCGTGGCGGAAAGTGGTTGAGCTTGAAAACACCACCACACCCAGCGGGCTAACCCGCATTTATGACAGCGTCTATTTAACTTCAATCAACCCACACACGGGGCAACCCGTGCTTTTAAACGATGAGGACTAAACGAATGACACAGACCCAGCCGAAAGCACTTAAATACACCTTAGACCCGAAAGGCATTACCGCTTTAATGAACGAACCAATCAAAGCAACGTTGAGCTTTTTAGATTTTCCCTATATCCAAATTGAACGACTGTACCAAGATGACGACAAGCCATTTTTTAACGGCGTTTTACATTTAGAACTAGACGATCAAATAACTATTGAAATGGCGGGCGCAACGGCATTTAGAGAAGCCCTGGCGATTGTGGCATTTCAGCAACAGATGACCGCTACCCCGTTACTTGTAAATGATGACCTGTTGGCGGAAATCAACAAGCTACCACCGCCACAGCGCACAAACCCATTTATCGACCGCAATAGCAACGAAATCACACGAGAACAGATGAGCAAAGAGAACCGCAAAGCCGTTGATCTACTCTTTACCGAAAAGCGAATGAATGCGGGAAAGTAGTAACGCAATGATTAACCCACTAACCGAGATGAAAGCCAAACGGCAACAAACCGCCCTAAATCAAACACAGACGGCGAAAACGGGAAAAGGCGAACAACCACAAGCCCAAACACAGAACACGCACAAGCGGGCGATTTTGGCAGTTTATCCGCAAATTTCCCGCCAGTTTGAAATGCTCAAATCGAGCGTAGGGCATTGTAAACAGAAATTCCCTGACTGCTTCCATCACAAACGGCAGACTGCCAATGAATGCCAACTGTTGGCGGAGAACTTACGAAAGGGCGTGGAGATGATAAAGGCAATGACGGTTATCAAGCCTGAAATGCGAGCAGAAGCACAGCAAGCAATCAATGCGAGCCGTTACCTAATCCGCCAATTTGAAAGCGTGATCGCAGAAGTGGAACGAGTGGAAAAAGCCAACGTTCTCCAAAATTGGAGAGGGGTATTTCACGACTAAACACCCTAAAAACAAAAGCCCCAAGCAGACAACGGCAAGGGGCGATCAAAAATTCAAAAAAGAAATGTAACAATTTAGCAAGGGCATTATATGCGAAATTCACACGGAAAAACAGTAAAGAAATACAGTACTGGTAAAAATAACACATTGAGAAAGCCGAGTAGTTGGCGGTATGATAAAAATACTACAACCTTTGACGGATACCGCAAGCGTTATTTAAGCGGTATTTTTTTACCTATAATTTCCTACAATCACGGGATTACTACACCCGAGATCTATTCAGAATTAGCGGTAAGGGCGACACTCCGAAATAAGGCGGGCAACCGCACGAATAAGGGGGGCTGTTCAAAGGCAGTAGTTGAACCCTTATCGCACCCTATCAAACAGGGCGATATATCCTATTCATCACCAACTAAAACCTTTGAAATTATGAAAAAAACAACCCAAACCCCATACACTTACTTAAATAAATCCGATGACCTAGATCGACACCTTTCCCAAGCAAAAGCCGTTATAGACTATCTTTGTGTAGATCACGGCGCAACTGGCGGAGAATTTAGCGTAAATGCGGAAATTGTCGGAAATATGCTATGGACGGCGCAAACCCTACTGGAAAACGCCATTCAAACCGCCAGCGAACTTCACGAAGTAAGCAAAGCAAAATTTCAAGGGGGCAAAAATGCGTAATATCGCCCTTAATAACCTGAAATTCAGCCTTGAAAGACTATGGCGGATCAACACTGTAAGCAGTCTTATTTCACGCTTAGACCCTAACAAGGTAGAGCCGAGCGAATATCAAGAGGCACTGGCATTCATTACGGCAACAATGAGCGAAGAAATGACCGAGTTTGAAGAAGTCTATTTTGAGATTGAGGAACTGCTAACCAAACCAATAACACCGCCAACAGAAGCGAAAGGGGGTGGCAAATGATATATAAATTTCAGACCACCGGCACAAAGCGGATCAACATTCTGATTTATGCTCAATCGTTGGCGGAAGCACAGGCAAAATTCAGCACCGCAGGAAATGCCCCTAAACCGCTCTTAGTGGCGAGATTACCTAAAAGCTAGGGGTAAACTATGGCAAGCTATGAAAAAAGCAAAGGGCGAGCGAGTAAAGGCGGTTTACAAAGCAAATTGAACGGCAACAGCTTTACACCGTTACGACACGACCTGATAGCCAGCCAAGAATTTAACGCTCTTAGCCTTTCCGCAAAAGCCGTATTTATCGCATTTCTAGGCAGGTTTAACGGCTTTAATAACGGCGCTATTGCTTTTCAGCAGAGCGAAGAACAGGCGGAAAAGCTGAATATCAGTGATAGAACGCTCCGAAATGCTATTAAAGAGTTGATAGAAGCGGATTTTATCGAAGTAACGAAACAGGGCTATAATCGCTCCCCCAGCCTCTACGCCTTAACGTGCTACCCAGTAAATGAAATCAAGCGAAAAGGCGAACCGAAACAGGTGGGAACCTTGCGAGCCTCCGACCGTTGGCGGAAATCGCAACCGCCCTAATCCGCCAAGCGACAATCTCAAAGGCTAGAATATCCCACATTCTAGCCTTTCTTATTGGCGGTAGAGGAGCGGGGGAATAGGTAAACGGCTTTCACACGGACAGAACTGCCCGCCTACTTGAATTTTTACGCACAGCAATTTTTCAGAAAATATAGGCGTGGTTATGATGAATACGCCATTATTTCACTTACTCACTTATGCGGATTTTTACTCAAAACTGACCGCTTGCGATTGCCTGTTTTTTTCCTGTTTTGACCTATCGCAGACCGCCCGCTATTTTTCTCTCTTTTTTTCTCTTTTTGACACAATAAAAAATAAAGGATATGGCAATAATTCTTAAGAAGCACGGTAAAATTTACCGTATAACTTTTAAAAAATGGCGAATTACACGGTAGATTTTACCGTATAACTCAATTTTAAAAGGCAAAAACGGTTAAAAAATGCCAGTTATACGGTAGATTTTACCGGTCTGACCGGTAGAATTTACCGTGCTAAAAATCGAAATTTGCGGAAAAATTCCCCACCTTTTCCACCGACGGACGGATTTTTTTCCGAGAGGCGGATTTTTTTCCGAGAGGCGGATCAGCCTAAAAGATGATGATGAAAACCAGCAAACCAATCAACAACATTCACCCCGCAAATACAGTCCGCAACCTTGCTACGCCCAGCAGGACAATTTCAAAAGATGATGATGCTTAGAACTCCAAAAATCAGCAACAAACCACGCACCCGAAACCCCGTGGAAAGCCCCACCCCGTGGGGAGTACCTTTTAAGCCAACCTACACCGCCAACCGCAGACAAAACACCACGCACAGCCCGCCAAATCGCTCAGTACTGAAAAGCACAATACAAGCTATTAGGTATACGGCATTGCCGTACCCCCCCCAGCTCACGAACCGCCACAAGGGAGGGGGGAGGGAAAATCTCTACACGGCTCAAAGCCGAAAACCGCCCAAGGAACTCAATTTTTACGCCCGCAAAATTAAAAATTTAGGGGATCAAGAAAAACCTGATAGGTTTTGACCTATCTACTAAAATGTAGCCTGTTATTTTTTAATTTTGCCTTAAAAAACTGTAATAGCGTTTTAATAATGTTCCGGTGGCGGTATTTAGAGCTTTTTTGCTGAACTTTATAACCGCCCCTAGTGGCTTTTGTGCGGGGCAGTGATTCGCTCTTCTGAAAATATGAGAAATGACTTTTGATTTTAGTAACACAAATAGTAACACAGAGAAAGTTTGAATTGAGAAAAACCCAGTAACCACAAGGCTTCATCGACTACAATTCAGCTCTCCCCAGCCCACCAAATCGAAATAAACCAACGTCAACGAACGTAACAAGAAGCCTTGAAAATCAACCTTTCAAGGCTTTTTTGTTTCTCTCAACGTAACCCAATGTAAACCTAAATAATAGACTTTTAGTAAGCTCACCCAAAGCAACATAAAAAGCCGTCCTACGAAAACCTTGAAAGCAATTGCTACACAATGCTTAAGCCTTATTACTTTTTCGAGAATTAAAATAAAGCGTTCTACTATGGCTAGGATATCGAAACCACTCACAAACCAGATTCAGGCTCAAAACCCTTTATTGATATAGAATTTACCAGTAAGGCAATCTTTGCTACAAAAAATATGCAAAATCTTGCTCAACCTCAGAATATCAATAACAATCAACGAAAAGAAATTGTAAGCAATGGTGGAGTTAATGTACACTCTAGTGGAATTGGTATGATGAAACGTGCGCCTTTAGTGTGTTTTCTTTAATATTTTATGTTCTTCTGTATTTACAAATACTACTATTTTTGAATGCAAAACAGATAATGGCAACGATATCCCTGTATCTTAAATCGCAGATGGGTATAAATATACTTTTGGCGCTTCAAAAAAAGAAACCTGAATTGTTTTTTAGAAACGAGAGTAATGAACTAGAGCAATGAACTAGAGCAAATTACTTCAGATGATGGAAATTATTCAGATTCATTTCTGCAAACTAAAAACGGGAAACACATTGCTAATGTATTATGTTCAAGACCTTAAGTTAACTAGAAAGTACAAAAGTTTATTCTGCGGTAACTCATAAGATTAGGACAGATATCCCTGCCGGAGAATACAAAGTTGTAGCAACTTCTGATGATAAAACAGCTAGTTTATTTGTCAGCTCCATGGCTAATTATCGAGAATCAGCAGTACACAGCGAGATATTCAAAAATTCACTTATGTAACCGTAAAAGATGGGCAGTATTTACGAGTTTAGCTTGAATAAGTAAATATATCTAACCTCTGTTTTTAAAAGGTGCTGAAGAGTTTCAATTAATAAAATATCTTAAAGGAAATCTTATGGCAAAACGATCTAATAACCTTTTTAATTTTCGTAAAAGAATAAAAGTATTACCAGGGATTACATTAAATCTGAGTAATAGTGGTGTGAGTACTACATTAGGGGGGAAAGGGGTATCTATAAATATTGGCAAACAAGGTGTTTTTGCAAATATGGGCATCCCCGGGACTGGTATTTACAAAAGACAAAAATTAATGTCTACTTCTCTAGATAATACTTCTTATGAATGCTCATCAGATTTTGATTGTATATACCAGAATTATCTTAAAAATAGTAAAAAAAGACAAAAAGCTGTATGGCTTTCATTTTTATTTGGTTTTTTAGGTCTTCATAAATTCTATCTTGGTAAAAAATGGCAAGGGATAATATATCTATTGCTTATATTTACTGGTGTTAGTTTTGTTCTTTGGGTAATTGATGTATTCTATTTATCGCTAATGAGTGATGAAACATTCACACTTAAATATAACAAAGATTTATTATATTCATATGGGATAAATGTCAATTTTATTGACAAAGATTCATATGAGTGGGATTTATTAGTTAGAAATGGGAGTAAATTTAGGCATTATGGAGGTTTTTTTAGAACAGTTTTAAAATTACTATTTTTATTCATTGTGTTTATATTTACGTTTTATGTAGTTCAAAGTAAATAGTTTAAGTCTTAAACCTCCAAAGCCGAAACATCATCAAGAAAAGCATTAAGCCATTCTATGATTGTTTCGGTTTCTTCTTCTGTGGCATCGATGAAACAAGGTTTCTGGCTAATTGGCCAATTTTTGAAAAGCTCTTTCATTGCTCTGATCCAAAAAAGTTAGATCACTATTGATCTGCACCTTTATCAGTTGGTTTTTAATCCAACTTTTGGGGGGCAGAGCAAACAGACCCTTTATATTTCCCAAGAAGTGAGCTTGCTCAACGCATTTTGAATAGTTTAAAAGATGGCATTACGCACGCTTTAACGCTTTTTGCGCCTCGAAGCATAGGTAAAACGCTACAAATTAACAACCCTCATTTTAAAATCTAGATCAAGTAAAGTACTCACGACTAGCACAATATAAGAGGCTATCTATCTCCAAATGGAATAGATAGCTTAACCATGAAATACAAGCGGTCTGTTTTGGCTGAAAATTTGCAAATTTTTCACTGAAATCGACCGCTTGTTTCCGTTTTATTGCCGGGCAGGAGTTGAGATAACGCCTATGTATCACGGCGTTGAGTTTATTTCCAACAAAAACGTTCATCCACTTGATTGGCTTTACGATCGGCTAAAAATTCTTGTTCATGCTGTTTCAAATAGCTATCTTCTTCAACCGCCATGTTGTCCAGATATTTTTCGACTTCTCGTATTGCTTCTAGGCGATCCGTATGTTTGCTTGGCAGTTTGGGCGATAATAGTGCTCGATAGGGATGTGCTTTAGTCCATGCGATAGCGTTTTGGCGAATCTGTTTACGTTTTTCGATATCGCAATAAGAGTAAGGATTTATGAAACTTCCTACCAGCTGAACAAAACCGGCATATTCCGCCTGATTTACTTTTGGTAAATCGGCAATATCTCGGACCATAATATAGCGATACTGACCGTTTAAATACCAAAAAACCGCATCGTCACGTAGTCCTAGATCATAGGCTCTTGCCGATAGTGTCAATAAGGTCATCGGTGTCACATAATCCGGCTCTTTTTCGACAATTTGTACGGCTTTGTGAAACGCGGCTATATTATTTTCCATCAGGAGTTGATCGATTTTAGAATAAACATTTACGTATTCCGGCTTTCCGTTTGCCGCAGAATAATAAGGCGTAGCATAAATATCGACCGATTTGACCGGCTTTGCGGTATTCGCTGAAACCATACCGGAAATAGCAAGAAAACTGATTAAAGACAAAAGTAATTGTTTGGCTAAGTTCATATTATTTTTTCCTATTAACGTGTACGATGTAATGACAAGGATGAAAATACGACTTTTAATCCGCTCTTCGATAACGGTGAATCGCATATACTATACTCAAAAAAAACGGCATCACAATGGTGATACCGTTTTTTAATGATTGATTTTATCCAGTTTATTTATTTTTTAATAAATCACGAATTTCGGTAAGCAGTTTTTCTTCTGCTGATGGTTCCGGTGCAACTTCCGGCTCAGGTTCCGGTGCTCTTTTCAAGTTATTGATCACTTTAACCATTGCAAATACGGCAATAGCGATAATTAAGAAATCAAAAACGTTTTGGATAAATGCACCGTATTTCAACGTAACGGCTTCAGCACCGTCTTGTGCTTCTTTTAATACGATTGCAAGATCTTTAAAATCAACGCCGCCGATTAATAAACCGATTGGTGGCATAATGACGTCACTGACTAAAGAAGAAACGATTTTACCGAAAGCACCACCGATGATCACACCGACTGCTAAATCAACGACATTACCTTTTACCGCAAATTCACGGAACTCTTTTAAAATACTCATTACTCTTTCCTTAAAACTTGAAAGTGAATAAAAAATGAACTGCCTGAATTTAGGCAGAAAAGTATTATAATCAAATTTTTCATATAAAGGTAAAATTTAACAAAATTTACTTTTATATTAATAAATATTTTATGGAAAATATTGATTTAAATGCTTAGCGAATTGGTTTACTTTTTGCCAGTCGGTATATTCGTACTCTTTACTGGTATCCGTATCGCCTTTGGTAATTTTCATAATAAAGCGAATCATAAAACGGTCGAAAAATGTATAGCGTGGGTAGCGCAACGCTCCTGCAATCACTTCGACTAAATTCGGCTTCCACTGAATACGTCTGAGTAATTTTCGGGTGTAGACATTGGTTTCTGGGGTATTACGATTCGCCTTACGAGCGGTCAGATTGACGCTAAAAAATGCAGATTTTTTTTGATTGAGCAGAGCATAGTGTTGCTGAATAAACGGCTCTAAAATCGGATCAAAATGCCCATAACGAATAGAAGCTCCGATGATAATACAGTCAAACTGTGCAAGTTGTTCGGCGGATGGTTGCGGTACATCACGCAAAGAGATGAGCGTTATATCACCATGGAGTGATTGAGCAATATATTCCGAAATCTTTTTAGTTTGTCCGTCACGGGTGAGATAGAGAATCGCCGTTTTCATTTGAAGTCCTTACGATAAAATTTGTCGCTATCTTAGCAGATTCTGCAAAATTTTGAGGAAATCCGACCGCTTTTTTGCTATGGTACGCCTAATTTTTCCTAACGAGAACAAGACAATGAACGACGCTCAACAACCCCAATCAGAAACCACCCACTTTGGCTTTAAAACCGTTGCCAAAGAAGAAAAACAGCAGTTAGTTGCCAATGTATTCCATAGTGTTGCAGGCAAATATGATTTAATGAACGATCTGCTCTCTTTTGGTATTCACCGTGTATGGAAGCGTTTTACCATTGATTGCAGTGGGGTGCGAAAAGGGCAGAAAGTGTTGGATTTAGCAGGGGGAACAGGGGATTTCACCGCTAAATTTTCTCGTATTGTTGGCGAAACAGGCGAAGTTGTACTTGCCGATATTAACAGCTCAATGTTGGAAGTCGGGCGTGAAAAATTGCGGAATTTGGGCGTTGTCGGCAATGTGAATTATGTGCAAGCGAATGCAGAGTGCCTGCCGTTTGCGGATAACACCTTTGATTGCATTGTGATTAGCTTCGGTTTGCGTAATGTTACTGATAAAGATAAGGCGTTACGTTCAATGTTCCGTGTGTTGAAACCGGGCGGACGTTTGCTGGTGTTGGAATTTTCTAAGCCGATTATCGATCCGATTAGCCAAGTTTATAACTTCTATTCATTTAATATTTTGCCGAAAGTGGGCGAAGTGGTCGTCAATGATGCCGACAGCTATCGTTACCTTGCCGAGTCTATTCGTATGCACCCGAAACAAGATGAGTTAAAGGGAATGATGGAAAATGCAGGGTTTGAAAATGTCGGTTATTACAATTTAAGTGCTGGGATTGTGGCATTGCATCGTGGGTACAAATTTTAAAAATGAAAATGTTATTACAACAGTTGATGTTACCGCAATTTGCGTTAGGGGCATTGGAAACGGCGTTTAATCATTTGATTGAACGTTCACCCCAAACATTGCCGATGTTACGTAAACTTGCAGGGAAAATTCTTAAAATTCAGTTAAATCAACCGAATATTATACTTTTTGTGATTTTCAGTGAAAATCGTGCGGATTGGCTGGCGAATTATGAAGGTGAAGTTGATTGTGCGGTGAGCCTTGATGCAACAGCTCTCCCAAAACTGGCGGATAAAAGTAAACTGAGTGAGTTGATTAATAATAAAACACTGATTTTGACGGGCGATATTCAAGTATTACAGCATTTTTCACAGTTACTTGACGAGTTGGAAAAAGATCCTGCGGAATTGCTCTCACGTTTTATCGGTGATGTACCGGCTCAGGCTTCAACAGATTTCGCCAAAGGTATTTTTACCAAGGTGAAAAATCAGTTTGTGCAAGACAGTCAGCACCTTGTCGATAACCTGACTACCGAACGCCCTGTGCTTGTTCATCGTTTGCAAGTGGTTGATTTTTGCGATCAGGTAAAAGAGTTGGAACAACAAGCGGTACGATTAGAGCAAAAATTTGCAAAATTGGGAATGTAATGAACATCAAAAGCCTGCGTCGCCTTTATCACATTATTCACACCTTTCTTCGCTATGGTATTGATGAGGTGATTCCGGATATTCCGCTAACACGGGGGATTCGTTGTGGGCGGAAATCCTTGTTTTGGGTAAAAAATCAATATCCGAACGAGCCTTTTGGCGTGCGTTTACGCCTTGCCTTGCAAGAGCTTGGGCCTGTGTGGATTAAGCTGGGGCAGATGCTTTCTACTCGTCGGGATCTGTTTGAGCCTGAACTGGCGGATCAGCTTGCGTTGCTACAAGACTCCGTTGAAGCCTTTGACGGAAAACTGGCTCGTCGTTTAATTGAAGAGGCTCTGGGTGATAAGCTGGAAAAATGGTTTGATGATTTTGATGAAACCGCATTGGCTTCTGCGTCTATTGCCCAAGTGCATACGGCAAAATTCAATCAAAACCAACCGCTTGCAGGTAAAGAGGTGGTATTAAAAGTCCTTCGCCCGGAAATTGACCGTGTGATCAAAGACGATTTAGCCTTGATGTACCGTTTGGCGAGTTGGATTCCACGTTTAAATAAAGAAGGCAGACGCTTACGCCCTGTGGAAGTGGTGCGTGAATATGAAAAAACGCTGTTGGACGAACTTGATCTTCGCAAAGAAATGGCGAATGCTATTCGCTTGCGTAACAATTTTGAAAACAGTGAAATGCTCTATGTACCTGAGATGTATCAAGATTTTTGCCATAAAAATGTGATTGTGATGGAACGGATTTATGGTATTCCTGTGGCAAATATTGATGAACTAAAAGCTAATGGTACGGATATGAAACTGCTTGCCGAACGTGGCGTGCAGGTGTTTTTTACGCAGGTTTTCCGTGATAGCTTTTTTCACGCCGATATGCACCCGGGGAATATTTTTGTGAACCCAAATCATCCCGAAAATCCACAATATATTGGGATTGATTGCGGTATTGTCGGCACCTTAAATCAGAACGATAAACGTTACCTTGCCGAAAGTTTTGTTGCCTTTTTCAATCGTGATTATCGCCGAGTTGCGTTAATGCACGTTGAGTCAGGCTGGACACCGGCGGATACCGATATTGATGCTTTTGAAGAAGCCTTTCGAGAAGTCTGCGAACCGATTTTTGCCAAACCGCTATCAGAGATTTCTTTCGGGCAGGTGCTATTGAATCTGTTTAACGTAGCCCGTGAGTTTAATATGGAAGTGCAACCGCAGTTGGTGTTATTGCAAAAAACATTACTTTATATTGAAGGTTTAGGCAGACAGGTTTATCCCCAGTTAGATTTATGGCAAACCGCTAAACCGTTTTTACAAGATTGGTTGAATGAACAAGTGGGCTTTAAAGCCATGTGGCGAGATCTAAAACAGCGTGCGCCGCAATTTAGAGAGCATTTCGCCGAGTTTCCCGAAGCAATGTTCCAAGCGTTACAACAGCAAAAACAGATCAATTTCCGTTTAAATGAAATCAATCAAAGCCTGAAGGCACAAAATAATCACAGCAGTTTTTACCGTTTAATGATTTTAGGTGTGGCGATTGCCGGCACCTTTTGGAAGTTTGAGGCGCTGCCGTTGTGGGTGAGTGTGCCGTTGTTGGCGGTGGAATTGGGATTGCTGGTGAGGAAATAGCTGACCGAATCGATACAAAAGAGGGGAGAAAACACTTCAGTTATTGATAAAACGGCATGGCTGAGGGGCTCCGCCCCTCAATTTGTCGACAACTTTTCGGTTCGGCTAAACCCATATTCCCAATTTACCCGCACTCCACTGAGATCAAAAATCACGGTGTTGATTGTGGCTGTATTCATACGAGAGCCTCCGATTGATTAAAAATGATTCATCGATGTTTTCATTGCGCCGAAACGCCTTGCCGTGTTCGTCAATGCAGGCGTGCCACTCTTGGCATTGCTTGAGCGTCGCTTGCTCAACAATCGGTTGTAACGCTTTTCGCATTGTCTCATAGTGATGAAAGTCACCTAAATTTAAGCGCTTAAATAAGCGCATGGCGTATTGGTCGGCAATAAAGACTTTACGTTCAAACAGGTACAGTAACATCACGTCCGCCGTTTCAAAACCAATCCCCTTTACCTCAAGTAACATATCGCGCAAATTGTCCGTCGGAATAGCGTGGCAAGCGGTCAGATCGTAGTGAAAATTTGCAAAAAACGCCGTGATATTTTTCAAATAATGCGCCTTTTGTTGATAAAATCCCGCCGGGCGGATCAAAGTCTGCAAATGGGTGATGTTCAATTCCGCCAACTGCGGAAAAGTCAAATAGGGGGTGAGATTTTCAAGGGCTTTTTCCACATTTTGCTGTGTGGAGCGCTGAATTAATATCATCGAGACACAATCCCGTACCCGATTTTCCGCCTGCCACCAATGCTGTTCACCATAGTGTAGGACAAGGTTATTTAACACATTCAGTATATTTGCCGATTCCACTTTTGGTCCTATTCGAAATGTTAGTGAGAGCAGGGAGATTACCCAGCCTCAAGACTTCCGCAAATCGCCGGGTTGCTTGTGCATCCGTATGCAAATACAGTGCCGGTTCGATCAATTCCAATTCGTTTAACAGAAAATCATCGTCAATCACCGTACCGTCGATACGGGCGTAAACCGGCATATCAGGCAGCGCCGCCAACACTTGACGGGCAAGCCAAATAATTTGTGTCGGTGGGGCTATTGAGTTAACAGTAACACCATAAGCTGAATTGGCTCGAAAGTCGCCTGCTTTAGGTTGTCGCCGTACCGCATGGCTAAATTCGCCGTTAAAGAAAATCAAGCTGGTTTCACCGTTTGTAGCCACCTCTGCAATATAAGGCTGAATAATCAATCCTTGAGCATACGGTGACAAGTCGGGTAACGGCTCACCTTGGCGATATTTCACCACCGCCGTTCCACTCTGTCCGATTGCCGGTTTGAATACCACATCCCGCCAGCCTTGTCGGTCTATGGTTTGTCGGATCCGCAACGGTTCGGCGGTGAGATGAACGGTCGGAATCACCTGAATACCTTGGGTTTGTAAATCACACAAATAGCTTTTATGCATGTTCCATAACATCAATTCAGGTGAATTGATAAAACAACTGCCTTGTTGGGCTAATTGTTTGATCCATTGGCGAAATTGCACCGGCACTGAGGCATAATCCCAAGCTGCAAGCGGTAAGATTGCGTCACTTTTTTGCACCTTTTGCCAAGGTAGAACTTCACACTCAATCCCTATGCCATTGAGTGTTTTTGCTAAGGTTTTAATGTCCTCGGACGGTGTCGGATAAGCGAGACAAGTAGCGATAGTAAGTGAATTCATCGCAATATTCTCTGAATGTTTGGCGTGGGGTAGACCCACTTTTATTTCATATAAATGATATTACTTCACTTGTGCCATATATTCGGCTAAACGTCCTTTATTTTCCGTTGCACGTTTTTCCAATTTATCCACTTCGGCTTGAGCGGCATCTTTATTCACCGGGTTACCGACCTGAATAATCCCACTCATATTCATCATACGGTGTGGTGGACAAATATAGACGTAAACGCCCTCTTTCGTAAGAGTTAAGGTAAATTCCTCATCTTCTTTAGATAGAAATTTATCAACCCCCTCAGGCACAGCACGACTTTGTACCCAATGTCCTTTATGAGTTGGCTTGAACGTAACGGTATCGCCCACCTCAGCTTTTAAAAAGCCAGGTTCGAATACCATACCGCCATCTTTGCCGTTATCGAGCATTTTAACTTCATAGTTAGCTGCAAAAGCAGTCGTGGAAAGAGCCATTAAGGCAGTTATCAGGATCTTGTTCATATTTTAATTCTCCGAAGATAAACAACATTTGTCCGACAAGCATTTTCGTAACGGGCGAATCACAGGTGAACCGGTGCTGTCGTATAAAATTTCAATCTGTACGTTATACAGACGGCTGATGATGTCCGATTGTAACACTTGTCGTGCGGCACCCTGTCTTTGTACTTTTCCTTCTCCAAGCAAGATCACGCAATCGGAAAATTGGGCGGCAAGACTTAAGTCGTGTAAGACCATCAGCGTAATCAAATTGTGTTGCCGCGTATAGTTACAAACGTGTTCCAGCAAATTAATTTGGTGATGCATATCCAGTGCGCTGACCGGCTCGTCCAACATCAAGATTTCAGGATGACGCAATAATACTTGAGCAAACATGACCATTTGGCGTTGACCGCCGCTTAAGCGCATCACATCTTTATGGGCAAGGTGGGCAATACCGAGTTTATCCATAATTCGAGCGACTTCCCGTAACAATTCATCACCGACATGCATATGCAAGGCATCAATCCGCCCGAGTAAAATGACTTCCAGTGCGGTCAATGAGGCTTCTACCAGCGTGTCTTGCGGCATATAACCAATGCGCTTACGCCAACTCAGTAAATTGCGTTTACTCAAGCTTTCTTCGTTGTAGCGAATTGTACCGTGAAAAGGCACTTCACCGAAAATCGTTTTAATCATCGAAGACTTACCCGCACCGTTAGGGCCGAGAATCGTATACACCTTTCCTTTTTCAAGGGTAAGGTTGATGTTGTCGGCGACGCATTGCGTTCCCCGTCGAACGGTTAAATTTTCTAACTGTAACATCCGATTACCCACGCTTAGTTAATACGATCCAAAAGAAGAACGGCACACCGACAAATGCAGTGATGATCCCGACCGGAAATAATGCTCCGGGGATAATCACTTTAGAGAGTACGGAGGCAATCGACAAAAACGCCGCGCCGACCAACATTGCCCCCGGTAGGAAGAAACGCTGATCTTCCCCAAGCAACATTCTGGCAACGTGAGGTGCAACCAAGCCGATGAAGCCGATAATACCGACAAAACTGATTGCCGTTGCCGTCATTATTGCGACGATCACCAAGGTCTTTAAGCGCAACCGTTGTAAATTGATGCCGAGGCTTAATGCCCGTTCTTCGCCGAGGCGTAAAGCGGTCAGTTTCCACACGTCTTTTGCCAAAAGTGTTACGCTAATAGCGGTCACCACCGTAGCGATAATCAGCGTTTCCCAAGTTGATTTAGTTAAGCTGCCGAATAGCCAAAATAAGATCTGTTGGGAAATTTCGGGGGCGGAAATAAATTGAATTAACGACAATAACGATTGGAATAGGAAAAGCAAGGCGATACCGACTAACACCAACATTGCCGAGCTGAAACGACGTAGGGAAGCAAACACAAACAGAATCCCTGAAGCCAACATGGTCATCAAAAACGCACCGACCGGGACAGCAAAGCCGAGAGGCAAACCGAAGCCACCGAATGCGATTACCGTTGATGCGCCTAATCCAGCTGCCGCTGCTAATCCTAACGTATAAGGGCTTGCCATCGGGTTGTTCAGTAAGGTTTGAATTTCCGCTCCACCTACACCCAGTGCAGCACCGACAACTAACGCCATTAATGCCATCGGTAATCGCAGATCGTACACAATCACATGGGTTGTCGTTTCAACATTATCTAAGCGTAACAATGCTCTCACAACATCTTCAAGAGGGAGCATTGACGGACCGGTGACAATATCAAATACCAACCCCACAACGCTGATTACTAAAAATACGATTACAACAAGCCAGCGTTTGCGTTCCAACGCCCGCTGGCTTTGAATGATTTGTTCAACCGCTTGACTCATTATTTATTCTCAGGGTAGAGATAGAATGTACCTTGCGGCACAACCGGTAAATTTTGGCGGTAAAACTCGACATAGGTTTTGGTCGGATCCAAATCTTTAAAGAGCTCGGGATAAACGGCTTTAGCCACAAACTGAATTGAGGCGCTGTCCGACAAGGTACGTGAGTTCGCATGATATACGCCGTACAAGCGGTTAGATTTGATTGCCGGCAGTTCGCTCCAACCCGCACGGTTCTTAAAGCCGTCTAGACGTTTTCTTGCTTCGCTCTCTTCGATATTAAAGCCCATGACCATCGCTTCGGGGTTCTTCTTTAATTCGGTTTCACGACCACTGATGATAACGACATCCGGTTTTGCCGCTAAGACCAATTCAGGATTGATCGGGCTATAAAATTCCACTGCGGTTTTTGATACATTATCGGCACCGACTAAATCGAGCATTGCTCCCCACATACTTTTCCCGAAGGTGAAGCTGTGTTCTTTCGGACCTTTATTCCCGAACTCCACATAAACTTTCGGTTTCGGTAAGTTTGCCTTGGCGACGCGATGTTGGATCTCTTTAACAACTGCTTGGTACTCATCATTAAGCTGTTTGGCTTTTTCTTCGTTGCCGGTAAGTAAACCGATAATTTCCGTCGAGCGCACGTGTTTTTCTACCGTTTGGGCTAAATAATCAATAACCACGATCGGAATACCCGCCGTTTCAAGCGGTTCCAAATCGGAATCTAAGGCTTTGTACTGCCAATCCGCCATCACCACCAAATCAGGCTTCAACGCTAAAATTTTCTCTACGGAAAACGTACCGACTTCCACTTCACCGACATCTTCCAATTCATTTAAACGCGGAACCGCTTTGCTAAACTCCGTCCAACTTGCCGGTGCCCAATCCGACCAAACCGCTTTCGAAAAACCGACGACATTATCAAATGATTTTACGCCGGCAACCGCCATATAATCTTGATAGTTAAACGCAAGTACAACGCGCTTCGCCGGTACGTCTACGGTGACTTTGCGATCTAAAATATCCGTCAATTCAACAGGTTTTGCGTATGCCATTGAATTCAATGCAAGTAAAGATGAGAGTGCGACAGCACAAAGTTTAACGGTTTTTAACATAAACGTTCCTTTTTATAAATGAGAATGAATCGCACATAGATTACAAAAAAGTTCGTTCTTATGCAAACGGCTGAAATAAAAAAACGCAATCCTCTACATAAAAGATTGCGTTTTTGTGGTATGGAGGAGTCGGATTACGGATTACGTTTAAACTTACTAAAGTCAGGCGCACGTTTTTCATTAAACGCATTGCGACCTTCTTGACCTTCTTCCGTCATATAGAACAGCATTGTTGCATTACCTGCTAATTCTTGAAGACCCGCTTGTCCGTCACAGTCCGCATTTAATGCTGCTTTTAAGCAACGTAATGCAATCGGGCTGTTGCGTAACATTTCACGACACCAACGCACCGTTTCTTTTTCCAAATCCGCATAAGGCACAACGGTATTCACCAAGCCCATCTCTAAGGCTTCTTTCGCATCATATTGACGGCATAAGAACCAAATTTCACGCGCTTTTTTCTGCCCAACGATACGTGCCATATAGCTTGCACCCCAACCGCCATCGAATGAACCCACTTTCGGACCTGTTTGACCGAAAATCGCATTTTCTGCCGCAATGGTTAAATCACAAAGCATATGTAAAACGTGACCGCCACCAATCGCATAACCAGCCACCATTGCCACCACAGGCTTCGGACAGCTACGAATATCACGTTGGAAATCCAATACGTTTAAGTGATGTACACCACTTTCATCTTTATAACCGCCGTAATCGCCACGCACTTTTTGATCGCCACCGGAACAGAACGCTTTTTCGCCTTGACCCGTTAAAACAATCACACCGATTTTTTCATCAAAACGAGCATCAGAAAATGCTTGGATCATCTCTTTTACCGTTTGCGGACGGAACGCATTACGCACTTCAGGGCGATTGATGGTGATTTTGGCAATACCGTCAGTCGATTTATGATAAAGAATATCCGTATAACCTTCGCTACAATCGTGCCATTCAACAGGGGCATAAAGTACATCATCTTTTGGGTTTTGCATTTTGTATTCCTTTTAGTTTAAACAAGCGGTCGGATTATACCCGAAATTTGCAAATTTTTGCCAAAATCCGACCGCTTGTACTTGTAATTTGCCAATCTGGCTCTATATTACAGCCGTCATTATTTTAATGAATGTAGGGGCGAGGTTTATCCTCGCCCGAATTTATATAAACACATTAACGGGTGGGGATAAACCCACCCCTACACATAAGGAAAAATTATGTCTTTAAATTTAGAACAAGTGAAATTAGAAAGCGTTGAAGCAAAAGGCGGTTACGGTATCGGTTTACAAATCGGTCAGCAATTATTAGGCAGTGGTTTAGACGTTGAACCGGAAGCGGTGGTAAAAGGGATTTTTGATGTGTTAAATCAAAACCCACCGGCATTAGATTTGAATGAAGTAACCAAAGCGTTACAAGAGTTATCTCAACGTGCTGAAGCGGAACAAGCAAAAGCCTTTGAAGCGTTAGCTGCAGAAGGTAAAGCGTTCTTAGAAGAGAATAAAAAACACCCGTCTGTGAAAGAAACAGAAAGCGGTTTACAGTATGAAGTGTTAGTGGAAGGTACAGGTAAAGTGCCTGCGAAAACGGATAAAGTGCGTGTTCACTATACGGGTTCATTAATTGACGGTACGGTATTTGACAGCTCAGTGAAACGTGGTACACCGGCAGAGTTCCCGGTCACAGGCGTGATTGCAGGTTGGGTTGAAGCGTTACAAATGATGCCTGTGGGTTCAAAATGGCGTTTAACCATTCCACATAACCTAGCTTACGGTGAGCGTGGTGCAGGCGCGTCCATTCCGCCGTTTAGCACATTGATTTTTGAAGTGGAATTATTAGATATTGTTTAATAACGAGAAAAATAACGAAAGGCTGTCGGTTTTAGAGACAGCCTTTTTGTTTTGAACGTTAATTACAACGCGTCAATGATCGCATTCAATATCGTACTTGGACGCATGGCTTGAGCCACTTTCAGCGGATTCGGCGCATAATAACCGCCCATATCTACCGAACCGCTCACGCCATTCAGTTCAGACAAAATAGCAGATTCTTGGTTGGCTAATTGAATCGCAATCGGTGCAAAACGCGTTTTTAAATCCGCATCTAGATTTTGTTCGGCAAGCGCTTCCGCCCAATAACGGGCTAAATAATAGTGGCTGCCACGGTTATCCAATTGACCGGCTTTGCGCTTAGGCGATTTATCGCTAAGTAACAATTGCTCGGTTGCTTTATCTAAGGTATCCGCCAATAGTTGAGCTTTGATATTACCCGTTTTTTGTGCTAAATGTTCAAGCGATACGGCTAATGCTAAGAATTCACCCAACGAATCCCAACGTAAATGGTTTTCTGCAACAAATTGTTGAACGTGCTTCGGTGCGGAACCGCCGGCACCGGTTTCAAACATTCCGCCACCATTCATGAGCGGCACAATGGATAACATTTTAGCGCTGGTTCCCAATTCCAAGATAGGGAATAAATCGGTCAAGTAATCACGCAAGACATTACCGGTAACCGAAATGGTATCTTCACCGTTTTTCAATCGTTTCAAACTGAATAAACAAGCGTCAACCGGCGATAAAATACGAATGTCCAAGCCGTCGGTATCCAATTCCGCCAAATAAGTTTTCACTTTGGCGATTAAACTGCGATCGTGCGCCCGTTTTTCATCCAACCAAAATACCGCCGGTGTTTGGCTTAGGCGTGCACGGTTAACGGCCAATTGAACCCAATCTTTGATCGGCGCATCTTTCGTTTGGCAAGCTCGCCAAATATCTCCCGCTTCAACTTGGTGGGAAGTCAAGATATTACCCTTATCATCAATCAATTCCACAATACCGTTTTCGGTCATTTCAAAGGTTTTATCGTGAGAACCGTATTCTTCGGCTTTTTGTGCCATCAACCCGACATTCGGCACACTCCCCATGGTCGTCGGATCGAACGCGCCGTTCTCACGGCAGAAATCAATCACGGTTTGGTAAACACCGGCATAGCTGCTGTCCGGGATCACCGCTTTCGTATCACGGGCTTCACCGTTTTTATCCCACATACGACCGGAATTACGGATCATTGCCGGCATAGACGCATCTACGATAACATCGCTCGGCACATGTAAATTGGTGATGCCTTTATCCGAATCGACCATCGCCAAATCCGGGTTTACGGCGTAAGCGTCGGCAATGGCTTTTTCTACGCCTTCGCGGGTTGAGGCATCCAATTTGTCTAAGTTTGCCAACAAATGACCGAAACCATTGTTTACATTGATTCCCGCTTTATCAAGTTGATCACCGTATTGTTCAAATACTTTTGCAAAATAGGCTTTCACCGCATGACCGAAAATAATCGGATCAGACACTTTCATCATGGTGGCTTTCATATGCAAAGAGAACAACACGCCCTGTGCTTTCGCATCGGCAATCTGCTCGTGTAAAAATGCCGTTAATGCTTTTTTGTTCATTACGGTTGCATCGATAATCTCACCGGCTTTGAGCCCTAAAGGCTTACGCAGCTCGGTTTTGTTACCTGCCGTATCGGTAAACACCACGGATACGGTGGTGGGTTCGGCTACCGTAACGGATTGCTCATTGGAAAAGAAATCTCCCGCTTGCATCGTTGCCACATGAGACTTGGAATCTTTTCCCCACGCCCCCATGCTGTGCGGGTATTTTTTAGCAAAATTTTTCACGGCTTTCGGCGCACGACGATCGGAATTGCCTTCTCGTAGCACCGGGTTTACCGCACTACCTTTAATACGGTCATAACGTTCACGTACCGCTTTTTCTTCATCCGTTTGCGGGTCCGAAGGGTAATCCGGCAAAGCATAGCCTTGAGCTTGTAATTCGGCAATTGCCGCGGTTAACTGCGGAATGGACGCACTGATATTGGGTAATTTGATCACATTAGCTTGCGGTTGTTTAACCAATTCGCCCAGTTCCGCCAATGCATCCGGAATACGTTGTGCTTCAGTTAAATAATCGGGAAATGCAGCGATGATTCGACCGGCTAACGAAATGTCGGAAGTCACGACATGAATATCGGCGCTTTTGGTAAAAGCGCGAATGATAGGAAGTAAAGATTGGGTAGCCAGCGCAGGGGCTTCATCCGTATGTGTATAAATAATGGTGTGTTTGTGACTCACAGAGACCTCCTAGAGAAGAGATGGATTTTTATGTGACTGCCGCTAATGCGGTGAAGAAGATTATGGCATAAATTGAACGGTTTTTGCGGATATTTTGTTAAAATTTTGTTATTTTTTTACACCAATCAAATTATCGTTTTATCTTCACCGGACAAGCGGTATGTTTGACGCAGTTTTTTGCAAAAATGCGAACCGCCTTTTGTCGGTTTCGGACTGAAATCTACACACGATTACATAAAAGGCATTGGAGAGTTGGGCAACCTATATTAGAATAGTCGCTTTTCCGGTGTGGGGCTTTCCCCATTTCACATTAACCACAGAGAACCTAACATGAACTCAAACCGTAGTTTACTGATTATGGGGTTATTCCTTGTGTCATTTTTGATCTTTACGCAATGGCAACAAGATTTTAACCCTGAAATTCAGGCTCAAAAGCAAGCTCAGGCTCAAGCACAGGCCGCAGCACAGTCAAACGGTGATGTGCCTGCGTCGTCTAATGCGACATCGCCGATTAACGAGCAATCAACCAAAGGTAAAACCATCACGATTGAAACCGATGTATTACGTTTAACCGTAGATACGCTCGGTGGTGATGTCATTGATTCTGACTTATTAAAATACAATGCGGAATTGAATTCCACTGCGCCGTTTGAATTGTTGCAAGACAACGGTAAAGTGTTATATGTCGCACAAAGCGGTTTAGTCGGTAAAAACGGGATTGATACCAATGCCGGCCGCGCGCAATACCAAACCACCGCCGACCAATTTACCTTGGCAGATGGTCAAAATGAGTTAAGCGTGCCGCTTATGTTGGAAAAAGACGGCGTGATTTACACCAAAACCTTCACGCTCAAACGCGGCAGTTATGATATTGCCGTCAATTACAATATTAAAAATAACACGGCGGACACACTTGAAGTCCAACCTTACGGACAACTCAAGCACACCTTGGTTGAAAGTGCCGGTAACTTTGCCATGCCGACTTACACGGGCGGTGCTTATTCTTCGTCAGAAGTGAATTATAAAAAATACAGTTTTGACGAAATGGCCAAAGCGAACCTCTCCATCAACACCAAAGCCGGTTGGGCGGCGATTTTACAGCATTATTTCGTGTCCGCTTGGATTCCGAATCAAGATGCGGAAAATAACCTGTATACCCGTACCGCCAACGGCGTAGGAACTATCGGCTACCGCGGACCGGTTACTCAAGTGGCACCAAACAGTGAAGCAACGATTACCAGCCACTTATGGACGGGACCGAAAGATCAAGAGGCAATGGCGCAAGCGGCAAATAATTTTGACTTAACCGTCGATTACGGCTGGGCATGGTTTATTGCCAAACCGCTATTCTGGTTATTAACCTTTATTCAAGGCATTGTGTCTAACTGGGGCTTGGCAATTATCGGCGTCACGATTGTCGTGAAAACCATTCTGTATCCGTTAACCAAAGCGCAATATACCTCTATGGCGAAAATGCGCATGCTCCAACCCCGCATTCAAGAGATGCGCGAACGTTTCGGTGACGACCGTCAGCGTATGAGCCAAGAGATGATGAAATTGTATAAAGAAGAGAAAGTCAACCCAATGGGCGGTTGCTTACCGATTCTTCTGCAAATGCCGATTTTCATCGCCTTGTATTGGACATTTATGGAAGCGGTGGAATTACGTCATGCGCCGTTCTTCGGCTGGATTCAAGACTTATCGGCACAAGACCCGTACTATATCTTGCCACTGTTAATGGGCGGCTCGATGTTCTTACTGCAAAAAATGTCACCGACACCGGTGGCGGATCCCGTGCAACAAAAAGTCATGACATTTATGCCGGTACTGTTTACGGTATTCTTCTTATGGTTCCCGTCCGGCTTAGTACTTTACTGGTTAACCTCTAACTTGATTACGATTGTGCAACAATGGCTCATCTACCGTAATTTAGAGAAGAAAGGTTTACACACACGTGTGAAAAAATAAGCCGAGTAAATCCATCTTATAGGGGCGAACCGGTGTGTTCGCCCTTTTACCGATACAAGCGGTCACTTTTCATCTGTTTTTTGCAAATTAACTATGACGTCAACGCCCTGCCCTTGCCAATCCAATCTGTCTTATCACCAATGCTGCCGACCGTTCCACCTCGGTGAGCAGTTGCCTGCAACGGCAGAACAATTGATGCGCTCCCGTTATACGGCGTATACGCAAGGAAATATCGATTATCTTGTAAAAACCACCGTACCGAGCCAACAAACGTTGTTAAATCAAGACGCAATGAAAGCGTGGAGCGAAAGTACCCGATGGGCAGGGTTGGAGATCGTGGCGCATCAACCGAATATCGACAAAATTCACGGTACGGTAGAATTTCATGCTTATTTCGAAACCGAAGATGGAAAAAACGCGCATCACGAATTATCATTGTTCGTGAAAATTGACGGACGCTGGTATTTTGTCGATCCGACCGTACCGTTACCGACGATGAAACAACCTTGCATTTGCGGTTCGGGAAAGAAATTTAAACATTGTTGCGGGGGTTTTTAACTTTTGCTTTCATAATATTCCATTTGGTTATTTGCAAGCGGTCAGTTTTCCCCTTAAATTTGCAAAAATTAATTTCACCTATTAAAAGGATTTCATCATGTTTAAAAAACTATCAGTTATTACTTTATCCGCCTTCGCTCTCATCACCACAACGGCGGCCGTTGCCAAAGAAAGTTTATTGGAACGTATCAATAATAAAGGCACTATTACCGTCGGTACCGAGGGAACTTACGCGCCGTTCACTTACCATGATGCCAGCGGCAAATTGACCGGTTATGACGTTGAAGTGACCCGTGCGGTAGCGGACAAGCTAGGCGTTAAAGTGGAGTTTAAAGAAACCCAGTGGGATGCAATGCTTGCCGGCTTAAAAGGCGAACGTTTTGATTTGGTCGCAAACCAAGTCGGTTTAACCACACCGGAACGTCGCGCCACCTTCGATAAATCGACGCCTTACAGTTGGTCCGGTGCCATGTTGGTTGCCCGTACGGATGAAACCCGCGTATCCAAACCGGAAGACGTAAAAGGGCTCAAAGCCGCTCAAACGTTAAGCTCTAACTACGGCGAATTAGCCCGCCAATACCAAGCCGATATCGTCCCTATCGATGGCATGGCGCAAGGTTTACTGTTAATTCAACAGAAACGTGCCGACGTGACATTTAATGACTCTTTGGCATTATTGGATTACTTGAAGAAAAACCCGAATTCAGGCTTAAAAACCGTATGGGAATCCAATGAAAAAGTAGATGCCGGTTTTATTGCAAACAAAGGCAATGAGGAAGCCCTTGCGAAAATCAGTGCGGCGCTTGTCGAGTTGCAAAATGACGGTACATTGAAAAAACTAGGCGAACAGTTCTTCGGAAAAGATATCAGTGTTAAATGAGTTATTAATGTCTCTGCCATTTATGACCGAAGCCCGTGCGGAATTGGTCATAAGTGGCTTTTTACCGATGGTTGAAGCGGCGATTTTAGTCTCCATCCCGCTTGCCGTCGCGTCTTTTTTTATCGGGATGATCATTGCTGTTGCCGTCGCTCTCATTCGGATCAGTCCGTCAACGGGAATTATTCACACCCTTTTACTGATGTTGGTCAAAGGGTATATTTCGATTATTCGTGGCACACCGATGTTGGTACAAATCTGTATCGTTTTCTACGGATTACCTGCAATCGGTGTGTTTATCGATCCGATCCCGGCGGCCATTATCGGTTTTTCCCTAAACATCGGCGCTTACGGTTCCGAAACCATTCGTGCGGCGATTTTGTCCGTCCCTAAAGGGCAATGGGAAGCGGGTTACACCATCGGCATGACCTATATGCAGACCTTCCGCCGTATTATTGCACCGCAAGCGTTCCGTGTTGCCGTACCACCACTCAGCAATACCTTTATCGGATTATTTAAAGATACTTCGCTGGCTTCCGTGGTGACCGTAACCGAAATGTTCCGTGTGGCGCAACAAGTGGCTAATATGTCCTATGATTTTCTCCCGGTATATATCGAAGCGGCCTTGATTTATTGGTGTTATTGTTGGGTACTGTTTTTCATTCAAGCGCGCTTGGAAAAACGTTTTGATCGATATGTGGCGAAATAACTCATGATTAAGATTCGAAATATTCATAAAACCTTTGGTAACAATACCATTTTGCGGGGCATTGATTTAGATATCGAAAAAGGTCAGGTGGTGGTCATCTTAGGGCCGTCCGGTTCCGGTAAAACCACGTTTCTACGCTGTTTGAACGCGTTGGAAATGCCGGAACAAGGCACGATTGACTTTGACGGCACCGACCCGCTTCATATCGATTTCAGTGCCAAATCGGTCAAAAAAGCGATCTTGGCATTACGGCGCAAATCCGGTATGGTCTTTCAAAACTATAATCTCTTTCCGCATAAAACTGCGCTTGAAAACGTGATGGAAGGACCGGTGTTCGTACAAGGTAAGGCGCCCGAACAAGCCAAAGCCGAAGCGGAGGTGCTGTTAGCCAAGGTCGGGTTGGTTGACAAAATGTCGCTTTATCCTTTCCAACTCTCCGGCGGTCAGCAACAGCGTGTCGGTATTGCCCGTGCGCTGGCGATTCAGCCTCAACTCATGTTATTCGACGAACCGACCTCTGCGCTCGATCCGGAGTTGGTGCAAGATGTGTTAAATACGATGAAAGCGTTGGCGAATGAAGGTTGGACGATGGTGGTCGTCACACATGAAATCAAATTTGCGTTGGAAGTGGCGGATGTCGTGATTGTGATGGACGGCGGTGAAATTGTAGAACAAGGTTCGCCTTCCGAATTATTCGCTAACCCGCAACATGAGCGAACCAAGCGTTTCTTACACCAAATTCGGGCGGATTAGCCTATACAAGCGGTCTGTTTCGGCTGAAAATTTGCAAATCATAAGGCATCGTCGGTAATGATCACTGACGATGCCTTTATCTTTCTGCACGTTATCGATAAACAAACCCTGACTATTTCTTCAAAAACTCCACGGCAGTATCCGGGAAGTCTGTAAAGACACCGGTTGCACCGGCTTTATTATACAGTGCATCGTACATTTGATTCACATTGCTGAAAAACGGCGGCAAGGCATCTTTACGTACCGTATAAGGGTGTAATGCCATCTTATATTTCGCCAATTCTTTTACTAAAGGGGTATACACGATATTACCGGCGGTCGATTTGTCTTTATCAATCAACATATACCAGCCCGGTCCTACGCCGTCGGCATATTTCGCCACTTCCGCCATCGCGCCGTCTTTAAACATCCAATCATAGTTGTAATTTACCCATTTGCCGGACGGATCTTTTTCTTCCGTTTCATGCCAATCGGTATAGGCAATCAACTGAACCAGTTTTAAGTCCATTTTGAGTTGCGGCAGCAACTCATTTTTAATCCGCTTAAGTTCATTAAAATCAAAGGTTTGAAGATAAATCGGATCGGATTTTTCATCATAACCGTAATGTTTAAGAATTTTTAACGTCTCCAGCGCAATGTCTTTACCTTCTTTATGGTGTAACCAAGGCGCCTTAATTTCGGGATAAAGACCGATTTTTTTACCGCTTGATTTTTCTAAGCCTTGAATAAATTCAATTTCGTCCTCCAACGTATGGATTTTGAATTCTGATTTCCACATCGGGAAACGGTTCGGGTACACCTGCACCTGTTGACCGTTTTCCACTTTAAAGTTCTCGGTCATTTCCAATGTTTCAATTTCCGCTAACGTGAAATCCACCACATAATAACGCCCGTCTTCACGGGCACGATTCGGGAATTTTTTTGCGACATCGGTTAAGCCGTCAAGGAAATGATCATGGATGACGATAATCCGATTGTCCTTTGTCATCGCTAAGTCTTGCTCTAAATAATCGGCATGTTGCCCGAACGCCAAGGCTTTAGACGCTAACGTGTGTTCAGGTAAATACCCGCTTGCTCCACGGTGGGCAATCACTAATTTATCGGTAGCGGCTTGTGCGGTTGCGATAAATAATGTGCTTACAAGCATACCTAATGCAAATGTGCGTTGTGTCATAAACTACTCCTTTAAAATACAGTGTATTTCAGAAATGTATGGAAAATGTTGGGAATAACAAAGAATAAAAAGGGATATGAACGATCGCTCATATCCCCATTTCATCTCATTTATTTGCCGTAATGATCTTCAAGTTTGGCTTTGTGTTTGCTCTCTTCGATCATTGTAATGAACATTAACAGAACAGCTAATACGCCACCGCCGATCATAACGTAGAAACCGCCGTCCCAACCGTAATATTCAGCCGCCCAGCCGACTACTGCCGATGCGGAAACCGTACCGCCCAAGTAACCGAATAAGCCGGTGAAACCTGCGGAGGTCCCCGCTGCTTTTTTCGGCGCCAATTCAAGTGCGTGCAAGCCGATTAACATAACCGGACCATAAATCAGGAAACCGATCGTCGTCATTAAGATAAAATCCATTAATTGGTACGGGTTTTCATACCAAGCTTTGCCCGCATATTGTGCCAATTCGGCTTCCGGTGTTGCCGGATTTAACCATAATGCCACAACCGCTGCCGTTGTGAGGATCATAAAGATGAAACCGGTTAAACCACGTTTGCCTTTGAATACTTTATCCGAAACCCAACCGCATAGTAAGGTTCCCGGCACGGCCGCCAATTCATAAATCGTATATGCCCAAGCCGTCCCTTTGATATTAAAGTGTTTGACTTCGCCTAAATAAACCGGAGACCATTTCAATACGCCATAACGAATCAAATAAACGAAAACGTTGGCAATGGCGATGTACCACAATAAGCGGTTTTTCAAGACATAGGTAACGAAAATATCTTTGGTTGACAGATTATTTTCGTAAGTTTTTTCATCGTAATCGTCCGGATAATCGTTTTTCCATTTTTCGATTGACGGTAAACCACAAGATTGCGGCGTGTCTTTCATCAATAAATAGATCGGAATTGCCGCAATCATCGCCGCAATACCCGGATAGTAAAGCGCTTGTTGCCATACGTCTTTTGCCGTGGCTTCAACACCATAGTTGCTGAAATAAACGGCACTGGCTAATAAGACCATCGCACCCGGCACCATACCGCCAAGGTTATGTGCCGTATTCCAAATCGACACTATCGTACCGCGCTCACTTTTTGACCACCAATGCACCATCGTTCTACCGCACGGTGGCCACCCCATACCTTGGAACCAACCGTTAAGGAAAATCATGGTGAACATCACGGCAATACCGGAGGTTGCCCACGGCATTAACCCCATCATGGTCATACACAAACCGGACAACAATAAACCGAACGGTAAAAATACTTTCGGATTCGAACGGTCGGAAATTGCCGCCATGAAGAACTTAGACAAACCGTACGCTAAACCGGCACCTGTACCGATAATACCAAGTTCCGCTTTATTGTACATGCCGGCTTCAATCAACCCTTTTTGCGCCAAATCGAAATTGGCACGGACAAAATAGTAAGCCGCATAACCAAAAAAAATCCCTGCAAATACCTGCCAACGTAACCGACGGTAGACGGGATCGATTTTCTCTTTAGGTAGCTCCGCAATAAATGGAGCGGGTTTAAATGGACCAAACATAGAAAACTCCAATCGTTAATATATTAGTAATAATGACATCTTGAGGTGAAAACCACACGCTAATGATAAAACTTTTGTTTATATGAGAAAGCACTATTGTTCAAATTTGTGAGGTTATTCACAAAAAAGTCTGTCAAAAATTTCAAAATCGACAAAATGTGACTTATCTCACAAAATTAATTTCTTTTTCGCTCAAAACGTTGTTTAAAAACGAGTAATAGGGATAAAATAGAGACAAATTTATGTTGTTTTGTTTGTTTTTAGTCTTTGTGGGGGCGTTATGCACATATCACCTCAAATGTACCGCAATGTCGCCGATAATACACCGCTAACAACCGATGTCATCATTATCGGCGGTGGCGCAACAGGCGCCGGTATTGCGCGTGACTGCACCTTACGCGGTATCGATTGTATTTTATTGGAACGTCGGGATATTGCCACGGGGGCGACGGGGCGTAACCATGGCTTACTGCACAGTGGTGCGCGCTATGCGGTTAATGATGCCGAGTCTGCCAAAGAATGTATTGAAGAAAATAAAATCTTACGTCAAATCGCCCGCCATTGTATTGATGAAACGGAAGGGCTGTTCATTACCTTGCCTGAAGATGATCTCAATTATCAGCAGACGTTTCTGAAGGCATGCCATACCGCCGGTATCGAAGCCGTTGCGGTGGAACCTGACTTGGCCCGCCGTATGGAACCGTCGGTGAACCCCGCACTTCTCGGTGCCGTCGTCGTACCGGACGGTTCGGTTGATCCGTTTCGACTCACCGCTTCCAATATGCTGGATGCAACGGAAAATGGCGCCAAAGTGTTTACCTATTGTGAAGTAAAAGGCTTAATCCGTGAAGGCGGAAAAGTGATCGGCGTGAAAGCGTACGATCATAAAAACAAATTCGAACGCCAATTTTTTGCGCCTGTTGTCGTCAATGCCGGCGGTATTTGGGGGCAAGGCATTGCCGAATATGCCGATTTAAACATCCGTATGTTCCCGGCAAAAGGGGCATTGTTGGTGATGGGACACCGTATTAACAAAATGGTCATCAACCGTTGCCGTAAGCCTGCCGATGCCGATATTTTAGTACCGGGCGATACCATTTGCGTGATTGGCACGACCTCAAGCCGCATCCCTTATGATCAAATCGATAACATGGTCGTCACCCCCGAAGAAGTGGATATTCTCTTCCGCGAGGGAGAAAAATTGGCACCGAGTTTACGTCATACCCGCGTACTGCGTGCGTATGCGGGCGTACGCCCGTTAGTGGCGACCGACGATGATCCGTCCGGACGCAACGTCAGCCGCGGCATCGTCCTACTCGATCACCAAGAGCGCGACGGACTGGACGGCTTTATCACCATTACCGGCGGGAAACTCATGACCTACCGTTTAATGGCGGAATGGACGACGGATTTGGTATGTCAAAAATTGCATAAAACCGCCCGTTGCGTCACGGCGGAAAAACCCTTACCGGGTTCTAACGAAAGCCGAACGGAAACCAACAATAAGGTCATTTCACTTCCGAGTACGATCCGCTATTCCGCGATTTACCGTCACGGCTCCCGTGCAACACGCCTACTGGACAGCGAACGTTTGGATCGTTCACTGGTGTGTGAATGTGAAGCCGTCACTGCAGGGGAAGTCCGCTATGCGGTGGACGAACTGAACGTCAACAATCTGGTGGATTTACGTCGTCGTACACGGGTAGGCATGGGAACTTGCCAAGCGGAGCTGTGCGCCTGTCGGGCGGCGGGACTGATGACGCGTTTTAACGTTGCCGCACCGAGTCAATCCATTGTTCAGCTTTCTTCATTTATGGAAGAACGTTGGCGCGGGATTGAGCCGATTGCGTGGGGCGATGCTATTCGCGAAGCCGATTTTACCGCGTGGATCTACTATAGCCTGCTCGGTCTGAATGATGTACCACCGCTTGAAACCCAAGCTCAGCAAGGAACGGATAACAATGAATTTTGACGTAATTATTATCGGCGGCGGTCTTGCAGGTCTCACATGCGGGATTACGCTGCAACAACAAGGCAAACGTTGCGTGATCATCAATAACGGGCAGGCGGCGATTGATTTTTCTTCCGGCTCGATGGATCTGCTCGGGCGTTTAACAAGCGGTAAGATTGTGCAAGAATTTTGCAAATCCTATGCTTCCTTAAAAAGGAGCTTACCGGAACACCCTTACAGTTTACTCGGGAAAAAGAAAGTCCTTGAAAAAGCGCAACAATTCGAACAACTTGCCCGAGCGCTTGATTTAGCGCTCATCGGCTCGGCGGAGAAAAACCATTTACGGGTCACGCCGCTGGGCGGGCTACGTCCGAGTTGGCTTTCGCCGAACAGCGTACCAACGCTCGAACAGGATGCCACCTTTGCATACGACTCCGTCGCGATTTTGGGGATCGAAGGTTTCCATGATTTTCAACCGCAATTATTAGCCGATAATTTAAAACGGCAGGCGCCTTTTGCCGCCTGTACGTTGACGACCGGCTACCTTAACATTCCGCAGCTGGATCAACTGCGGAATAATGCGCGCGAATTTCGCAGCGTGAATATCGCCCAATTATTGGAACATAAATTGGCTTTCCGTGAGTTGGTCAACGAAATTCAACAAGCCGCACAAGGCGCTCAAGCCGTCTTTTTACCGGCATGCTTCGGCTTGGACGATCAACGCTTTTTCAATCAATTAAAAGAAGCGGTCGGCATTGCCCTGTTTGAACTACCGACGCTCCCACCGTCATTATTGGGGATTCGCCAACACAAACAGCTCCGCCAACGTTTTGAACAATTGGGCGGCTTTATGTTAAACGGCGACAGAGCGATAAAAGCGGACATCGAACAACATAAAGTCATGCGGGTTTACACCAATCTGTATCCGGATGATGCCGTGTCCGCCGAACACGTTGTGCTGGCAACCGGCAGTTATTTCAGTAATGGTTTGATTGCCGATTTTGATGAAATTTATGAACCGATTTTTCGAGCAGATATCATCGGTTGCAAAACGTTTGGCAAATCCGACCGCTTGTCGTGGACACAATCCCGCTTTTCACAGTCACAACCTTATCAATCCGCCGGCGTGGCGATCAATGACAAATGCCAAGTCCGCAAAGACGGGCGATTCATTGACAACCTCTACGCTATCGGCAATGTAATCGGCGGTTTTGACAGCTTGGCGCTCGGCTGCGCGTCCGGTGTTGCCGTAGTCACCGCCCTCAGTGTGGCGGAGTACATTTTGCAATCTGAGCAGGAGGGCAAATGAAATGAACAACATTCAACGTTTAATCGAACAAGCGCAACAAAATGTGCTACCGTCCGTCATTCACCAAGGCATCGATGCGTCGTTTGAAAGTTGTATCAAATGTACGGCATGTACGGCGGTTTGCCCGGTGTCCCGTCAGAATCCGCATTATCCCGGACCGAAGCAAGCCGGCCCAGACGGAGAGCGGTTACGCTTAAAAAGCGCCGAACTCTATGATGAAGCCTTGAAATATTGCACCAATTGTAAACGTTGTGAGATCGCCTGCCCGTCGGACGTTAAAATCGGCGACATTATCGTACGCGCCCGAAACCGTCATGTAGATCGTCAACATAAGCCGCTCATGCATAAACTTCGTGATGCGGTACTGAGTAACACCGACATCATGGGCAAGCTCAACACCCCGTTTGCACCGATTGTCAATACGATTACGGGACTCAAAGCGACCCGCTTTTTACTCGAAAAAACCTTAAATGTCAGCCGACACCGCACGCTGCCGAAATATGCTTTCGGCTCTTTCCGCAATTGGTATCTGAAAAAAGCCGCCGAACGCCAAGCGCTTTACCGCAATAAAGTGGCGTATTATCACGGTTGTTATGTCAATTATAATAATCCGCAGCTCGGAAAAGAATTGATTGACGTATTCAACGCCATGGACATCGGCGTAGTATTGTTAGAAAAAGAAAAATGTTGCGGCTTACCGCTGATGGTCAACGGTTTTCCTGAACGGGCAAAACAGCAAGCAACCTTTAATCTGCATCAATTGGAAAAAGCTGTAATTGAGCGGCGCTTGGATGTGGTCGGCACCTCCTCCAGTTGCACCATGAATTTACGTGACGAATATCATCATGTATTAGGCATGGACAATGCGAAAGTTCGTTCAAACGTCAATATTGTCACACGCTATCTCTACAAACTGTTCGAGCAAGGCAACATACCGACGTTTAAACCCATGCCGCTACGCATTGCTTATCATACCGCCTGCCATGTGGAAAAAGCCGGCTGGGCACGTTATACCTTGGCGGTGTTAAAACGGATTCCGGGACTGGAAATCGTCATTTTACCGTCGCAATGTTGCGGTATTGCCGGCACTTATGGTTTTAAATCCGAAAACTATAACACCGCACAGGCAATCGGTAACACATTATTTGAACGCATCAATAACGGCGGATTTGATTACGTTGTCTCCGAATGCGAAACCTGTAAATGGCAAATCGATATGTCAACCAATCTTACTTGCTTACATCCGATTACATTATTAGCAATGTCGATTCAAAAATAGTCAACAAGCGGTGGTTTCCGGTCTGAAATTTGTAAATTTTACAAGGAAACTCACCGCTTGCTCCTTTTATGCTCAAATAACCTACTGTTTTCATCAACTTTTACTTGAAAAACATTAATGCTTTGTAAATATTAACTTGCTAAATATTTCGCCCCTCCCTTATATTTCCCCCAAAATCACGGCATAAATGACAATAATTTGTAATAAATCTGCTGTTTGAGTAGTGTTTTTTTTGATCTAACCTGTTGTTTTAGATGGTGTTGTCATGCTAAATAACCATTTGTTATATGTTATATTACTCAGCATGATTAACGGCTATAAATTCGATTGTATTAGCCTTTGCTAAAGAAGTTTTGTAAATAAATGTAATTTATTTAGCTAAAATTTAGTTGTGAGTAAAGTATTGTTTTTTTTTTGATGAAGCTTAAAATAGGAGCTCCTACCAGTTGGTGGGGTTCACAATTAACAATTTGACGATTTAGTATTTAACTTAACTTGTCCTGAAAATGGACTTCAATGGAGAAAAAAAATGTTTAACTTAACAACTAAAGCTTACATCGCAGTAACAGAAGCTTTCCGTAACTTCAAAAAAGATGAAAAAGGGGTTACGGCTATCGAGTACGGTTTAATCGCCGTGGCTGTAGCGGCAATGATCGTAGTCGTATTCTACAGCAACGATGGATTTATCCAAAAACTACAAGCTAAATTCGGTTCTTTAGCTACAACTATGTCAACAACATCAGTGGCGAAATAATCACATAAACTGCAGACTTCCTTGACGGCTTTCGGGCAAAAAGGGAAGTCTGCCGGAAAAATATAACAAATAAAATGGATATCTCAAAAGCATTTTCCCGATTTTTTAGGGAGCAAAAAGGAATTACCTCATTAGAATACGGTTTAATCGTGGTTGCAATGGGCGTTGCCGTGGTGTTTATCCTTTACGGAGAAAAAGGGATAACTGAGGTAATTAAGGATAAATTTAATGAATTTAGCGATATCATCATCAATGCTATCGTGAGAGTGTAATAATTAATGGACTATATTATTGCTGTTTTATATCTTTCAGTAATTTTATTGCTAATAAGACTTTCATGGACAGATATTCGCTCAAGAATTATTAGCAATAACATTATTATTATTTTATTTTTTATTATTTTGCCACTTGCGTGGTTGACACATGGACAAATCTTTATCTTTTCCGCACTCATGACCTTATGTGCAGGGTTTATTCTCTTTACCTTGGGGGTTATCGGTGCCGGTGATGTCAAACTAGTTTCTGTGCTAATGTTAACCATATCGGCAGAGCAAATTATTCCTTTTTTCTTTTTTACCTCGTTCGCAGGTTTATTGTTAATTATTATCGGCTGGATTTTTTTCAGACAATCCATCCGAAATAACGGATTACCGTACGGTGTTGCCATCAGTATCGGTTTTCTGACGAATTTGGCACTATTTAATTTATAAATAATTGATTGTTATCTTACCTAAGGGCTAAAACATGAACTACAGGGCACTTTTTATTATTTCCATTCTTATCCTTGTTGTTGGTGTGGGAGGACTTTTTTTCCTTCCTTCGCCAAGCGAAGAGACTCCTGCTCAAACGGCGGAAGCGCCGCCTCCTCCACCGCCACCGGTTGAAGAAGTGGAGGAGAAAAAAATCGTTGAAGTATTGGTGACGACGGCAACCGCCAACCGAGATCTTAAAAAAGGGATGTTATTACAGGCTGACGATTATACTCTCTCCCAAGTCAAAGTAGAGGAGACCAGCCCGTTAGTCGAATCCGATCTGAGCGAATTAATAAAAAGCGGAGACAGCGGCACGCTTCAAGGCTTCCTTGTGGCGGAAAACCTGACTTCAGGATCGTTGTTATCTAAAAATAATGTGATTTCACCGAATGATACCCGTTTCTTAATTTCAAGCTTGGATCCGACGCAAGAAGTCGCTTATCGCATTTATATTAAAGAGCCGGAGCAATATATTTTGGACACTTTGCGTCAGGGTGACTCAGTCTCTATCTATAACCAGCAGCGCGATTTGGATCGTAGTGATACGGAAAAAATGAACTTAGTTAAACTCGTCGATAATTTAACCGTATTACAAGTCAAAATTTTTAAAACAAACGACGTTGAAAGCCAAGAAAGCGGCGTGATTCAAAACACGGATTTCTTAGGTTATGTCGCCGTCAAATTAAATGCCGCCAAACTCAAAGAACTTTATTCTTTAGAAAACGGTTCAAAACTGATTGTAATGCCAAGCCATAAAGCCGGACCGACTAATCACCGCGGTGCATTTGTCAGAGAATTAAGAGGTAATAAATAATGTTAACAACAACTACAATGATGAAAAAGCTCACCGGTATCGGGCTATGCGGGCTGATTTTATCCTCAAGTGCATTCGCTGCTACATACAATATGGAGCAAGGACAAAGTAAACGTATTAAAACCAATCAAAAAATCGATACGATTTTTGTGTCATCGCCGAATGTCGCCGATTATGAAATTTTGGACGATAACAGTTTTATGATTTACGCCAAGGCGGAAGGGAAATCCGAAGTGATTGCTTTCGGTGAAGACGGTGCGCCGATTACCGATGATGTCGTTAATGTCAACACGGTAATTAATAATATTTCGGATACGAATAATCAAATTAAGACCCGTTTCCCGGACAGTAATTTGTCCGTGAAAAAAGTCGGTAAAGCTTATGTGATTGAAGGCAATGCAAAATCAGAAGCTGAAAAAGATGATATTAATCGTATCGTCGGCGAGGGATTGGGGAGTTCCAGAAAAGTTATTGAAACGAAGTTAACCCGTGACGGCAAAGAAGAACACATACCGTTTTTGGACAAATATGATTATGAAGGTGTAGTGAACAACGCAAGCGTTGATGGAACAACACTGATTAACGTGAAATTAACCGTTGTTGAAGTGAATAAAAAATTCTCTGATGCTCTCGGCGTAAACTGGAGTAATTTACAAGGTAATTTCTTCAAAAACTTAAGTAACTTAAGTATGTCCGGCACTTTCGGTTCAAGCGGTACCTCATTAGCCTTAATTAATGCCAACAACTTGAACTTGTTTATTAACGCATTAGATGACCAACGAAACGGTAAAATTTTGTCCGAACCGAATATTTCGATGCTTTCCGGTGAAACCGCCGATATTTTAGTCGGTGGTGAGGTGCCGTTCACTCAACGTAACCGAGATGGTGAATTAAGCGTTATTTATAAAGATTTCGGGGTGAAATTAGGCGTAGGTGCCAAACTTCAAAAGAATAACCGTATTCGACTAATCTTGGCTCAAGAAGTCAGTACCATTGCCGGAAACTATTCCGTTGATGATACCGCCATCCCTTACTTCAATACGCGCCGTTCAAAATCGACCTTTGAACTGGCTGACGGTGAAAGCTTTATTTTAGGCGGATTACTCAGTAAAGAGGATTTGGAAGGCATTGCTAAAGTACCGGTGTTAGGTGATGTACCGATTTTAGGCTCATTATTCCGTAACGCATCGTCAACACGCGAAAGTAAAGAATTAGTGATTGTGGCGACGGTAAATTTGGTTAAACCGGTTAACGGCGACGACATTATCTACCCTAACTTTGAAAGAACGGGCACCATGGAACGCTTCTTTAATACGACATCGTTTAAAGACGTATACCATAAAACACTGACAACGAATTTCTTGAAAAATGGAGGATTTATCCAATGAGAAAATTGCTTTCCGTATTCTCGTTACTCTGTGTGTTCTCCGCACCAACTGTTGCCCTAAGCGGTGTTGAATTGGCTGAAAATATCAAACCGGCACAACCGACGAAGAGTGCTTATCTTCCAAGTAAAGAACTGTTGGTAAAACGTTATGTATTGGCAGACAGCACTCCGGTATCGGTATTGGATATCGCTCAAAACGTTACCCGTGAGCTCGGCAGTGATAGCACTAAAAAAGTATATATTATTTGGACGAATAAGGCTTCGGAACAAAGTGCCAAACAAGTTCGAGATGAATTAGTTAAATTAAAAGTCAAGCCGAAAAGTATTCAACTGGAACACAGTAAGATGAAACGTGATACTTATCCGGTCTATGTCGAGGTAAGACATATCGGCGAAAGACGTTTTAACTGTAAAGTAAATACTGCTGAAGATATGATGAGTTTTGACCCGTATAATCCTTGTGCATCTAAAAGCAATTTACATATTCAATTAAAGAATTAAACAATAACAAAAAAGGTTAAGTATATGCTATTACTTGATAAAGACAGCGTTGCAATTGATAGCGTACGTAAAATTATCGTTTTATCCGAACGCGAAGAGCTTAGAATGGAAGTCGCTCAGATGTTGCGTACGCGTGGTTTGGAGAATGTTGAAGTCGTTGATGACAATATCTTCATTACTCATGATATTGCTTTCTCTGAGGAAGAAACTCTAGGCGTTATTGCTGATATTGGTAATGAAACCAATGTTCATGTAATTACTGATTGTATTCATAGCGTTATACCCCAAAACGTATGGTGTTGCGTATTAGGTGAAAGCGACTCGATTTCATTATCTCAGAAATTGTTAGATGAAGGCGTACTTTATTTTAACTCTGACTCACAATTAGGGCAGATGGTTGAGAAAGTACTTTCAGGGGTTAATATTCCTTTAGTTCGTCATACCATTAAGATCAGTATTTTAGGTTGTAAAGGCGGTATCGGTTCGAGTTTAATCAGTTCACATATTGCCAATAATATTGTGACTAATAAAAAAGTTCCGGTGTTATTGGCGCAAGGTTCAAACGGTTCACAAGATCTCGATTTATTATTTGATAAAAAAATACAAAATGATGTTGTGGAATACAATGAATATTTAGGTTTATACAAAGGTCAGCCGGGAAATTTACCTAATGCGGTAACCAATAAATACAATTTTATTATTTATGATCAACCTATCTTTAATGTAAATAAAGAAGATTTTTCTAAATATATCGAGCAAAGCAATAACTTTGTATTGGTGGTAGAACGTCGTATCGGCTCTTTACGTGTTGCCAAACAATTTTTGGATGAATGCGAACGTGTTCGCAGCACAACGGGTAAACCTATCCGTACCTTTATTTGTCTTTCGGACAATAAATTAGAAACCTCAAAATTGATGGTGAAAACGGATATAGAAAATCTGATAAAAACCCAAGTAGATGCGGTTATCCCGTTTTTGAAACATACCGACAGCAATAAGGTTATTTCCATTGATTTGGGCAAGAATGGTCAGGAAGAGATTGAGTCATTATCAATGAAAGTAATCGGTATGGTTTCACGTAATAAAAAATCCAAAAAAAATAATAAAGGTTTTTTTGCCGCACTTTTCGGTAGAAAATAATCAATGGATCCGACAACTTAAAGAATAGTGTATGTTAACGAAAGAACAACAGGCTTTTTTTAGAAGTGAAGTACTAAGCAACCTTGATGTGGAAAAACTTGATCAAATTCAAGATGAAAGAGCCAAACTGGTTGAAGAGCTTATTCAAAATGTCAATAGGATTGCGGCGATTCACAATATCTACATTACATCCGGTGATGCGCTTGTTATGGCTGAAATCATTGCCGATGAAATCGGTGGGTACGGTCCGTTGCGCGAACTCATGGAAGATGACGGTGTTAACGATATTCTAGTGAACGGTCCGGATAATATTTGGGTTGAACGAGCGGGTATTCTGGAAAAAACCAATAAAACGTTTATTAATAACGAACAGCTGACGGATATTGCCAAACGCATGGTTGCCAAAGTAGGGCGCCGTATTGACGACAGCATGCCGTTAGTCGACTCCCGTTTACCGGACGGAAGCCGTTTAAACGTCGTAATTCATCCGATTGCATTGGACGGAACCTCTATTTCAATTCGTAAATTCAGTAAATCTAAAAAATCGCTACAAGAATTGGTTAATTTTGGTTCTATGACGTTGGCAATGGCGAATTTCCTCATCATTGCGGCGCGCTCTCGAGTGAATATTATTGTTTCCGGTGGTACCGGTTCCGGTAAAACCACATTGCTGAATGCGCTGTCGAGCTATATTTCACCGACGGAGCGTGTGCTAACTCTCGAGGATACGGCAGAGTTGCGTTTAGAGCAACCTCACGTAGTTCGTTTAGAAACGCGTTTGGCGGGTGTGGAAAAAACCGGTGAAATCACGATGCAGGATTTGGTTATCAACGCGTTACGTATGCGTCCTGAACGTATTATCGTCGGTGAGTGTCGTGGTGCGGAAGCATTCCAAATGCTACAAGCGATGAATACCGGTCACGACGGATCTATGTCAACACTGCACGCCAATAGTCCGCGTGATGCGACTGCCCGTTTGGAAGCAATGGTTATGATGTCGAATGCCTCTTTACCGCTTGAAGCTATTCGCCGCAATATTTCGTCTGCAGTAAATATTATTATCCAAGCCTCCCGTTTAAATGACGGTTCAAGAAAAGTTATGAATATTACCGAAGTCATGGGGATGGAGAATGGGCAAATTGTGCTTCAAGATATTTTCTCGTATCAGCCAAGTAAATATCGTGATGAGAAAGGGAAAATTATTGGAGAATTTGTCAATCATGGTTTATTAACTCGCTCAGCAGTATATCAAAACGCCCAAGTATTTAATTTAAGTGCTGAATTGCAAAGTATTTTCGGCGAGGTTTAATATGGTCTTATTTTACTATTCGATTCTTGCGTTTGGTATCGCGTTACTTATATATACCATTTTGAAATGGAATAAAACAAGAAGACGCATTCATGCCAAAGAACATAATGATACCAATAAACTCAAAGAAATTTGGGAAAGTATAAAGCAAGATTTGACACTATGGTTATTTTATTTTACAGGCGGAGATAAGAAGAATCTGTTTAAAAGTATTATTATCAGTGTTATTGTCTTCTTGGTTTTATACTATACCAATTTATTCTATATCAAAATAAATACGACATTATTTAGTTTGGGATTCTTAATTATCTTCTTTCTTCTTGTTTGGAAACTCGGGCAATACCGAAACAGAAAAATGTTTGAAGAAAAATTTCCTGAAATTATTCAGGTCATTAACTCGGCGACATCATCCGGTGCTGGTTTATTACAGGCATTGGATCGTTGCGGTAAAGATATTACCGGACAAATGGGGGAAGAGTTCCGAAATATCTATCGTCGCTTATCTATCGGTGAAGATCCGATGTCGGTATTTTTAGACAGTTATACACGTTATCCTTATAAAGAGTTTTACTTTTTTATTACGATTATCCGTACCAACTTAACGAAAGGCGGACAAATGCGGGAAGTGATCTCCCGTCTAGGTCGGGTAATTGCAGACAGTAAAAAAATGGAACAAAAAAAGAAAGCGATGACCTCCGAAGCAAGAATGTCGGCTATGATTGTGGCTTGTTTCCCGATAGGTTTCTTTTTCTTTATGAAATTCACTATGCCGGAAAATTTCGACTACCTGATTAACAACCCAAGCGGGCGAGTTATTTTATTTTATGTTATCGGTAGTGAATTATTAGGGATGTTTATTATTTGGTGGTTAATGAGGAAATCAACATGATTAAAATAGCATTATTTCTTTTAGCCCTCATTGTTTCCGGTGCAATTATCCTTTTTATTGCCTTTTCGTTAAAGAAAAAGTTTGATATCTATCAAGAGATTATTCTTAATCTTAGACCGAAAGAAAAAAGTGATGATGAAATTCCGAGAGGAAAAAGCAAACAACAAATAGAACTTGAATTGTTATTAATTAATAATAATCCGCTCCTGAAATTTTTAGGTACGGTAGATAGAGACGTAAGTATGAAGCTTCTGGTTATTTTTGTACTCTCTCTAATATATTATTTATTTAATATGGATAGCGACGGAACAAGTCTTTTTATCGGCATATTTTTTGTTATTCTTGCCGTTATTCTTATTCCGGGAATACTGACGAACAGTATTTTGGCAAGTAAAATCAAACGCATTATGACCGACTTGTCCGGTTTTATTGATTTAGTCGCCGTAAACGTACAAACCGGTATTACCATTGAAGCGGCGCTTAAACAAGTTGCCATGGATTTCAAAAAATTAAATCCGGATTTGACTTATGTACTTTTACGTATTATCCGTAAAGCGGAAATTACCGGGTTGGCAGCAGCATTACAAGATTTAGCCATTTCGTTACCGACAAAAGAAATCAGAATGTTTTGTACCGTAATGCAGCAGAGCTTAAATTTCGGTTCTTCGATTTATCCGCAGTTGACGCAATTGTCGGCAGATATTCGAGAAATGCAATTATTAGTCATGGAAGAAAAGTTAGGTACATTATCGGCCAAAATGAGTATTCCGTTGATCTTATTTATTATGTTCCCAATTATTATTTTAATTTTAGCACCTGGTGCGATGAGGGTCTTACCAAATGTATTCTAAATTAATTAAAACTACCGTTTTCTGTGGCTTGGTTATTTCATTATCCGCTTGTTCCTCTTTTCCGAATACGACAGGTTCAGCCGAAACGTTTGAGGCAAAAGAGAAACTGTATCAAAGCGTGAAAAACCACAATGCACTCATCTCGCTTTATCGTGATGTATTGAAAAAGAATGATGATCCGAACATTCGCTATAAATTGGCGGAAAGTTATTATCAAGCCGGCGACAGCAACTCATCATTACTCTATTTGCAACCGTTATTGGCAAGACAGGATCAATTAGGTGAGGCGGCAGCTATATTGCAAATCAGAAACCAAATTCAATTGGCAAAATATGATGAAGCAATGAATAACGCGACAGCCTTAATTGCCCGTTCGCCGAGCAATGGAGAAGCGTACAACCTGAGAGGCATTATTTTTGCGCAAAACGGTAAATTACAAGATGCCTTTAGCGATATTAACAAAGCGCGCGAATTATTTATTTCTGATCTTGTTGCCATCAATAATTTAGCGATGTTGAGCATTATTAACGGTGATTATCGTAATGCATCCGAATTATTGTTGCCGCAATATTTGAATGGTTCAAAAGATCGCCGTTTAATTCATAACTTAGTATTCGCCTTGGTTAAAAGCGGCGATACGGATTATGCCTTGGATATTATCCGTAAAGAAAAACTCAATACCAGTCCGGAAGATTTAATCAACGCATTGAAGAAAACGGAAAGAATGCCGAGTATTCATTATTAATAGTGTATGTTTATGAAAAAAATGATTAATCGTTTTATAAAAGATCATAAAGGCGTAGCTGCTGTTGAATTTGGCCTCACCATTGGATTCTTTTTGATGGTGTTGTTTATGATCTTTGAATTGGCAAGGATATCGATTACTTCGGCTTACTGGGATGCTGCGGTAATGCGCAGCATTATCGTAACTAAGAACCAAGAAGCGGAGAACGGTGATTATGTGGCATTATTTAAAAAAACCTTAACGGAACAGTTAGACAATAAAAACCAGTCTACTATGGCTTGGTTGTTTGTGGCCGCCGGAGAACCCAAAGTCGATGTGAAATATGCCGAGACTATTGACGATCTGATCAAGGAGAATTTCAAACAACCCGAGAAAGATCAAGACGGAAAAGCAATACCGATTAATGCGAAAGGGATAGCTATTGCCCGTTACCAATTAGGGTTTGAATATCAGTTTCCGGTAAAACTGCCTTTTTTACCTCAAAATATATTAAGTCATTTATTCAACAGAGAATTTGTCATCGTACAGGAACAAGAATATGGTAGAGAAAAAGCACAAAATAGTGTCGTTCATTAAAAAGAAGACCGGTTCTGTTTCGGTTGATGCGGTACTGATGATTTTTGTCTTAGGGCTAATGTTTGCTTTCACGGCAGATTTGGTTTTGGTTCGTTCGACCATGGGAAAATTGGATAACGCCTCTTATTCACTGGTGAGTTTATTACGTGAGCGGGCAGTACTGTATACAGAGGAAGGAGAAGAAAAAGATCCTAAAGTTACTCATGAAGATCTAAAAAATATGGAGTCCTTAGCGAAAAAATTCGTTTTCGGTGATAAAGACAGTGAAGAAAAGATCTATGTTGTATTGGAATATTGGAGTACAAAGGAACCGAATAATACCGTCGCAACGGATAGTGCTAAGTGTCAACCATACAAAAAGTTAAGTGATTCGGCGGATTTGTCACCGGTATCCGAAAAAGTGGGAGAGCGGAGAATTCCACTCTACCAAGTCACCCTTTGTATGGAAATAAGCAGCTTTTTTAAATCCTTCTTTTTAAAAGAAGAGAGTGAAATGAATACATTGGTTCGCTCTTCATCATTTGCCGTTTCTCGGTAATATATTTATAAGGTAACACTAGTTATGAAAAATAGATTTCAGGTCGTTTCCGCTCTAACAAAAGAAATGCGCCGCTTCTACAAAAACGAACAGGGCGTCTACTATATGATGATGATGTTGCTGTCTATGCCGTTATTAGGCTTGATGGCATTCGCCGTTGACGGCTCCGGTATGTTATTGGATAAAGCTCGCCTAATGCAAGCAACGGAACAGGCGGCATTGGCATTAGTGGCGGAAAATAATGCGTCGAGAAAAAATAAAGAACATAAAGAAATAGCAAGACAAAAAAATAAAGGCAAATTAACCGAAGATGAAACCGAACAATTCGGTGAAGATACCTTCTCCGCAATGCAAAATCGACGGAATCAAGAACTGTTGAAAGGCATCGTTGGGCTCTATCTCCCTCAAGCCAAGTTAGATAAAGATTTTAGTTATCAATGCGGCGAGGAGAAAATATATCATGATGGAAACGGAGAAAAAATAAATATTGCCGTAAAAACAGTGGTTGCTTGTCAGGTTTCGGGGAATATTTCGCGAAGCTCGTGGCTGTATAATGAAAATCTTAACGGCTTAACTTTTGAAAAAGAAACGAGCATACATTCCGGAGATGTATTTGTGCAAAAAGAACGGAATGCCGTAATTCCGATTGATTTGGTTATGGTGTTAGATTTTTCGACATCTATGTTGGATAATATCGCTGGAGATAATACAAAAGGAAATTGGAAAAATAACGGTCGTGAGCCTGATCCCGATAAAAGACGTGCACATATTTTAAGAGATACGGTATCTGAAATTACCAATATTCTTTTACCTACTAAGCAAACTGAAAATACGAGTCCATTTAATCGTATTGGTTTTGTTACTTTTTCAACTTATGCTCAAGAACGAGGAATCCCTAAGCGAGTTTTTCCTTTTATAGGGAAAAGAAATATATCTAAGGATATCTACCTAAGAGAGGAAGTTTATGATTATGCGAAAGGTAAATATGTCCCTTTTGGTGAGATATATAATAAAGAGCATGGTCTCGAAAGCTATAACACTGATGATTGCCATGGTTACTATGTTATATATAACGATTATCGCGTTAGGGAGTGTCGTGCTAGCATTGATTTAGATAAGGTAATGAAAAGAGCCTTATATTTAGGTGACCGAGATACGATTAGTCGGATTTTTAATGATTATGTTGATATGGAAAAAACCATATCACAAATTAATGAATTTGATGGAAAACCAAGAAATTATGAATTAGTCTACGATGAAGATAATAACATTGAGATTACACCTTATTTAATTGGAAAAAAAGGCGATATGGAATCGTATTCTGGTAAACCGCCGGGGCTAACAACATCGGAAGAGTGGTTTACAGTAAACAACAGAAATGTTGTAGAAACACTGGAAAAAACAGAATTGTGGGGGGCAACAAATATTTCTTCAGGGTTAATAGTTGGTGCAAATTATCTAATGGATAAAAATAAGGTAACGGCAAAAGAGATTGGAAGTAATACCCAACGGATTATGTTGATGTTATCGGATGGTGAAGATAATACCCCAACGGCTGATTTTATAGAGAATTTATTAAACCGCGGAGTTTGTGACAGAATCAGACAACAGGCAAATAAACTTCAAGATAAAGATTTTAAAGAGTTGCCAACTAAGCTTGCTTTCGTCGCCTTCGGCTATAACCCGCCTGCTAACTTAGCGGCAGCATGGAAAAAATGTGTTGGTGATAAAAATTATTATATCGTTAATAATAAAGAAGCCTTATTGGAAGCATTCAAACAAATTATCAGTATAGATGAAGAAGTCGGACGTGCAACCTCTAAAAAACCGTCTTTCTTAAAATAAACAGAGATCCGTATTGAAAGAGTCACCGAGTGACTTACTTATGCTTAACCCTGCACGCATTAGCGTGCAGTTTTTTTATGAGTAAAGGGGCAACTCTTTCATTTAGTAGGCTCGGGACTTGCCGCTATTTCAACCGGATAAAGAACGTACCTTCAGGTTTGATCGGCAAATATTGTTGATAGAAATCGTCATAGGTTTTCTGCGGATCGATATCGCTAAACAGTGTCGGATAAAGGGCTTTCGCCATAAATTGCGCACTGGCTAAATCGATTAACGAACGTGATGCGGTATGATACAAACCATAGACTCTGCCTTCTTTGACGGCGGGTAATGCCGACCAACCGACACGTTGAGTGAAGCCTTTCAAGCGTTTTTGCGCATCCGCTTCGGTAATATCAATCCCCATCGACATAATTTCCGGATTGGTTGTGTTTTCCATTTCCGTGCCGGAAATCATAATGACCTCAGGTTTCGATGCAAGTACTTGCTCAGGGTTAATCGGACCCCAATTTTCCACAAAAGGCGCGCTAATGTTATCGCCGCCGACGGTATTAGCGATCGCTCCCCACATATTATTGCCAAAGGTGAAGCTGTGCTCACTCGGTCCTTTATTGCCGAATTCGATGTAAATTTTCGGTTTCGGTAAATTCGCCGCTTTCACACGGCGCTGAATTTCTGCAATGCCTTTGGCGTATTCCTCGGCAATCTTATTCGCACGCGCTTCCGTTCCGGTAAGCTGTCCGAAAATACGGGCACTTTGCGTATGTTTTTCGACCGTTTGCGCATTAAAATCGACGACCACAATCGGAATGCCCGCTTGCTCAAGGCGCGGAATTTCACCGGCTATCGTTTGATATTGCCAATCGGCTAAGACAATCACGTCCGGTTTTAAGGCAAGGACTTTTTCAGTAGAAAAGGTACCGGTATTGATGTTACCGATATCGGCCATCTCTTTTAAATTCGGTAATTTCTCCGCAAACAACGCCCAGCTGCCCGGGTTGAATTTTTCCCAAAATTCGCGTGAAATACCGACAACATGTTTAAAATTTTCCGCCCCCGTGACGGCAATATAGTCCGGGTAATAGAAAGATAAAATAACCCGTTTTGCCGGGACATCAACCTTGACTTCTCGTCCCCGCACATCTTTAATCGTGGTGATTTCCGCATGCGTCAATGCAGAGAAGGAGAGAAAGGCTATAGTGAACAGATTGCGAAGAAAGGTTTTTTTCATAAATGGCTCCTAGAGTGGATTAAGGATGAATATCGGACTGAAGAACCGTCGTCAACCAAGACAGCAGCACTTGATAGAAACGGGTCTGTGTATTGATTGTTACCGCTTTTTCGCTGAGTCGGGGCAGCCAGTTGAGTAACCGCTCAGTGATAAAGGCATGTCGGTGTACGGATTCTTGTTCAATCAAATGAATCAATAGCGCTAAATGCATGCAAAGATGATCACTCGGTTCGTTTTTTGTCCGGTTAAGGGTTAAGGCGGATTGTTCGAGTAGTGTGTCTATGGCGTTGAGCTGGTGTGTCAATTCGGCATCATTCAGATACGCCGAGGCATAAGGCAGGGCGCTATTTTGCCCGTCCAGTAAAAACAGTTGGGTGTAATCGGCGGCAAGCTCTAAATGTGGGACGTCAAGCCGCTGACAAGCGGTCAGTTCGAGTCGGAATTTTGCAACCTGATCGGCAAAACCCAATTCGGTCATAAATGCAAAAAACGACTCAAATCTCCCCGCTTGTAAGGCTTGCAGTTGCTCGTCCGAGAGTTCCCGTTCGAGCAGGTAATTGAACCAGCGGTAAATAAAACTGCGTTCTTGTGCGCTTAACTCCATCAGAGATTTACCTCAATCGGACCGTTGAAGCCGTTGACCGACGGGGCGACGCCGATAAATTTTTCCACATTCACTAAACACGTATTGGCGCATACCGCTTGAGCAAGGCGGGATGTGCCGATATCAAGGGTGACGTTATTCGGATCACCGTAGCTATCCAACGATCCTACTTTTTCATCAACGGGCGAATACCATGCGCCTTCCTGTAAGCGTACCACACCTGTCGGAAAATTATCGGACAGCACGGCACCGGCAAGGGTTTGCCCGCGATCGTTATACACTCGTACAAGATCTCCGTCTTGAATACCTAACCGTTTGGCATCGTCAGGGTTCATATAAAGCGGCTCCCGCCCTTGTACGGCATAGGTTTCCCGTAGTGATTTCGACTCACACAGTTGTGAATGCAAGCGTTTGTCCGGGTGAACCGATTGCAACCAAAAAGCGAATTTGTCCGATTTCGGTCCGCCGTGAGAACGTTCCGCTTTTTCAAACCACATCGGATGTCCTTTGCAGTCGTCGTAACCGAAGCTGGCAATTTTATTGCTGAAAATTTCAATAAAGCCGGACGGTGTACCAAGGGCGTGCAGTTCGGGATCTTCACGGAAATCGGCGTGGCGAACCCAAGGTTTGCCTTCTGGGAATAACACATAGCCTTTTTTCCAAAACTCATCAAACTCAGGCATCTCAAATTTTTTGGCTTTATTTTCCCGACGGCAGTCATTGTAGAGTTTTTCCACCCATTGCATTTCATTCATACCACGACAGTATTCTTGCTCTTTACCGAAACGTTGGCAAAGCCCTTTGAAGATCTCAAAATCAGAACGGGATTCATATAGCGGTTCGATCAATTTGTGCATTGCAATCACGCCACGGTTACTGTAAGAACCATAGGCATCAATATCATTACGCTCAAACGGTGTACAGGCGGGTAACACGATATCCGAGAAGCGGCAGGTTGCCGTCCAGCTGTAGTTGATCGAGACAATAGTGTCCAATTTTTGAAACGCCAGCTTCATTTTATTGCGCTCCGATTGGCGATGCCATTGATTACACCCTGAGAATACCGCCATTTTATACGGTGCATACACTACTTTTTTCCCATTAAAATCAATGGTCTCTCCGGCATACAATAAAGAATCGGTAGCTCGTGCGACAGGGATCACCGCACTATAGCCTTGATAATCGTTGTTATCGTATTTCGGCTTTTGTTTTTCATCAAGATTTGATGGGAACGCCCCCGGCATTGCCGCACCGGACTCGGGTACACCGATGGAACTGTAATGATGGGCGTAACTTATCCCGCCGCCGGCCAAGCCGATTTGTCCCAACATGGCGGCAAGTACCGCACCCAACCAGTAAGGTTGCTCGCCGTGTTGTTGGCGTTGGATAGACCAGCCGAAAATCAACTGAGTGCGTTTACCCGCCAGCATGCGGCTGAATTCACGGATCTGCTCTGCGGAAATACCGCAAATTTGTTCTGCCCATTCCGGCGTTTTCGCCACCTTATCTTCCGTTTCACCTAACAAATAAGGGACGAATTTTTCAAAGCCGACAGTGTACATCTCGATAAACGCTTTATCGTACAGATTTTCCGTATAAAGCGTATGGGCAATCGCTAACATAAACGGCACGTCGGTTTGCGGGTGAATATAAAGTTGTTTACAGCCTAAGTAGTTTTGCGTTTTGCTTTTAACGGGATCAATCGAGATGACGTTAATAGCGTTCTCCGCAACTTTTTGTTTCAGTTGTTCAAGGTAGGTGTAAGCCTCGTGGGTTTCACAGTTCCAACCGACTTGTAAATTTTTAACGGGATCACTTGCCCAAAAAATGAGGTTTTGACTCTCTTTTAAAATAATCTCCCACGACGTACCTTGCGAATAAACCTCCGTCGAGCCTAACACATAAGGCAGAATCGTTTGTCCCGCCCCCGTTGAGTAGTCGCCTGCGGTGCTGACGCTGTTGCCGTGCATGCCAATCGCCCGAATCATATGGTTGCCGCAGCTGTGGAATTGTCCCGTCGAGCGCCAACCGACATTTGCCGTGTGCAACGCCCAAGGCCCGAATTCGGTTTGGATCCGCTCCAACTCTTCATAGAACAGATCTAACGCCTGATCCCAGCTGACCCGAACAAAGCGGTTATCTCCCCGTTGGGTTTTATCACTGTTATGGCGTTTTTTTAACCAATCCAAACGCACCATCGGATAACGAATACGCGATTCGCCGTAAATCAGCCCTTTAATGCCATGAATCATGTCGGTGGGGTATTTATCGTATTCGAACGGTTTAATCTCGGTGACTCGTCCGTTGATGACCTTGGCGCGAATCGCCCCCCAGTGCGAGCCGGTGATTTTCCATTCACTTTCTCCTGCTTCGGCAAGCGCCTTGCGGGGGACTAAAAAATCCGGTACCGCCATTGCACCTGCCATCACCGAAAGCTGTTTTAAAAATTGACGACGTGAGTGTTGCATAATTGATCCTTATTTGTCTTGTGAAGCGTCGGACGCGTGTAATTGCAAATAGCGCAGTACTTTTTTACCGGTTTCTTCGTCCATATCGGTAAAGCCGACCATACCGTTAAACACGGCAATCCATTCGTTGGCATCGTGCATTTTGGTGTCACGCTGTTTATGACAGACGCTGCACTCGGTTTTGTAGGTACTTTCCGTTTCCGCCCAAAAATCATTTAGTTCACTGACAAGCGGTGCTTTTTTTATCCAAGTTTGCAATTTGACTTGTTGCCATTCCAATCCCGTTAAAGGGTCTTCTTTGCTGCCGAGAACCTCAATGTCGGGATGGCTTTGCATAAAGGTTTTGGTGAGTACGACATCGGTAATTTGTTTGGCAAATTGGTTGTACCAAATGCGTTTAAAGCCTTTGTTTTTACGCCATGCGGTAATTTCAATCCGATCGGCGTGATCGCCGGTTTGAATCAACTTGACGGGCACACCCGCTTCAAGATAGCCGATGTTGTCGGTTAATTGTTGGTCGAGAAAGAGATCCGTCCGTTCCGAGGTGAATTGTATTGCGGTGTGCGCAAATACCGTCGGTAAGGCGCATAGTGATATAAAAACACCAAAAAGCGGTTTAAACATAGTCTGTTCCTTATAAAACGGGAGAGTGTCGAATGACATGGGGTTATCACTAAGAGATAGGAATTATTCTTATTTATGTCAGGTGCGTCAAGGAGATTCATGCAAAAACGATCGGGCGGAAAGGAAGAACCCGGCTCAAAACGCCATGCGTTTTTTGCAAAATTCTTGTAGAATCGTACCGCTTGTATAATGTTGCGGTGATAAACAATGTCAAAAACGGATAATACGGAAAGAGAATTACAGGAAGCGGAAGTGGCGGAAACCGATGAAAATCAACCTCGTCGGACATCGTTTAAAACTTATCTGTTTCATACTTCGTTAAAATTACTCTTATTAGGGATATGTTGTATCGGTATTTACGGTATTTATCTTGACGGTAAGATTCGCGCCAAAATGGACGGGCAAGTTTGGCAGCTTCCGGCGGAAGTGTATAGCCGTATCGAGAGCATTCGGGTCGATGACAATCTCAATCTCGAACAAGTGAAATTGGCGTTATTGGATAACGGTTATCGACAAGTCTCGTTGATTGCGACACCGGGGGATTTTAAGATCGAAGGGGATAACTTGGTGTTGTTGCGGCGCGCGTTCCAATTTCCCGAAACACCCGAAGCCCAACGTGTACTGCGCCTGCGTTTTGTGAATGACAAATTGGCGCGCATTGAAGATTTGGTGCAGTTTAAAGAAATCGCCGAATTCCGTCTTGACCCGAAATTAATCGCGATGTTGCATTCCGGTAATGACGAAGAGCGCCAGGCGTTGCGTTTACAAGAGTATCCGCGTTTATTGATTGAAGCGTTATTGCTCACCGAAGATAAACGTTTTTATCAGCATGACGGGATTAGTCCTTTAGGCATTGCCCGTGCATTTATTACGAATTATCAGGCGGGCAGAACCGTACAGGGCGGCAGTACGCTGACACAGCAGTTGGTCAAAAACCTGTTTTTAACCAATGAGAAATCTTTCACCCGTAAGATTAACGAAGCGCTGATGTCGTTGATCTTGGATTTTCGCTACGATAAAAACCGCATTTTAGAAACCTACCTGAACGAAATTTATCTCGGACAAAACGGCAGCTACCAAATTCACGGTTTTGCCTTGGCAAGCCAATTCTATTTCGGTCGTCCCGTACAAGAAATCAGCTTAAACCAAATCGCCTTGTTGGTCGGTATGGTAAAAGGACCGTCTTTATATAACCCTTGGAAAAACCCCGAAGGTGCATTAGAGCGCCGCAACATCGTATTGCGCATTTTGTTAGAGCACCAAGCGATCAATCAAGAGCTGTATGAGTTACTCAGCCAACAACCGCTCGGCATTAAAGAACGTGGTGATGTGTATCGTCAACAACCGGCGTTTATGCATGCACTGAATGTGGATTTGAAAAATGAATTGGGTGAAAGTCGGGCGGCGAACCTTTCCGGAGCGAAAATTTTCACCACTCTTGATCGTAAACAGCAGCGTTCCGCCGAACTGGCGGTGATCAATGGGGTTGCCGAATTAGAAAATAACAATAAGCGGATTAAAGATTTGCAATCGGCAATTGTGGTGGCGGAATATACCACGGGGAAAGTGCGAGCCATCGTCGGCGGCGTACAAACCCAGTACGCCGGGTTTAACCGTGCACTGCAGACCAAACGACAAATCGGTTCCTTGGTGAAGCCGTCGATTTATGCGATTGCGCTTTCAGAGCCGAGTTTGTTCCGTTTGAATACCCCGATTAACAACCAGCCGATTACTATTACCGTCAAAGGCAGTCCGCCGTGGTCGCCGCGTAACTATGATCGCAAATTCAGCGGATCCGTGATGTTGATGGATGCATTGGTTCGTTCGTTGAATATTCCGACGGTTAATATCGGAATGAAAGTCGGGTTAAAGACGGTGATCGCCAAGCAAAAAGAAATGGGCTGGGATGATGTGGAAATTCCGCCGTATCCGGCAACGTTGCTTGGCTCGTATTCCATCTCGCCTTATGATGTGACCAAATCCTATCAGGTGATTGCCAACAGCGGCTATAAGAAGCCGCTAACCACGATCGAAGCGATTGTCTCGCCGACGGGAGAAATGATTTATCAACCAAATTCGGTGAACAGTAAGCAAGTATTGCCACCGGAAGCGGCTATTCAAACGCTCTATGCGATGCAACAAGTGGTCGAACGCGGTACGGCTCGGAGCTTGCAACAAGATTTTTCCGCCTTACGCTTGGCGGGGAAAACCGGAACGACCAATAATGCACGCGATACGTGGTTTGTCGGTATTGACGGGGAAAATGTGACCACAGTTTGGCTGGGCAAGGACAACAACACCGACACCTATTTAACCGGCTCAAGCGGTGCTCTGCAAGTGTATAAAGAGTACTTAAAACGGGCATTGCCGATGCCGTTTAAATTGCCGACATCCACTAACATTCAATGGGTCGGTATTAACAGTTACGGTTCGTGGGATTGTGCAAGCAATCGGCAAATTCCGGTATGGAAAGACAAAGGACAACGTTATTGTGCGGGCGGCACGACCGTTGTCGAAGCCAAACCGAGCGTTTGGGATGCGCTCTCCTTAGGCAAAGAAAGCAACACGACACAACCGACCAAAGCGGAGGAAGCCGAAGGGCTGGCTCCGATAGAAGAAGTCGCACCGACAGAATAACGCCGCGGACAAGCGGTCGGTTCATTACGATTTTTTGCAAATCGTTTTATCATGCCGTGTATTCATATCAGACAGGGCGTATGACTACGCTCTGTTTTTCACTTTTCTTTTTTCTTTGTCATCTGATAAATCCCATTCTTTACAAAAACACAGCGTACAACTGTTCACTTTCTATGGATTTTTATAGTGCAAAGCTTTATATTGCCGACAAATTTTTAGCTAAAAATAATCAGGTAAAAAAGCAATATGAGCACATTGGATTTCCATTTTGTTAACCGTATCCGTCATCAGACACAAGTACTTGCACAACGTACCGCATTACGTTTTAAAGAGAATCATATTTGGGCGGAGATGAGCTGGGCGCAATTTCAAGCAAATATCGACACACTTTCTTATGCCTTGATTGCCAACGGTATCGGCGTTCAGGATAAAATCGGTATTTTCGCCCACAATATTCCGCGTTGGACGATCGCCGACATCGGCGCTATGCAGATTCGTGCGCTTGCCGTTCCCATCTACGCAACCAATACCGCAAAGCAGGTAGAATATATCATTAATGATGCGGACATTAAGATTTTATTCGTTGGTGATCAAGAGCAGTATGATCAGGCCATAGAAATAGCGAACAATTGTTCGCAATTACAGAAAATCGTCGCCATGAAATCGACGATTAATCTTTACAATCATGACATGGCTTGTCATTGGGATACATTTGTTGATGTTGAACCGCAACATCACGAATTTACCGAGCGTTTGGAAAACAAACAACTGTCGGATTTATTTACACTGATTTATACCTCCGGCACCACCGGCGAGCCGAAGGGCGTGATGTTGGATTATGCAAATCTTGCCCACCAGCTGCAAGCCCATGATATGGCATTGCCGCATGTGGATGAACATGACACGTCGCTTTCTTTTTTGCCGTTTTCGCACATTTTTGAACGGGCGTGGGTGGCTTATGTGTTTCATCGCGGTGCGACGAATTGCTACCTTGAAGATACCAACCATGTTCGCGAAACCTTGGCTTATATAAAGCCGACCTTAATGTGTGCGGTGCCGCGTCTTTATGAAAAAATGTATACGGCGGTGTGGGATAAAGTACATAAAGCGCCGCTACACCGTAGGGCATTATTTCATTGGGCAATCCGTATCGGTGAAAAATATTGGCGTAGTGCGAAGCCATCGGCATTATTGCGCTTACAACATGCATTGGCGGATAAACTGGTGCTGGCAAAATTGAGAGCGTTATTGGGCGGTCGGATTCGCATGATGCCGTGTGGCGGAGCCAAACTTGAGCCGACAATCGGTGTATTTTTCCACAGTATCGGTATTAATATTAAATTGGGGTACGGTATGACGGAAACGACCGCCACCGTGTCGTGTTGGGATGAAAAAGGGTTCGACCCGAATTCGATCGGCACGCTCATGCCGAATGCGGAAGTGAAAATCGGTGAAAATAACGAAATTTTAGTCCGTGGCGGCATGGTGATGCGCGGTTACTACAAAAAGCCGGAAGAAACGGCTCAAGCGTTTACCGCAGACGGTTTCTTAAAAACCGGCGATGCGGGGGAAATGGATGCGCAAGGGAATTTGTTTATCACCGATCGGATTAAAGAGTTGATGAAAACGTCCAACGGGAAATATATTGCGCCGCAATATATTGAAGGCAAAATCGGGAAAGATAAATTTATTGAACAAATTGCGGTGATTGCTGATGCGAAGAAATATGTTTCCGCCTTGATTGTCCCCTGTTTCGAAAGTTTGGAAGAGTATGCCCGACAATTGAATATCAAATATCAAGACCGCGTAGAGTTGATTAAACATTCGGACATCATTCAAATGTTTGAGAAACGGATTAACGAATTGCAACGCGAATTAGCCGGGTTTGAACAAATTAAAAGATTTACCTTATTACCTCAAGCCTTCAGCACGACAGCGGAAGAAATCACGCCGACGTTAAAATTACGCAGAAAGGTTATTCTTCAACGATATCGTGAACAAATAGACGCAATGTATAACTAAGTTCGTTTTACATACAAGCGGTACGATCTTGCAAAATTTTTGCGAAATCGTACCGCTTGTGTATTTAGGCGTGTGCGGTATTTTCTTTCGTGAAATGTTTCAGAAGGAAATAACCGACCACGGCGGAGACGGAAGAGCCGAGTAAAATCCCCAAGCGGGCGAGGGAGATGAATTTTCCGTCTGCTTCTTCTCCGCCGAACGCCAATCCCGCTAAGAACATCGACATGGTAAAACCGATACCGCAGAGTACCGAGACGGCAAAGATTTGTTTAAAGTTAATGCCTTCGGATAATTTGGCGATGCCGAGTTTCACCGCCAAAAAGCTAAAACTGAATACACCTAAGGTTTTACCGACAATCAAGCCGAGGGTTACGCCGAGGGTAAGCGGTGACGTTAAGGTGCTGAGGCTCATGCCGCCGAGTGAAACACCGGCGTTTGAGAAGGCGAATAACGGTAAAATCACGAAGGCGCACCAAGGTGCCAACAGGTGTTCAAAGTCTTCCAACGGTTTTTCTCCGTTGTTGCCTTTAAGCGGAATACAAAAGCCGATAATTACGCCGGCAAGTGTGGCGTGTACGCCCGATTTTAAAACGGATGCCCACAAAATCAGCCCGACCACCATATAAGCACAGAGGGCGGTAACCCGCAACCGGTTCATGACGATCAGCGCAACAATTGCAATCGCGGCGGAGACTAATGCAGTGGTACTTAAATCGTGGGAAAAGAAGATAGCAATGACGACAATCGCGCCCAAGTCATCAATGATTGCCAACGCCAGTAAGAAGATTTTCAAGGCAAACGGAACACGTTTACCGAGCAAACCAAGTACGCCGAGAGCAAACGCAATGTCGGTCGCCATCGGAATCGCCCATCCTGCTTGGAATTCCGGCGAATCATGGTTGATCAGCCAATAAACGATTGCCGGTACGATCATCCCGCCTAAAGCGCCGATTGCCGGAAAAATCGCTTTCTGATAACTGGAAATCGCACCGACCAACATTTCTCGTTTGACCTCTAAGCCGACCAACACGAAGAATACCGCCATAAAACCGTCGTTGACCCACATCAACAGGGGTTTATGGATACTAAAAAGCCCGACTTGAATACTCACCGGCATTCCTAAAAAGTCGAAATACAGCTCGTTTAAAGGACTGTTTGCCAATATAATTGCCAAAGCGGCGAAAACCAATAATAAAATACCGCTGGCCGATTCAAGTTTTAGAAAATTTTTTATTGATTGAACCATTTTTTCTCTCCATTCATTAAGAATCCGTAAAGATTGAAAATATTACCTTCTTTTAACAAAATAATAACGTGAGATCAAGGTAATCTGTTGTACTACGGAAGTAAAATAGCCATAAATTTGATCAACATTATGGAAACGATATGTCACAAGAATGGTTTTATTGGGCGTTAGCCTCGGCATTATTTGCTGCATTAACTGCGATTTTCGCCAAAGTCGGCTTACAAGGCGTGGATTCCGATTTTGCCACCTTTATCCGAACGACGGTAATTTTAATTGCACTGGCAGCGTTTTTAACTTATGCCGGCAAATGGCAGCCGTTCGGGGCGCTGACGGGAAAAAATTGGACGTTTTTAATACTTTCGGGTTTGGCAACCGGTGCCTCGTGGCTGGCTTATTTTAAAGCCTTACAAATGGGACCGGCTTCCCAAGTTGCTCCGATCGATAAGTTCAGCATTGTGCTGGTGACCGTTTTTGCCGTGATTTTTTTAGGTGAACGACCGAGCGGGCAAGATTGGTTGGGCATCGGGTTAATTGCCCTCGGCGTTTTAACCTTGGCGATAAAGAGATAACAAATTCGCCTTGATCTTTGCTCGGTTTATCGTTAAAATCCGCACTCTTTTTCATGTTCCTCTTTGGCGTTAGTGCCAATTTTTTAGATATTTTAGGTAGATAACAATGAAACGTACATTTCAACCATCTGTATTAAAACGTGCTCGTACTCACGGTTTCCGTGCCCGTATGGCAACTAAAAACGGTCGTCAAGTATTAGCGCGTCGTCGTGCTAAAGGTCGTAAAAGCTTATCTGCATAATGACAGATAAGTCAGCCGAAACACTCAGTGTGAATACGCTAACTTTTCCTCGGGAGCTACGTTTGTTAGCTCCCGTTCAATTTAAAGCGGTTTTTGAACTGCCTCTTCGTGCCAGCACGCCCCAGTTAACCCTTTTATCCCGTCAAAATCACCTTGAACATGCCCGTATCGGTTTAACCGTGGCGAAAAAGCATTTGAAAAGAGCTCATGATCGCAATCGTATCAAACGTATTGTGCGAGAAAGTTTTCGATTAAAACAACATCAGCTCCCGCCTTACGATTTTGTCTTTGTAGCAAAAGGCGGAATTGGTAAACTCAGCAACCAAGAATTATTTGAAACCTTGGATAAACTATGGCAACGCCACATTCGTCTCGCTCAGAAAGCACAGCAGGAACAACATCAAAGCTAAGCCCTTTGGCTTATGTAATGCTCGCTCTTGTGCATTTTTACCGCTATGTCATCAGTCCATTAATTGGACCTCGTTGTCGTTTTTACCCCACTTGCTCTACCTACGCCTTAGAAGCGATTAAAATTCACGGTGCATGGAAAGGTGGCTGGCTGGCATTGAAGCGGATTTTGCGTTGTCATCCGTTTAGCCAAGGCGGCGATGATCCGGTGCCGCCGAAATGTGATTGCGGTAAGAAGCATTAATATTCATAAAAAAACTCTCCCAAAACAATCTAACGACGATTTCGGGAGAGTAAGTTTAGTATCCTATACTACAAGTTACTTTAGAATTTATACTCTAATTTACCGCCGAACTGTGTTTGTTTGAATGTTGCATCAGACATCGAGTAACGGTAATTGACATAGACACCTAAACTTAATTGCGCAGTGATTTTGAAATCCACGTTGGCATTCAAACGTAAAGCATCTGCGACTTTTCCCGTATTGAATTGTGCTTGTTGGCTTGATGTAATACGAACGGACGAGGCGCTGTGGTTATAACGCTCATAGAACGCCCCCACATTGAAGCGACTAACGTCATTTTCCCATACCAAATCGGCACCGACATACGGACTGACAACGTTCAAGTTTTCCGGATCAATTTGCCAATTTAACGTATTTTGGATTTTGCTATCCAAGTGCGTGTAGTTGAGACCAACGGTTGGGATAACACTGAGTTTGCCTGTCGTAATCGGATAAGCAAAACCTACACCTATTTGTGTTTGGTCGGATTTGATATCACCGATATCTTTTTCACCGTTTGCACTCACTTTACCCTTATGACGGTGATAGCCGAAATGGGTATTCAGCAATACACCGTTGTTGAATCGATGTTGGTTTGCAAGTAAGAAAGAAACGGATTTGTAGCTTGTTTCACTTGAACCATCAACGGCTTTCGGTTTCACTTTATTTCGGCTAAAACCTAATCCTAGGTGTAATTCATTGCTTGCACTTAACGGAATATAACCGCCAAATAGAGTGCTGTTTTGTGTTGCGTCATATCCGTAGCCATATTGTTCGAAACTGAGATTTGAACGGTATTTGCCTTGGCTGTGTTGTTGATCGACATAGAACCCTTTCTTATCTTTTCGCCATAGGCTCGTCATGAATTGTCGGCGAATATTTTCACTATGCGTAAACAATGCATTATTCGCGACTAAATAAGACGGAATTTGTGCATTAATCGCAGCACGGCTTGCCGTATTCGAGGTACTGTTATCCGTTGTGCTCGGTGTCGTTTCTGCCATGGTGTTTGTTGTGTTGCTTGTCGGCTCGACATAACGAATAACCGCTTCGGGAGTTTCCCCGTTTTCGTTCACTAAAAGTGTTTGTAAGCGGTAGTCATAATAATCGCTGTTGTTTTCACCGAATTTATTTTCAGCTGCAATCGTCGCTTTTTTATCTACACTGACCAACGCATATTGGTAGATATCACTGCGACTAAACTCCAATGCTTTATTTAATACAAATTGCGATAAGTTTGCATTACCTTTGATTTGAATAAGCGAAATACCTTCGTCGGCATCATACTGGCCGTTACGGTTTTTATCCGAAATGCCTTGTGTTGATGAAAGCATTTGTAGATTGACCGGAATCGGCGTGTCACTGTCGACATTGCCTTTGATCAATAATTGATCATATTGCCATTTCGCCGGATCCTCACTCTCATTCAGCACATTTAATAATACGCTACCGCCATAATTTTTGAGATTATTCAATGAGAGCGATTTTGGTGAAAAGGCGGATGGATTTGCAAAAATCGTCGGGGAAATGACCGCTTGTTCATATAACGAGACGTCGGATTTGATTTCGCCAGAACCGCCGAGTACCGCATCGGAATGTACATATACAGGGCTGTTATGGATCACGCCGTTTACGGATAATCCGCCGGACTGAACATCGGTTTTGCCTCGGTGTAATAAATCACCGGACAAATACGCCACACCGTTACCCTGTTTAACCAGACTACCTTGACCGAGACTGTTGGCTTGTAAATACGCAGTTTGAGTATTATTAAAAATAATTTGTGCGGTATCGACCAAATTGACTTTGTCTAGTGTGACGTTTGCGCCGTCATGCAGTGTGATTGAGGTGTTCGGATGCACTTTTGCATCGCTGGCGACATGTTCGGCAGCCTTATAAATGACATTACCATTTTGAATGTCAATGATATTAAGCACGGAATTGCCATGTAGAGCAAGAGAAGCATCCGATGCTTGAGGTTGATAATTCAGATTAATTTTCCCTGCCGTTCCGCCGATATTACCGAGAATAGCTCGTTCACCGGAAAGGGCATAAGTCAAATTAGACGGGGTTAAGCTGTCGTTGACAAGATTACCGTTGAGGGTTTGAGCGTATAACCCGCTGTTTGCTTGTGTGCTTTCGGTTAAATTGAAATCCAATCCGTTGAAGTCCAAGGTTCCTTGATTTAGCGTGATATTGGTATGTTTAACTTGATCCAAGCTGTTTAAGCGGACTTTACCCAATTTATTGACAAGTACCGTTTCATAAGCTTGAGCTTGACCGTTGGTATTTGGTTGTTGATTTAATGTCGCTAAACCTTCTTCTACGATTAAATTTGCCGGATTAATACCGCTTCCTACTTTAATCATTTCACCGTCACCGATTTTGTAGAAGGTTTCCGCCTCAGTGCTGTCCAGGCTGATTTCAAGTGCCGATTTTCTTATGTCATTATGAATCAGATTCTCTTGCCATACGAGTTCTTGTAAGTTGAAAGAAACATAATTGATTTGTTCGGCACTTTCTTCATAGAGGAGACCGATGTCGCCGTTAGGTAACTCCGTGAGACTGTTGTAGGCGTAAGAACCGGTTGTAATCGTGGTGTTGTATTTCCATTCGATGGAGCCGTCCTCCTGCACTTCACCTAACCAGACTTTACCATTAACACGGGTACGATTGGACGAATGCGGATTGGCGAAAAGAACATATTCTTTACCATTAATGCGTTTGGAATATTTAATGACGGACATCTGTGAATAAGGATCAAGCAAGATATCATCGGCAACAACCTCTTTTTGCCAAGTAAAACCGCCGTCTTTACTCGTGGAAATATTGACACTTCCGTTCAGATTACGTGAGAACATCTTTAATTCACCGTTATCCAATTCAATTAATTGTGACTCGGTCAGTTGATAAGAATCACTATTTAATAAGCGGGATCCGCCGCTGCTTTCCAAACGACGATCATTCGGAGATTCACCTCTCACCCACGTTTTACCGCCGTCCTTACTGATAATGACTGCTGAAGATTGTTTGTTATTGCTGTTGGTGTAATAAATTGGCATGACTAACGAGCCGTCTTTTAATTGAATACCAACTCCCGGACCTGTACCGAGGAAGCGCATCCAATCGGCTTTAACTTGCGCGGTAATATCGACAGGATTACTCCAAGTTTGTCCTTCGTCATCACTGGTAGTTAACCATAAATAGCTGGTAACTTTCACTTTTAGTGGGGCGGCTTTACTAATCGGGTTGCGCGCTTGTAAGAACACGTTACCTAATAACGTGTCACCTTGATAAAGATCCCCAAGATCTTTGTAAGCTTTTTCCTGACTACCTTCTACGACTACACGATAATCCGTTGCCTGATTATTTTCATTATAAACAATACCGTTTTCACGTACCGTGTATTGATTATTTTCATCGTCGGTCAATAAACGATAGTGTTTACCGTCAATACTCTTATAACCGCTTCCTTCAGATGAGTGGTTTTGATTGATACCAAAGAATCCCCGTGTTTCAGGGAACATATCAACCAGCATAAAAATACGTCCGTTATTTTTATCTTGAACCAGTAACGGGTCGATTAAAAATGCGGAGTTTTGATTACCAAACGGTTGTTCAATCAGATCAATAACGACCTGATCCGTTTCCCATGTTTTACCGCCGTCTAAGCTACGGCGAATTGCGGTGTCGATATTCCCCCAGTCGGATGCATGCTGATGACGTTTATCAATCGCTGCAATGACCGTGCCTTTTTGAGTCGTCAACAACGCCGGGATACGATAGTTTCTCGCACCTTCTTGTCCTGCCATAAACAGTGGAACGGCTTCCTTAAAGTTGGCACCTAATTGTTGGTAACGGGCCTCTTTCTGTATTAATGCCTGTTCATGCTCGCCCTGCAATGTGATATGTTTGTTTTGAATTTCCTCATCGGAAAGCGGGCGATTAACCAAATCCGCATAGAAAATATCGCCGGTAAAACGCCAAGAAGAATTGCTATAACGTTGGGTTTTTCCTAGGTATGCGGAGTCCAAATTATCAATACTGTTGAAGAATTCTACCGCTTGGTGGATTTTGAGTTGTTGACCGTCCACATAAACGGAGATTTGATTATTTTCTTTATCAAAAATATAGGAAACAGTTCGGAATTCATTGGCAACCGATAAACGTGGAATAGAGACTTGAAGACTGCTGTTCGGAATAAGATTACTGTTATTACGGATTTCAATACCCAACACATCATTATCATTGGTACGGTTAATATAAAAACTGACATACTGTTGATTACTTTGAGAATTCGATACGCCGAAAAGAGAAACCAGCCCGTTTCCCATATTGTCACGAAATCTGACGGTAAGTGTTCCGCTTTCCAGATTGAATGCCTGTTTTTGCTCAAACTTCTCAGTGAATGCGACCGGTTTTAGAAACGATTTTGCATTTTGGTATTGAAATATCGTTGTTTCAGTCGCTAATCCCATTGGTACAACAAGAGATGAAACAAAAAGAGCTAAGGCTGTTTTTTTCATAGTATTCTCCTGAATGAGTGTAAATTGCGCCAATAAATGTAGCTTTACTCCAAATAAAAGTAAATTGATGGAGTAAATATTTGAGAAAGGGTTCACAAAATTAACAATATTTACAATTATGGAATTTAGAAAAAATACGGGAAAAATATGCGGCGCATTAGGTAAATTAATAAGATAAATCAATAGGTTATTTTATGGTGTAATATCAGTGATGTTTACTTATTAAGAAAACAATGTGATGAGCCGAAAGTTTTTTTAAGCTTTACCGGATAGGTTTATGTTCATGCCGTAATTTAGATTTAAGTTGCGCTGAAATGTGTAAAAAATGATTTCAATCAGACCGCTTGCGTGTAAAATTGTTAATAAAATGTGAAATTAAGCCAATTTTTGGCATAAAGTATTTGCATAAAAAATCGATCTCTTGTATATCTTTATGCCGTTTTCTCCTATGTGATATAGAGTCAAACGCAACATCTTAATTTTCCCAACCTTGAATTTTTAGAGGAAATAAAACATGAAGAATTTTTTAAAATTATCGTTAGTCGCAAGTTTAGCTATGGGTTCGATGGTAGCTCATGCAGAAGATAAGTTCGTGACTATTGGTACGGGCGGTCAAACGGGGGTTTACTATGTAGTCGGTCAATCGATTTGCCAATTGGTAAACCGTGATACGGCAAAAACCAATGTGAAATGTAATGCACCGTCAACGGGAGCGTCTGTTGCAAACTTGAATGCGATTGCCGATAAACAGATGGAAATGGGTATTGCCCAATCAGACTGGCAATACCATGCTTACAACGGCTCAAGTTCATTTGAAGGTAAGAAAAACGACAAATTACGTGCGGTTTTCTCTATTCACCCTGAACCGTTCACGGTAATGGCGCGTACCGATGCGAAAATTGCGACCTTTGATGACTTAAAAGGTAAGCGCGTGAATGTGGGCGACCCGGGTTCCGGTACGCGTGCAACGATGAACGTGATTTTAGCGGCAAAAGGTTGGACGGATAAAGAGTTCAAAGTCGCTTCCGAGTTAAAACCGGCAGAAATGGCATCCGTGATGTGTGATAACAACTTAGATGCAATTACTTATAACGTCGGTCACCCGAACGGTGCGTTAAAAGAAGCGGCGGCATCTTGTGATGCGCATTTAGTACCGGTAACCGGTGAAGCGATCGATAAATTAGTGGCAGCTCACCCTTACTATGCCAAAGCGACTATTCCGGGCGGGTTATATAAAGGTACTGATAATCCGGTAGAAACCTTTGGTGTGTATGCAACATTAGTAACTTCTGCGGATGTGGATGCGGATCGTGTTTATACCGTGGTAAAAGCCGTGTTTGATAACTTTGATCGCTTCAAACGTTTGCACCCGGCGTTTGCAAACTTAAAAGAAGAAGAAATGATCAAAAACGCACTTTCTGCGCCGTTACACGAAGGAGCAATCCGTTATTATAAAGAGCGTGGTTGGATGTAATTCATCCCTTTCTCTTAATATCAGGCAGGAGTCATCGCTTCCTGCCTTTTGTCGTTTTCATCAAGCGGTCAGATTTGGCTGATTTTTTGCAAATTTTTCGTTAAATCTAACCGCTTGTCTTAGGTTTTCTCGGAGGAGTTTATGTCTGCTCAATCCAAAACTATGGATTACGATGATCTGCAAGATCTCGTCGCCTCAAATGATTCAGGCGGTCGTAACCCGACAGGTTTTAGTAAAAAATTAATTGTTATTACAGCGATTTTATGGTCGCTATTCCAAATCTATTACACTTCACCATTTCCATTTTGGCTACAAGAAGTGGTGAGAGATTGGGGCTGGAATTTGAATGTGGTGGTAGATGATACCAAAGCTCGTTCTATTCACCTTGCCTTTGCCATGTTCCTTGCCTTCTTATCTTTTCCAGCCTTTGCAACATCGCCAAAACACCGCATTCCTTACCAAGATTGGTTATTTGCAACCTTAGGGGCTTTCCTTGCAGCGTACTATATTTTCTTCTATGAGGGGCTAGTTACCCGTTTTGGTGCGCCGAATACGCAAGATATTATTGCAGGCTGTTTAGGAATTCTATTATTACTGGAAGCATGTCGCCGTAGTTTAGGTTTGCCGTTAGTGATTATCGCAGGTGTATTCCTACTCTATAACTATTTTGGACAATTCTTACCGAGCAGTTCTATTATTAGCCACCGTTCTGGCTCATTATCTCAAATCATTAACCAACAATGGATCACCACGGAAGGGGTATTCGGTGTCGCCCTCGGTGTTTCAACCAAATATGTGTTCTTGTTCGTGTTATTCGGGGCTTTATTGGATAAAGCGGGAGCAGGCAACTACTTCATTAAAACCGCATTTGCTTATTTAGGCCACTTTAGTGGTGGTCCGGGTAAAGCTGCCGTAGTCTCTTCAGCTTTAACCGGTTTAGTGTCAGGTTCGTCTATTGCCAACGTGGTTACCACAGGGACATTCACTATTCCTATGATGAAGCGTGTCGGTTTGAGCTCAGAAAAAGCAGGCGCGATTGAAGTTGCATCATCGGTAAACGGACAAATTATGCCACCGGTCATGGGAGCGGCTGCGTTTTTGATGATTGAATACGTCAATATGCCGTATAGCCAATTGATTGTACACGCTTTCTTACCCGCATTAATTTCTTATATCGCCTTAGTTTACATTGTTCACCTTGAAGCACAAAAAATGGGCTTAAAAGGGTTGGAGCGTGTTGAACCTGTGAGCCCGATCTTAATTACGTTACTCAAAATAGTAAGCTATATTTTAGTAACACTTGGCTTGGCAATTGCGGTTCATTACGGATTAGGCTGGATTAAAGATGTCGCACCTGATTTTGCTTTCTTGATTGTGTGTATTTTATTAGCGGCGGTCTATATCAAATTGATTCACCGTGTTTCACAATTCCCTGATTTAGAAGCCGATGATCCAAACTCTCCAGTCGTATCATTACCTCGCCGTAAACCAACAGTAAATGCAGGCTTACATTTCTTATTACCTGTTGTGGTATTAATGTGGTGTTTGATGATTGAGCAATTCTCACCAGGGTTATCCGCTTTCTGGGGAACCGTTGCGCTTGCGGTCATTTTAGTCACACAACGCCCATTATTAAGTTTCTTCCGTAATGATGCAGGTAACAAAGTTGCGCTAGTTAAACAAGGCGTTCAAGAGTTAGTGGACGGTTTAGAGTCTGGCGCAAGAAACATGATTGGTATCGGTATTGCAACAGCAACGGCAGGTATCATTGTAGGTGCCGTATCGCTCACCGGTTTCGGAGTGCAACTTTCTGGTATTATTGAGATGCTCTCGATGGGCAATATCTTATTAATGCTGATTTTAGTCGCTATCTTTAGCTTAATTTTAGGGATGGGATTACCGACTACGGCAAACTATATCGTGGTATCTTCATTGATGGCATTGGTGATTGTCGAAGTCGGTAAACAGAATGGATTAATCGTACCATTGATCGCGGTTCACTTATTCGTGTTCTATTTCGGGATTATGGCAGACGTAACTCCACCGGTTGGTTTAGCCTCTTTCGCTGCCGCAGCTATTTCAGGCGGTAGCCCGATTAAAACCGGGGTGCAAGCGTTCTACTACAGCTTAAGAACAGCGATTTTACCGTTCCTGTTTATCTTCAATACCGATTTACTCTTAATTGATGTGGGTTGGGCAAAAGGTATTTTAGTATTCCTCACGGCAACTATCGGTATTTTGCTGTTTACCGCAGGCACGATGAATTACTTCTTCACCAAAAATAAACTATGGGAAACATTGGTATTAATTTTTGCTGCCTTTATGTTATTCCGTCCGGGCTTCTTTATGGAGCACATTTCGCCGACTTCACGCCATATCGAGCCGGCTCAAATGACTCAGGAGTTAGAGAAAGTACCCGCAGGTCAAAATCTGACGCTGAAAGTAGCAGGGGTAAATCCTTACGGCAAACCGATTGAATTCTACTCACAGCTCACCGTACCGGCAGGTGCAACAGGCGAAGAGCGTATCAAAGCAATGGGATTAACCTTGCTGGATACCGGAGAGAAAATTGAAATCAACGGCGAAATGTCACCGAAGATCTTAATTGATAATGTTGAAATTGATTCAGCGGCAGCGAAAGCAGGCTTAAATTGGGATCAAACCATTCTTGATGTGGCGTTACCACAAAGCTCGCTTCCAAAAGAATTAATGTTTATCCCGGCTTTCCTATTAGCGATTTTTGTCGGCTGGAATCAGCGCCGTCGCATAAAAAAATAAGGACAAATTATGTATAACAAACTTCTCCTTGCGATCGACTTAAACGATCTCAATAGCGCTAAGTATGTGGTTGATACGGCATTAAAACTCACGGCGAACAATCCCGATGCGGTATATCGGGTTGTGACCATTATCGAACCGATTGACGACAGCTTTATTTCTGCATTTTTACCGAAAAATTTCGATAAATCCGTGGTGGAAGAAGCGAACAAAGCCTTACACGCTTTTACCCAAGCTAACTTCCCGGAGGGCGCAAAGGTTCAGCACATTGTGGCTCATGGCACTATCTACGAAGAGATCAACCGTATTGCCGAAGAAAAATCCGTTGATCTGATCGTGATGCTGGCAAGCAGTAAACCTAAAGCGAAAGGGTTGAGTTCAAATACCGTGAAAGTAGCTCGACACAGCGATAAACCGATTTTGGTTCTGCGTTAAGCTTTATTTTGCGTTACAATAATGCCATTCAATAGAATGGCATTTTTATTATCAATGATGAAGAAACTTAATATTATTTTCGCCGGCACCCCCGATTTTGCCGCAACCCATTTACAAGCCTTGTTAAATTCGGAACATAACGTTATTGCCGTTTATACACAGCCGGATAAGCCTGCCGGGCGTGGGAAAAAGCTACAAGCCAGCCCTGTAAAACAATTGGCGGAAGCACATCATATTCCTGTGTATCAGCCGAAATCGTTACGCAAAGAAGAGGCTCAGGCAGAGTTACAGGCGTTAAACGCTGATGTGATGGTTGTGGTGGCTTATGGCTTAATTCTGCCGGAAGCGGTGTTAAAAGCACCGAAATATGGTTGCTTAAATGTTCACGGTTCGTTGTTACCACGTTGGCGTGGGGCTGCACCTATTCAGCGTTCAATTTGGGCTGGCGATACGGAAACGGGCGTGACCATTATGCAGATGGATATTGGCTTAGATACGGGTGATATGTTGCATAAGGTAACGACGCCGATTTTAGCAACCGAAACGTCCGCCAGCTTGTATGCCAAACTTGCCGAGCTTGCACCGCCAGCTTTGCTTGAAGTCTTAAACGGTTTAACAAGCGGTCAGTTTAAGCCTGAAAAACAGCAAGACGAGCAAGCGAACTACGCTGAAAAATTGACAAAAGAAGAAGCAAAATTAGATTGGAATCTGACCGCTTGTCAGCTTGAGCGTAATATCCGTGCCTTTAATCCTGCCCCGATGGCATATTTAACCTTGATGGTGAATGAAGTGGAAGAGCGGATAAAAGTGTATCAAGCTGAGGTTCTGCCACACCAAGAGAAAGCGGTCGGCACGGTGTTGGCGGTGGATAAAAACGGTATCCAAATTGCCACTCAACAAGGTGTGTTAAACATTACACAACTTCAGCCGGCAGGCAAGAAACCGATGTCCGTACAAGATTTCTTAAACGGTCGGGGGGATTGGTTTAAAGTAGGAAGCGTTCTCTAATGAAAAAACATTCCGCTCGTGTCGTTGCGGCACAGATTATTTTACAGGTGTTGGATCAGGGCAAATCCCTTTCAACCTTGATCCCCGAAGCACAATCGCAACTCGATGCTAAGGATTTAGCGTGGGTACAGGAAACGACCTTTGGCATTTGCCGTGTGTTGCCCCGTTTGGAAGCGATTATCAAATTATTGGTGGAAAAACCGCTGAAAAACAAAACTCGCTTGGTGCATTGTTTGCTTTTGGTCGGCTTGTATCAGCTACTTTATATGCGAGTACCGCCCCACGCCGCGGTAGATGAAGTGGTTAATGCCACAAAAGCGTTAAAGTTGGATAGCTTTCGAGCCTTGACTAACGGGGTGCTTCGCCGTTTTCTGCGTGAGCAAGAAGCAATTTTGGCGAAAGTGGATAAACATTGGCAAACGCTACACCCTGAATGGTTGGTGAATAAGCTGAAACAAGCCTATCCGAATTGGCGAGAGATTGTCGATGCAAATAACCAGAAACCGCCGATGTGGATTAGGGTTAATGCTCAACGGACTAACCGAGCGGACTATATGGCATTGTTAGGCGATCTTGCAAAAAATCACGAAGAACAGACCGCTTGCGTGCCTGATTGTGCGGTTTTATTAGATAAAGCCGTGTCGGTAAGCCAGCTTCCCCACTTTGAGCAAGGTTGGGTAACGGTGCAAGATGCACACGCACAATGGTCTGCCGAATTACTTGATGCACAAAACGGCGAGTTGATTTTAGATGCCTGTGCGGCACCAGGGGGCAAAACGACCCATATTTTAGAAAAAGCACCGCAAGCAAAAGTGATTGCGTTAGATATTGAAGAAGCCCGTTTAGTTCGGGTTAAAGAGAATTTAGCCCGTTTAAACCAAACGGCAACGGTGATTTGCGGTGATGCCAGCCAGCCTGAACAGTGGCTTACAAGCGGTGAGATGTTCGATAAAATTTTACTTGATGCTCCTTGCTCTGCAACGGGGGTAATCCGCCGTCACCCGGATATTAAATGGCTACGCAAAGAAGAGGATATTGCTGAGTTGGCGGAATTGCAGGGGAGCATTCTCAAAGCACTTTGGGCAAGGCTCAAACCCAACGGCGTGTTGCTGTATGCCACTTGTTCTGTGTTACCGGAAGAAAACAGTCAGCAAATCCAGCACTTTATCCAAGAAAATCAGGATGCAAAATTGGTTAACATGCATTTTAACGGTGAAATCGTTGAGCAGAAGCAGTTTCTGCCTGCCGAAAACAGCGGTGACGGTTTCTTTTATGCCAAATTAATCAAGCAAGTAAATTAAGATGAAAATAATCATTTTAGGGGCCGGGCAAGTCGGTGCGACTTTGGCGGAAAACCTCGCCAATGACGATAACGATATTACGATTATTGATGACACCCAAGAGCGTTTGACCAAGCTACAAGACAAACATGACCTGCGGGTGATCAGAGGAAACGCCGCTTCGCCTCGGGTTTTACGTGAAGCAGGCGCAAGCGATGCGGATTTGTTAGTTGCGGTAACGAACAGTGATGAAAGCAACATGATTGCTTGCCAAATTGCTTATACGTTATTCCATATACCGACCAAAATCGCCCGTATCCGTAATCCGGATTATGTGCGGGAAAGAGAAGCGTTATTTAATGATGACGTGCTGCCGATTGATCATATTATTGCGCCGGAATTATTGGTCACACAGGATATTCTACGCCTTGTCGATTATCCGGGTGCATTACAGGTCGCGCATTTTGCGGATGATTTGGTGAGTTTGGTCAGTGTCAAAGCGTATTACGGCGGACCGCTGGTCGGTTACCCGATTTCGGCGTTGGGCGATCATTTACCGCATATTGAAGCAAGAATCGTCTCGATTTTCCGTCAGGATAAAGCCTTTGTCCCGCAAGGTTCGACGATTATTGAAGCCGGTGACGAAGTTTTCTTTATTTGTGCGACGCAACATATCAAAGCCATTATGGCGGAGTTGCAACGCCTTGATAAACCGCACCGTCGGGTTATGATTGTCGGTGGCGGAAACGTGGGTACCGCCTTAGCACAGGCGTTAGAAGATAAATGCAGCGTGAAGTTGATTGAACGAAATCAGGAGCGTGCGGAAAAGCTGGCGACAAAATTATCTAAAACTCTTGTATTGTGTGGTGATGCGTCAGATCAGGAATTATTGTTTGAAGAGCATATTGAAGATATCGATCTGTTTTTGGCGTTAACCAGTGACGACGAGGCAAATATTATGTCGTCGTTGTTAGCCAAGCGGTTAGGGGCAAAAAAAGCAATCGTGCTGGTACAGCGAATGGCCTATTTGCACTTAATCCAAGGCGGTACGATTGATATTGCCCTGTCACCGCAACAAGCGACGATTTCAGCTTTGTCGAACCATGTCAGAAAAGGTGATATTGTGCGTGTTGCCGCATTCAAACAAGGGCTGATGGAAGGGATTGAGGCTGTGGCTCATGGAGATAGCGAATCATCGCGGGTCGTCGGTCGTAAAATCGGTGAATTAAAATTACCGCAGGGGACAATTGTCGGTGCCGTTGTGCGAGGGCATCAAGTGATGATTGCGCATAAATCGACCGTCATCGAAGAAGGCGACCATGTCATTGTGTTCGTTAACGACCGAAAACAATCGAGTGAAATTGAAAAATTGTTCCAATTAGGTACGTTTTTCTTATAACACACTTTAAATCTAATCAACCCACTTCTGTTCCAGCCGTGTCGCCAAGAGTGATAGAGGGTAGCAAATTAAGAAATACAGCACAAAAATCAACCCGTAAACGAAGAAAGAGGCATTCGGATTGGTTAACAGTGAATTTTCAATAATTTGTTGCCCGACTTTAACCACCTCAATGACGCCGATCAATGCCGCCAACGAACTGGTTTTTATCATACGGGTGAAGAGATTGATTGTCCCGGGAAGAACACGTCGGGTTCCTTGCGGCAGTTCGATATGCCAAAATATTTGCCAAGGCTTTAATCCGATCGCTTTTGCCGATTCAATTTGGTGTTTTTCAATCGAGCCTAAAGCACCGCGTACCAAATCGCCCATTTCTACCGTTCCCCATAGTACAAAGACCCAAATACAGATCCACAAACCGCTGGTTTGAATACCGAACCACGTGGACAGCCCGAAGTAAAGCATAAACAACCAGACCAAAATCGGTACGATACGCACTGTTTCGAGATAAAAGCGACAACATCCCCGCACGATCTTATTTTTTGTACGCATTAACAAACCGAATAAGGTGCCGGAAATCAGCGCAATCCCGACCGAGATAAACGAAATTTGCGCAGTCAGCCATAAACCTTGTGCCAGCCTAACGGCATTCTCGCCTTCAAATAACCAATCAAACCCCATATTTCGCTCTCCTTACACGGTTTTCCGCATAGCGGGCCAACAGCGAAACCGGTAATAAAATCACTAAATAACTGACAAACAGCAAAAATAGCGCTTCATTGGTTTTGTAATCCATGCCGATGATATCTTTGGTCACAAACATCAACTCCGCTACGGCAACGGCACTGATGACCGATGACTCTTTAATTAAAAATAAAACATTCGCACCTAAAGCCGGAAGAGAAATCGCCCAAGCCTGTGGAAAAATCACATAACGGAAAATTTGAAAACGGTTCAACCCGATTGATTTTGCCGCTTCCGTTTGCCCTTTGGGGATCGCAAGTAAGCCGGCGCGTAGCGCTTCCGCCATATAGCTTCCACCGAGAAAAACCAACGCAATCACGCCACAGGTAAAACCGTCCCATTTGATCCCGATTTTGGGCAAGCCGTAGTAAAGAAAGAAGAGTTGAATCAGCAACGGCGTATTACGGGATAATTCGACATAAGCACGGGCGAGCGACGTGAAGGGACGGATTTGGTAAGCCGTAATGACGGCGATAACGGTGCCAAGCAGAAGGGACAATAAGATTCCCCAAAAGGACAGTTGTAGCGTAATCCACGCGGCATCCGCAAAACGCGGAACGGAATCAATAACGTAAGACCAATTCATAGGATTGTGAAGTAAAAAATGAAACGGTCAAATTATGGCGGAGACAAATCAAGAAATAAAAGTCTCAGAAACTATTTTTTATAATGAAAAGCAATAAAAAACCGCAGTAGAGACTGCGGTTTTCCGGATTAAGGATTAACGGAACGGTTGATTTAAAGGTACTTCCGGATCCGGCTCTCTAGTAATACGGTTACGTAAATCGCGGCGGATGACCTCAATTGTCCAGAACCAGAAGATGTGGCCGACTAATTCGGAAATATGTTCATAAAACGGCCATTCGGCAACCGGCGGGGTTAAACCGAGCGCCGGGAAGGTGATGTAGTGAACACAGATATTGGCGATGATACCTGCGCCGATACCTTGCCAGAATTTAATTTTCGGGAAGATTTCAGCCACGATACAGTAACCGATCGCAAACACCAATGAGAAAATCATATGTGTCACACCGATGGCGTTAAACGGATGATCCGCAAACACGAAGGCAACCGTTTGATAAGGGTCGATACCGATGTAATCACGTAAGAAAACTGCCGGCGGGTTTAACACGGCACGAGAACATTGCTCTAATGCTCCATTCATGGCTAATGCACCGGAATTTAATGCATCTAATACCGGTTGCGGACACGCTGCAGTGAATAAATCAATCGGGCTGCGTGGCGGGTACGGATGTTCGGCACCCCATTTGACGAATGCGGAAATAATCCCTGCGATAATACCGACGAATACGGCTAAACCGTAACGACGGCGGGACGGATCGGTTTGTTGAAATAGACTCATAATTGCTCTCCGAGTACGAATAAAAAATGATTTATTTAAATGTTTCAAATAATTATCAAAACGGTTTCATTTTACAAAAATTTTTTCAGTGGTTGAGCAATAAATGACATATTGATTGATATAAATCAAATCGGATAAATGACAAGCGGTAAGATCTTACAAAAATTTTACAAGTAAAATACTGATGCAAGAGCCGTTGACAGTTTATTTGAAATATGTGAATATCCTGAATGTTTGTTGTTGAGAATTGTTTTCAATAATAAGTGAGTGTAAAAAGTCATTATCTTAAGGAAAGCATATATGAATAAATTTAAATTACTCCCTGTCTCCGCCGTGGTGTTAGGTACATTATCTGTAGGTTCCGCATTTGCAGAAAATAACGAGACGATGGAACTTGATACAATCAATGTGACTGATAATCAAGGATTAAAAGTAAAAAGTAATGTTGTGACGACACAGAAAAAAGACGAAAGTGTTGAAACGGATCTGCGTGGTTTACTCAAATATGAGCCTGCGATAGGTTTTGGTGGCGGTAATGGAACTTCCCAATACTTATATATCCGTGGTATGGGGCAAAACTCCGTGGATGTTAAAATCGATAATGCGTATTCCGATAGCCAAATTCACTATCACCAAGGTCGCCATATGCTTGATCCTGCGTTAGTGAAAATTGTTTCGGTACAAAAAGGGGCGGGGAGTGCTTCTGCCGGTATCGGTCAAACTAACGGTGCAATTATCGCTAAGACGATTGATGCCGAAGATTTACTCAAAAACAGCAGTAATAAAAATTTCGGCGTAAAAGTCAATGGCGGTTATAACAGTAATGATGGTTACAACTATGGTTTATCTACCTTCGGTAAAAATGATACCTTCGACTTTGTTGCCGCCGTAAACGGTATTAATGAAGACGACTACAAAGGCGGTAAAAATTATACAAATGGTAAAGACGGTTCAAATCGTGTGCCTTATAGCGCACTGGACAAACTCAGCTATTTATTCAAAGTAGGTACTAACGTAGCAAATCATCGTTTTGTATTGAGCCATATGAAAGAGCAGCATAAAGGCGATCGTACTGTACGTGAAGAGTTTCCTGTGGATAACTCACCGGGTAGCCGTTTAACAGATGCTCGCCAAGCTCCATCAGAACGTAAAATGACTGTAACGAATACTAACTTAGAATGGACAGGTAAAGAGTTAGGGTTTGTGAAAGAAGCAACAGCGAATATTTATCTTTTAGAACACGGTCGTTGGTCTGTGGATGATTCGAAAAATGGTTATGCCGGTGGTGCGCAAAATCAAGGAACAACCAAAACTAAAGTAGAAACCGTTGGGGCAAATATTAACTTCGACTCTGAAGTACACGAAAGCGTGTTGTTAAAATACGGTGTGAATTATCGTGAGCAAGAAGTCAAACCAAACAAAATTTTGCGTGCGGGTGTCGTAAATCAAGAAAAACGTGATGTCGGTGTTTATACGGAAGCGATTACGTTCATTAAAGATGTCGTTTTAACAACAGGTATCCGTTATGATCACTTCCGCTTCAAAGCAATGGACGGCAAAAAAGTCAGTGATGGTGCGGTAAATCCTAGTGTTGGTTTGATTTATCAACCGATGGAACACCTCTCCTTGAGTGCAAGCCATAACTATGCAACCCGTAGCCCGCGTATGCACGATGCACTAATGTCTCACGGTGCACGTGGTGTCGTGTCTATTGCTGACGGCACGAAAGCCGAAAAAGCCCGTAATACCGAAATCGGTTTTAACTATGATAACGGTGTTTGGGGTGTAGAAGGTAGCTACTTTTGGCAAAACATTAAAGACGCTTTAGGTACATCAACAGGTCGTAATAACCATTTATGTGACGGAACTAACCTTCAATGCGCCTCTGAAATTATCAATGCGGGCAAAATCAAAAACCACGGTTATGAATTAGCCGCATTTGTTAAGTATAACGGCTTCTTTGGTCGTTTAGGGGTGGCATACAGTAAACCTCGCTTCTACGGCGATAAATTAAGTTCAAACCCTGAATATGCCGCCGCGATCGGTAGAACTTGGACGGGAACCTTAGGTTATCGATTTGAAAAACCTAATGTAGAAATTGCGGTTCATCATCGTCAAGTGGAAGGCTTGGATGCGAAAGATAATTTCTTCTTATCTAATGCAACCGTTCGAGCCGCTACTCAAGGTAAAGCGGGTTATGGTATCACAGACTTAACCCTGAACTGGAAACCGTTTGATACGGATAAAATGAACGTAAACTTTGCGATTAATAATATCGGCAATAAAAACTACGTTCCTCACTGGCAACGTAGTTCTCTCCCAGGCGCGGGTCGTGAATATCGTGTAGCCGTGAATTACACCTTCTAATTTTAATGTTCGCCTTATCAATAACGCTCGATTTATCGGGCGTTATTTTTAACGTTTGCTAACTTATAGCAAACGTTTGCGCAATCCGTTATAATTCGCCCCAAATTTTCTTTCATCTTTACGGAATCGCCCAATGACTGTACAAACCTTTCGTGGCTCACCTGCCTTATCTGACTTTCGTTTAAACCAACTTCAACAAAAATTCGAGCAACATCAACTGCCTGTCAAATCGGTCTATGCCGAATATTTGCATTTTGTTGAACTAAACCGACCGCTTGTCGCTGATGAAACACAAAAAATTCAAGAGCTGTTGCACTATGGCCCAACCCTTGCGGAACACGAGCCAACGGGCTTTTGTTTGATTGTGACCCCACGCGTTGGCACGATCTCTTCGTGGTCGTCAAAAGCGACAGATATTGCCCATAACTGTGGCTTATCAGCAGTAAACCGCATTGAGCGTGGTTTGGCGTACTATTTTGAGTTTGAACAAGCATTGAATGAAACAGAGTTGGCAACCCTAAAAGGCTTGTTGCACGACCGTATGTTAGAAACCGTTTTAACCGATGAAAACCAAGCGAGCCAGCTGTTCGCCCAACACGAGCCGAAGCCGTTCACGACAGTAGATATTTTAAACGGCGGTCGCACAGCTTTAGAAGTGGCAAACGTGGAATTAGGTTTGGCGTTGGCGGAAGATGAAATTGATTATTTGGTAGAAAATTTCACGGCGTTAAACCGCAATCCGCACGACATTGAGCTTTATATGTTCGCACAGGCGAACTCTGAGCATTGCCGCCACAAAATTTTCAACGCAGACTGGACGATTGACGGTGAAAAACAAGATAAGTCACTGTTCAAAATGATTAAAAACACCTTCGAGCAAACCCCGGATTATGTGCTTTCCGCCTATAAAGATAATGCGGCGGTAATGGAAGGTTCAACCGTGGGTCGCTTCTTCCCGGATCAAGACGGGCAATATCGCTATCATCAAGAAGATGCCCATATTTTAATGAAAGTAGAAACCCACAACCACCCGACAGCCATTTCGCCATTCCCGGGGGCAGCGACAGGTTCTGGTGGAGAGATCCGTGATGAAGGGGCGACAGGGCGTGGTGCGAAACCAAAAGCTGGTTTAACCGGCTTCTCGGTGTCTAACTTAGTGATCCCAAACTTTGAACAGCCGTGGGAAAATCCGCTTTCTAAGCCGAACCGTATTGCTTCTGCGTTAGATATTATGATCGAAGGCCCACTCGGTGGAGCAGCGTTTAACAACGAATTTGGTCGCCCTGCGTTGCTTGGCTATTTCCGTACCTATGAAGAAAAAGTAAACAGCTTTGGTGGCATCGAGACGCGTGGTTATCACAAACCGATTATGCTCGCAGGCGGTATCGGTAACATTCGTGCCGAACACGTTCAAAAAGGTGAAATTCCTGTTGGGGCGAAATTAATTGTGCTTGGCGGACCTGCGATGAATATCGGTTTAGGCGGCGGTGCGGCTTCGTCAATGGCGTCTGGCAAATCCAAAGAAGATTTAGATTTTGCTTCCGTTCAGCGTGAAAATCCGGAAATGGAACGCCGTTGCCAAGAAGTGATCGACCGTTGCTGGCAGTTAGGCGATGAAAACCCGATTTTATTTATTCACGATGTGGGAGCGGGCGGTTTATCGAACGCAATGCCGGAATTAGTTCACGACGGTGATCGTGGCGGTAAGTTCGATTTACGCAAGATTCTGTGTGATGAAAAAGGAATGTCACCGCTTGAAATCTGGTGTAACGAGTCGCAAGAGCGTTATGTATTAGCGGTTGCAGCCGACAAATTACCATTATTTGAAGCGCTTTGCCAACGTGAGCGTGCGCCTTATGCAGTGATCGGTGAAGCGACCGAAGAGAAACATTTAACCCTGCACGACGATCATTTTGACAACAACCCGATTGATTTACCGATGAACGTGTTACTCGGCAAAACCCCAAAAATGCACCGTCAGGTTTCGTCAAAAACCGTCCAAAACCCACCGCTTGCACAGGAAGATATTCAGCTTAAAGAAGCCTTCCACCGTGTGTTACGCTTGCCAGTAGTCGCAGAAAAAACCTTCTTAATTACTATCGGCGACCGCTCGGTCACCGCAATGGTAGCTCGCGATCAGATGGTCGGCCCGTGGCAAATTCCTGTTGCTGACTGTGCCGTAACCACTGCAAGTTTAGACAGCTATCACGGCGAAGCAATGTCGATGGGCGAACGAGCGCCAGTTGCCTTACTTGACTTCGGGGCATCTGCTCGCTTAGCAGTAGCAGAAAGCATTACCAACATTGCTGCAACCAATATCGGCGATATTAAACGCATTAAACTCTCAGCAAACTGGATGTCGGCGGCAGGTCACGCTGGCGAAGATGCAGGCTTATATGAAGCAGTGAAAGCAGTGGGCGAAGAACTTTGCCCTACACTTGGCATTACTATTCCTGTGGGTAAAGACTCAATGTCAATGCGTACCACTTGGGAAGAGAACGGCGAGCAAAAAGCGGTAACTGCGCCACTTTCTCTCGTAATTTCGGCTTTCGCCCGTGTGGAAGATGTGCGTAAAACCGTGACTCCACAACTTCGCACCGATAAAGGCGCAACTCGCTTATTGTTACTCGATTTAGGCGAAGGCAAAAACCGCTTAGGTGCCACGGCGTTAGCACAGGTTTACAAACAACTTGGCGATAAACCAGCTGACGTGGTAAACGTAGAAACCTTGAAAAACTTCTTCAACGCAATGCAAGCCTTAGTCGCTGATGACAAATTACTCGCTTACCACGACCGTTCAGACGGCGGCTTAATCACCACCCTTGCGGAAATGGCGTTTGCAGGCAACTGTGGCGTATCGGCTCACATCACCGCATTAGGCGACAACGATTTAGCGGTATTATTCAACGAAGAACTCGGTGCCGTTATTCAAATCAAAGAGAGCGATTTAAATGCAGTGCGTGACGTATTGAAAGCCCACAACTTGTTACACATTACCAAAGACATCGGCTCGGCAACGGAAGGCGATCTGTTTGAAATCACCAGTGGTACACGCAAATTACTCAGCGAAAAACGCTCTGAATTGCGTGGAATTTGGGCAGAACTTACACACCAAATGCAACGCTTGCGAGATAACCCTGAATGTACCGACCAAGAATTTGCAACCAAAAAAGACCCGAATAACAAAGGGTTATCTGCATTCTTAACCTATGATGTGAATGAAGATATTGCTGCACCGTTTATCAATCGTGGCGTAAAACCAAGCATCGCTATCTTGCGTGAACAGGGCGTAAACAGCCATTACGAAATGGCGGCAGCTTTCGACCGTGCAGGCTTCAATGCGATTGATGTACATATGAGCGACTTAATGGCTGGCAGAAGAAATCTTAAAGATTTCAATGCGTTAGTTGCTTGTGGTGGTTTCTCTTACGGTGACGTACTCGGTGCAGGCGGCGGCTGGGCGAAATCGATCCTATTCAACCCAATGCTACGCGATCAATTCAGCCAATTCTTCGCCAACCCGAACACTCTTGCATTAGGCGTATGTAACGGTTGTCAAATGGTATCAAACTTGGCAGAAATCATTCCAGGTACAGAAAACTGGCCACGCTTCGTGCGTAACAAATCTGAACGCTTTGAAGCTCGTGTAGGACTGGTAAAAATCAATGAAACCAACTCACTCTGGTTCAGCGGAATGGCTGGCTCGCATATGCCGATTGCGGTTTCCCACGGTGAAGGACAGGTTGAATTTAAGCGGTCAGATCAGCTTGAAAATTTACAAAAACAGAACTTGGTTATCGCCCAATACATCGACAACAACGGCAACCCAACCGAAGTTTACCCTGCCAATCCGAACGGCTCAGTAAACGGCATTACCGCTATTTCTAACACAGACGGAAGAGTGGCGATTATGATGCCACACCCTGAACGTGTTTACCGTGCAGTGAGCAACTCTTGGTATCCGGAAGACTGGACAGAAGATGGGGCTTGGATGCGGATATTTAGGAATGCGAGGGTGGTGTTGAAATAATTAGACGTTAAATTGAAAAGAGGCAATTACCTCTCAGTAGTTGTCTTATTCTAGATTACCGATAGTGTAAGAATTCATACTTGTGGTATCGGAGTTAGAATAACTCACTTTTTCTTAGATTAATATCTAACTAAAAATATATTATTTATATTAATAAGTAGGAGATTATTATGCAATTATCTGAAATGCATTTTGATGCTAGCCATAAAACTTTTTCATCAATTCTAGAAGCTAATAATAAATACATTATTCCGCGCTATCAGAGAGAGTACTCTTGGGATAGTGAAATTCATGTTAAAGATTTTTGGGAAGATCTTTTAGAGCAAATTGACTTTTCAGATAAAACCGAGTTTAGAATAAATGATTATTTTATTGGCTCAGTCGTATTAGTTGGTTATGAAAACAAAAGTACAGAATTTTTAGTGATTGATGGTCAACAAAGAATTACTACATTAACAATTCTTTTGTCAGTATTAACTCACATAGGGAAAAGTTTATTCGCAGAAACATCAATAGATGATTTTAACGACTTTTCTGATGTCTGTTATAGATACATAGAAGGGAGAGATAGATTTAATAAGCCTTTTTTTAAATTAGTTAATGAAACTCCCAAGCCATTTTTCCAAAATTGTATTCAATATGAAAATAATAAAATAGAAAAAGCGACTACAGAAGAAGAGAAAAAGTTAAAAGAAGCTTATGATTTTTTTTATAAAAAGATAAAAAACTCTTTAGATAATGAATATGTGGATAGCAGACTTAATTTTCTTATTGCAATTAGAGAACAAGCATTAAAGTTTAGTGTTATTAATATAACTGTAAATAATGAAGTATATGCCCAGAAAATATTTGAAACATTAAACACTAAAGGTAAAGAATTAGAAACTATAGATTTAATCAAAAATAAATTGTTTGGTGTATTAAACGATGAACATCCAGATGATAATGCAAAAACAAAATGGAAAAATTTAAAAAATATTTTAGCTTCTAGGGATGATGATGTTCCATTATCTAAGTTTTTCTATCAGTATTGGGTATCAAAGTATAAATCTGTTGCAGAAAATAAAATATATTCTTCATTTCTTAAAACAATTCCTGAAGAAAAAGAGAAATACAATGAATTTTTAGATGATATAATCCTATTCTCTAAATCTTACATTAAGGTTTCTTCTCCTTTAGATGAGGACTGGAAAGAGTTATCTAAAAAAGATATATATAAATCTCTGAAATCATTACGAGCTTTCAAATCGATTTCTCACAGAACTCTAGTAACTACTCTGCTTCGTTACTATGATGATCGGCTCATAAAATTAAAGACTCTAAAAAGACTTTTATTAAAAATGTCTCTTTTTCATTTTGTTTTTATTATTGTTCAGTTTAGAACTAGAATAGAAATTACATATGCAAAATATTCTAGAATGCTTAATGCTGAAAATAAAAGTCCTAACATAAAAGATGTTATTAAAAGGTTTGAAGATGAATTAGATGAAAAGGTAAGGTCTATATCACTTAATGAGTTTGAATCTAAATTTTTAGAATTAAAGTATTCAGATTCTTTTACCAATCACAAAGAAATAATTAAATTTATATTCGATATAATTGAAAATAAAATAGAATCTAAAACAAAAGAATTAAAATTTGATATTGTGACTCTAGAGCATATTAGATCACAAAAAATTGACACAAACTGGTCTCATAAAATAGGAAATTTACTTCCATTATCTGAAAAATTAAACGCAGACTGTGCAAACAAAGAGTTCAAGGATAAATTAAAGTATTATAAGAATTCTGATTTGAAACAAGTTAAAAAATTTTGTGATGTTTATGGAAAGAGCATATGGAATGAAGAGCTTTCTCAAAAGAGAGCTCAAGAATTAGCTAAACAGGTCTATGATTATATATCTCATAATTTCTAAGATACTCCTGATGACATAAACCTCTGCATTAGACCCCGATGGCGCTCGTCTCTGACGAGTGCCATTTTTTCTATACTTAAAGTATTTTTCTTTTCTTAAATTACAGCACTCGTCAGAGACGAGCGCTATCTTTTCAATTTTGTAAGAAATTAAGTGAAATTGACCGCTTGTATTTTTGCGATCGTTGTCGAAGAATTGCGATTTTTTACTTGTCTGCCAAAATATTTTGCGTAAATTCTACTTATTGTTTTTGTTGTTGGGGCATATAGTGAGTAGAAAATACAAGATGAGAAATGGTGATGGCGTTTATTTTGTGAGTTTTGCGACGGTATATTGGATCGATGTTTTTATCCGTGAAGTTTATTTTCAAGCAATTATTCAAGCACTTGCATTTTGTCGTAAAGAAAAAGGAATCCGGATTTATGGTTACTGCATTATGCCAAGTCACATTCATTTGCTTTTTCAAGCTAAGAATCAAAATCCAACCGAGGTATTGAGAGATTTCAAGAAATTTACAGCAAATCAGCTGATTAAGCTAATTCGTGAAAACCAACAAGAAAGTCGGCGTGAGTGGTTGTTATGGATGTTTTCCCGAGCAGCCATAAAACGTGACAATGTGCAGAAATATCAATTCTGGCAGCATCACAATCAACCTATTGAAATTTATTCACAGAAATTCTTTGATGAAAAGTTAAATTATATCCATCAAAATCCTGTGGTAAGTGACTTTGTTTGTGAGCCTTGGGAGTGGAAATATAGTAGTGCGAGAAACTATGGCGGAATGTATGCCGTGATGGATATTGATATGCCTGTATAACAGTGCAAGATTAGAATGACAGTACCTCAATAGTGTTCGTCCTCAGATGGCGCTCGTCTCTGACGAGTGCCATTTTTTCTATACTTAAAGTATTTTTCTTTTCAAATTACAGCACTCGTCAGAGACGAGCGCTATCTTTTCTATTTTGTAAAAAATTAAGTGAAATTGACCGCTTGTATCACTGCCTTAAGCGATAAACGGCAATAACAATCCGCACGTAAAACGTGCGGTTTTTAGGCTACCCTATAAGGGCCTAGGACTTCACATGCCCCTCAAGAGGCATGTGAAAAACTGACAACCGCACAATAACTCTATGACTTACCCCTTAAAGGGGTCTACAT
>NZ_JBGYBX010000070.1:0-10515 GCF_041817755.1 Glaesserella sp. | reverse complement strand
CCTCTTTGCTAAAGAGGGGAGCGGATCAATCCAACATTTCACTAAAAAATAAAAATTATATTGTTGAGCTTTTTAGGTAAGAAAAATAAATAGAAAACAAATCAATGCTTTATATAACTTGTCACACAGTGTAAGCGGTGGGATTTGCAAAAAATTTTACACATCGCACCGCTTGTATCGTCCTAATATTTCCCAACAACGGGATACGTTTGAGCTTGGTTGCGTAATAATGCCAACTCAAACAAAGCAAAACGATACTCAACAAAGTTATACACTTGATTTGCGATAGCGAGACGAAACAGGCTGACGGCTTCATCAGCTTGATTCATTTTGAGTGCTTGTTTTGCAAGATAAAAATACGTTTCGGTTAAAATTTCCGCATATTGTGCGGTATTCGGTTCCGCCTCTGCATTAATTTTTAAACGAAGCTGTTCGAGAGTTAAATCGCCTAAGAAGTAGGAAACGATATTCGTACCCCAAAACTCTTTCGACAATCTTTTGGAACGCTCAACCAAGTTTGCTTTGGCCTCGCTCGGATTTAACTCTAATTCATTGAAATATAACCATAATATTCGATAAGGATCGGATTTATCCGCTTCGTAGAAACGCAATAAATCACGTTCGGCTTCCGAATAACGTCCACTGTAATAAAAAGCAAGACCACGATTTAAACGGGTGTAATCGTAGTGCGGATCCAATTCTAATACCGCATTAAAGGCGTCGATTGAGCTGTCGTAATCGTCTTCAAGTAACAAATACAAGCCCAAATAGTTATAGGCTGCCGCCATTTTAGGGGCATACTCGACCGCTTGCGTAAAGTCATAACGCGCAAGCGACCATAGTCCTAAACTGTCGTAAATTACCCCTCTTTCAAAGTGTAATTCCGCTTTCTCTGTTTGAGTTAATTTAGCTTCTGCCAATACCTGCGTTAAACGAACAACCATCACTTCTTGCTCAAAACGCAATTGAGGATTCAGCTCGGCTAACGGTAATTTATCGGGAGAGATCATATCCGACGGACGACTGATACAGCCGGTCACGAAGATCACCGCCAATAAATTAAGCAAACATAAACGAAAGTTAAACAACTTAAAACGTTGTGGCATTAGTAAAACCTTAAGGTTACATAACGATCTCCTTTCCCCCGCAATGAGGGAAAGGAAGCAAAAAACATTATTCCGCCAATTCTTCAGCAGTTTCTTGTTCTTGTGATTCGGTTGACTCATTCGTGCCATTCAACTCTTTCATCGTTAAACGGATACGACCTTGGCGATCGATTTCAACGACTTTGACTTGAACTTCTTGTCCGACAGATAAGTAATCCGCCACACGTTCTACACGAGCGTCAGTGATTTGAGAAATATGCACTAAACCTTCTTTACCACCAAGGATAGACACGAATGCACCGAAATCCACTACACGGGTTACTTTACCTTTGTAGATCGCATTGACTTCGACTTCTGCCACGATCTCTTCGATACGTTCCATCACACGTTTTGCTGCGTTGTTATCCGTTGCAGCAATTTTCACTGTGCCGTCATCATCAATGTCGATTGATGTGCCGGTTTCTTCGGTTAATGCACGAATTGTCGCACCGCCTTTACCGATCACATCTTTGATTTTCTTCGGATCGATCTTCATTGTATGAATACGAGGTGCGAAGTCAGAGATTTCTGAACGTGGTGCTGGGATCGCTTGTTCCATCACGCCTAAAATGTGCATACGCGCACCTTTCGCTTGATTTAATGCGATACGCATAATTTCAGGGGTAATCCCTTCAATTTTGATGTCCATTTGTAATGCAGTCACACCTTCACGTGTACCTGCTACTTTAAAGTCCATATCGCCTAAGTGGTCTTCATCACCTAAGATGTCTGAAAGTACCACAAATTTCTCTTCTTCTTTCACTAAGCCCATTGCAATACCTGCAACTGCTGCTTTAATTGGCACACCGGCGTCCATTAACGCAAGAGAAGCGCCACACACAGAAGCCATTGAAGAAGAACCGTTTGACTCAGTAATTTCAGAAACCACACGCACCACATACGGGAATTCTTCTGCGGTCGGCATTACGGCTAACACACCACGTTTCGCTAAACGACCATGACCGATTTCACGACGTTTCGGCGAACCGATACGACCTGTTTCACCTACTGAATATGGAGGGAAGTTATAGTGAAATAAGAAGCGATCTGATTTTTCGCCAGTTAATTCATCAATGATTTGTGCATCACGTTCTGTACCTAATGTCGCAACCGCTAACGCCTGTGTTTCACCACGGGTAAACAACGCTGAACCGTGGGTACGAGGTAAAACGCCGGTGCAAATATCTAATGCACGAACGGTATCCACAGTACGACCATCAATACGCGGTTCGCCTGCAATAATACGGCTACGCACGATTTGGCTCTCTAATGCGGTAATAATATCTACAATCTTACCGCTTGAAACGGTTTCATCTTCTGCGGTTAATTGAGCGATAACTTCAGCTTTGATTGCGTCGATTTGTTCGTAACGTGCTTGTTTTTCAGTAATACGGTAAGCATCGCCGATACGCACTTCTGCTAATGCTTTAACTTTATTGATTAAATCCGTATTTGGTTCCGGAGCAACCCAATCCCAACGTGGTTTGCCCGCTTCTTTCACAAATTCTTTGATGTTTTCAATCACCACTTGTTGTTGCTCGTGACCGAATACCACTGCCGCTAACATCTGTTCTTCAGTTAAAATATCCGCTTCAGATTCAACCATTAATACCGCTTTGTCCGTACCGGCTACTACTAAATCTAAACGGCTTAAACGCTGTTCCGATGTAGTTGGGTTTAAGACGAATTGGTTATCAATAAAACCGACACGCGCCGCACCGATTGGACCATTGAAAGGCACGCCGGATAAAGATAATGCAGCCGAAGCACCAATCATCGCGACTAAATCCGGGCTGATTTGAGGATTGACAGAAACCACCGTTGCAATCACTTGAATTTCGTTAAAGAAACCTTCAGGGAAAAGCGGACGAACCGGGCGGTCGATTAAACGAGCAATTAAAGTCTCTCCTTCAGATGGACGACCTTCACGTTTGAAGAAACCACCCGGAATGCGACCTGCTGCGTAAGTACGCTCTTGATAATCTACGGTTAATGGGAAGAAGTCTTGACCTTCATTCACCTCTTTTTTTGCCACAACGGTAACAAAAACCGTCGTGTCATCCATGCTTGCCATTACAGCCGCTGTTGCTTGACGAGCGATCGCGCCGGTTTCTAAGGTTACGGTATGCTGACCGTATTTAAATTGTTTGACGATTGGAGTCATGTGAATTTCCTTTGTGAATTTTTTGGATTTGTTCTTGTTTTATTTCCTAAAAATTGCGACTAGCAAAAGCAATCTTTTACGTTCGGTTAAGATTACTTTTGATAGCCGCCTCTTAAATGCGAAGAAATAAAACTGAGCTATTATACAGAGATTTATCAGAAAAATCGCCTGTTATTTCGTGATTTGCAAGAAATTTACGCAAAGTAACCGCTTGTTTCATATCAGCTCTTATTTTGTGACGCTCATCGAAAAATGTGTTTTTTCTGCTTGTGTCAGTATAAAACGAGCCAATAATCCTATTTTCCTTGATATTTATTACTTTTGGTATAAAATTTGATACAAAATGAATATAACTCGCAAGCCTGTTCTATGGGTAGGCTCAACCCTAGATGATATTCGGTTATTCCCTGACCATGTTAAAAGAGAAATAGGTCATGATCTTGACCTTGTTCAGCAAGGGCTAGAACCAAGAGATTTCAAACCTATGCAAAATCTTGGTAGCGGAATTCTTGAAATTCGAATCAAAGAGCAATCGGGTGCTTATCGCTTGGTCTATGTTGCGAAATATCATAATGCAATTTATTGTTTACACGCCTTTCAGAAAAAGACTGAAAAAACCGCTAAACGAGATATAGAAATCATTAAAGCTATTCATCAAGGAGTACAACCATGATTGATACTGAAATTCGTCATATTACTTTACCCACAGATAACATTTTCAGTGATCTTGGCTTTGAGCCAGAAGAAGCCGAACGCCTAAAACAAGCAAGCCAAGCTCTCATTGAAGCTAAAATTGCCTTAATGAATAATGTGACTGAATGGATCAATGCAAATAATCTCAAGCAGGCAGATGCTGCCAAAATTCTTGGCATTACACGCCCGAGAGTTTCTGATGTAGTTAATCATAAAATTGAGAAATTTACGCTAGATGCGTTGTTTATGATGATAAACAAAACAGGAAAAACCATTCGGTTTTCTATTACATAAAAACAGGGCTTTCGCCCTGTTTTCTACTTATTCATACAACACTCTTCCACCCCACAACAACCCGCATTAAGATTAATCCGCTTGTTATGATAAGGATACAAGGTGCAACGGTGTCCGACACTGATAATGGTGCTGTTTGGTAATTCTTCCCGAATAGTCTGATAAAGAATAGACTCCGTTGGCTCATCAAGGGCGGAAGTCGTTTCATCAAGGAAAATCAACTCTGGCTTGCTGAGTAAAATTCGCACAAAAGCAACCCGTTGCAATTCCCCCGGTGAAAGGGTAAGTTGCCAGTCGTTATCATCATCCAGTGCGTGGAGATATTTATCCAAACAGCATTTTTCCATTGCCTGTTTAATTTGCTCGTCTGTCGCTTCAATATGTGGATAACAGATGGCTTCCCGCAATGTTCCCTGTGGCATATATGGGCGTTGTGGTAAGAACAACGGCTGTTCGCTGCACGGACGCTCGGCTGTGCCAAAGGTTTCAAAGGGATAAATACCCGCCAACGCTTTCAGTAACGACGTTTTGCCTGTGCCTGAAGCCCCTTGAATTAATAAGGCTTCGCCACGTTTTAGGTCAATGTTGATATTTTTCATCAATATGTTACCGCTTGCATCTTTCATTCCAAAATCTTTCAGCATAAAGCCGGTGGTGCAAGGATAAGGCTGATGAACCGGCATTTTGTCTAGATGATCAAGGGTGGTAAAGAAGCCATACAGACGGTTTAAACGTGCTTGATACAGGGTAAATTCATCATAGAACAGGCGGAAAAACGACAAAGCACGCATTAAACGGTTGAAAGATTGTACCGTTTGGTGCATATCGCCTAGGGTTACTTGTCCTGCAAAAAAACGTTGTGACTGTAACATCAGCGGTAAGATCATTGCAATCTGTGTTACCCCTGTGTTAAAGCCGTCTAAGCCCAACATTTTTTGGACAATTTTCCAACGGTTATCAATCACCGCAGAAAATTTTGCCTGTAAATTTCGGCGTTCTTTGGCTTCGCCTGAATAAAAGGCGATACTTTCGGCGTTATCTCGTACACGGATCAGCGAGTAACGGTAATCCCCTTGTAGCTTCTCTTTATTGAAATTCAATGCAATCAGTGGGCGACCGATAATCACGGAAAGCAAGGTAGCGACAATAATAAAAATATAGATAAAGAACACTACACCCTTCGGGATTTCCACGCCGAAGATCGCCAAGATCCCCGATAGTCCCCACAGGATAATCGTAAATTCAATGGTGGAAACGACCGCATTAATCACCCCACGCACTGCGTCTAACGTACCGCCGATAAACTCTGTTGCATCTTGTTCGATACGTTGGTCGATATTGTCGGGCAACTCTTTTTCATACTTCACCAGATAGTAATTTTTATTGGCTAACCAGCGGTCAAGCATTTCGTGGTTGAGCTTTTCTAACCAACGAATTTCAAAGACTTGCTGTAAGAAATAGTTGATGATGGCGTGGATAATTTTGACAATCACCAACATTAAATTGATGATCGCAAAAAACCAGAAGGCATCGGCTTGCTGTTTTTGTAGCGAGCTGTACAAGCCGTTATAAAAAAAGGTGTTGAGTACGCTAATGCGAACTTCCATTAACACCATTAATAATAGCAGTAGCACTAAGCCGACTGTTTTGACTTTGTTAGATTTCTCCCAACAAGGTCGGGTGATATGCCAAAATTTTTGTCCGAAGACGGTTCGCCCAACGAGTTTGCCTGTTAGATATAGTCCGAAAGAGACACAGGTTAGCGCAATGGCTAACCAATAGAGGCTGTTATTGACTTCTGTTTGCCAGTTCATAGATTATTTGCGACAAAAGGGCGAATGTCGCCCTGAAATAGAAAGCATACAAGCGGTGAGATTTGAACGAAAATTTGCAAAATTCCGCCAAAATCGCACCGCTTGTTACATTAAAACTCAACTTTTGCGTTCAACACAAATTCACGTCCGTTACCATAAGCAATCGGAATCACGCTGTTACTCGTACCTTGAGTTGAAACGTAATAGGTTTTGTCGCCTAAATTTTTACCGTTCAGCTGCAAACTGACTTTTTTACCGCCAAGCTGAGTTTCATAAGCGATAAAGGCATCGGCAACCACCGAGTGCGGCAGTTTATAGGCCTCGATATTGGCTTCATCGTAAGTGTTATACACCGCCCAAGAACCGAGATATCTCGCTCCCGCCCCGACACGAATATTGCCGAATGAGAAATGCCCTAAATCGTAGGTTAAAAATAAACTCGCTTGATGCTGTGGTACACCTTCAAACTCTTTACCGTTGAAATAGCTGTATTTACTGTTTTCACGGGTTTTGGTATCGGTGTAAGCATAGGTTGCCGTCACACCGAGTTTTTCCGTCAAACGACCGTGTAAGTCCCATTCCAAACCGCGCGAATTGACTTTACCGACCAAATATTGGTAACTGTAACCGTCACTACCAGTGTAAGTATCCGCAACATTTTTCTTATCAATATTAAATAGTGCTAAATTAGTACTGAAGAAGGCATTTTCATATTTTGTGCCCACTTCAAAGGACTCACCCTGCTCCGGTTTTAAGCTTGATTCGGTAATCGCCGCACGGCTTAAATGCGGGCGGAACGATTGTGCATAGTTACCGTAAACCGCCCAATCCGGGGTGAATTTATAAACTAAACCGCCTTGATATAAGAATTTACCGCCGTGTCCGTCCGTATATAAACGATCCGCAACGGTTGAACCGCCACGCCCGGCTTCTTGATCGTAATATTCATAACGAATACCGCCCGATAAAATCAATTTATCGGTTAAATACGCAGAATCTTGAAGATATATGCCGGCAGTATTCAATTCGGCAAATTGATGACCGTTATTGGTGGCCAACGGCATATTTGCTACACTTGCCGTGTTATAAATCGGGTTACTTAATGAAATATTGCTGGTATTACCTTGATAACGGGCAATATCTAACGTAGTACGGGCAAGATCTACACCCACCACAACACGATGAGCAATACTCCCCGTCGCAAATTCACCAACCGCATTGATACTTCCACTGTGGTTACGTTGTTCCGAGCCTTGAATACCTTCCAAACGGCGGGTTACGCGATCTCTGTCCAAATTAATCGCCGTTACGCGAGCTTGCCAATAATTATAAGTATCCTTGGTATAACCGTAGACGGCATTCAATTTCCAACTGTCGTTTAATTTATGGCTTGCTTGTAATGACACAACATCAATCTTACCGACGACTTGATTAAACGGTTCATCCAAACGCTGTTCTTTCGGAATATTGACGATAGAACCTTTTCCCGTACCGTTAGCAATAATGTAAGTTCCTCGATCGAAGGGATCGGTATATTCTTGATGTTCATAGCTGAGCACAACTTCTGTTTTATCATTCTGCCAAGAGACGGACGGTGCATATAGAGTACGTTTTATTTCACCGAAATTACGCCAATAATCTTTATCATTTTGGTCGTAAATAAAACGATAAGCAAAGCCGTTACCTAAACCGCCGGTTGCATCAACATTGACACCCCACGCATTATTGTTCCCGACAGAACCGCCTAACACATATTTGGCTTCTTGCTGCGGTTTTTTCGTCACCACATTAATCACACCGCCCGGATCTTGAATCCCATAAAGCACAGAGGCAGGGCCTTTTAACACTTCAACGCGTTCAGTGGTTGCGGAAAAGTTATGGGAAGGACCGGCAATAACGCCGTTGCGTAAAATGGAGTTATCACGGTTTGCTCCGAATCCGCGTTTAAGCACCGCATCCATTAAACCGCCAAGGGTATTGGCTTGTGTCATTCCACTGACGGTAGCTAACGCTTCATCCAAACTTTTTGGTTGGCGATCCGCAATCAGCTGACTGTTTACCACATTGACCGTCTGCGGCGAATCAATCAAAGGCGTTGCGCCTTTATTAGCAATATTGCTGATACGTGATTGGTAACTGCCTTCGTTATTTTCCGTTTGTGCTGAAGACGAAACGGTCACTTCCGATAACGATGTGTTTCCTTCCGCAATAACGAACGGAGAAATAAACAGGGCGGAATAAAGTAAGTTGTGTTTGAATTTCATATAGTTGCTCTCTTAAAATGATAAACACTTATTATTGAAAATAATTATCAACTCTTTATATCATACAATTTATTGCGATGAAAATCGTCAGCTAAATCAGTTTAGCGGTGTTTTTTTACACACCCTTAATTTTTATGCTTAAAAAACAATCTATTGCTTACATAAATTTATTTACACTGTTGAAAAAGCAGGCTATTTATATATCGTCAATTCTGACATTGTCTGAACATTTTACTTGCAAAAAGGAATAGTTTATGCAGAACACAGAACACACTATTTGGACTAAAAGTAAAAGCCTTGTCAATCTTTCTGCGCTAAGTTGCGCCATTTTCTTTGCTATCAATGGCAATGCACTTGCGGCTAAAGTACCTGAAGGCGTTGTCCTTGCTGATAAACAAGAAGTACGTATTCAAACCACTGCTGAAGCAGCTACACTCGATCCACAAAAAATGGAAGGCACAGGGGAAAGTTTATTAGCCCGCCAGCTTCTTGAAGGATTGGTCAATACCGATGAACAAGATCATCTTGTGCCCGGTGTCGCAGAGCGTTGGGAATATGGTCCTGAAAATAAATCATTGACCTTCTATTTGCGTAAAGATGCCAAGTGGTCAAACGGTGATCCTGTTACCGCCCATGACTTTGTCTATGCTTGGCAACGTTTAGTCGATCCGAAAACCGCTTCGCCTTATGCAACCTACTTAGAATTTATGAAAATGGAAAACGTGGCGGATATTGTGGCGGGTAAAAAATCACCGGATACCTTAGGGGTAAAAGCGGTTGATGATCATACTTTATTGCTCACCTTAACCGCTCCAGTGCCTTATGCAGCAGATTTAACTCAACATGCATCACTCTACCCTGTTCATCGTGCAACCGTTGAAAAACATGGCGATAACTGGATTCGTCCTGAAAATTTCGTTGGTAACGGTGCGTATAAAATTGCTGAACGGGTTCTTAATGAAAAAATTGCCTTTGAACGTAGCCCGACTTACTGGAATGATAAAGAAACCGTGGTCAATAAAGTCACGTTTTATGTGTTAAATGAAAGCTCAGGCATTGCACGTTTCCGTTCAGGTGATTTAGATATTGCAAATATTCCGTCAACACTCTATAAAGATGCGAAATTCCGTAAAGAATATGATCCGCAAATTCATAAATCACGCAAACTCGGTACATTCACTTATGAGATGAACTTAGCTAAAGCACCGTTTGATGACATTCGTGTGCGTAAAGCGTTAGATCTTGCGATTGACCGTGAAGTGATTACCGACAAAGTACTTGGCTTCGGTCAAACGCCAACCTTTACCTTTACACCACATTACATCGGCGCAGGTGAAAAAATCAAACAACCTGAATATGCAAGCTGGACACAAGCCCAACGTAACGAAGAAGCAAAAAAATTACTCGCCGAAGCGGGTTATAGCAAAGCGAATCCGCTTAAAACCGAGTTGCTTTATAACACAAACGAAGGCTTAAAAAATATTGCGGTGGCTGCTACATCTATGTGGAAGAAAAACTTAGATGGAATGACAGACATTACACTGAAAAACATGGAATGGAAAACGTTCTTAGATACCAAAGCTCAGAAAAATTACACCTTAGCTTTCAGTGCATGGATGGCAGACTATAATGATGCAAGTACGTTCTTAACTTACTATCTCTCAAATAGCGACCAAAATAAAATTGGTTTCAAAAGTGAGAAATTTGATCAGTTAATCAATGACTCTTACTATGCGAAAGATGAAGCAGAACGTGCTGAAATCTATGCCAAAGCAGAAGCGGAATTAAATAGTCACCATCCGTTTGTGGCGATTTATCACTATGCGGGATTGTTTATTAAAAATCCGAAAGTAAAAGGCTATGAAGGTAAAAGCCCGCAAGGCACTTATTACATCAAAGATTTTTATGTCGAAAAATAGCGCTGGACACAGATAAACACAATCAAGACAGATCAACAAGCGGTCGGATTTTGTAAAAAATTTACAAGATCCGACCGCTTGCTGATCTGCCCCCCAAAAGTTGGACAGGTTACTCACGTAAATATTGAGCTCGGTATTGTGCCGGGCTCAATCCTTTTAAGTCGGGTTTAATTCGTTTTTGGTTGTAATACACCAAATATTCTTCAATTTCTGCCTGTAATT
>NZ_JBGYBX010000069.1:0-53460 GCF_041817755.1 Glaesserella sp. | reverse complement strand
CGTTATCCGCTTTGCTGATTTCAAACGGCATAATCTCGATATCACGTTGTACTTCTTTATCTTCGAAACGACGACCGATTAAACGTTTAATCGCAAATAAGGTATTTTTCGGGTTAGTGATCGCTTGGCGTTTTGCCGGCTGACCGACTAGAATTTCTTTGTCCGTATAAGCAATGATTGACGGAGTGGTACGCGCACCTTCTGCATTTTCAATCACACGTGGTTTGTCGCCGTCCATTACCGCAACACAAGAGTTGGTTGTACCTAAGTCAATACCGATAATTTTTCCCATAATTTGATTCCTCTAATATAAATTTGGTTGTTTGTTTAAGTTAGCGACAAGATTGTGCTTTTTCGCTACATTTCAAGGGTAACTCAAACATTTTTCAAAAAAGAAACGGGAAGTTGTTTGACGTTCCCGCTCAGACGGAACAATAAATAGGGACGAAAATGTTAGCTTCAAGGGGGCAATGAAAAAATTTTTAAGATAAAACGCCTTAAAGATCACAAATCCGGGTATTTTCACTTGTTTTTTTGGAGTATTACCTGGGTAAGAAACGGCTGCTTTACAGACACTGCCAATTCTAAAAACAAGCTTTATAGAGCGGTAGGAAAACCCGGTTCAGCAGAACAACTTGCTATGTTCCATTGTAAAACGGCAGAAGTATCCGGTTGTGAAATTGTTATTCCCGAAGTATGCCCAATTCTTTAATTTCCTAATCAATACCGTCTGAAAAACAATATTTCAAATCATAATAAAAAAACATTATTAAGAAATCGAACGTGATTTTTACCAAAATAGAGAGTAAAAGTGATCAGAGGAGTTATTCCTCTTATATGAAACTGCTCATATGAGCGCAAGCGGTCCGTTTTTAAGCAAATTTTGCAAAAAAATTGCTGAAACTGACCGCTTGTAAAGATTATTTTAATAGGGCTTTCAGATTGGTTTTCATTTTTTCCAGCTGATCCGCATAGATTTGCTTGTTTTCCAATTCATCGATTAAATAATTGACGGTTTCCGAAAGCGTCATCTCCATGTCGGCGGATTGCTTGGAAAGGCGCAGCCAACTGGCATAATCCAAATCAATGGATTTTTTCTTGGTGGACGGTTTTTCCGCATTAAAGAACCGCTTGCGCCGCGCTCGTATCGACTGACGCATCCGACGGCGTTGATCAGAGGTCATTTCCGATTTGATCCACTGTTCGATTTCGTCCGGTGAATTTTGTAATGTGGTAAGCAGTTGCATTTTGAGCTCAATCAGACTTTGCTCTTCATGCTTAGTGACATTTTCACCTTCTCGGTATTTTTTCAGCAAGTATTTCCATTTCCAACTTGCTTCCTGTATTGCTAATTTTTGGTATCTCATGCTACCTCCTGCCGTCTGCAAAGTATAACGAAATTGCAAGAACGAATCTATTAATGAATATTCGGGTTTCCCTATGTATAATAAGGCTAAAATTTTATCATGAGGCGATTCCGTGCAACTTTCTCCATTAACGTGGCAGTCATTACTTTTTCAATTTCCTTTCGAAAACACCGGTGAGGCGGTGAATTTCTTTGATTTTCAGCCGAAAACCCGACAAGCGTTCAATCAATTTATCTTGAGTGATGTCGGCTCGGCGTTGGTGTTAAAAACGGAAATTTTCCCTGAATTTTTGGATGAAATCGAGGCGTATTTTAGTCGTCGACACATTCATACCGTGATTAAAACCGAATTTAACCGCAACCGGTTATTCGGTTACGGCATGTATTTGGAGCAAGAAGGAAAAACGGAAGTCATCCACGGTGCAATCCGCCAAGCGGACGGAGGAATACTCATTCTGAACATCAGCGCCTTGCTGTTGGATATTACCCAATGGGATAAACTGAAACAGGCGTTATTATTCGGGCAATACGAACAACATGCGGTCAATGCCGTACCAAGCGTGTTACCGATCGTCCGTTCAAAATTTAAATTACTGTTAATCGGAAGCCGCGATGATATTTCAACACTCACCGCCTACGATGAAAGTTTGTATCAATTCAGCCAATACAGTGAATTGGAATCATATTTGGATTTGAATGAAGAGAATATGATTGAATGGGGAAATTACGTCCAAACCCAAGCAAAACGCTATACGGATAAATCGTTTTCCGCGCAGGCATTAAATCAAATATTGCGTAACTATATGCGTGAAAGTGAAAACCAACAGCTGATTTCCATTTCACCGACGTTATTGAAAAAACATATTTTAGGCATGAATACGTTCTATGCGAACCAAACGGAATTTACCGATGTACAAGGTTATTTCGATTATTTGGAACACCAATCGTCCCGCTTAAACGATTATGTGATTCAAGATATTCTGAACAATCAACTTTATATTGAAACTGAAGATGAAACCGTCGGACAAATTAACGGATTGTCGGTCATTGAATTTGACGGCATTCCTTATTCCTTCGGTGAACCGCTCCGTATCAGTTGCAATGTGCAATATGGCGACGGTGAGATTCACGATATCGAACGTAAAGTCGAACTGGGCGGGAACATCCATTCAAAGGGCATTATTATTGCCCAATCCTGTTTGGCTAATCTGCTGGAGCTACCGACGCAACTGCCGTTTTCCGCTTCCCTCGCGTTTGAACAATCGTACGGGGAAATCGACGGTGACAGTTCGTCGTTGGCGATTTTTTGCGTATTAATCAGCGCACTGACCAAGCTACCGTTACCGCAATCGATCGCCGTCACCGGTTCGATAGACCAATTCGGCAATGTGTTGAGCGTTGGCGGAATCAATCAGAAAATCGAAGGATTTTTTAATCTCTGTCATGCCCGTGAACTCACCGGCAAACAAGGGGTAATTATTCCGGCGGTTTGCATCTCGCATTTAAGTTTGAAACAAGAGGTGATTGAGGCGGTGAAAGCCAATCAATTTCACATTTGGGCGGTGGCGGATGTATTCGAAACCATTCAAATTTTATTGTCACACGCGTTTTACGATGACGAAGTACCGGAAGGCGATAATAAGCCATCGGTTTTTTCTCTGGTACATCAGTATATTGAGCAACATCAAAACGAAGAGACAAGCGGTTCGATTTGGCAAAAATTTTGCAAATTATTGAAAATACACTGATTCGACCAGTCAGCTTACAACTGTTCGCTATTTTAAAAGTCTGTTACCATTCGCCTCCATGTATGCCCTGATAAAACAGGCTTTTTTTCGACTTTTATGGGAAAAAATAATGAACACTTGTACACCTAATATTAAATCCAGCTATGATTACGAGGATCTTCTTGCCTCCGGCCGCGGTGAGCTTTTCGGTAGTGAAGGGCCGCAATTACCGGCGCCGACCATGTTGATGATGGATCGCATCACCAAAATTACCGATACCGAAGGGTTGTTCGAAAAAGGGTATATTGAAGCGGAATTGGATATTCATCCGGATCTTCCTTTCTTCGGTTGCCATTTTATCGGCGATCCGGTGATGCCGGGATGTTTGGGGTTAGATGCCATGTGGCAATTGGTCGGTTTCTACTTAGGTTGGATCGGTGGCAAAGGGAAAGGGCGTGCATTGGGTGTCGGCGAAGTGAAATTTACCGGTCAAATTTTACCGACCGCTAAAAAAGTGATTTACCGCATTAATATGAAACGGGTGATTAACCGCAAATTGGTGATGGGCATGGCGGACGGTGAAGTGGAAGTCGACGGCAGAGTAATTTATACCGCAACGGATTTAAAAGTCGGTTTATTCCAAGATACCACCTCTTTCTGATTTTTCGATCGACGTCGAAAAATTCATTTTTTCCGATTTACAAATCATCCCGACATTTTAATATCCTCCTTTATCGGAGGATATTATGTTTCGTGCATTCACATTGATTGAATTACTGACTGCGTTTACCGTCGTTGTGATTTCACTTTATTTTATTTCTCCGACAATTTTTCGCATTCAGGAAAATATCCTGTTGCATCAAGAAATTGATCAGATTAAAACCTTCCTTTATCAAGTCCAATCACATTCCCGATACGCCAAAAAGCATTATTCGTTGACCGTTTCCCAACGTGAAGAAGAAAAAAAATGGTGCATGATTGCCATTGAAAAATCATACAGTAAGCAGCGGGTTTGTGATTGTTTCAATCTGCCAAGCTGCAATATATCGAGTCATTATTACGTGTATCACAATATTCATCCTCAAATACAACTGAAAAGTAATAGTTTATATCCTCGGGCATTTATCGATATTGACGGCAGATCCGCCCGATTAAGCCCGAAATGTCTGGATATGCGCACCAATCATGCTCGGGAAATTATCCAATTCGATCAAAACGGAGTCGTTAATGTGGTACAAGAACAGAAACGCAGCACTTGTCGTTAAACGCTTTTATGCTTTTAGTTTGACGGAAATCTTACTTTCGCTTTCGTTGGGGTCGATACTGTTGCTTGCGGCTTCCTCGCTGTATGCGGATTTCCATTATACCCAACATAAACAACGTGAATTATTGCATGTACAGCGCAACACTCACCAGCTGCTGGATTATCTTCAACAACATATTCAACATATCGGTTTTCAAGGCATATTCCGGCAAGCAAGTAACTACCCGCTTTTTGCAAATCACGGCAAGCCTTATGCGTTAAACGATCAGCGCTGTCTGGTTTTTTTCTATGATTTAAACGGAGACGGTTGTATCGGCAATCGCGCCAAAACACAGGCATGCCATCGTTCGAATCTAAATTCAACCACGGATGTCAGTAAGGAATTATGGGGCATTAAGTTGGAAGGAAAAACTTTGGCCGTTTATGAAGACAGTGCGGTACAAGGTTGCCACAAAAGTGAATGTGAAAAAGTACTGACCGATTGTCGGCTCGGTAACTGGCGTAAGTTTTCCGAAATGGCGGATTATCAGGTGGAAGAATTAACGTTCGAATGGATAACCTTTGAGCGCGTGTTAAAAACCACCTTAACGTTATCTTCAATAACACAGCCGGATATTCAATACCGTGCGTCGGCGTACAGCTATTTATTCAATGCGAAGGATTGGTAGGTAAATGAGAAAATATCTTTCAGCCGGCGTCTTACTCGCTTCATTCGTGATCATCAGCGGATTATTGGCGCTGTTGTTTTTAAGCAAAAATGTGCTTTTAGACAGAGAAAAGCTCAGCCACTATTTTTATCAAGATTATTTGACGGATAAATTTAAATTAATCGATCAAGTTCACCTTGATGAAAATCAGTTATGCCGGGAGCAACAAAAGCCGGTCATACGATTTACGTTTAAATTCCTCGATTATCGCTTCCATTGTGAAAATTATTCCATTTTTATTCAACCGAAGCCGACGCAGGATAAATATATTGCGGTGGATGATATTCGGCAATGGTTGGATATCGATAAATATCATGCCGATATCGTTTTCATCCGCAGTTTAAAAGATCTGCCCGAAAGTAGCGAAAGTCACCCGAAAATAGTGATTGCCTTACAAGAGATTAATGAACGTCTGGATAGGGATTTCTACGGTATTATGATTACCGATTTTTACTTTGATATTACCGGTCGGCGGTTTTACGGCGCATTGTATTCATCTTATGATAATGCAAGGGAAGAGCGTAATTTAAGTTATCGGAGAGCCGTCATCGATAATATTGAAAAACGTTTTTCCGACTGGCGTTATTTACCGAATTCAAGGAATTTGCTCGCTCATGACTAAATTATTTAAAGCGGAAAGCTTCGTCGGTTTATTCATTGCCGTTATGTCGTTCGGCTTCCTTTACTTAAGTTACAGCCATTGGCAAAGTTGGCAAAACCGACAGCTAAATTTTATTTTTCAGCAGCAACAAGCGTTACTGATTGCCGAAAACCAACTTACCTTAAAAATGACGGATAAATCAGCCTGCGAAAAACGCATTGAACAGAACGCCATCACCTTTGAGATACAATGCAGCTCACAGCAAATTAAGGTACGTTTTCCGAGCGGTGAGGTCGTGATCAAGCGGGATTCATAGATCAAGCCGTATTTAGACGGTAGAATAGCGAGTTCATCAGGGGAGGCTGCGATGTTTACCGTTTATTATTCTAACCAATTGGCTAACCAGAAAGATGTCTTAATCGGCATCTTACAACAGGACCCTAATCCGGACCCGTTCGCCCAAGAGACGATTTTGGTACAAAGTCTCGGTATGGCGCAATGGCTCCAGCGACAAATCGCCGAGCATATCGGCATTGCCGGTAATATCCAATTTCCTTATCCGACAAACTTTTTATGGCAACAATATCGTGCTTTATTGCCGATGTTACCGAAAGAAAATAAATTCGAACGCCATAGTATGACATGGCGCTTAATGCGCTTAATCCCCTCTCTGTTAGAACAGGAAAACCTCACACCGCTCAAGCGTTATTTGATGCAACCGGATCAACTCAAACGCGTCCAACTTGCCGGAAAAATTGCCGATTTGTTCGATCAATACTTGGTTTATCGCCCGCAATGGCTGGTGCATTGGGAAAATGGTGAACAAGAGATAGTTTTGCATCACATCCTCAAACATGCCTCGTTTCAACAAAAAAATCGAGCAGAAATACACGAAACCATCCAATGGCAAAGCCTGCTTTGGAATGCACTGGTGGAGGATATCAAGCAAGACAGTGACGAAGTAATTTTTACCGCCTCACACCGCGCTTATTTACAGCAACGTTATTTTGAAAAATTGGATAACCTGACGGAAAGCGAAAAAGCGTTATTACCGCCACGGATTTTCGTGTTCGGTATCTCTTCGCTGCCGGCATCCCAACTGGCTGTACTGAAAAAATTGAGCGAACATTGCCATATTCATCTGTTTTTTACCAATCCCAGCGAACACTTTTGGGGTGATAATCGCGAAGAAAAAGCATTGGAAAAATTGGCGTTACACCAACATCTTTCCACCGATGAATTGGATGCACTGTTGGAGCAGCAAGGCAACCCGCTACTGACCACATGGGGCAAACAAGGTAAAGAGTTTTTAGCGTTGTTAACCGAGCTGGAACCTCATGAAATCAACTATTACGATGATTTCGCCACGGAGAACCCGACCCTGCTTACCCAAATAAAACGTGCGATTTTCCGTTTCGAACAGCACACTGTTTTTACACAGGCACCGACGGATCATTCCGTCCAATTTCACGTCTGCCACAGCAAAATGCGCGAAGTCGAAGTTCTGCATAACCGTTTATTACAACGGTTTGAGCAAGATCCGACGCTGTCGCCGACAGACGTGATTGTCATGTCTCCGGACATTGACGACTATGCGCCTTATATTCACGCCGTATTTTCCCGCTACCCGCGCCATGATGCACGTTTTATTCCGTTTACCTTATCGGACCAAAAAATCAGTTATGTCGATCCGATCGTCGCCAGTTTTTTGCATTTATTATCCGTCACTGAACGTAAATTTACCGTAGAAGATGTGTTGGACTTATTCGATACCCGTGCAATTCGAGAACAATACCGACTGACCGAAGAGAGTCTCTTCACTCTTAGAGAATGGATAAACGCCGCCGGTGTCCGTGCCGGATTACACACGCAAAACCCGTTATGGGATAACTATACCTCGTGGGAAAACGGGCTCAACCGTTTACTACTCGGTACCGCGTTAACCGCTGAAAACGGTCCTTGGCAGGACGTGCTGGCATTTAATGAAAGTTACGGGCTTGCCGCCGAACAATCCGGCCATCTTGCAAAATTTTTACAAGATCTGACCGCTTGGATCGCCTTCCTTGCTAACCCTCAACCCGTCGAAAAATGGCAACAAGCACTGACGACATTGATCAACCGACTATATCGGGAAGACGAGGACAGTGCGGGTACCTTAATTCACTTACATCAAGCCGTTGAGAGCACTATCGAACATATCCGCCAAGCGCATTTTAGTGAGGCGTTGGAAGTGAGCGTCATCGCTCAACTGCTTGAACGACAGCTGAGCGAACAGCGCAGCAATCTCCATTTTTTAATGGGCAAAGTGAATTTCTGTACGTTATTACCGATGCGGGCGATTCCGTTTAACGTAGTCTGTTTATTAGGTATGAACGAAGGGGAATTCCCCCGCCAGCATGCCGTCAACAGCTTCGATTTAATGCACTATGCACCGCAAAAAGGCGATCGTGCACGGCGAGACGATGACCGTTATCTGTTTTTGGAAGCGGTGTTGTCGGCGCAACAAATGCTGTATATCAGCTATATTGGTCAATCGTTAACCGACAATCAAACCAAATTGCCGTCGATTTTAGTTTCACAACTGAACGATTATATTCAAGCAAACTTGAATTCAGCTGCCGACACGTTAGTACACCATCATCCGATGACGGCGTTCAGCCCGAAGAATTTTACCGCAGGTAACATCTCTTACGACCGTGAATGGCTGGCGGCAAAATCACAGAAAAAAGCGTTACCGCCTTTTTTAACGCCGCTCGCCCGCTCGGAGGCGGAGTTACCCGATGAAATCGAGCTTGCCGATTTGATCGCGTATCTGCAAGATCCGATACGCTTTTTCTTTCAACATCATTTGGGTGTTCGATTCGAACAGGATGATGAAACGCTTAGCGAAGCGGAAGTGTTTACGTTATCTCCTCTCGAACGTTATCAATTGCTCGATCGCTTGATTCACGTAAAACCCCAAGATCGCGATGCGTTTTTCCGTCATGAAAAATTAGCCGGCAATCTACCCGCTTGTCACTTCGCCGATCTGACCCAATCCGCGTTATCACATTCCATTGAAGCACTGCACAATCGATTGGCGGAATATCTCACTCGAGCGAGCGAGTTGCTCGAAATTGATCGGGTTTTCCACATTGGTGAACGGAACATTCGATTAATCGGCCATCTTCCGAATCGTTTTGATGAGGAGATTGTCTTATGGCGGGTCGGTGATTTGCGTGACCGGGATATGATCCGCATTTGGCTGTATCATGTCATCTTGGCGGCAACGGACAATCATGACGTGAAACAAATTCGTTTTTATTACCGTCAAGGCGATACGGTAAAAACGCTGAGTTTCAACGGCATTACGCAAGCTGAAGCCGAAGCGTTGCTCACGCAATATCTCCGAGATTATTTGAGCAATTTTAACGAATTGACGTGGGCAATCACTAACGATTTAAAGGATTATATCCGACAACATTCGGCGGAAACTTCAGGTGCGGAGTTATGTCAAAAGGCTGTCGAATCTTATCATAATGTTTATCTACAACGTGTTATGGCTCAAACCCCGACACTGCCTTTTGATGATATCCACCGGCGCACATTAAATTGGTTTGAGTTAATGATTCATCAGATGAAGGAGAATAACGAATGAAAAAATCACTGCTGATTTATACCCTACAAGCGGTACTCACCGCCGCCCTCATACAAACACCGCTCGTTTTTGCAAAAAATTCGTCGGAACAGACCGCTAGTAATACGGTTGTACAAGCGCAACAAGGCTTTGAGCTCATCAAAAACGCTATTAACAAAAGTCCGGCGGACAAGGCAATATACCAAGCAATCAAATTAACCAACGGCATGGAAGTTTTGCTGATTTCGGATGAAAAAGCAAATAAATCGTTGATGTCCGTCGGTTTGCCGGTCGGCTCGATGGAAGATCCGATCGCCCAACAAGGTCTGGCGCACTATTTGGAACATATGATTTTAATGGGCTCCAAGGCTTTCCCCGAAACGAACAGCTTAGACGGCTTTCTTACCAAGAACGGCGGCTATAATAATGCCTATACCGCCCAAGATCATACGGTTTACTTTTTAGAAGTGAATAATAATGCCTTTGATGAAGCCGTCGCCCGCCTTGCCGATGCCTTTGCCCAGCCGTTATTGTCGGAAACCAATGCAAAAAAAGAAGTCAACGCCGTTAACGCCGAAATGGTACGGGCAAAATCCAATGACGGTTATTTAATGCATGACATTAATTTGGCTACCGCCAATCCCGCCCACCCGATAACCAAATTTGCCGTCGGAAATAATAAAACCTTATCCGATAAAGAAAACAGCAAACTCCAAGACGAATTATGGGCATTTTATCGCCAATATTATTCCGCCAATATTATGAAAGCCGTCTTGTATTCCAACCAACCGATAGAAAAACTGGCGAAATTGGCGGAACAGACACTCGGTAAAGTGGAAAACAAACGAATTTCGGCACCGACGGTCGACGTACCGTTTTTCCGAGATGAAGATAAAAGTGTCATCCTCTCTTATAAACCGGTAAAACCGAGTAAGATGTTAGTGATTTCATTTGACATGCCGGAAGATAAAGCACAATTCAAACATAAAACGGGAAAATATCTAGCCTACATGTTCGGTAATAATACCGAAGGAACCTTATCCGACTATTTGATTAAACAAGGTTTATCCGATAGCGGTATTCATGCGGAGTCTTCCGCCGATGTCAGCCGTAATCGTGGCAGTTTCGAGTTTTATATTGAGTTAACCGATAAAGGCTTAGCGGAAAAAGATAAGATTATTTCACTGGTTTTCCAACAAATCGCCGAAATGAAAAAAGCCGGTGTACAAGTCAGTTATTTCAATGAATTAAAAGAGAGTCTCAATCAAGAATTTCAACATCTGCAAGAAGAGAAAGACGGTAATTATGTGGCGGGGTTAGTCAGTAGCATGCTGATGTATCCGTTGGAAAATATCATTGACCACAGTTATAGCGTTGAAAGTATGGATGAACAGGCTATTCACGCCAAATTAGCGCTCATGACCTTGGAGAATGCACGCATATTGTTGGTCAGCGACAAGGCTCAAACCGATAAAAAAACCCGTTATTTTGAAGCGCCTTACTCGATTGCCCGCGTAACTCCCGAGCAGAAAGCGCGGTGGTTGGATTTCAGTCAAAATCCGACGATCAAGCTGCCTGAAATGAATCCGTATTTTGCCACGGACTTTTCATTAAACGAGACGGATAAAACCCGTCAAATGCCGCAATTAATCGAGCAACAAGCCGGTACGGAAATCTATGCCATGCCAAGTCATTATTTCGGTGGCGAACCGAAAGCCAAACTCAGTTTAGGCTTTACTATCTCACCGCCAACCGACGAGTTGAAACCGAGCGTTACCGCGGTTTTACTGGGGTATATGGATGAGCTTTCACAAACCAAACTCAACTTCCAAGCCTCCGTGGCCGGTATTTCCGCCCAATTAGCCGTCGGCGATAACGGTATTGCCATCGGTGCGGAAGGCTATACGCAAAATCTGTCTAAACTGCTGAAAGATATGGTTACACAATTCAGCCGCTTTGAATTAAGTGAAGCGATGCTGGCTCAAGCCAAACAACGTTATTCGGAAATGCTGGATCGTCAGGAAAAAGAAAGCGCTTTGCGTCAGGCAAGCAGTGCTATGACTCATTTTTCCTCTTACCCTTATTTTGAATCGGCGCATAAACGTCAGATCCTCGAACAGATTACGCTGAACGACATCCGACAGCTGCGAGAAAAGCTGTTGACGCAGGCAACCGGATTGAGCGTGTTATCCGTGGGGAATTTCTCCGACGCTCAAGTCAAACAATTGGCGGGCGAGTTGGAAACGATAGTAAAAAACGGCAATTCAACCTTGGACTACGGTCGTTATCTTGATATCAACCAAAGCAGCCGTAAACTAAATTACATTAAACACATTCCGCATGAAGACAACGCTTTGGCCTTAGCGTATTTTCCGAAAGGCTATGAGGAGCTGGACGGTATCAGTCGTTCCATGCTGCTCAAAGATATGATTTCCCGCTGGTATTTTGATGACTTACGTACCGATAAACAGCTGGGCTATGTCGTTCATGCGACAAATACCCGTATCGGAAAAACCGCCGGTCTTCAGTTTCTCGTCCAAAGTCCGAGCGCCTCCACCCAAACCATCATGAAACACAATGAACGCTTCTTTGCGGATACTTTATCGAAGCTGAAAGCGATGCCGGCGGATGAATTTGAAAAATACCGCAGCAGCTTACTGGACGTGTTGCAACATAAACCGGAATCGCTCGCTCAGGAGTTCAATGAATTTACGGTGGATTTTATCCGAGGCAACCGCAAATTTGATCGTAAAACGCAAATTATTGAGCGGATTAAACAACTGAAGCCGCGAGACATCATTGCGTTTTACCAACACGCCGTGATGGAACAAAACGGCTTTGTATTTGCCAGCCAAGCTATCGGCACCAACAAAACCCTAAACCAAGCGATCGACTTTAACGACTTTGAGTCCATCGACAATATCGAAAAACTGCAAAAAGAATTTGAGGTGAAAGATTATTAATGCCGTACAAGCGGTCGGATTTTGCAAAAAATTTACCAAATCGTACCGCTTGTATCACCATAAAAAACAGGGAGCTTTTGCTCCCTGTTCTGTTTTTTTACTGCCCGTAATACGCATTCTTACCGTGTTTGCGTAAGTAATGCTTATCTAACAGCTCTTGTTGCATTGAACCGATATTCGGGCGGATTTGATGGCTGACAAAATTCATATAGGCGACTTCTTCCAATACCACCGAATTGTGTACCGCATCAAAGGCGTCTTTACCCCAAGTGAAAGGACCGTGAGAGTGAACCAATACGCCCGGTACCATGGATGGTTCAATATTGCGTTTGCGGAAGGTTTCCACGATTACTTTACCGGTTTCCAACTCATATTCGCCTGCAATTTCTTCCGGGGTCATACGGCGTGTGCAAGGGACTGAACCGTAGAAATAGTCGCCTTGTGTTGTACCAAGTGCCAAAATATCTTCCCCTGCCTGCGCCCAAGCGGTTGCGTGACGAGAATGTGTGTGAACCACGCCGCCAATTTCAGGGAATTGACGGTAAAGTTCTAAGTGTGTCGGGGTATCTGAAGAGGGTTTTTTCGTTCCCCAAACACGATTGCCTTGTAAATCGACAATCACAATGTCATCAGCCGTCATGACATCATAATCTACGCCGGACGGTTTAATGGCAACTAAACCAGACTCGCGGTCGATTTCACTCACGTTACCCCAAGTGAATGTGACCAATTTATATTTTGGTAATTCCAAATTTGCTTTTAAAACACGTTCACGCAATTCTTTTAACATTCGAAGCCCCCTTCTTTCATTTTTTGTTCAATCCAACGGCGAGCATTGATGATCTCAGCAATCGGCTCTTCCGCTTTTTCTGTCCACATTTCAATTAAAAACGCACCACGATAATTCAATTCTGCAAGGGTTTTGAAGCAAGCCACAAAATCCACGCAACCATCACCAAACGGTACATCACGGAATTGACCTTTGCAGGTTTCAGTGACTTTGTAGGTATCTTTTAAGTGAATAGCCGAGATTTTGTCGATACCGAGTTTAAGTTCTTCGGCAACATTATCGTTCCACGCCGAGAGATTGCCTAAATCTGGGTAAACGGTAAACCACGGCGATTTGATGATCTCGTCCCATTTTTTCCAACGGGAAATCGAACTCATGAATTGGGTATCCATAATTTCAACCGCAATCGTCACTTGATTGCTTGCCGCTAACTCAACCGCCCACTCTAGCCCTTCTTGGAAACGTTGGATAGTGCCTTCGTCTTGCTCTTCATAATAGACATCATAGCCGGCAAGTTGAATGGTGCGAATGCCGAGATCTACCGCTAATTGAATTGCCTTTTCCATAATTTCATAGGCTTTTTGGCGAGTAGCTTCATCACGGCTACCAAACGGAAAGCGTCGATGTCCGGATAGGCACATTGACGGAATGGTTACGCCGGTGTTGATGATCGCTTTGACTAGTTCAATACGCTCTTCTTTTGTCCAATCAAGACGAGCCAAACGTTCATCAGTTTCGTCCACGGAAATTTCGACAAAGTCAAAACCACAGGTTTTGGCGATAGATAGTCTGTCTTGCCAGCTGATATTTTTCGGCAAGGCTTTTTCATAGATACCTAATTTATGTTTTCTCACGGGTTGCTCCTGTTTTTAAATCCCCCCTTTGAAAAAGGGGGGAAGGGGGGATTTCTAAGCCAAAATGACTTCCAGCCCTTTTGCTCTGAGCTGTTGAATAATGTCAGGATCAGCTTCAGAACCGGTAATTAAAATATCAATTTTGTTGAGTTCACTGAACAGCATACCTACACGTTTGCCCAACTTTGTACTGTCTAACAGGACAACATATTTTTCCGCTTTGGACGACATTTGATTTTCCGAGTGGGCGATGATCATATCGGTTTTGTATAACCCTTCTTCGGTAAACCCTTTGCCACTGGTAAACATAATATTTGCCGCGTAACCGGTTTCATTTTGGGGGCTCAGTGATAACGTGATGGCTTTATTTTTATTATATTGCCCGCCCATAATCACCAAATCATCGTGGTTGTGTTCAATCAGGTGATTTGCAAGCGGTAAGTAATTCGTCATAATTTGCAAATGTCTGCCGCACAAATGGCTGCCTAACATTAACATGGTGGAACCGCAGGTCAGTACGACGCTGTCACCGTCTCTGCATAATTTACTGGCCGCTTCGGCAATGCGTTGTTTTTCGTCTATATTGTTGACGGACTCTTTTTTATGCGCGGATATTTCCCTGACGATTGCTTCGGCACCGTTTCGGACTTTTCTTAACAACCCTTGTTCGTTCAACTTGCTGATATCCCGGCGGGCGGTTGCCGGTGAAATATCCAATAATTCAATGATCTCCGTAGTGGACAGCACTTTACGCTCTTCCAATACATTTAACAGCTGCCTGTGCCGATAATTTTCGTTCATTACCTTTCCCTTATTTTCATTTTTCGATGCAATAATGAACTTTGCCACCTTGCGTCTTAAACAAGGTGGCAGTTTAAATGATTACAGCATGGATTTAAATTGAATATTCGGTTCTTGTTCGAAGCAATCGTCAAAACCGCGCGGGTGATGGTACTCAATTAAATCTTTGTCTTGCGGATACACATATTTACCACCGACTTCCCAAATGAACGGGTGGAATTTGTACTGCAAGCGGTCTTTACGCATACGCCATAATTCAATAATTTCTTGCGTACTTGCCATAAAGTTTGTCCAGATGTCGTGGTGAACCGGGATAATGACTTTACAACGTAAGCATTCCGCCATACGGAGTAAATCGACGGAAGTCATTTTATCGGCGATACCGACCGGGTTTTCACCGTAGTTGTTTAATGCCACATCGATGTCAAATTGTTTACCGTGTTTGGCGAATTGGATGGAATAGTGGGAGTCTGCGCCGTGATAGATATTGCCGCCCGGGGTTTTGAACACATAGTTCACCGCTTTACGACCCATTTCTTCATCGGACGGGCAAAGTCCGGCTAATTCTCCACCTTGCGCTTCCGCACCTTCAACCGGTAACGTCACCAAACAGGTACGGTCGAACGAATCTAATGCGTGAATTTCAACGTCTTTTAATTTGACCACATCGCCCGGTTTGACAATGATAATACGCTCTTCCGGAACGCCCCACTTTTTCCAAAGTTCGGCACAATGCCACGGACCGACGAATTTCACATGATCTAATTTCGGATTGTTCACGATAGCCGCCGCCACATTCACATCAATATGGTCACTGTGGTAGTGCGAAGCAAGAATGAAATCCACTTCATTGATTGCAAACGGATCTAATACCATCGGTTGCGCGCGTAAGTTAGGTTGTAATTTACGTACACCCGCCATATTTGCCATTTGGTGACCGCGCACCATATCTTTGACTTTCTTGGTGCTTTTACCGCGACCGCACCATAAGTCCATACAAATGTTTGCGCCTGCCGGGGTTTTAATCCATACGCCCACACAGCCAAGCCACCACATGGCAAAGTTGCCTTCCGGCACCACTTCGTTTTCAATCTCTTCGTTTAGCCAAGTACCCCATTCAGGGAAAGTAGAAAGAATCCAGCTTTCACGGGTGATTTCTGAAATTTTGCTCATTGTTTGCTCCTATTTAGTCAAGGTCAGGAAGGTATAAATAATCAAAAACAATCATATATAATCACAATTAATTAGAAAAGCTTTTTTTTCATTTTTTGTGATCTACTTCTCTTTTTTATAAAAATAACTTTTAATTCAATAACTTTTCTTATTTTTATGGCGTTATCCATATTTTACCTAAGTTAACCGGAAAATCACCATTACACCAAAAATGATAAAAATTTTGTGACATTGTTCACAAATAATCAAAAATAATCTTTTGTAATCCTTGAGAGCTGTTATCATTTATTCATTGAATTCCGTCTTTTAGGAAATCGACATTCTCAACCGCTGTTCAGTTGAGCCTCATTTATCCAATACACACGTAATAATAAGAGGTACTCTTATGGAAATGCTCACCGATATCCTGCTCTTTTTAAAAGATCAGGTGTTAAATAAAGCGCCCTTCTTGCTAGGTATCGTAGCCTGCTTGGGTTACATTCTTCTGAAAAAAGACACCACCACCGTCATTAAAGGCACCATCAAAACCATTGTCGGCTTTATGATCGTGCAAGCAGGTTCCGGTTTCTTGGTAACCAACTTTAAACCGGTTATCGAAGGATTATCCAAATTCCACAATCTGACCGGTGCGGTCATCGATCCTTACACCAGTATGCAAGCCACCATTCAAACCATGGCGGATAATTATGCTTGGGTCGGTTATGCGGTGATCGGTGCATTATTATTAAATATCTTATTAGTGGTATTTAGAAAATTCACCGGTATTCGTACTATCATGTTGACGGGACACATTATGTTCCAACAAGCCGGTCTTGTAGCGGTGTTCTATATGATCATCGGCGCATCCATGTGGGAAACCATTATCTACACTTCCGTGTTAATGGCGCTCTACTGGGGTATTTCTTCTAACATTATGTATAAGCCGACCCAAGCGGTAACGGGCGGTGCAGGTTTCTCCATCGGTCACCAACAACAAATCGCCTCTTGGATTGCGGTAAAACTTGCACCGAAACTCGGGGATAAAAACGATTCGGTCGATCACATGAACTTGCCGAAATGGTTACACATTTTCCACGACAGTATCTCTGCCACCGCGTTAGTGATGACCATCTTCTTCGGGATCATCTTACTTTCCTTCGGTTTGGATAATTTGCAACAAATGGCGGGCAAAACCCACTGGATTATGTATATCCTTGAAATGGGCTTGAAATTTGCCGTTGCGATTCAAATTATCGTCACCGGCGTACGTATGTTCGTCGCTGAACTTTCAGAAGCCTTCAAAGGGATTTCCGAGCGCTTAATTCCGAACTCCGTACTTGCCATCGACTGTGCGGCAATCTATGCCTTTTCACCGAACGCCATGGTATTCGGTTTTATGTGGGGTGCTATCGGTCAGTTCGTTGCGGTCGGTATCTTATTAGGTTTTAACTCTCCGATTTTAATCATCCCGGGCTTTATCCCAATGTTCTTCTCTAACGCCACTATCGGCGTATTCGCCAACCAATTCGGCGGCTGGAAAGCGGTGATGAAGATCTGTTTCGTGATGGGTATCATCGAAGTATTAGGTTCCGCTTGGGTAATTCAAATGCTCGCAAGCCAAGGTACCACCTTCAACGGTTGGATGGGTATGGCGGACTGGGCGTTATTCTTCCCGCCAATCTTACAAGGTATTATCAGCGTACCGGGCTTCTTCTTCATCATTGTTGCGCTAGCGATGGTCTATATGTTCTTTGCCTCCCGTACCTTACGTGCCGAAGAAGCGGAAGCGGCGGCGAAAGGTTTAACCCTTGAACAATTAGACGGTTACGGCTTAGATGAAGTAAAAGCAGAAAGCAACGTAGAAGAAAAAGCCGAAACCGTTGTAGCTCAAAGCGGAGCAAAACCGGTTCGTATCTTAGCGGTATGCGGTTCCGGTCAAGGTTCGTCCATGATGATGAAAATGAAGATCAAAGGCTACTTGGACAAACGCGGTATCCCGAATATCATGGACTCCTGTGCGGTTACCGATTACAAAGGCAAATTAAACGAAGTGGATATTATCGTTTCATCTCAACACTTAGCGGCTGAAATTGATGTACCTGAAGGTAAAGCATTCTTAGGCGTGAAAAATATGTTGAATCCAAACTCATTCGGTGATGAACTGGTCGAGTTAATCAATAAACATAATGCTAAGTAACAAAGTCAATCCCCTTCCGATTGTACGGAAGGGGAAAATGAAATAAGAGAGGTATCACAATGAATTTAAAACAATCTTTAATTGACAACGATTCGATTCGATTACATCAAACCGCCGCAACATGGCAAGAAGCCATTAAAATCGCCGTCGACCCGCTGATCCAATCGGGTGCGGTAGAAGCCCGTTACTACGACACCATCATCAAATGTATTAATGAAATGGGGCCGTACATCATTTTAGCACCAGGGTTGGCAATGCCACACGCCCGTCCGGAAGACGGTGTAAAACGCACGGCATTTTCCTTAGTCACCTTAGCGGCACCGATTTATTTTGAAGGCGAAGACGATCCGGTGGATGTCCTCATCGCCCTTGCCGGCAGTGATTCGGATCAACATATGCAAGGGTTAATGGAAATCACCCAAGTGCTTGACGATCCTGACAGTGAAACCGGTGTGGATTTAGACAAAATCCGCCGTTGTAAAACCGCAGACGACGTTTATGCGGTAATTGACGCGGCATTGAATGGTTAACCCCATTTTCAAGCGGTGCGATCAGCATGATTTTTTGCAAATTTTTTCTAACATCTCACCGCTTGTATTCGCTCATTTTCAAATATTCAAAAGGAACATATTATGTCAAAACCCCTTCTCCAAATTGCCCTTGATTCGTTAAGCCTTGAAAAAGCGGTGGCTGATGCCAAACAAGCGGAAGATGTCGTCGATATTATCGAATGCGGCACGATCTTAGCTTGTGCGGAAGGCATGAAAGCCGTTTCCACTTTACGTGCATTACACCCGAACCACATTATCGTCTGCGATTTAAAAACGACCGACGGCGGTGCCATCCTCGCTAAAATGGCATTTGAAGCGGGAGCGGACTGGCTGACCGTTTCCGCCGCGGCTCACCCTGCCACCAAAGCTGCGTGCAAAAAAGTAGCGGATGACTTTAACGCCGCTCACCCTGAATTAAAAGTGAAAAAAGAGATTCAAATCGAAATTTACGGTAACTGGACGGTTGAAAAAGATGCGCAGGAGTGGGTTGATTTAGGGGTCAAACAAGCGATTTACCACCGCTCGCGCGATGCGGAATTGGCGGGTAAAGGCTGGACGGCGGAAGACATTGAGCTGATGAAACAACTCTCTGCCAAAGGGTTGGAATTATCCATCACCGGCGGTATCGTGCCGGAAGAGATTCATCTCTTTAAAGAGGTGAAAAACGCCAAAGCTTTCATTGCCGGACGTGCGTTAGTCGGTGAAAAAGGCAAAGCAACTGCTGAAGCGATTCGTGCCGAAATTGATAAATATTGGGCATAACGCACTGATACAAGCGGTCTGATTTCCGTCGAATTTTGCAAATTGTCGACAACATCAAACCGCTTGTAAGTTCACACATCAGAACACGCTTTGCTTGCGTCGGCGTTTGCCATATCGCATGACAACACATCAACCCAAAACCGTTTCACTCTTTTAACTTGATTGAACTCAACGATAGCCTCAAACTTTCCACCGTTATTTAAAATCACCTTTTCAGAGCCTACATTACTTTCTTCACAGGTAATCAGCACTTTATCTAAGCCTAGCGTTTTTACCTTTGCTAACGCTAATGTCAACATTTCCGAGCCATAACCTTGCTTGCGAAAGTCCGGATGTACGGAATAACCGATATGTCCGCCAAATTGTCGCAGGTAGTCGTTATTGAGATTATGGCGGATATTAATTATTCCAACCACTCGATTTAATTGTGTATGCCACGCAAGATAGGTCGAATCTTGCACCTTGTTAAATCCCCAAGGGGTCAAATAGCCTTCAGGTTGTGCTAAATAATCCAGCCATTGAGAGAAATCATCAAATTTCTCTAACATTGCTCCGCCATCAATAGCGTGATTTGAAAAAGCCTGTCGATATGCCATCACTTCTGCTTGATGTGTTTTATTGGGGGTTAACAATGTAATACGGCTCATATTCTCTTTCCTTGATGTAAAACTGGTTTATTCTTTATAACAATTCTTCTAGAATAAGTCGATTTTTTTACAATATGAGTATGCTATGTCGAAATCTATTTGTATCATCACCGGTAGCACCTTAGGCGGTGCGGAGTATGTCGCCGATCACCTCAATGATGTACTCACCGAACAAGGCTATCAGGTTGAGCTGTTTAACCAAGCCGAATTAGCCGATATTCAACATCAAACTTCCCTGTTAGTCGTCACATCCACACACGGTGCGGGCGAACTGCCTGAAAATATTCAACCGCTTTTCCAACAGATTGACGAGAGCGATCTTGATTTTAGCCAAATGAAATTTTCCGTAATCGGCTTGGGCAGCTCCGATTATGATACCTTTTGCAATGCGGTTAATATTGTCGAACAAAGCTTAACGGCTAAAGGAGCGACACAAGTATGCGAATCTCTACGCATTGATGTGGTAAATAATTTTGACCACGACGGCAGTGCGGAAGAATGGCTTCCCTCTTTTACTTCAACCTTATAAGGATAAAAACAATGAAAAAACTATTAGGTACTCTTTTTATGTTATCGGCGGTGAGCGTTGCGGTTGCCAAAGAAGTAAACATTAAAATTTTAGGGACATCGGACGTTCACGGGCGTGTTGTGCCGTGGAGCTATGGTGCGGATGTGGAAGATCGTTCAGGCTCTTATGCGCAAATTGCAACCTATGTAAATGACGTGCGTAAAAATAACAAAAATGTATTGTTAGTTGAAGTGGGCGATGCGATTCAAGACAACCAAGTTGAAGTCTTTGCTAAAACTCCAGAGTACGCCAAAGATAACCCAATTCCAAAAGTATTAAATGCGATGAATTACGACATTTTCGTTTTAGGTAATCACGAATTTAACTTCGGTATGCCAGCGTTAGATGCCATTTTAGAAGATATGCAGGCGAAAAAAATCACCGCAAACTTCTATCACAAAGACGGTAAACGTTATCTTGATCCAACGACTATCATTGAAAAAGACGGGGTAAAACTTGGGATTATCGGCTTAACTACGCCGATGTCAGCGATCTTTGAGAAGGACACCGGTTATCTCGATAATATGAAATTTACTTCTCCAATCGAAGAAACCAAAGCTCAAATCGCTGACTTAAAAACGAAAGGCGTTGATGCGATTATCGTTATTGCACATATGGGCATTGAAAACGAGAACAACATTGCAGACACGGGCGTGGCGGATTTAGTGAATACGGTGGACGGCATTGATGTGATTATCGCAGGGCATATGCATAAAAACGTACCGAGCGAAACCATCAAAAATACCTTAATCACCGAGCCACACCGCTATGGCACGGTTGTATCAGAAGTGGATTTAACCTTTGATGTGGACGATAAACAAGCGGTCAAATTGCTGTCAAAATCTGCAAAAACCGTGCCTGTGAATAAATTGGAATCTGATCCAAAAATCGTGGAAATCTATAAACCGTATCACGAAGAACTCCGTCGTTTAAATAACGTGGTGATCGGTCAAGTTGCAAACGATATGATCCCACAAGGCAAAAATCACGGCGTATCTATTGCGTTCTCAAAAGATACGGGAATGTCATCACTCATTCACGATGTGCAACAATATTACAGCAAAGCGGACGTAGTATCGTTTGCCTTTGACTATGAAACGGTGCGTTTAGATAAAGGCGATATTAAGAAAAAAGACATTATCTACAACTATCGCTATGCAGGTGGTGACGTGTCTGTATACGAAATGACGGGTAAACAGCTCAAACAATATATGGAATGGTCAGCGGATTACTTTGATACGATCCAACTGGGCGATACCAACTACCGTTATAATGACGTGCGTGGCAAATCAAAATATGTGACTTTCGACTTATTCGGCGGTGTAAGTTATAAAATTGATTTACGCAACCCAAGCGGTAGCAAAATCGTAGATTTAACCCTTGCGGACGGACGCAAAGTGACCGATGAGATGAAACTCAAAGTGGGTATGAACTCTTATCGTTTTGGTCAATTAACTAAAAAAGGCGGTATTTTTGAAGGTCAAAAAATCCCTGTGGTTTGGGAATCTAAAGTCGCAATGGGTCAAGAAGCTGGCACGATTCAAAATATGTTGATTGATTACATCACCAATGTGAAACAAGGCAAAATCGATGGCTTATCTCATAACCGTTGGGAAATTATCGGATTGAAATAGTCAGATAGAAAACCAAACAATGAAGGCAGGGTTTACCTGCCTTCAAAATTTCTTTTTCCTCTTCCTTTACTCTCTATTCCGTATTGTGGAATTTCATTCTAAAAATGAGATCTCCTTCACAAAATAAGAAAATTACAAATAACTTATTGATTTATAAAAGATATATTTTTTCATCCTTAATTGACTTTTAACCTATTTAGGTTTAATTTACGAAATATCATTTTACTATGTGAAATGAGTGATTCTTCGTTGATTCCAAATTCTTTTCATAAAGGAGAGCAACATGTTCTTCGGTCACATTTCCAAAGTAAACAAAAGCCAATATCCGAAAGCCATTCGGTTTGCCTTGGATTATTTGCAAAATTGTCGTCAAAATCGCAATCAGCGAACTTGAGGTGTAATATGAAATCCTTAGCCCTTTACGCCGGCAAAGCCTTGGAGTTTCTCGTCGTGCTTATTTTAGCGACAATGGCTTGCTTGGTTTTTTTAAATGTGGTGCTGCGCTATGGTTTTAATAGCAGCATTAACGTCACGGAAGAAGTGTCCCGTTATTTGTTTGTGTGGCTTACCTTCTTAGGGGCGGTTCTTGCCTTTAGCGATAATCAACATGTCAGCGTCACTATGCTTACCGACAAACTTTCCCCGTTGAAACGCCATATCCTCCGCCTGTTTACCGATAGCATTATGCTGTTCTGTTGCTATTTAATCGTACAGGGTGGTTGGACTCAATTTCAATTAAATATCAATAATTTATCGCCGATTTCTGAAATTCCGACCGGGGTAACCTATCTTGCTGCCGTGGTGTCAGGCGTGTTAATCGCAATACTTATTGCGGCACGACTTGTGTCAACCGTTGCAATACTAGTTAAAGGAGAAGACAAATGACCGTGGTAATTTTCCTTTCCGTATTATTGGGGGCGATTATTTTAGGCATTCCGGTCGCATTTGCCTTGTTGATCTGCGGTGTTGCGTTAATGCTACATCTTGATCTGTTTGACGCACAAATTCTTGCTCAACAAATTGTCAGCGGTGCGGACAGCTTCTCGTTAATGGCAATTCCGTTCTTTATTCTTGCCGGTGAAATTATGAATGAGGGCGGGCTATCCAAGCGGATTATTGATCTGCCGATGAAATTAGTCGGACATAAACGCGGTGGCTTGGGCTTTGTCGCAATTTTAGCCGCAATGATTATGGCGAGCCTTTCCGGTTCTGCCGTAGCCGATACAGCCGCTGTCGCTGCAATGTTGTTACCGATGATGAAAACGACGGGCTATCCTGTCGATAAATCCGCAGGCTTAATCGGTACGGCAGGGATTATCGCCCCGATTATTCCACCGTCCATTCCGTTTATTGTTTTCGGTGTTGCCAGCGGTGTGTCTATTACCAAATTATTCTTAGCGGGTATTTTCCCCGGTATTATGATGGGGATTTGTTTAGCCGTACTTTGGTGGTGGCAGGCAAAACGCCTTGATTTAATGACCTTCTCAAAAGCAACCAAGCAAGAGCTCTGTATTTCCTTCAAAAACAGTATTTGGGCGTTGTTGTTGCCTGTGATTATTATCGGCGGTTTCCGTTCCGGTATGTTTACCCCGACCGAAGCCGGGGCGGTTGCGACATTCTATGCGTTGATCGTATCGCTCTTTGTTTATCGTGAACTCAAGTTAAAAGATCTATATAAAGTCTTACTCAATGCAGGAAAAACGACTGCGGTTGTCATGTTCCTTGTCGCGGCGGCGAATGTCACAGGGTGGTTAATTACGGTGGCAGAATTACCGCAGATGATGACGGAATTACTCGAACCGCTCATCGACTCACCAACATTATTGCTTGTGGTGATTATGATCGCTGTGTTTATTATCGGGATGGTGATGGATTTAACACCGACCGTCTTAATCCTCACCCCGGTATTAATGCCGTTAGTGGAAGAAGCGGGAATCGATCCTGTTTATTTCGGCGTACTGTTTATCTTAAATACCTCCATCGGCTTGATTACCCCGCCTGTCGGTAATGTGCTGAACGTGATTACCGGTGTTTCCAAACTGCCGTTTGATCAGGCAGCTAAAGGTATTCTGCCATATATGTTGATGATGGTGGCGTTGTTATTTGCCTTTGTTTTCTTCCCATCATTGATTTTAACGCCACTTTCGTGGATGCAACCTTAATTCTTTACCCAAGGAGAACACTATGAAACTGTTTAATCTTAAAACCTTAACCGCTTTAATTGCCGGCGCCATCCTGTTTACCGGTGTTGCGAATGCGGAAACCACCTTACGCTTCGGTTACGAAGCGCCCCGTAGCGATACTCAGCATACTGCGGCAAAAAAATTCAATGACTTATTGAAAGAGAAAAGTAAGGGTGAAATTAAATTGAGTTTGTTTCCGGATAGTACTTTAGGAAACGCTCAAACCATGATCGGTGCGGTACGTGGCGGGACTATTGATATTGAAATGTCAGGTTCACCGAATTTCTCCGGTTTAGAGCCGAAATTAAACGTCATCGATATTCCGTTTATCTTTAAAAACCGTGAACACGCCTATGCCGTGTTAGACGGCGAAATCGGTCAAGGCTTATTAAAAGATTTGGAAGCACAAGGCCTAAAAGGCTTAGCCTTCTGGGAAGTGGGCTTCCGTTCATTTACTAACTCTAAGCACCCGGTTAAATCGCCTGAAGACATCAAAGGGTTAAAAGTCCGCACTAATCAAAACCCGATGTACATTCAAGCGTTTACGTTACTCGGCGCCAATCCGGTACCAATGCCGTTATCCGAGCTTTATACCGCCCTTGAAACTCGAGCGGTAGATGCACAAGAACACCCAATCGGTATTTTCTGGTCGGCTAAACTTTATGAAGTACAAAAACATTTAAGTTTAACGAATCACGGTTATACTCCGTTAATTGTGGTCATGAACAAAGCGAAATTTGATAGCTTCTCTCCTGAACTACAACAAGCGATTCTTGATTCTGCCAAAGAAGCCGGCAACTACCAACGCCAACTTAACTTAGAGAATGAAAAAGATATCATCGCTAAATTACAAAAAGCGGGTATTCAAGTGATCGAAGAAGTGGATAACAAACCGTTTAAAGCCATCATTGAAGCAGATGTTCGCAAAGCCTTTATTGAGAAAAACGGCAGTGAATTAGTTGAGAAAATTGATGGGTTAGCGAAGTAATAAATCATAAGATGGCGCTCGTTTGTAACGAGTGCCTATCCTATTATAAAATTTGGGTGTAATAGACAAATTTGATGAGAGTATGCGGCACACGTTAAAAACGTGCGCCATCGGGGTTAGAAATTCCCCTTGCCCCTTTTTTTCCAAAGGGGGAATTTTCTTATACTAGAATAAAAAAGGAACTCAAATGAACTACTACCTAGGCATTGATTGCGGTGGCACTTTCATTAAAGCAGCACTGTTTGATCGTCACGGACAAATCTGCGGATTGGCTCGTGAAAATGTGGCAGTCATCAGCGAAAAAGCAGGTTATGCCGAACGGGATATGCCTCAGCTTTGGCAAGTCTGCACCGATGTTATTCGCCAAACCATTGTAAAAAGCGGCGTAAAACCGACAGCAATTAAAGGAGTAGGCATTTCAGCTCAAGGAAAAGGTGCGTTTTTACTGGATAAAAATAAACAACCACTAGGTAGAGCAATCTTATCTTCCGACCAACGTGCTATCGACATCGTTAAACAGTGGCAAAAAGAGGGCATACCGGAAAAACTCTACCCAATCACCCGCCAAACCTTATGGACCGGACACCCGGTCTCCATTTTACGTTGGATAAAAGCACACGAACCGGAACGTTATGCACAAATCGGTTCTGTATTAATGTCACACGACTACTTACGCTTTTGCCTTACTGGTGAACTACATTGTGAAGAAACCAATATTTCCGAGTCCAATCTCTACAATATGACAGAAGGAAAATACGATTCCCAACTTGCTGAAATACTTGGTTTGCAAGAAATCATTGATAAATTACCGCTTGTGATCGCCCCAAATCAAGTGGCAGGTTATGTAACCGAACAGGCTTCCGCTCTTTGTGGTTTAGCGGTGGGAACACCTGTGGTCGGTGGCCTATTTGACGTCGTATCTACCGCATTATGTGCAGGGTTAGATGATGAAACCAAACTCAATGCCGTACTCGGTACTTGGTCGGTTGTCAGTGGTATCACAGACCATATCGATCCAAACCAAGATTTACCGTTTGTTTACGGACGTTATGCACAAGCGGGCAAATTTATCGTTCACGAAGCCAGCCCAACTTCAGCGGGTAATTTAGAATGGTTTATCAAACAGTGGAATTTAGATTACGCCCACATTAATAAAACGATTGCCGAACTAGCGCCTGCCGCTAGCTCTGTACTGTTTGTCCCATTCCTTTATGGTTCTAACGCAGGTTTAGGTATGCAAGCAGGTTTCTATGGAATACAAGCACATCATACACAAGCTCATCTACTCCAAGCCATTTACGAAGGCGTACTGTTCAGCTTAATGCACCATCTCAACCGCATGTTACAACGCTTCCCGAATGCTCAAATACTACGGGTTACAGGCGGGCCAACGAAGTCGTCAATTTGGTTACAAATGCTGGCGGATTTAACGGGAATGACATTAGAAGTGCCAAATATTGAAGAAACAGGTTGCTTAGGGGCAGCAATGATGGCAATGGAAGCCGCTGGCGAAAATCCCCCAGAACTATTGCAGCAAGCAATGCGTCAAGTGCAGCCAAATCCTGATCATTTTGACGCCTATCAACAAAAATATCAGCGTTATCAACAACTCGTCTCTGCACTTAAAACATTGCACTAATTATTTCATATCAAGCGGTCTGATCTTTGCCTTTTTTTGCAAATTCATGGCAAAATCAGACCGCTTGTATTGAGGAGGTTTTATGGTAAAAGTCTATATTGTTCACGGTTATACCGCATCGGCAGATAAACATTGGTTTCCGTGGTTAGAACAGGAATTAGCAAAAATCGGGGTGGAATGTCATCGCTTGAATATGCCTGATTCTAGTCATCCGAATCCGGATAAATGGCTGAGGCATTTGGAAGAACACGTTACCATTGATGACGAGACGGTGGTTGTCGGACACAGCTTAGGTTGTATCACTTGGCTTAACTTTTTAGCGCAAAATTTTTTAAAACCGAAAGGTGCGGTGTTTGTTTCAGGTTTTTATCAACCTCTACCAAATCTGCCTGAATTAACCGTTTTTTCCAATGTGTATGCGATTTCACCCGACTGCCAACCGTTTAAATCCTATGTCGTGGCTTCACTTGATGATACGGTCGTACCGTATCAATATAGCGACGACTTGGCAAAACATTTAAAAGCAGACTATATTCGTTTGCCGACAGGAGGGCATTTTTTGGATAGAGAGGGGTATACGGAACTGCCGATAGTATTGGAATTAGTGAAAAAATTGTTAAACCATTAAAGAATCGGCGGGATTTACCCGCCATATTCTTATTTCTTCACACCGGTAATGCGACACCACTCTTCTTTTTCCACCACAGGATCAAGCACAAAGGCATCTTGATAGGCTTCACAAACCGATTCTGCTTGTGTAGCCAAAATTCCCGAAAGTCCTAAATCCCCGTCAGGTTTAACAAGCGTGATAATTTGTGGCGCAAGCTCTTTTAACGGCCCCGCTAAAATATTCGCGACCACCACATCCGCAATTAAATCTTTCGGCTGATCTTTGGCAAGAAATAGCTGTAATCTATCCGCTACCCCATTTGCTGCGGCATTATTTCGGCTGGCTAAAATTGCCTGCGGATCGATGTCGATACCAATTGCCTGTTTTGCCCCTAATTTAAGGGCGGCGATCGCCAAAATCCCTGAGCCACAACCAAAGTCAATCACAGTTTTACCCGTTAAGTCTAAACCGTCTAACCACGCTAAACAGAGTGCGGTGGTCGGGTGCGTTCCCGTACCAAACGCCAAACCGGGATCTAACATTACATTGACGGCATTCGGATCCGGCACTTCACGCCAACTTGGGCAGATCCACAAACGCTTACCGAATTGCATTGGGTGGAAATTATCCATCCATTCCCGCTCCCAATCCTTATCTTCAATTTGCTCAATTTTATGTGCAAAATCAACCGCAACCAGTTTGCTTTCCACCAATGCCGATACAATCGCTTTCATATCGGTTTCCGCATCAAATAATGCGACCACATCGGTATTGCCCCAAAGACGGGTTTCTCCCGGCAGCGGTTCAAAAATAGGTGTGTCTTGGCTGTCCATAAACGTCACGGACACCGCCCCAATCTCTTCTAAAAAATCACTGATCTTCTCAGCTTCTCTGTCTGTACTATTTAAACGAATTTGTACCCAAGCCATTTTGTTTTCCTTCATATTCAAAACGTCTTATTCTAGCGTTTTTTCAATAAAAAACGGTAAGTTTTTTGTGAAAAATAACAGTTTGTACTATTGAGCTTATTTAGCTAATAGAATTATCATATTTACTTATGATAATTCTTTCTCAAAATAGAGGTGTTTTATGAAAAAATTGAGCTTAATAACCTTATTTATTACATTTCTAGGATTTGCTCAAGCAACACAAGCAAACGTTATTTTTTCTTGTAAAACAGAGAATAATAAATACATAGAAATTAATCGAATAAATAATAATCTCTATGAATATAAATTTGGTTCCGCATCCAAAAATGAAATTACCATCCGAAATAAAAAATCGGAATTACTTGGTCGATCCAGTAAATGGGACGGAATTGGTAGAGGGCGTTGGGCTGTCATGGTTTTCCAAAATGGTGAATATCTCTACAATGTAACTGTAAATTTTGATTCTATTGAACATACCGTAAACAGTGGTGTTTTTGTTGAACGTAAGGGTAAAGAAATTGCAAGAGTTGAATGTACACCGGAAACAGCACAAGGAAACTTCGATGATGACAATTTTGCTTGGTAAGTTATAGCATAATAAAGTTAATACACTGAAACCTAGCACGACTTGCCGTGCTAGGTTTTAGGAATAAAACTACCCCCTTCCCCCCACAGTAATCTTATCCAACTTCACCGTCGGTTGTCCGACACCGACCGGAACGCTTTGTCCTTCTTTACCACAAGTGCCGATACCTAAATCCAGCTCCATTTTTTTACCGACCATTGACACCTGTTGCATGGCTTCGATACCACTGCCTATTAAGGTTGCCCCTGTGACTGGTTTGGTGATTTTGCCTTTTTCAATTAAATAGGCTTCGGACGTTGAGAATACAAATTTGCCTGAGGTAATGTCCACTTGTCCGCCACTGAAGTGGGGAGCGTATAAACCAAATTCCACGGACTCGATCATCTCGTCGAACTCGTGATTGCCTTCTGTCATATAGGTGTTGGTCATACGGGGCATTGGTAAGTGGGCATAAGACTCACGGCGACCATTACCTGTTGGGGCAACGCCCATTAAACGAGCGTTGAGCTTATCTTGCATATAGCCTTTTAAAATCCCGTTTTCAATCAATACATTACGTTGTGAAGGTACACCTTCATCATCAACGGTAATCGAACCTCGCATATTCGGTACAGTGCCATCATCGACAATGGTACAAAGCGGTGATGTGACAAGTTCGCCGATTCTGCCTGTGAACATTGACGATTCTTTGCGGTTAAAATCGCCTTCTAAACCGTGTCCGACTGCTTCGTGCAGTAAGATCCCCGGCCAACCGGCACCCAGCACAATCGGCATTGAACCGGCTGGTGCAGCGACTGCACCTAAATTCACGACCGCTTGTCGTACGGCTTCTTTCGCAAGATAGACGGCACGACTGTCGCCTGTGTGGTGTGGTGCTAAGAACCATTCCAAGCCAAAACGTCCGCCAGCCCCTGCACTGCCTCGCTCGCGTTTACCGTTCTGTTCTACTAACACTGAAATAGATAAACGTACTAGCGGGCGAATATCCGCTGCCAACGTGCCGTCCGTTGCGGACACTAACATTTCTTCATATACGGCGGACAGATTTGCGTTCACTTGAATGACACGGGGATCTTCGGCTCTCGCCACTTTATCGACTAAGTGTAATAGTTCAACTTTCTGCTCACGACTTAAGGTATCAAGGGGATTGAGCGAGGCATAACGTTTGATAGCGGTCGTTTCTTTGAAAGGTTTTACCAACAACCGACTGCTTTCTTGCGTAATACTACGAGCTGCCATTGCACATTGCTCAAGCTGGCTGAGCGAAATTTGATCGGCATAAGCAAAGCCTGTTTTTTCCCCTGATACCGCACGCACGCCGACACCACGGTCGATATAAAAACCGCCTTCTTTGATAATACTGTCTTCTAACGACCAACTTTCATCTTGGCTAAATTGAAAATAGAGATCCGCATAGTCGATTTGACGGCTGGAAAAATGATCTAACACTTTCGTCAGATCGGATAATTGAAGTCCGCTTGGTAACAGCAAACTGTTTGAAACTTGGTTTAACATTGGTTTTCTCTAAATAATGATAAGCGGTGTGATTTTAACGGATTTTTGCAAATGATAGGGAAATTTTTAGGGGAAAGCTGGTTTGTGATATACTTCGCCCGATTATCTGTTTTACTCAAAAAATTTAACTATGCGAGATCCTCTTCAATATTATTTCTTAGAAATGCGGGAACATTATTTGCATGTCCCTTACCTCAACCAACCACGCCGAATCCGTGTGCTTTTACCCAAAGGGTATCGTGAAGAAGCGGGGCATTATCCGGTGCTGTATATGCATGACGGGCAAAATATTTTTTATAGCAAAGAATCTTATTCGGGCCATTCTTGGAAAGTGATTCCGACGATCAAAAACCATAAAGAATTTCCAAAAATGATCGTTGTCGGGATTGATAATGCCGGTTCGGATCGTCTTGACGAATACGGTCCGTGGAGGACAGACACAGGCTCTACCCCTGAAACCCAAAATGCGGGCGGCTACGGTATGGAATACGGACATTGGGTAGTCGAAACGGTTAAACCCTTTATTGATCAACATTACCGAACTAAACGTGATCGTGATCATACTCTACTTGCAGGTAGCTCAATGGGCGGTATTATCACTGCCTATATGGGAGCGGAATATCCCGAAGTTTTCGGGCATTTAGGCGTATTTTCCCTTGCCTCGTGGTTTAGCGAACCTGCCTTTATGGAATTTATTCACACTCATCCGCTAAACCGTGCGAGCAAGGTATTTATTCAAGTTGGTACGAATGAAGGAGATGATATTGATTCACTGTTTATTTCCAATATGAACCAAGCTTATATAGACTGTACGCTTCACTATTATCAAGCTTTGCTACGAACAGGCCATCCGTTAGATAACGTTCGCCTGAAAATCATGGCAAATGAAATCCACCATGAAATGCACTGGGCGGATCATTTCGTGGCATTTTTACGCTTTTCACTATTGGGACAGTAGCCGCTTCTTTTCTTTTTTCCGATTAACAAGCGGTGAGATCATGCAAAAAATTTGCAAAATCCTACCGCTTGTTTATTTAGCAACCTCCCCTATTCTGTGGATAACTATAGATCTTCCTGTATTTATCTTGCGATCTATTCTTGAATAACTCTGTTTAAAATCCTAGTTGTGGATAACTTAGCCAGTTATACACAGATTCGATCCGAATCCCATGCGGGATCATTACAACCTTATTCAACATTTATCTTATTGAAAATACAATATTTTTTCCACTTATTCACAGAAAAGACGTTCACCTATAATCACAATAATAACGATCTATATAAAGATCTTTTTCTTTTATAGGATCACGATCTTTTTCACCGATCTGTATTTACGATCAACGTAAAAGCGTTTTTCAGATCATGTTCTTTTCAGGTAGAATAGACGACTTTTCGTTTATAGACAGAATTTTTATCAAGGCAATAACATGATTTATCGTGATATATACGATGTAATTGTCGTCGGCGGTGGGCACGCCGGGACGGAAGCGGCACTTGCCCCTGCGCGTATGGGTTTAAAAACCCTACTGTTAACTCACAATGTGGATACGTTAGGACAAATGTCGTGTAATCCTGCGATTGGCGGGATCGGCAAAGGTCATTTGGTTAAAGAAATTGATGCGATGGGCGGTTTGATGGCAACCGCCACGGACAAAGCCGGGATTCAGTTTCGTACGTTAAACAGTTCAAAAGGCCCAGCGGTTCGAGCCACTCGTGCACAGGCAGACCGCGTGCTTTACCGCCAAGCGGTGCGTACTGCATTAGAAAATCAACCGAATTTAGATATTTTCCAACAAGAAGTGGTCGATATTTTGGTTGAAAACAATCGTGCGGTCGGTGCAGTAACTAAAATGGGCTTAACCTTTAAAGCGAAAGCAGTGATTTTAACCGCAGGCACTTTCTTGGCAGGTAAGATCCATATCGGTTTAGATAACTATGCAGGCGGACGTGCTGGCGATCCTGCGGCAACAATGTTGGCTGATCGCTTACGTGATCTTAATTTGCGTGTGGATCGGTTAAAAACGGGTACACCGCCACGTTTAGACGCTCGCACGATCAATTTTGATGTATTGGCAAAACAGCATGGGGATGAAGTGTTACCTGTAATGTCGTTTATGGGATCCGTTGAGCAACACCCTCGCCAAATTCCGTGTTACATCACTCATACTAACGAACAAACCCACGATTTGATCCGCAATAGTTTAGATCGTAGTCCGATGTACACTGGGGTTATCGAAGGGATCGGTCCACGCTACTGTCCATCGATCGAAGATAAAGTGATGCGTTTTAGTGATCGTAATAGCCATCAGATCTACCTTGAACCAGAAGGCTTAACCACCATTGAAGTCTATCCGAACGGTATTTCAACCAGTTTGCCGTTTGATGTACAGATGGGTATCGTCAATTCAATGAAAGGCTTGGAAAACACCCGTATTATCAAACCGGGTTATGCGATTGAGTACGACTATTTCGACCCTCGAGATCTGAAGCCGACCCTTGAAACCAAAGCGATTGACGGCTTATTCTTTGCCGGACAAATTAACGGCACAACGGGCTACGAAGAAGCGGCGGCACAAGGTTTATTGGCAGGGATTAACGCCGGTTTACAGGTACAAGGCAAAGAAGCGTGGTTCCCGACCCGTGATTTAGCTTACACCGGCGTATTGGTAGATGATCTCTGCACCTTAGGCACTAAAGAACCGTACCGTGTATTTACTTCCCGTGCGGAATACCGCTTGTTGTTGCGTGAAGACAACGCCGATGCCCGTTTAACGCCGATTGCCCATCAATTTGGTTTAATTGATGAAGCTCGTTGGACACGTTTTAACGAGAAGATGGAAAACATCGAAAAAGAGAAAGTGCGTTTAAAACAAACTTGGGCACACTTGCAAATGGCAAACCTTGCGGAAGTGAATGCGTTATTAAACAGCCCGTTAGCTCGTGAAGCAAGTGGTGAAGATCTGATCCGTCGTCCTGAAGTGACTTATGCAGCCTTAACCCAAATTGAACCTTTTGCCCCTTCGATTGACGATAAAGAAGCTGCTGAGCAAGTAGAAATTTCGATTAAATATCAAGGCTATATCGAACATCAACAACAAGAGATCGAACGCCATAAACGCCACGAAAACACTCAAATTCCGGCTGAATTTGATTACGACAAAGTGGAAAGCCTGTCTAACGAAGTCCGTGCGAAGCTAATGCAACACCGCCCGGTGTCTATCGGGCAAGCCAGCCGTATTTCAGGCATTACTCCTGCGGCGATTTCGATTTTGTTGGTTGGTTTGAAAAAACAAGGCATGCTGAAAAGAGGCGAGTTGTAAAATGTTAGCCAAATTAGACCGCTTGTTAAATCAAGCGGAGATTGCTTTGACCGATCGGCAGAAACAACAACTGGTCGATTTCGTCAAATTGTTGGATAAATGGAACAAGGCGTATAACCTCACCTCCGTACGTAATCCCGATGAAATGTTGGTGAAGCACATTATGGACAGTCTTGTGGTGAGCAAATATTTACAAGGTCAACAGTTTATTGATGTCGGGACGGGGCCGGGCTTACCGGGTATTCCTCTTGCAATAGCCAATCCGGATAAACAGTTCGTGTTGCTAGACAGTTTGGGCAAACGCATTACTTTCATCAAAAATGCCATTCGTGAGCTAAAACTCACCAATGTTACGCCTGTATTAAGTCGGGTTGAAGCATTCCATGAACAACAGTTTGACGGCGTATTAAGCCGTGCTTTTGCTTCGCTGAATGATATGGTCGATTGGTGCTATCATTTATCGAATGCGAGCGGTTGCTTCTATGCGCTAAAAGGGCAATATCAACAAGAAGAGCTTGCTGAAGTAAAAAAGCCAATCGGATTGGTGCAGGTTATTCAATTGAATGTCCCGGAATTAATTGGCGAAAGGCATTTAATTGTATTGAATAAAGAAAAGCAAAATGTGTAAATAATTTATAGATTTTTACGCTATAGTCGGTTATTTCTGTTTATAAAATAAACAAATGTTAAAAAATTTTATAAAAATGTTAAGTTAACCGCATTTTTTCTAGCGTTTGTGTGTTGGAATAAGGTGCTGATCTGCGTATAATTTAAGGGTTTTCGATTGTTTCACTTTACGTTTATTTTACAGCGTGAAAATCGTTTATTATTTGATTGGGTTTGAGTCAAAGAGGTAGAATGTCTGCGGTAATCCATCGGACAAAACAGCTTTACCGTAAGGCGTTGAGTATAGAATTCACTCTCTTCTGCGTATTGACGGCGGGAGCTGCTTTATGGCATAAGGCTGATTCGGTTTCTTCTTTCTTTGTTGGCGGGATGGCAAGTTTTCTTCCCCATTGTTTGTTTGTTTATTGGGTGTTTTTCCGAAAAACATCACTAACATTGAATAAAATGACCGATTTCTATCGAGGAGAAGGATTAAAATGGTTAGCGACTATCGTTTTGATCGTCGTCTTATTTAAATTTTATACTTCACTTAACTATGTTTTCTTCTTTATCGGGTATTTTTTAATGTTATTACTCAATAGTTTGTTACCTATTTTATATAGGCTGCGAACAAAATAAGTTTCTTTTAATATCAAAGGGATAAACTATGGCTGGTCAAACAACGGCTGACTATATCAGTCACCATTTATCATTCCTTACAACGGGTGACGGTTTTTGGAATGTGCATTTAGATACGCTTTTCTTTTCCGTTTTAGCGGGGGTTGTCTTTTTATTTTTCTTTTATCGTACGGCTAAAAAAGCAACCGTAGGCGTACCCGGTAAATTTCAATGTTTTGTTGAAATAATCATTGAGTGGGTAAACGGATTGGTGAAAGATAACTTCCACGGATCTCGTGATGTTATTGCGCCGCTCGCTATAACTGTATTTTGTTGGGTGTTTTTAATGAATGCCATTGACTTAATCCCGGTTGACTTCCCGCCCCAATTTGCTGCGATGCTAGGTATTGATTATTTACGTGCGGTGCCGACGGCTGATATCAGTGCAACGCTGGGTATGGCTATCTGCGTGTTCTGTTTAATTATTTTCTACACGATTAAATCGAAAGGTTTTTCCGGTTTTGTTAAAGAGTACACACTTCATCCGTTTAACCACTGGGCGTTTATTCCGGTGAACTTTGTGCTTGAAATGGTAACCTTGTTAGCGAAACCGATTTCTTTAGCATTCCGTTTATTCGGTAATATGTATGCCGGTGAGTTAATCTTTATCTTGATTGCCGTTATGTATATGGCGGATAACTTCTTGTTACAGGCGTTAGGTTTACCGTTACATTTGGCTTGGGCGATTTTCCACATTTTGATTATTACGTTACAAGCATTTATCTTTATGATGTTAACGATTGTTTACTTGAGTATCGCTTACAATAAGGCGGATCACTAAACAAAATAGATTGATAAGCGGTTATTGATTTGCAAATTTTTGTGGGAAACCGACCGCTTGTTTTGTTTATTTAACTTTTTTATTAACCCTAGCCTTTGGCTAATTTCCTCAATCTTAATGGAGAACATTATGGAAACTGTAATTACAGCAACAATTATTGGTGCGTCAATTCTACTTGCTTTTGCTGCACTTGGTACAGCAATCGGTTTTGCTATTTTAGGCGGTAAATTCTTAGAGTCTTCAGCTCGCCAGCCTGAACTTGCAAGTAGCTTACAAACTAAAATGTTTATTGTTGCAGGTCTTCTCGATGCGATTGCAATGATTGCTGTAGGTATTTCATTACTTTTCATTTTCGCAAACCCGTTCATTGATTTATTGAAATAAGTCGGATTTGCTCAACCGTAGTTACTTTAAGGTAACTTAACCGACTTCGAGGAGGGCGTTGTGAATTTAAATGCAACACTAATAGGCCAACTGATTGCGTTCTCACTTTTTGTGTGGTTCTGCATGAAATATGTATGGCCGCCGCTAATTAAAGCGATTGAAATGCGTCAGGCAAATATTGCAGACGCTCTTGCAAGTGCTGAGAAAGCCAAGCAAGAACAAGCTGATACTAAAGTTTTAGTCGAGCAAGAACTCGCTAAAGCTCGTGAGGAAGCGCAACATATCATTGATTTAGCAACAAAACGTCGCAATGAAATTTTAGATTCTGTCCAAGCGGAAGCAGAAGCTGAAAAAGCGAAAATTATTGAACAGGGTTATGCCGAAATTGAGAATGAGCGTAAACGTGTTCAAGAAGAGCTTCGTCAAAAAGTGGCTGCATTGGCGGTTGCCGGTGCGGAGAAAATTGTGGGTCGTACGGTTGATGCTGCGGCAAACAATGACATTATTGATAAGCTAGTTGCAGAATTATAATTGAGGGGGGCAGATGTCAGAATTAACTACAGTAGCTCGCCCCTATGCTAAAGCAGCTTTTGATTTTGCTTTAGAACAAGGTCAGCTGGATAAATGGCAGGAAATGCTACAGTTTTCTGCATTGGTTGCCGAGAATGATGAGGTAGCGGAATTAATCGATTCTTCTTTTTCAGCAACGAAAATTGCGGATACTTTTATTGCAATTTGTGCCGACCAACTTGATCAATATGGGCAAAATTTCATTCGAATAATGGCTGAAAATAAGCGTTTAGGCGCTTTGCCTTCAGTGTTAAAAGCTTTTCTTGAATTTAGAGCGGAACATGAAGCGATTACGGAAGTTATCGTTACTTCCGCAACTAAACTCACTAAAGCGCAAGAAACGAAAATTACAGATGCTATGACTAAACGACTTAACGGTAAAGTTCGTATCGTATCTCAAGTAGATAAATCTTTAATTGCCGGGGTTGTCGTTCGCTATGGCGATATTGTAATTGATGGAAGCAGCCGTGGTCAGCTAAACCGTTTGAGTCAAGAGTTGTGCTTGTAAGAGGAATAGAAAATGCAACTAAATTCTACAGAAATTAGTGAATTGATTAAAAAACGTATTGCACAGTTCAATGTGGTCAGTGAAGCACATAGTACAGGGACAATCGTTTCAGTAAGTGATGGAGTTATTCGTATCCATGGCTTAACGGATGTAATGCAAGGTGAAATGATTGCATTGCCGGGCAATCGTTATGCGATTGCATTAAACTTAGAAAGAGATTCGGTCGGTGCGGTAGTGATGGGGCCTTATGCGGATTTAGCAGAAGGAATGGAAGTAAAATGTACCGGTCGTATTTTAGAAGTGCCGGTCGGTCGCGGATTATTAGGCCGAGTCGTTAATACATTAGGTCAACCAATCGACGGTAAAGGTGAAATCGACAATGACGGTTTTTCTCCGGTTGAAGTGATTGCACCGGGCGTTATCGATCGTCAATCTGTTGATCAGCCTGTTCAAACCGGCTATAAAGCCGTTGACTCCATGGTGCCAATCGGTCGTGGTCAGCGTGAGTTGATCATTGGTGACCGTCAAACAGGTAAAACCGCATTGGCGATAGATGCGATTATTAACCAACGTGATTCCGGTATTAAATGTATCTATGTGGCTATCGGTCAGAAAGCCTCAACTATTTCCAACGTAGTGCGTAAATTGGAAGAACATGGTGCGCTACAAAATACAATCGTTGTTGTGGCGAGTGCATCAGAGTCGGCAGCATTGCAATATCTTGCACCTTATGCAGGTTGTGCAATGGGTGAATATTTCCGTGATCGCGGTGAAGATGCATTAATCGTTTATGATGATTTATCTAAGCAAGCGGTTGCTTATCGTCAAATTTCATTATTATTGCGTCGTCCGCCGGGTCGTGAAGCGTATCCGGGTGACGTATTCTACTTACATTCGCGTTTACTTGAGCGTGCAGCGCGTGTAAATGCAGATTATGTAGAACGTTTCACTAACGGTGCAGTAAAAGGTCAAACCGGTTCTTTAACGGCATTACCGATTATTGAAACCCAAGCAGGGGACGTTTCGGCATTTGTTCCGACCAACGTAATTTCAATTACCGATGGTCAAATTTTCTTAGAAACCAGTTTCTTTAACGCAGGTATCCGTCCGGCGGTTAACCCGGGTATTTCGGTTTCTCGTGTTGGTGGTTCAGCACAAACCAAAGTAGTTAAAAAATTAGCCGGTGGTATTCGTACCGCACTTGCACAATATCGTGAATTAGCTGCATTTGCACAGTTTGCTTCAGATTTAGATGATGCAACCCGCAAACAACTTTCTCACGGTCAAAAAGTGACTGAGTTACTTAAACAGAAACAATTTGCGCCAATGTCGGTTGCACAATTAGCATTATCGTTAGCTGCCGCTGAGTTTGGTTATTTGGATGATGTTGAGGTTGAGCGTATCGGTTCATTTGAAGCAAATCTTCTTGACTACGCAAATAATAATTACGCGGACTTTATGAAAGATTTAACAAAATCGGGTGACTACAATGATTCTATTAAAGAAAAATTAGTCGAGATTTTGAGTGGTTTCAAAAAGAACAGTGCGTGGTAATACAACTTTAGCGGAGAAATAATATGGCAGGTGCTAAAGAGATTAGAACCAAAATTGCAAGTGTTCGTAATACGCAAAAAATTACCAAAGCAATGGAAATGGTTGCCGCATCTAAAATGCGTAGAACGCAGGAGAGAATGTTAGCTTCCCGTCCGTATTCGGATACCATTCGTAAGGTAATCAGCCATATCGCCAAAGGAAGTATTGGTTATAAACATCCTTTTTTAACCCCGAGAGAAGTGAAAAAAGTCGGGTATCTTGTTGTTTCGACCGACCGCGGTTTATGTGGCGGTTTAAACGTGAATTTATTTAAAGCAGTGTTGAATGAATTTAAAAAACAAGAAGAAAAAGGCGTTAAAACACGAGTCGGTTTAATCGGAAGTAAATCAATCAGTTTTTTCTCAAATATGGGAATTGAAATTGCCGCGCAAATCTCCGGATTAGGTGATGCACCGGAAGCCGAGCGGATTGTCGGTATTGTCGGCGGAATGATTGAACGGTTCCGGAAGGGTGAAGTTGATGAAGTTTATGTGGTTTATAATCGCTTCATTAATACCATGTCACAAAAACCGGTTGTGCAAAAATTACTTCCTTTACCTATACTTGAAGATGATGATTTAGAATCAGACGGTTCATGGGAATATATTTATGAGCCGGATCCGAAATTATTATTAAAGAGCTTACTGGTGCGTTATTTAGAAGCTCAAGTATATCAAGCGGTAGTGGATAATCTTGCGTCTGAACAAGCGGCTCGAATGGTAGCAATGAAAGCAGCAACTGATAATGCAGGTAATTTAATTAATGACTTACAGTTGGTGTATAACAAAGCACGCCAAGCAAGTATTACGAATGAATTAAATGAAATTGTCGCGGGTGCCGCAGCAATTTAACAACGAATAGAGGAACGGTAATGGCAACGGGAAAAATTGTACAAATCATCGGTGCGGTAATCGATGTTGAGTTTCCACAAGATGCAGTACCAAAAGTTTATGATGCATTGAAAGTTGAAACGGGTTTAACCCTTGAAGTTCAACAACAATTAGGTGGTGGCGTAGTACGCTGTATCGCTCTTGGTACCTCTGATGGTTTAAAACGTGGTTTAAAAGTTGAAAATACGAATAAAGCGATTGAAGTACCGGTCGGTACGAAAACGCTTGGTCGTATTATGAACGTATTAGGTGAGCCGATTGATGAAGCAGGTCCTATCGGTGAAGAAGAACGTTGGACGATTCACCGTGCGGCACCAAGTTATGAAGATCAAGCTAACAGCACAGAACTTTTAGAAACAGGGATCAAAGTTATCGACTTGATTGCGCCGTTTGCTAAAGGGGGTAAAGTTGGCTTATTCGGTGGTGCCGGCGTAGGTAAAACAGTTAATATGATGGAGTTAATCCGTAACATCGCAATCGAGCACTCAGGTTATTCTGTGTTCGCCGGTGTTGGTGAGCGTACTCGTGAAGGTAACGACTTCTACCACGAGATGAAAGACTCTAATGTATTAGACAAAGTATCACTGGTTTATGGTCAGATGAACGAACCGCCGGGTAACCGTTTACGCGTGGCATTAACAGGTTTAACCATGGCGGAAAAATTCCGTGATGAAGGTCGTGACGTGTTATTCTTCGTCGATAACATCTATCGTTATACCCTTGCAGGTACAGAAGTGTCAGCGTTATTAGGTCGTATGCCGTCTGCGGTAGGTTATCAGCCGACGCTTGCAGAAGAGATGGGTGTACTTCAAGAGCGTATCACTTCAACCAAAACAGGTTCTATCACATCTGTTCAAGCGGTTTATGTCCCGGCGGATGACTTAACGGACCCATCACCGGCAACAACCTTTGCTCACTTGGACTCAACGGTTGTATTAAGCCGTAACATCGCCTCATTAGGTATTTACCCGGCGATCGACCCGCTTGACTCAACGTCACGTCAATTAGACCCGCTCGTTGTCGGTCAAGAGCACTATGATGTTGCGCGCGGCGTACAAAAAACGCTTCAACGTTATAAAGAATTGAAAGACATCATCGCAATTCTTGGTATGGATGAATTATCTGAAGAAGATAAATTGGTCGTTGCCCGTGCGCGTAAAATTGAACGTTTCTTATCTCAACCGTTCTTCGTGGCAGAGGTGTTTAACAGCACACCGGGTAAATATGTTCCGTTAAAAGAAACTATCCGTGGCTTTAAAGGCATTTTAGCAGGTGAATACGACCATATTCCGGAACAAGCGTTCTATATGGCGGGTTCAATTGACGAAGTGGTTGAAAGAGCCAATAAAATGTAATTGTTCTTTGAACTAAGGAGAACAACATGACGCCATTTGAACTCACAGTCGTTAGTGCTGATCGCAAGATTTTTTCCGGGCAGGTTACGAGTGTGCGGGTTTCAGGGGTTGAAGGGGAATTGGGTGTCTATGCTGGGCACACCCCATTATTAACTGCGATTAAACCGGGTATGGTTAAATTTACCTTAGAAGATAATAAGGAAGAATTTATCTATGTATCGGGCGGTTTCCTTGAAGTTCAGCCGACCGTTGTTACGGTACTTGCCGATGTGGCTATTCGTGGGGATGAGCTTGACGAGCAACGTATTTTAGCGGCGAAGCGTAAAGCGGAAGAAACCATGAGTAAAACGAACGAAGCGGATATGACAGCGAAATTAGCAAGAGAAATTGCGAAATTACGCGTTTACGAGCTCACAAAAGCAAGAGAAGCGGGAAGACGTTAATTTAATAAATAAAACGCTTTAACTTTAGAGTTAAAGCGTTTTTTCTTTTTTTACAAGCGGTCGGATCGCGATCATTTTTTGCAAAAGGAGGTAGTGTGGCAACAATGAAAGATATTGCCCGTATTGCGGGTGTGTCCCTTTCAACGGTTTCGCATGTGGTAAATGGTTCGAGATTTGTCAGCGAAGAGATTACCTTGCGTGTCAATAAGGTGATCGCAGAGCTGAATTACACCCCTTCTTTTGTTGCTCGTAGCTTAAAAATGAAAGAAACCAGTACGATTGGTATGCTTGTTACTACGAGCGGTAATCCGTTTTTTTCCGAAGTCGTCAGGCATGTCGAACGCTATTGTGAAAAACACCAATATCACCTGATTTTAGTCAACACGGAAGGAAACAACCAAACCTTAGCCCAACATGTGGAGCGTTTATTGCGTAAGCAGGTTGACGGTTTATTATTGATGTGTGCTGAACCTCAACAGGATGAACCGTACATTATGAATAATCTCCGTTTACCGATGGTTGTTATCGATTGGTGGCAACAGCCGTTAAAAGCGGATATTATTCACGAAAATTCCGAATTAGGCGGTTATCTTGCGACAAAATCGCTTATTGATGCCGGTTATCGCGAGATTGCCGTCATCACCGGCGAGTTAACCAAACCGCTTGCCGAGAAGCGGTTGAGCGGTTACAAGCGGTCACTTTTGGAGAATAATTTGCAAATTCGTTCGGAATGGATTATCGAAAGCCGATTCCACTATGAAGGTGGTTTAACGGCAATGGAAAAATTGCTTGCCTTACCGCACCGTCCAAGAGCCGTTTTTGCTATGAGCGACAGTATTGCCATCGGTGCCTATCAAGCGATTTGGCGCGCCGGGCTGCGTATTCCGCAGGATATTGCCGTGATCGGCTACGATAACATTGAGTTATCCCAATACCTTTCTCCGCCACTTTCCACCATTCACCAACCGAAAGCTCGTTTGGCCAAACTTGCGGTTGAACGTCTGATTACCCGTATACGCCATCCCGAACAAGCGGTAGAAACCGTTCGGTTAACTCCGGAACTCATCAAACGGGAATCTTTTTAGATTTCATCCCGCCTTTTATTCCCATTAAAAATGTTACGGTTATCACATTTTTGAACTTTACTTGTTGATAGCGAATGTATTTCTTTCTAGAGTCTCTTTAGCTTCAATCACAGTGAAGTCGTTTTTTAACCGTTTTGTTATTAGGGAGAATGTTTATGAAAATTATGGCTGTGTGCGGTTCCGGTTTGGGTAGTAGCTTTATGATGGAAATGAACATCAAAAAGGCATTAGCAAAAATAGGTGTAGAGGCGGAAGTAAACCATACCGATTTGGCTTCGGTAACCTTGGATGATGCGGATGTGTTTGTAATGGCAAAAGATATTGCGGAAAGCAGCAGTATTCCGTCGGATCGTATTGTCGTTGTGAAAAATTTAGTCAGTGTTGCTGAATTTGAAGAAAAGTTAGGTGCCTATTTTAATCGTTAGCGGGGTGGTATATGGACGGCTTACTCTTTTTTATTCTCGATATTTTAAAAGTTCCTTCCGTTTTAGTCGGTCTCATTGCGTTAATCGGATTGTTGGCGCAAAAGAAATCACTGCCAGATGTGATTAAAGGTACGGTTAAAACGATTTTAGGCTTTATCGTATTGGGCGGTGGAGCTGGTGTCTTGGTCGGATCGTTAAACCCGCTGGGAGGCATGTTTGAACATGCATTCAACGTGCAAGGGATCATCCCGAATAATGAAGCAATTGTTTCCATGGCAATTGAAAAATACGGTACGGCAACCGCATTAATTATGGCGTTCGGGATGGCGGCAAATATTTTGGTTGCACGCTTTACGCGAATGAAATATATCTTTTTAACCGGTCACCATACGTTTTACATGGCATGTATGATCGGAATCATTTTGACGGTCGTCGGTTTTGAAGGCGTACAATTAGTGTTGGTCGGATCGCTTGCTCTCGGTTTGGTGATGGCATTTTTCCCGGCAATCATTCAGCGTTATATGCGGAAAGTGACCGGCAGTAATGATGTCGGTTTCGGTCACTTTGGTACGTTAGGGTACGTATTGTCGGCTGCGATAGGACAAGCGGTCGGTAAAGGTTCAAAATCAACCGAAGAAATGAATTTACCGAAAAACTTAAGCTTTTTACGTGACAGCTCCATTTCCATTTCCCTCACCATGATGATGATTTATCTTATTCTTGCCTTGGCATCCGGTAATACTTACGTCGAACAACAGTTTAGTAACGGACAAAATTATTTGGTTTATGCCATTATTCAAGCCATCACTTTTGCTGCCGGTGTCTTTATTATTTTACAAGGGGTACGTTTAATCCTTGCTGAAATAGTGCCTGCCTTTACCGGTTTCTCCGAAAAATTAGTGCCGGATGCGAAGCCGGCTTTGGATTGCCCGATTGTCTTCCCGTACGCGCCGAATGCGGTACTTGTCGGTTTCTTATCCAGTTTTGTCGGAGGTATTGTCGGTCTTGCGTTATTAGGGCAATTAAACTGGGTACTGATTTTACCTGGAGTGGTTCCTCACTTTTTCTGTGGCGCAACGGCAGGCGTATTCGGTAATGCGACCGGCGGCCGTAGAGGCGCAATTTTAGGCGCGTTTGCCCACGGGTTATTAATTACTTTCTTACCGGTCTTTTTATTACCGGTATTAGGTTCTTTAGGCTTTGCCAATACGACTTTCTCGGATTCGGACTTCGGCGGGGTCGGTATTGTGCTCGGTTATATGGCTCAATATTTATCTAAAGATGTGATTACAGCGGTGATTATCGGTATTTTCGCATTATTGGTTGTACATAACTATGTAGCGAAAAAATCGGATAAAACGGAGTCGTAACCATGGACGAACAACGGCTTAAAACGTTTGCCAACCAAATTCGGATTGAAACCTTAAAAAGCTTATCACATTTAGGTTTCGGGCATTTCGGCGGTAGCTTATCCATTGTCGAAGCCTTGGCGGTGCTTTACGGCGCAGTGATGAAGGTTGATCCGAAAAATCCGCAATGGCAGGCAAGAGATTACTTTGTACTATCGAAAGGGCATGGCGGACCGGCACTTTATGCCACTTTGGCATTGAAAGGTTATTTTCCGGTGGAGCAATTGCTCACGTTAAACCAAAACGGTACATTATTGCCCAGCCATCCGGACAGACTGAAAACATTGGGCGTTGATGCAACCACAGGTTCGCTCGGGCAAGGAGTGTCGATTGCCGCAGGCATTGCCCTTTCCCATCAATTACGCGGTTTACCGAATCGAACCTTTTGTATTGTCGGTGACGGTGAATTAAACGAAGGGCAATGTTGGGAGGCGTTTCAGTTTATTGCGCACAGGCGGCTAACTCATTTGTGTCTTTTAGTTGATTTTAATAAACAGCAATTAGACGGAAATTTAACCGACATCATTCATCCGTTTGATCTGTCGGATAAGTTTACGGCATTTGGTTTTCGGGTCGTCACCGTTAAAGGTGACGACATTCAACAGCTCTACTATGTTTTAAGCGAACCGCCGAAAGACAAACCGTTAGTGGTGATTTTGGATAGCGTGAAAGGACAAGGCGTACCTTATTTGGAAGGTTTACCGAATTGTCACCATTTACGTTTGACGGAAGAGATTCGTAGGGAAATCAATCGTGCCATTGAGGTATTGGAGGCGGAAAATGCTCGTTTATGATGAATTTGAAATGCGCAAAATCTATGCCGATACTTTGCAAAATATTATGCAAAACAACCCGCTTGTTATTCAATTGGAAGCGGATTTAATGAGCTGTTTGACGATGGATAAGGTACAGAAACAGCTGCCGAATCAAGTGATTAACTGCGGGATTATGGAAGCAAATGTTGTCGGTATGGCTGCCGGATTGTCGATTGCCGGGCATATTCCGTTTGTCCATTCGTTTACCGCTTTTGCCAGCCGTCGCTGTTTTGATCAACTTTTTATGTCGCTGGACTATCAGCGATCGAATGTCAAAGTGATTGCTTCGGACTCTGGCGTAACGGCGGTACATAACGGCGGAACGCACATGTCTTTTGAAGATATGGGGATTGTACGCGGGCTTGCCAATGCTACGGTATTGGAAGTGACGGACGGTACCATGATGGAAAATATGGTGAAGCAGTTAGCTGAGTTGAACGGGTTTTATTGGGTCAGAACCATCCGTAAAAAAGCAGTAAAGATTTATCAGGAAGGAGAATCTTTTACCATCGGTAAAGCTAAGGTACTGCGTGAAGGGAAAGACGTCACATTAATTGCTAACGGTATTATGGTTGCTGAAGCGTTGAAAGCGGCTGATATTCTTGAAAAACAAGGTATTGAAGCTTCCGTCATCGATATGTTCACGCTAAAACCGATCGATCGGGAATGTATTATCCGCTTTGCCGAATTAACGGGCAAAGTCGTCACCTGTGAAAATCACAGTATCCATAACGGCTTGGGTTCGGCGGTTGCCGAAGTGTTATGCGAACATTGTCCTACACCGCTACGACGAATCGGAATAAAACAGCGCTACGGACAAGTCGGCACCTTAGATTTCTTAATGAAAGAATATGAACTGACCGCGGACGATATTGTGAAGCAGGTTTTAGCTTTCTAAGTTTATTGATGATAAGCGATTTGTTTACAACGAATCGCTTTATTTTTTGAACCTCATCACACTTTTAATAAAAGTCAGTTGTTTTTTTAGACAATCTTTTCTACTCTTTTAGTTATCGAAACGTTTCGATGATTTTTTAAGGAGGGTTTGTGATGAAAAAGACAACAATCTTAAATGCTCAACTTTCTCATGTGATTGCCACAATGGGACATACTGACGGATTAACCATTTGTGATGCGGGTTTACCGATTCCCGCCGAACAGCACTGTATTGATCTAGCCTTAACGCAAGGTATTCCGGACTTTTTTTCGACTTTACAAGCGGTGTTAAGCGAACTCTTTATTGAAAAAATTCTATTAGCGGAAGAAATCAAAATACATAACCCTCACATTGAACAACAATTATTAACTCTCATTAATCAAACCGCTCAACAACAAAATAAGCCTATTGATATTCTCTACGTGCCTCATCAGGACTTTAAACAGCAAAGCAATCATGCCAAAGCTGTCGTCAGAACGGGAGAATGTAGTCCGTATGCCAATGTTATTCTCTATTCGGGCGTACCGTTTTAGGTGGATATGATGAAAACCTTACTCAAAATTAGCGGAATAGATAAAGCCTTTCCCGGTGTTCAGGCGCTTAAAAATGCTTGCTTGAATGTCTATGCCGGTAGAGCGATGGCGTTAATGGGGGAAAATGGGGCGGGTAAATCCACCTTAATGAAAATTCTCACCGGAATTTATCAACGTGATGCCGGCACGATTGAATATCTGGGACAAGCGGTGACATTTGCCAATCCGAAGGCCTCTCAAGAAGCCGGATTGAGCATTATTCACCAAGAGCTGAATATTTTGGGAAACTTGTCGATTGCCGAAAATATCTTTCTTGGTCGTGAATTTACGCACCCTTGGGGCGGTATTGATTGGCGTAAAATGTATGCGGAATCCGACCGCTTGTTAGCTCGCCTTGGTGTTCGCCATTCCAGTAAACTTCCTGCCGGTGAGCTTTCTATCGGTGAACGACAAATGGTAGAAATTGCGAAAGCCTTGAGCTTTGAATCCAAAGTGATTGTCATGGATGAACCGACCGATGCGCTGACGGATACGGAAACCGAAGCGCTGTTTGCGGTGATCCGTGAGTTGAAAGCGGAAGGTCGAGGCATTGTCTATATTTCCCACCGTATTAAAGAAATTTTTCAAATTTGTGATGATGTGACTGTTTTGCGTGACGGGCAATTTATCGGGGAAAAAGCCGTTGCCGATTTAACCGAAGATCAATTGATTGAAATGATGGTCGGACGAAAATTGGAAGAACAATATCCGCATATCGACACCGATCAAGGCAGTGTGCGCCTTGAAGTCAATAATTTGACGGGAAGCGGTGTTCACCAAATCTCATTCAACCTGAAAAAAGGCGAAATTCTCGGTGTTTCAGGGTTAATGGGCGCAGGGCGAACCGAGTTGATGAAAGTACTTTACGGGGCATTGCCACGTACATCAGGCTCAGTCAAATTAGATGGCAAAGACATTCATAACCAGACTGCCCAAAATGGATTAGATAACGGCATTGTCTATATTTCTGAAGACCGCAAGGGTGACGGTTTAGTGCTAGGTATGTCGGTGAAAGAGAATATGTCGTTGACCGCATTAGAGCAATTTTCCCGCTACGGACGAATTGATAAAGTTCGAGAGAATATGGTCGTCACGGATTTTATTGAGCTGTTTAATATCAAAACCCCCAACGCCGAAAAAATTATCGGAGAACTTTCCGGCGGAAATCAGCAAAAAGTGGCGATTGCCAAAGGCTTAATGACCCGCCCGAATGTGCTGATTTTAGATGAGCCGACCCGAGGTGTCGATGTCGGGGCAAAAAAAGAAATCTATCAACTGATCAATAAATTTAAAGCGGAAGGGCTGAGTATCATTTTAGTGTCGTCCGATATGCCGGAAGTCTTGGGAATGTCCGATCGTATTTTAGTGATGCGGGAAGGGAGAATCAGCGGTGAATTTACCCGTCAAGAAGCGACGCAAGAGAAATTATTGGCGGCGGCAATCGGTAAAACAAGCGGTCAGATCTCATAGGAAATTTGCAAATGAATAAATCGTTTAACCTTACTAAATTTTTAATCGACCAACGGTCGATTATCGCGTTAATCACGTTGATTGTCGTGGTGTCATTTTTAAATCCGGATTTTTTTACCACGGATAACTTGCTTAACATTCTGCGTCAAACTTCGGTGAACGCCATTATTGCGATTGGCATGACCTTTGTGATTTTGATTGCCGGCATTGATTTATCGGTCGGTTCGGTATTGGCACTGACCGGTGCGGTAGCCGCAACGTTAGTCGGTATGGATTTACCGGTTTATGTAGTGATTCCTACCGTACTGATTTTTGGCGGGCTGATCGGCTTGTTGAATGGATCACTGGTGGCGTTCGGTAAAGTACAGGCCTTTATGGCAACCTTGATTACGATGCTGTTATTACGCGGCGTGACCATGATTTATATGGGCGGTCGCCCGATTAGCACCGGTTTTTCCGATAATGCCGATGCCTTCGCCGAAATCGGTACGGGGATTTGGCTCGGTATTCCGGTTCCTGTTTGGCTGATGTTCATCTTGTTTGCGTTAGGTTGGTTTGTACTCACGCAGACGCGTATGGGACGCTATATTTATGCTTTAGGGGGAAATGAATCAGCAACCGCCCTTTCAGGGATTAACGTCAATAAAGTGAAACTCTTTGTATTTGCGGTCAGTGGTGTACTTGCTGCCCTTGCCGGTTTAATCGTCACGTCTCGATTAGGTTCCGCCCAACCTACGGCAGGAACAGGTTATGAATTAGATGCGATAGCGGCTGTTGTCGTCGGTGGCACCAGTCTTATGGGCGGTAAAGGCCGTATTATCGGTACGTTAATCGGTGCATTAATTATCGGTTTCTTGAGCAATGCCTTGAATTTATTAGACATTGACTCTTACTATCAACTGGTTGCGAAAGCACTGGTAATCTTAGCTGCAGTTATCTTAGATAACTTCATTGGTCGTAAAAAAGTGTAGCGGTTGTTTATATTTTAACGTTGTAACGTAGAGCTTTTAATCCTAGCACGCTACGCGTACTAGGTTACGTGTAGTTGAGCAGCGTTGCTGTTCCTAAGCGACAGCTCCAAAGGAGCTGAATTATGCTTAACCTAGTACGGCTCTGCCGTGCTAGGAAATAAAGTTCTTTCTCATCATTCTTCATTACATAGGAGATTTTTATGAAAAAATTCACTTCATTAGCGATTGCGTTAGGTTTGGCATTCAGTACATCAGCAATGGCAAAGGAAACTATCGCATTGGCAATTTCAACCTTAGATAACCCATTTTTTGTGACCTTAAAAGAAGGCGCAGAGAAGAAAGCCAAAGAATTAGGCTATAACTTAGTTGTGTTGGATTCACAAAATGACCCGGCTAAAGAGCTGTCTAATGTCGAAGATGTGACTGTGCGTGGTGCAAAAGTATTATTAATCAACCCGACCGATTCTGAAGCGGTAGGTACCGCCGTTGCGGTAGCCAATAAGAAAAATATTCCGGTGATCACCTTAGACCGTGGTGCAAATAAAGGTAATGTCGTGAGCCATATTGCCTCCGATAACGTGGCAGGCGGAAAAATGGCGGGGGATTTTATCGCTGAAAAAGTCGGTAAAAATGCCAAAGTGATTCAATTGGAGGGGATTGCTGGCACCTCTGCAGCGCGTGAACGCGGTGAAGGTTTTAAACAAGCGGTGGAAGCCAACCAATTTGAACTGCTTGCTAGCCAACCGGCGGATTTCGACCGTACTAAAGGTTTAAATGTCATGGAAAACTTACTTGCCAGCCACGGTTCTGCCAAAGCGGTATTTGCTCAAAATGATGAAATGGCATTAGGCGCTTTACGGGCGATCAAAGCATCGGGTAAAAATATCTTAGTGGTTGGTTTTGATGGTACGGATGATGCGGTAAAAGCCGTTAATGGCGGACAACTTGCCGCAACCATTGCACAACAACCGGAAAAAATTGGCGAGTTAGGTGTAGAAGCGGCGGATAAAGTGTTGAAAGGCGAAAAAGTCGACGCACAAATCCCTGTTCCGTTAAAAGTCGTCACGAAATAGTCTTAAACAAGCGGTCACTTTTAGCAAAATATCTGCAAAATCTGACCGCTTGTTTTTAGTAGGTGGTCAAAATGAAAAACAAACTTTGTGTTCTCGGTAGTATCAATGTCGATCACGTGATTCGAGTACCTTATTTCCCCAAAGCGGGTGAAACCTTAACGGGTTATGGCTATCAAATTGCCTATGGCGGAAAAGGGGCAAATCAAGCGGTTGCTGCAGCTCGTGTTGGAGCGAAAGTCAGCTTTATCGGTGCGATTGGCGATGATCAAATCGGACAAACGATGAAACAAGCTTTTGAACAAGATGGTATCGATACATCGGCAATCTGTGTCATTCCAAATCAATCAACGGGGCTGGCGATGATTCAAGTTGCCGATTCGGGTGAAAATAGCATTGTGATTTCTGCTGGGGCAAATGCGGATCTTTCCGAATCCTTAGTTGAACAACATAAATCACAGATAGAACAAGCTGATATTTTGCTGATGCAGTTAGAAAGCCCGTTACAAGCGGTCACTTTAGCGACAAAATTTGCAAAATCAGCCGGGGTAAAAGTGGTGTTAAACCCCGCTCCGGCTCAACCTTTACCGGACAGTTTGTTATCACACATTGACATTATCACCCCGAATGAAACGGAAGCGGAAATACTGACAGGGATTAAAGTGACCGATGAGCAAACTGCAGCAGTAGCAGCAAACCATTTTCATCAACTAGGGATCGAAACGGTATTGATTACCCTAGGTTCAAAAGGCGTGTATTACAGTGAAAAAGGGCAAGGCGAAATTATTCCGGGTTTCCGAGTTGATGCAGTAGATACAACAGCCGCAGGCGATACCTTTAACGGCGCTTTTGTGACGGCATTATTGGAAGGAAAATCAGCTAAAGATGCGATTCGTTTTGCTCATGCCGCTGCAGCGATTTCGGTTACTCGAATAGGGGCGCAAACGGCGATTCCGACAAGGGAAGAAGTTGAAGTTTTTTTATCATTAAACCCATAAATTTGGTGTTTCTCTTCTTTTTAGCAAAATTGAGAATAACGTCACATTTTTTTATTGTGAATAGCGGTATCCTTACGCCAATGGTTTTTTGAATATAAAAGGAGACATTTATGTTTAAACAACTTCAACAAGTCGGTAAAGCCTTTATGTTGCCGATCGCCATCTTGCCGGCGGCGGGTTTGTTATTAGGAATTGGCGGTGCATTGTCGAATAAAGCGACGGTGCAAGCTTATCCGATATTGGATAACCCGACTTTGCAAGGCATATTTCAAATTATGGCGGCGGCAGGCAGTGTGGTGTTTGCTAATCTTGCGCTGTTGCTCTGTATCGGTTTGGGTATCGGTTTAGCCAAGCGAGATAAAGGCGTAGCGGCATTAGCTTCCGTCGTCGGTTATTTGATTATGACGGGAACGATTGCGGCATTGATTCCGATTTTTTCACCGGAAACCAAAGGGATTGATACCGGTGTTATCGGTTCGCTTGTGATGGGGTTGATCACCGTTAAACTACATAATAAATATCATAATATTCAGCTGCCGCAAATTCTAGGCTTTTTCGGCGGATCGCGCTTCGTTCCGATTGTTACGGCATTTGCGGCAATTTTTGTCGGCGCTCTGTTCTTCTTAATTTGGCCGACCTTCCAAAATTGGCTGGTTTCTGCGGGGCAAGGTATTGCTTCAATGGGCGAAATCGGCACGTTCTTTTATGGATTTTTAATGCGTTTGAGCGGTGCAATTGGTTTGCACCATATGATTTATCCGTTATTTTGGTACACCGAATTAGGCGGAACCGAAGTAGTAAACGGTGAAACTGTTATCGGCGCACAAAAAATCTTCTTTGCTCAATTGGCGGATCCGAATCACCAAGGTTTATTTACCGAAGGAACTCGATTCTTTGCCGGTCGTTTTGATACCATGATGTTCGGTTTGCCGGCAGCCTGTTTGGCAATGTATCATGCGGCTCCGAAAGATCGTCGCAAAGCGATTGGAGGGTTGTTCCTTGGTGCTGCATTAACTTCGTTTATTACAGGCATCACTGAGCCGATTGAATTTATGTTCTTATTCGTTGCTCCGTGGCTCTATGTGTTCCATGCTTTCTTAGACGGTGTGTCATTCTATATTGCCGATTTTCTGAATGTGTCTATCGGTAATACTTTCTCTGGTGGATTTATCGACTTCTTACTGTTCGGTATTCTACAAGGTAATGAAAATACCCACTGGATTCGTGTCGTAATGGTGGGACTACCTTGGGCGGCACTTTATTATTTCTCTTTCCTGTTCCTGATTCGCAAATTTAATGTGATGACACCGGGAAGGGGGGATGATCAAGAAGACGTTGTAGAGCAACAAACCACATCATTAACCGAAAATGCGCACAAAATTATTGAAGCATTAGGTTCGGCAACCAATATCGAAAATGTCGATGCGTGTATTACCCGTTTGCGTGTTGCCGTAAAAGAGGTGAAAAAAGTAGATAAAGCCTGCTTAAAATCATTGGGCGCAGTGGATGTACTTGAAGTTGGCGGAGGTATTCAAGCTATTTTCGGCGCAAAAGCTGTGTTATATAAAAGTGAGGTTAATCAGATTTTAGGAAAAGAAGATTAGTTTCAAAGCAATTCCGTATTTGCAAAATTAGCCCTAAAACAGACCGCTTGCTGCTAAAAATTCAGCCAAACTGAATTGTTTTTCAACAAGCGGTCGGATTTTTCAAAAATTTTGCAAAAATCGCTTGCGCGGAATTCTAAAATCTCTATAATGCGCCCCACACAACGACGCGCTGTTGCGAAGTGATTAAACAGTGCGTCGTTGTTTTTTGCTCTTTAACAATTTATCAGACAATCTGTGTGGGCACTTGTTGATTGACTTTGTTTGAAAATATTTTTTAATTTTGAAGTCTTGATAAGTGCTTAACTTGAAATTCATATTAATGT
>NZ_JBGYBX010000068.1:0-7680 GCF_041817755.1 Glaesserella sp. | reverse complement strand
ATGGCAAGAGCTTTAACCCCTTTAGAAATTAACACGTCCACTTGGTCATTTTGGATGGATTGTGCGTTTTGTGAGTCATTCATTAATAAATCAATGCCACCCAGCGCTTTTGCTTCTTTTTCGATTTCTTGGCGCATTAACGACATAAAGTTATCATCGTATTTGTAGATGGTGACACCGATACGATCTGCCGCTTGCGCTGTTGACGCGATTGCACCCAAACCTACCGCGAATGCAACTGCACTTAATACTGTTTTTTTCATAATGGGCTCCTAATTGGATTTTTAGATTCAGTTTAAATTGTCACTTTACGAGTAACAGGCTGAAATTTTACTCCAAAAAAAGGAAAAAGAATGTGATCATACTCACAAAATTGCAAACGATTACTTTACTTAACTTGAAATAAGTTTAAGTTTTGTACAGTTTGACGTAATTGTTGTACCCAAGATTTCTTCGGTGAAAATCGACTAAGAGGAAGGAAAAGGGTTTCTTTGAGCAAATGAAGTTCGCTCGGATATTGCCGATAAAGGCGTTTCAGGCTGGCATAGCAAGACTGAACGGTTCTTTGTCCATAAGCAAAACCGTAAAGATTTTGCCGATCTTGTTCGTCAAGATCCATTGCACCTTCATCACCTTGAATCAACGGAAAATCACGCTCAAATTGTGCTTTCGCTTTTTGCACAAAGCGTTTACCTGATTCAGAAATGGGGTAGAGCATCATCGCACTCGGATAGCCGCTGCTGGCTTCGGCTGTCGGCGTGACTTGCACCAGTTCGAACCCGCAGGATTGCCAAAAGCGCAGAAGCGTTTCGGTCATTCCAAAACTGACGGAAACAAAATCCGCAAGCGGTGCGATTTGCAAAATATTTTGCAAAACTAACCGCTTGCCGTAGCCTTGCTTCTGATATTCAGGCTGTACGGCAATACGAGAAATTCGCACCGATTTTAAACGGCAGGCATCAGGCAAATTCCCCTGAAAACAGAGATATTGAGCAACCAAATTCCCTTGCGGACGGCGTTCGCCCCGCCAAATGGCTTGAGTGAGTTCCTCATCTAATCCCCCTTCATTTACCGCCCAACAACCTGCAATCAACCTTTCTTGTTCTTCGAGATAAAAATAATGCTGCTCAGGGGCATCAAACAGACGGCGTAAATCCGTTGGCGTTGTTTTGTAATGTGCTTGGGCGAGTAGGTGATAGAAATTAATATACTGCGCTAAAGTTCGCTCCCCCTGCTTGCGGGGGGAACTGCCGAAGGCTGAGAGGGGGAAAGAGGGGATTTTATCTTCCAACAGCAATAATTGATTAATAAAAGCTTCCAACGGATCATTTTCCCCCCATCTCAACGGTTGGCTCAATGTCCACTGTTTCGTAGAACGGCTTAATGTCGGCAAAAACTTCAAGCAAAAACCACGCCCGGTACCTTCATAATTTTGAGTTGTCGTGGTTAGCACAACCTTATCAAAATAGGTACAAAACCGTTGTAACATCGGCAAAGGCAAACTCGCCGCTTCATCAATAAATAGCCATTGCTTCGGTGAGATATTTTGCTGTTCGATCATCTGAATTAAACGATCAGGAGCAAAGAATTTGACCTTATCGCTTTCAATCCCTTTCCAAAAATTCGGCAAGGCTGAATGGCTACGGGCGGTAATGGATACCGTATATTGCGGAGAGAGTTTTTCTGCGAGCTTGCCCGATAATGTCGATTTTCCACGACCACGGGGAGCGAGAATAAGATGAATATCCGCAGGATCAAGCGGTAAGTTATCGAAGATATTTTGCTGATCTTGGGTAAAGACAATTTTCCCCCTTCCTCCTGCTTCACAGGGTACTTCTCCCGTAAACGGGGGCAGAATTTCATTAACTAACACTTTAAAATAACGATAGAAATTCGGCGTGCTAATCGGCTGTTGAGCGTTCCAACGTAACGCATCAAAATCGACTTGTTGCTCTAAATTATCCCAGTCAGGACACACTAAATAGAGCGTACCGCCTTCTTGAATCGTACCTACCACAATCGCCAATGCGTCAAGATTTAGGCAAACACCACCTTCGGCTCGCATATCATAAAATGCATAGGGAAATTCTTGACCGAGTAAGGTTTTGGCATTAGAGAAGGGGAGAGATGTCGGCGAATCAGGTAAGAAAATACCGCCGACATCGACAGTGTCAAAAGAAGATGGGAGATGATCGATAATCGCTAGATGACGCATTATTCTTCAATTATTTTTTCCGCAATATAGGGATCATCAAACCCTAGCGACTGCATAATTTCCGTTTCCAGACTTTCCATTTCTTCCGCTTCTTTATCGGTGAGATGGTCGTAGCCAAGCAAATGCAATGTGCCGTGAATGACGAGATGCGCCCAGTGAGCTTCGAGCGGTTTTTCTTGTTCAATCGCTTCTTTTTCAACGACTTGACGACAGATAATCAAATCCCCTAACAGTGGCAATTCAATGCCTTCAGGGACTTCAAACGGGAAAGAGAGTACGTTAGTTGGTTTGTCTTTGCCACGGTAGGTTAAATTTAACTCGTGACTTTCCGCTTCATCAACAATCCGAATCGTGATTTCGGTTTCAGGGTAATCCGCCGTTTTTGCTTCCATTGCTAACGCTTTATCCACCCAGTGTTGAAATTGAGTTTCCGTCGGTAAGCCTGCTGTATTTTCAGATGCAATTTGGAGATCGATATATAAATTCATTTACAAAATATTCCTAAAATCTAACCGCTTGTTACCACTTATCCGCCGCTTGTTGATCGCTTTCACGCCCATCAATCCAACGCTCACCGTGGTTGGTGGTTTCACGTTTCCAGAATGGTGCTTTGGTTTTGAGATAGTCCATAATAAATTCATTGGCGTGATAGGCGTTGCCTCGATGAGCAGAACTGACACCGACTAAGACAATTTCATCGCCCGTATAAAGTTGTCCGATACGATGAATAACGGCAACACGTTGTAATTCCCAACGGCTTCTGGCTTCATCGACAATTTCTTGTAAGGCTTTTTCAGTCATTGCAGGGTAGTATTCCAAGTATAAACCTGACACGCTATCGCCCAAATTCATTTCACGCACTTTGCCGACAAAAAGGGTAGTCGCACCGACAGAGTGTTGCTCACTCAGCCATTTGTAGATCGCATTTTGATCGAAGGGATCTTGTTGAACCCGAATTAAGGTTTCCATTTAGCCCCCGGTTACAGGTGGAAAATATGCCACCTCATCTCCGTCTTTGATTTCTGCAGACAAAGGGGAAATAGTTTGATTGATGGCGACTAATAATTTCCCTGCTTGTAGTGCTAACGCCCATTTGTCGCTACGTTCGGCTAAATGTTGGCGAAGCTGTTCAGCAGTAGTGAAAGTTGCTTCAACGTCTAAGCTATCTATGCCCACTAATTCACGGGTTTGGGCGAAAAAGAGTACTTTAATCATTTTTAACTAATCTTATCAATAATTTGTAGGGGCGAATTACATTCGCCCTTGTTATATTTTGAATTATCGGGGCAAATATGATTTGCCCCTACAAAATGTTATGGTTTTGCGACAAAATCGCCTGATTTCCCACCGCTTTTACTGAGTAATCGCACTTGTTCGATTACCATATCTTTTTGCACCGCTTTGCACATATCATAAATAGTTAAAGCAGCGACACTGGCTGCGGTTAAGGCTTCCATTTCAACCCCTGTTTTTCCTGACAATTTACACAGAGATTCAATCCGTACTTGGTTTTTGTCAGGCAACGCTTCGAGTTGCACTTCCACTTTAGAAAGCAGAAGCGGGTGGCAAAGAGGGATTAATTCCCACGTTCTTTTTGCCGCTTGAATACCGGCAATACGAGCGGTCGCAAAAACATCGCCTTTGTGGTGGTTGCCCGAAATGATCATCTGTAACGTTTCAGGGTTCATTGTCACAAAGGCTTCCGCACGAGCTTCTCGCACGGTATCTTGTTTGGCGGAAACATCAACCATATTGGCTTCGCCGTTTTGGTTTATATGGGTAAAGGTGTTCATTGGTTTCTCTTATTTATAAATTGACTATTTACTCTCTCACTTTGATTGGGATTCTGTCAAATCTCCCCTACCCCCTCTTTGCTAAAGAGGGGAACTGGCTCAAACGAAAAATCAATATCGAAGTTCTTCAAAACGATTTTTTATTTGAAGATGAACAAGTAAGTTTCTTCGATCTGATCCCCCTCTTTAGCAAAGAGGGGGTAGGGGAGATTTGTCAAACGATTTTGAAAAGGATATCTACCCCCCAATCGACGCCAAATTATTTCTTACCCCACTATCGCCAATATGCAAATAATGGTGTTCACGCTTGCCTTGCAGGGCGGATTTCAATCTGGCTTCAAGTTGAGATTGTTGCTCGTCCGATTGCAATAAATCCCGAATATCAATCCCTTCTTCACCGAACAGACATAGGTGTAATTTGCCGAGTGCCGACACTCTCAAACGGTTACAACTGGCACAGAAATTCTTCTCATAAGGCATAATCAAACCAATTTCCCCTTGATAATCAGGGTGGGCAAGCACTTTGGCTGGGCCGTCAGACATCGCTTTAGGTTGCAATTGCCAACCTTCTTGAGTTAATCGTTCTAAAATGGATTGCCCTGAAAGGTGCTGTTGCTGGAAAAAGTGATCCATTTCGCCGGTTTCCATTAACTCAATAAATCGTATTTGAATAGGGCGAACTTTAATCCAACGTAAGAAATCGTCCAAACCTTTAGCGGTATATTGTTTCATCAGCACGGCATTCACTTTGACTTTTTTATAGCCAATCTCAAAGGCACGATCAATACCATTTAATACCGTCGCCAGCTTATTTTCCCCCGTAATCAAATGAAATTGACGTGGATCTAAGCTATCAACACTCACGTTTAAATGAGTAATTCCCGCCTGTTTCCATGCTTCCACATCACGGAAAAGGCGATAACCGTTGGTCGTTAAAGCAACTTGGCGAATACCTGCCGTTTGTGAAATATGATGAGCGATCTCTAAAAAATCCTTGCGTAAGGTCGGCTCGCCACCAGTAATACGGATTTTTTCCGTACCTAAATTGGCGAAGGCTTGAGCAACACGTTGAATTTCATCGACAGACAGAAAGGTTTGTTTATGCGACGGCGGACGATAACCATCGGGCAAACAATAGTTGCAACGAAAGTTACAGACATCGGTAATCGATAACCGTAAATAAGTGTATTGACGTTGGAAACGGTCGATCAAACCTTGCTCGAACTCGTTTCCCACATTTCTAATTGGGATTTGCAATGTGACACCTTTCTAAATATGAGAGGAGAGCCGATTTCTCAACTTTCCCTGTGTAATCAACAAATTACAGGCACAGTTTCCATATCGCTAGACTTAGGAAAACAGGCTCGGAGTCGGATAATTTGGGAATTGTAGTAACGGAATAACAATTAAGCAAGCAATAAGATGGTAATTGTCTAATTTAACATCATTTATTAAAGCGTATTTATCCTTTTGATACATATCAAGATTTTTAAATTGCTTTCTGTTAGGCTAGAGCGCTTAAATAAAGGAGAAGCAATGAACACTAGAACGCAATGGTCATGTCTTGTCGATACACAGGCAGCCGTTTTAGAGTGGGAAGATACATCAGGGGCAGAGTATCTCAAAACATTTGATGACCTAATTCATTACGCCCAAGCCTTACTCTACACCAAACGCGATCATCTTGCTTTTTTCTATTGCAAACCGGAAACCAACGAATGGTTCAAGGTCGATTTACAACGACACAAACAATCATTCTGCCTCTTGCAAGCGACACAAATGGCGTTACCCTTTGAGCTTAGCCATCGGGAGTTAGATATTTTAACCCTAATCAGTAGCGGTTTAAGCAACGGAGAAATTGCGGAACAGCTTTACATCAGCGAACGCACCGTCGCAAAACATATTCAACATATCTTTGAAAAAACGCAAATTGATAACCGCACTATCCTTGCCGTATTTGCAGTGACAGAAAATCTGTGCCGTTTACCGACACCGGGAAATCTTACGCAATCCATATTAGCCAGTTATGACATTGAACAACAGGCTAAAAAGCGTGACAATTTCACGAAGGTAAACGCATTTTCCATCAAACATCAAAATGCAAAACCGATCACCATCGGCATACCCTATGTGGAACAGGGCATAGGGCAGATTGATACCCAAGAGCTATTAAACGGCTCACTGTTAGCGGTAGAAACCATCAACCGACAAGGTGGGATTAACGGACGAGAATTGCATTTGGAAACCGCAGGGTTCTGTGTGGAAGATAGCGAAAGTATTCGTCAAGCCTATCAACAGCTATTTGATAAAGAAGTCGATGCGATTTCAACCAACTATGCCTGTTACTCGCCTGAAATTCACGAACTGGTCGCAATGAAAGGTATCCCTTATCTTCACATTGCCACCCATAGCACCACAAATAAATTGGCTCAACATTTGCCTGTGGAAAAAATTGAAAATATTTTCCAAGTGTGTGCCAGTGATGTGAATTACGGGTTAGGCATAATGCGATTTTTACAGCATTATCAACAACATTACCCGATGTTTGTTAAACAACGCAAGTTGCTGATTATCAATGTGAAATGGCAAAAAATCGACATAGGCGTAGAACAACTGATTTTAGCGTCAAAAGCGTTGAAATGGTCGGTGGAAGTGATTGAATTGGAAAAGTCCGAACAGGCTTTTGATTATGCAATGAAACAGATCCATCAATTAATGCCGTCAATGGTGGTATTAGCGTCCTATTTTGCGGAAGACATTTTGGATTTTCACCAAGCCTTTATTCAACAACCGATTAACGCCATTATTTACAGCATTTACGCCCCGTCGGTATTACTTCCCCATCAGCAACTTTGCGAAGGCGTGGTTTGGGCGTCCACCACAGGGCTAAGTACCAACCATATCGGGCAACAATTTCGCCAACAATATCAACAACTTTTCGGACATCAGCCTAGCTATTCCCAAGCCAGTGTTGCCTATGACCAAGTGCATATTTTGGCAAATACTTGGCAACACAGCACGACCCCAAGAGCGTTTAAAGAAGTGTTAAATGGCGTACGTTCGTTGATTTATCACGGCGTAAACGGCACTTATTTTCTCGGCAATGATGAACAAATCGGCTTAACTTACCCCGATAACACCACCGATTTATCCATTAGCCAACCTCACTTAGTCTTTCAAATCCAGCAAGGCAAAAATACCGTAATTGCCCCATCGTTATTTGCCGAAGCCAAATTTCAACTACCGCCGTGGTTTAGGGTTTAGGTTCATTTTGACGGTAATACTTTCTTACATTTCATTTACAATTTCATTCTCTTTTCCCTTATTTCTATCGCTAAATACGCAAATCTGCGTATTGAATCCCCTTGGCTGAAAACTATAATTTCCACAGACTTTTTATTGATTTTTTGTGTGGGGAGTTGTGAACGTGAAGAAAAAAATGATCTTGGGCAGTATCGCTTTAATGCTTGTGGGGGCTGGGATTTTTGGTGGGACGCAGTATGTGATGAAAGCAACCGGTTCGACGGAATTTTGTGTGAGTTGCCACTCGATGACTCACCCACAAGCGGAGTGGGAGGGAAGTGTGCATTTTTCTAACCGTAAAGGGATTCGGGCGGAATGTTCGGATTGCCATATTCCTGAAGATCCGATGCATTATGTGAAAGCGAAAGT
>NZ_JBGYBX010000067.1:0-19763 GCF_041817755.1 Glaesserella sp. | reverse complement strand
TTTGCCGTCGTTGACAAGGCGCGCGGTGTGGATCAGTTTTGCCAAATCCGGGGTTTTGTTGACAATAAACCATGGATCAACGGCAATGCAGTGTCCGCCGACACCACAACCCGGTTGGAGAATATTGACGCGCGGATGGCGGTTTGCGAGCGAAATGAGTTCCCATACGTTGATGCCTAAACGATCGCAGATGATTGAAAGTTCATTGGCAAAGGCGATGTTGACATCACGGAAGGCGTTTTCAGTGAGTTTACACATTTCGGCGGTGCGGCTGTTGGTGACAATGCAGTCGCCTTTTACAAAAGTTTTGTACAATCTGACCGCTTGTTCGGCGCATTTGTCCGTCATGCCACCGATAATGCGGTCGTTTTCCACCAATTCGCGCATAACTTGTCCCGGTAATACCCGTTCAGGGCAATGTGCAATGCGGATGTCGGAATCTTCACCCGCCTGTTGCGGGAAGGTTAAATCCGGGCGAATGTGAGCCAGCCATTCCGCCATTTGTTCCGTCGCTCCCACCGGTGACGTGGATTCTAAAATCACTAAGTTACCTTTTTTTAATACCGGTGCAATCGCGCGGCTTGCCGCTTCGATGTAGCTTAAATCCGGTTCGTAATTATCGCCTTTAAACGGTGTCGGTACGGCAATTAAGAAGGCTTCAGCAGGCTCCGGGGTTAAAGTGGCTATTAAGCGCCCGTTGGTGACGGATAGATGGACGGCAACTTCTAATTCGGGTTCAACGATATGAATCTTTCCTTGATTAATGGTATCTACGGTATGTTGGTTAACGTCTACGCCGATCACGTTTACGCCGTGTAATGCAAATGCGGCGGCGGTCGGTAAGCCGATGTAGCCCAGCCCGATTACCGAAATTCGATTAAATTTCTCCATGTTTATCTCTCCTGATAACGTCAAATTAATGATGTTGAAAAACCGATAAAATTTTATGCACCGCCGTGCCGTCTCCGTACGGGTTATGCGCCGATGCCATTTTGTTATATTCTGCGTCATTGGTAAGCAGTAAATTCACTTGCTCGATGATTTTTTCTTTTGAGGTACCGACAAGTCTGACCGTTCCGACTTCTACCGCTTCCGGTCGTTCCGTAGTATCCCGCATCACCAGTACCGGTTTGCCCAGCGACGGCGCTTCTTCCTGAATACCGCCGGAGTCGGTTAAGATGAGGTGTGATTGTTTCATCAGATACACAAACGACAGATAATCCAACGGCTCAATTAAATGGACATTCGCTTTACCGGTTAAAATTTTGTTCACCGGTTCGCGAACGTTCGGATTAAGATGAACCGGATAGACAAACTGTGTCTCAGGGTGTAACGCCGATAATTCTGCAATAGCTTGACAGATATTCTCAAAACCTTCACCGAAGTTTTCACGACGGTGGCCGGTAATTAAGACAAATTTTTTATCCGTTACGTAACTGAACTGTTGTTTAAATTGTTTGAGCAGTTCTTGATTCTGTTCAATTTTTTTACATGCCAAGAATAAAGCATCTACCACCGTGTTACCGGTCACGTAGATGTTACTTGGTTGGATCCCTTCATCGATCAGGTTTTTCATGGTGCTTTCCGTTGGAGCAAAATGGTATTTTGCCAATGAGCCGGTTAAGCGACGATTTCCTTCTTCCGGCCATGGGGAATACATATTATGCGTCCGCAGTCCTGCTTCAATATGGGCAATCGGAATTTGGTTATAATATGCGGCTAAAGACGCGGCAAAGGTTGTTGCAGTGTCGCCGTGTACAAAAATCACGGACGGTTGATATTCTTCGATAACCGGCTGAATCTTTTGTAAGATTGTTGAAGTGATACTTGAAAGTGTCTGTTTTTCATTCATGATATTCAGATCATAGTCCGGTCTGATCTCGAACAAGTCTAAAACCTGATCCAACATTTGTCTGTGTTGGGCGGTGACACAAACACAAAAATTTAATCCGTTTTTTTTAAATCCTTCTACTAACGGTGCCATTTTGATGGCTTCCGGTCTGGTACCAAACACGAAAAGAGCTCTAAGTGACATCTGTTACCTCCAATAATTTGTTCTTTCTAGTTGAAAGAATTTCTCCTTAGTAAATAAATTGTAAATTTACATATCAACCTGTTTTTTTTCAATGATACAAAAACAGATTTTCTTATTCAATACGAATTTTACATTAATTTAATAAAAAGGCTAAATTTTTTGCTAAATGTGAAAAATGTCACATTTTTAGCTCTTAATCTCCTTTATTTATTTGTTTATTTATGTAATCTTTGCTAAACTCAACCCGAGAGAAATGTAAGCTATATGTAAATTTTGCACAATTTCATTATTTTAGGATATTTCTACATGAAAACTAACTTTGGATTGACAATAAGCAGTCTGTTACTCATGGCTGCGTTAAGCGGATGTAATACATTACCAACTTCCGGACCGAGCCAAAGCGCCGTGTTAGGCGTAAACGATCAAGAAAATCTACCGCAGGTAAATGTGGTGGAATTGGATAACCAATTGGTGCAATCACTTTATCAAACCCAACAAAGCCAACGTTTTTCCGGTTTTGTCGGTACGCAAATGCAAAGCCATTATGCCGGAACGGCAAATGTTGGGGATGTGTTAGATATCGCGATTTGGGAAGCACCACCCGCCGTATTGTTCGGTTCAACGTTCGGTGAAACAGGACAAGGCAGCGGTCATTTAACCAAATTGCCGGCTCAAATGGTCAATAAGAAAGGGACAATCACGATCCCGTTTGCCGGTGACATTGCGGTGAAAGGAAAATCGCCTGAAGCCATTCAAAAAGAGATTGTCAGACGCTTACAAGGCAAAGCGAATCAACCTCAGGCGATGGTACAAATCATCAACAATAACTCGGCGAACGTTACGGTTATCCGCCAAGGTAACAGCGTGCGTATGCCGTTAACCGCCAATGCGGAACGGGTGTTGGATGCCGTAGCGGCAATCGGCGGATCACCCGCCGATATTCAGGATATTACGGTACAGTTGACCCGTGGCAATCAAGTCAAAACCGTTGCGTTTGAAACGCTGATTGCCGATCCGACGCAAAATATTCCGTTGCAAGCGAACGATGTAGTCTCATTGCTCACGACACCTTACAGCTTTACCGGGCTGGGTGCCGTCGGTTCAAACCAACAAGTCAAATTCTCCACTAAAGGCATTACGCTTGCCGAAGCGATCGGCAAAATGGGCGGGTTGATCGATACCCGTTCGGATCCGCGCGGCGTGTTTGTGTTCCGCTATATACCGTTTACGCAATTATCTCTGCCTGAACAAACCACGTGGAGAACAAACGGCTATAGTGAAGGCATGGATGTGCCGACGGTGTATCGCGCCAACTTGCTTGATCCGAAAGCCATGTTCTTACTGCAACGTTTCCCGATGCAAGATAAAGATATCGTGTACGTTTCTAATGCACCGTTGGCTGAATTCGGTAAATTTATTCGCACCATCTTTTCTATGACCGCACCGATTACCGGTACGATCAACAGTGTAAACAGTTTATAGGAAAGCAATATGACGGTAGCAACAACTCAACCACAAACCAAACCGACACCGAAAAAGAAACGTCAATTCAAACCGTTATTATGGTTAACGGTCGTTTTGCCGACACTGTTTTCCGGTGTGTATTTCGGTTTATTTGCCTCTGACGTGTATATATCCGAATCCAGTTTTGTGGTTCGCTCCCCCAATAACCAAGCGTCACTCAGCGGTGTCGGTGCATTATTGCAAGGGGTGGGATTTTCCCGTTCACAGGACGATTCTTACACGGTGCAAGAATACATCCGTTCGCGTAATGCGCTGGAACAATTAGCCCAAGTCTTGCCGGTACGTGACTATTATGAAGATAAAGGCGATCTGCTCAGTCGTTTTAACCCTTTCGGATTGGATGATTCACAAGAAGCATTTTTCCAATATTTTAAAAAGCGCTTGATTGCCGATTTGGATGCAGTATCGGGCATTGCCACCTTGCGTATACGTTCGTTTGATGCCGAAGAATCTCAAAAAATCAATGTTCAACTGCTCAAGCAAGGCGAAGCGTTGATTAACCGCCTGAATGAACGTGCTCGTCAAGATACGATCAGATTTGCCGAACAATCGGTAAACGAGGCGGAAAGACGTGTAATGGAAACAGCGGAAGCGCTGAGCGCATATCGAATCCATAATAAAATTTTCGATTTACCGGCGCAATCCGAAGTTCAGTTGACATTAATTTCCACCTTAAAAAGCGAATTAATTCAAGTGGAAACCCAACTCGCACAATTGCGTTCAATCACGCCGGACAACCCGCAAGTAGCGGCACTCAAAACCCGTGAAAAAAGTTTGAAAGCGGAAATTGCCGATCAATTACAAACGCTTTCGGGCGGACAAAACTCGATTGCAACGCAAACCTCCGAATATCAACGCTTGATGCTGGATAACACGCTTGCCCAGCAACAGCTGACTACGGCGATCACCTCATTACAAAATACAAAAGGGGAAGCTGATCGTCAGCAACTCTATTTGGAAGTGATCAACCAACCGAATAAACCGGATCTTGCACTGGAACCGTACCGACTCTACAACGTGTTGGCAACGTTCTTTATCGGTTTATTGCTGTACGGGATCGCTACGTTACTTATTGCCAGCATTCGAGAGCATCAAAACTAATGAAATACGGTGATCAAACCACGTTCAAACGCTCAAGGGGACTACAAGGCCGCGTGCTGAAGGCGTTATTGCTACGAGAAATCATCACCCGCTACGGACGCAAAAACATCGGTTTTTTGTGGCTGTTCGTTGAGCCGCTATCGATGACGTTGATGATTGTATTGATGTGGCAATTTTTACGTGCCGATAAAGTGTCTACGTTGAATATTATCGCATTTATTATTACCGGCTATCCGATGGCAATGATGTGGCGTAATGCGTCTAACCGGGCTATCGGCGCCATTTCCGCCAATATCAGTCTGCTGTATCACCGTAACGTTAAAGTCTTAGATACCTTGATATCCCGCACGATACTGGAAGTCGCCGGTGCTACCGTCGCACAAATATTCATCATGGCGGTATTTATTTTTATCGGCTGGATCGACTTTCCGCAAGACGTGTTTTATATGTTGGTCGCATGGTGTTTAATGGCAATATTTGCCTTCGGATTGGGCATGATTATTTGCGTGATCGCCTATCAGTTTGAAGTGTTCGGCAAAATTTGGAATACCTTGAGTTTTATCATGTTACCGTTGTCGGGAGCATTTTTCTTCGTACATTCGCTACCGTCACAAGTTCAACAATATGCGGTATGGGTACCGATGATTAGCGGTACGGAAATGTTCCGCCAAGGCTATTTCGGTGAGTCGGTAAAAACTTATGAAAACATCGGCTTTATTATCGTGTGTGATTTGGTCATGGTCTTTATCGGGTTACTGGCTATCAAAAAATTCAGTAAAGGAATCGAACCGCAATGATCAGCGTGAAAAATGTCAGCAAAAGCTACTACACCCGAAACGGTGAACAAAAAATTCTGCATGATGTTAATTTTGACCTCAAACGCGGAGAGAAAGTCGGCATCTTAGGACGAAACGGTGCGGGGAAATCAACGTTAATCCGTTTGCTCAGCGGGGTTGAACCGCCGACATCCGGCAAGATTGAACGAAAAATGAGCATTTCTTGGCCGTTGGCATTCAGCGGTGCATTTCAAGGCAGCTTAACCGGCATGGATAACTTACGGTTTATTTGCCGTATTTACGGTGCCGATATTGACTATGTCACACGATTTACCGAGGAATTTTCCGAACTGGGCGAATATTTATACGAGCCGGTTAAAAAATATTCTTCGGGTATGAAAGCCAGGTTGGCATTTGCGCTTTCACTGTCTGTGGAATTTGATTGCTACTTAATTGATGAAGTCATTGCCGTCGGGGACTCCCGCTTTACGGAAAAATGTAAGTATGAATTATTTGAAAAACGTCAGGATCGCGCCATTATTTTAGTGTCGCACAGTCCTGCGGCAATAAAGGAATATTGCGATAAAGCCATGGTGTTGGAAAACGGGTATATGCATAAATTTCCCTCCGTCGAGGAGGCTTACCGGTTTTATAACCAACGCTGATATAGCGACATAACAAGCGGTAGGATCCGCCGATAATTTTGCAAATGAAAAACTCAAACAGCATTATTTTTTCTCGTGGGATATTAAACATTCCGTATTTGGACGCGTTCTTAGATGAAAAATACGTCTCTCCTTTCGGACTGGTCAACACTCGGATAGCCATCGACAAGGCAATCGGTTGGGGGCTTCGTACACCTTCTCTGCTTCCACAGTTTTATGCCAAATGGCGTAAATTGCCCTATGTTGCACTGGAAGACGGTTTTTTACGTTCGTTGGGTCTCGGCGTTGAAGGCTACCCGCCTTTTTCATTGGTTTATGATGATCTCGGAATTTATTACGATGCAAGCCGCCCTTCCCGCCTAGAGATGCTGATTCGACACAGCAATCAGGATGAAACGTTACTGGGCGATACCAAGCGGGCAATGACATTGATTCAAACTCATAAACTGTCAAAGTATAACCATGCCCCCGATTTTGATGAAATGCGTCTGACTTATCAGCCGATCATTTTAGTCATCGATCAAACTTACGGCGACAAGGCGGTAAAATACGGGCTGGCGAATGAAGCACATTTCAACCAAATGTTAGAGGCGGCTATAAAAGAAAATCCGCTATCGCTCATTTGGGTGAAAACCCATCCGGATGTCATCAGCGGTAAAAAGAAAGGCTATTTGACCCGCTTGTCCGATTATAAAAACCGTGTTCGGTTAATCTCGCAGGATGTGAATCCGCTCTCATTATTGAATGCGGTGGATAAAATATATTGCGTCACGTCCCACATGGGCTTTGAAGCCTTACTGCTCGGTAAAAAAGTCATTACCTTTGGTGCGCCTTGGTTTGCCGGCTGGGGGTTAACGGAAGATCGTCATCCGCATATCGAAACATTAACACAAGCGAATCGAAGAACGCCTCGCTCGCTTGAACAGCTGTTCTGCGCCGCTTACTTACAATACAGCCGTTATATCAATCCGTACAACGGGCGGAAAGGGACGATTTTTGATGTCATCGATTATTTAACGCAAGCAAAAGGGTTTAATCAACGTTTTGCCGGGAATATTTATTGCGTGGGGTTATCACGTTGGAAACGCGCCGTCATTGCCCCGTTTTTCCGTTTTCCGCAGTGCCGTTTGCATTTTATGTCAGGCTTAAAACAATTACAGGACACAGTGTTACCGTCTGACGGCAAACTGTTAGTTTGGGGACAAGGTCATTCGGATATTGTGGCGTTCGCCGAGCAACAAGGTTTACCGATTCTTCGTATGGAAGACGGCTTTATTCGCTCTGTCGGACTCGGTTCCAATCTTGTTGCGCCGCTATCTTTAGTGGTGGATGACATGGGCATTTATTTTAATGCTCAAACGCCTTCCCGTTTGGAAACAATTTTTCAAACCAATCACTTTTCTGCGGAAGAGTGCCGTCAGGCAATGCGCTTGCGTACTTATCTGACTGAGATGAATATCTGCAAATACAATGTCGGCGAATGCGGTTTCCAAATGACACAGACGCAGCAAAAGATCATTTTGGTTCCCGGGCAGGTAGAAGACGACGCGTCCATTCGTTTCGGGTCTCCGGAAATCACCTCTAACTTGGCACTGTTAAAAAGAGTCCGTGAATTAAATCCGACGGCTTATATTCTGTATAAACCGCATCCGGATGTAGTCAGCGGAAACCGTATGGGGCGGATAACACCGTCCGAAGCCCGACAATACGCCGACGAAATCGTGGAACAGGCGAGTATTTTAGATTGTATTCAACAGGCTGATGAAGTCCATACCATGACATCTTTAGCCGGCTTTGAAGCATTACTGCGAAATAAAACGGTACATTGCTACGGGCTTCCGTTTTATTCCAACTGGGGGCTGACGCAGGATCACATTAAATTGGCTCGCCGCGACCGCCAATTACAACTCGACGAATTGGTTTGCGGCACCCTGCTACACTACCCGTTGTATATCGATCCGAAAAAAAGGCGCTTAATCGATGCCGAACAGGCAATCCGTTTGCTGCAAGAACAAAAACAACAGAATACCGACCGTGCAATTTACCGCCCGTGGCTTTCTAAACAGCTGGAGAAAGCGAAGCACCTTTCTCGAGCGTTGATACAAAAATAGGGAGAATATTATGGTTAATCACAATTTAGATGAATTGATCTCATCGGCAGAAAATATACTGTTATTACAAGGACCTATCGGCCCGTTTTTTTATGATTTTTCCACTTGGTTGAAAAAAGAACATCGCAAACAAGTGTTTAAACTCAATTTTAACGGCGGTGATGACCATTTTTATCCGAATCATACGGAAAATACCTTTCCTTATCGGGAAGCCGTTTCACACTTTTCCGATTATCTGTTGACATTTTGCCGTCACCATCACATTCAAGCGATTGTCTGCTTTGGTGATTGTCGCTCTTACCATCAAACGGCAAAACGTGTCGCCAAACAATTGAATTTATCATTTTGGGCGTTTGAAGAGGGGTATTTCCGTCCGGAATACATTACCTTAGAAAAAGACGGGGTCAATGCTTATTCGCTACTGCCCCGCCGTGCGGATTTTTTTAATGAACTCGCCGATGATCTGCCTGAAGTTGCCATACCGCAACGTGTCGCAAAAGGTTTTTTACCGATGGCAAAACAAGCGATTTGCTACTATTGGCAAGCAAACAGAAAACAGTGCGACTATCCGGAATACTGTCATCATAAACATCTGAATGTGTGCCACTACCTCAAACTTTGGACGATTTCAGGGCTTAAACGAAGCTACTACTACTTACATGATTGTTATTTTGCTCATCAAGTCATGAAAGGGAAATTCGGCAAGTTTTTTATTCTGCCGCTACAGGTCTATAACGACAGTCAAGTACAAGTCCATAGTGACTACCCTTCCGTTGCCGATTATTTGGAGGAGATTTTACACTCATTTGCACACCATGCACCGACGGAAGTTAATTTGATTGTGAAACATCACCCGATGGACAGAGGGTTTACCGATTACAGCAAAATCATCGAAAAAATGATGACGCGCTTTCCGTCATTAAGAGGACGGGTTTTCTATATTCATGATGTACCGATGCCGGTGCTTTTACGGAACGGAATCGGTTTGGTTACCTTGAACAGTACCAGCGGGTTGTCCGCCCTGCATCATGATATGCCGGTAAAAGTCATCGGCAGAGCAAACTATGATTTTGACGGTCTGACAGATCAACAACCGTTGAGTACATTTTGGAGTAATCCGCAGCCGCCGAATCCTGAGGTATTCAATGCCTATTACCGCTATCACATGAGTAAAACGCATATCAACGGCAATTTTTATACCCGCGTGATCTTGCGCTCCCCGTATAACAATTCGGTACAACAAGCTAACAAGCGGTCTGTTTCGTCAAATTATTTGCAAAAAGCCAATGCGATAAAATATAACGGCTGAAAATAGCGGCATAAAAAAATAGGATGACATCTGAATAATGTCATCCTATTTGTTTTTAATGAAACTTGGGTTGGATTAGATCTGTTTTTCCGGTACGTCGGAATGCGTTACAACCTCATCGTCTTTTACTCTCGCACGTTCTTCCTGTGGTGTAACGGTTGGTTTAACTACCGACGGAGAGCTTTCCCGCGTCGTACGAATCACAACCCATAAGAAGAATAGACCGAAGAACAAATCTCCCGCACCGTAAGAATTAAAAAACGTGACCAAGCTCGGTGCCGTTTCCGCCAGTTTGGTCACCGCATCTTGATGACTGAAAAACCACACCGCCCACGTGACGGCATACACCATTTTTTGCAGAAAGAATACAAACACTAATTTCGGTACGCTGTAAAAAGAAAAGGCGACCGACAAATAGGCCAATCCCCACAAGATTACGCTGATTTGCCCAAACCATGAAAAGACCGCAGGATTCACGTCGGCGATCGTTTGATCCATAAAAAAGGATGTGGCATACAAAATGCCGACAATATTATACAGCCCGGCAAGCCCGAAGAAGAATGTAATGACATTGTCAAAAAAAGGACGTTTCATCATTGTTCACCTCATAAAAATAAAAAACGAGGTATTCTACCACCTCGTTCTGCTTTAGAAATCTGATTTCCGTTTATTTGCAAAAAATTTGCAATAACTGACCGCTTGTAACCGTTTTATTTCATTAAGGTTTTGTGCGCTTCGCCGGCAATTTCCCTTGCCAATTTCGGCACAAGATAACCGGATGTGATGCGCTGTAACGTCTGATAAATCTCACTTGCCCGCTCGTCTTCCACATAGAAATGCGCAGCCCCGGCAACTTTATCCAATAAGTGCAAATAATACGGCAAAATGCCGTAATGAAATAATTTATCGCTCAACGCTTTTAAAATATGCGGATCATCATTTACGCCCTTTAATAATACCGATTGATTCAATAACACAACGCCTGCTTGTTTCAGCAAGTCCATTTTTTGCGCAAAAACCGTATCGATTTCATTGGCATGATTAATATGCGTAACAAGAACGACAGATAAGGGCGAATCACTAAAGCGTGCACATAATTCGGGCGTGATCCGATTCGGGATCACCACCGGCAAACGGCTGTGAATGCGCAAGGTTTTTACGTGGGGAATCCGTTCCAACTCGGTCAACACCCAGTCAATTTCGTGGTCTTTTGCCATTAGCGGATCGCCGCCCGATAAAATCACTTCTTCAATTTCATTGTGCTGTCGAATGTATGTCAGGCTTTGCTGCCACGTCGTTTTACCGCTTTTGATGTCATCGTAAGGAAAATGACGACGAAAGCAGTAACGGCAATTAATCGCACAACTGTTTTTCAACATAAATAACACCCGATTATGGTATTTATGCAAAATATTCGGTGCCGGAGAGTGTTGTTCTTCAAGCGGATCCGTAACGAAACCCGGTACATCGGTAAACTCCTGTTGTAAAGACATCGCTTGCAAAAACAGCGGATCGGTTCGATCTCCTTTGCGCATTTTGTCGGCAAATGCCCTTGGTACACGTAACGCAAACAAGCGACGAGCTTGGCTATCCCGTTCAAATTCTGTCGGATCGAGTTCGAGATAATGCAATAAATCATGCGGATGGTTAAAGGCTCGGGCAAGTTCCGTTAACCATGTCGCTTTGATCGAGGTTTCTTCCGTCAAAAGATGAATATCCGACATGTTTTTGTCGGTTACGGTGCAATCACACATTGCATTGGTGCATTATTTTTATCAACCATCACGGTCGGGGGAAGTTGGGTATTTGCCGCACTGATCAAATATTGAATACCGTTTAAACAATAACGGGAATATCCCGGTGTTTTTTCGATCAAATACGGATCGGCTTGAGGTTCAATGGCTTTAAATGAAGGTATTGTCGGTAAGGCAGTTTGACCTTCCGCCGGCGGTAACGCTTGTGTCGGCTGTTGTGCTTGGGCTTCAGGCGTTAACATTTCATTTAATAAATAACCTGCTGCGACGCCGGTAACCAAATTGTTCATACGGTTTCCCGCTGCCGGTTGTACCGTTGCCGTCGCTTTGTTGGCATTCGGTGTGTTCTCGAACGTTGCGTCTTCTTGTTTTGGTTGAGATTTACTTTGCGTTGTTGCCGGGTAGCTTTTACGTGCTTTCATCCCTTTGGCTTCTACAGTGAATGAAACGGACAGTGCCAAGACAGTGCCCAATGCGATAAGGCGTTTCATCTATGCTCCTATTGTATGTTGATGGCAAAAAACGTGTGGATTATACAAATCCCTACCTAAGAGTGAAGAAAAATTTTTAAAAAAGGCGTTTTTTTGATGTATCATATACGCCTTTTTGTTACACATTGCCGTTACGGCAATAATTTATCAATTTCTGAGGATAATCATGGCTAGTTACAGCACCAACGACTTTAAACCGGGCTTAAAATTTATTCAGGACGGCGAACCTTGCGTCATCGTTGAAAACGAATTCGTTAAACCGGGTAAAGGTCAGGCATTTACCCGCACTAAAATCCGCAAATTAATTTCCGGTAAAGTATTGGAGATCAACTTCAAATCAGGCTCTACCGTTGAAGCGGCGGACGTTGTCGATTACAACTACACTTACTCTTATAAAGATGACGATTTCTGGTACTTCATGCATCCGGAAACGTTCGAACAGATTTCTGTCGATGCAAAAGCATTGGGTGACAACGACAAATGGTTGGTTGATCAAGCCGAATGTATCATCACGTTATAGAACGGTTCTGCAATCGGTGTGACACCGCCAAACTTCGTTGAATTGGAAGTGATCGAAACCGATCCGGGCTTAAAAGGCGATACGGCAGGTACCGGCGGTAAACCGGCAACCTTGAGTACCGGTGCAGTTGTACGCGTGCCGCTATTCGTACAAATCGGTGAAGTGATCCGCGTTGATACCCGTTCGGGCGAATACGTTTCTCGCGTGAAATAATCCACCGGACAAATTATCCCTCAACACCGTTGAGGGATTTTTTTATACGTGAAAAACCAAACTTTGTAGTGAAAAAGCTGTCGTATTCAGGTAAAATCTTGCCATTTTCAGCATTCGTATTCAGAGGAAATTATTATGTCAGTGACAATTCTTGATCAACTTGAAGAAAAAATTAAACAAGCCGTTGAAACCATTCAATTGCTTCAATTGGAAATTGAGGAGCTTAAAGGTAAAAATGACGAAGTCAATCGTGCAAACGAAGCTTTACGCAACGAGCACGAACAATTAAAAGTCGAACACCAAAACTTCCAAGATCGTTTACGTTCGCTTTTAGGTCAAATCGACAACGTCTAATTACAGCTGAATAAACGGCAAATTTACGCAGGGCGAACCAATATGTTCGCCCTCTGTTTATAATATAACCCAATACATTCCATTGCTATGGCAAAGCTCTACTTCTATTATTCATCAATGAACGCAGGTAAATCCACTACCTTATTACAATCCTCCTATAACTACCAAGAGAGAGGAATGACCCCGTTAGTTTATACCGCGGCAATCGATGATCGCTTCGGGATCGGTAAAGTGGCTTCCCGTATCGGCATTTCACAAGAAGCCCAACTGTTTTATAAAACCACCGACCTTTTTCAGGAAATTCAACGGCATCATCAACACGAAAAATTACATTGTATTTTAGTGGATGAGGCACAATTCTTAACTAAAGATCAGGTTTATCAACTGACAGAAGTGGTAGACAAACTGCATATTCCGGTGCTGTGCTACGGATTACGCACCGACTTCCAAGCCGAATTGTTTGAAGGCAGTCGTTATTTACTGGCGTGGGCGGACCAGTTAGAAGAGCTCAAGACCATTTGTTATTGCGGACGTAAAGCAAACTTCGTTATTCGTTTAAATGCACAAGGTGACGCAGTGAAAGACGGTGCTCAAATTCAAATTGGTGGGAACGACAGCTACCTTTCGGTTTGTCGTGCACATTACAAGGAAAAACTGGGGTTATAATTCATTTTTCCCCTCATTTCGGAGGGGATTTTTATCAATAATTAATAGGTGTAAGTACGGTATAAAAAGGCTCCGATCAAAATAATTAGCATCACAACAATCTGAATCAAGCGTTTTTTCGTCAACTTTTCTGCAGCCATTTTCCACTCCAAACTACAATAATTTTTATTTCAAAACCTTAAAGAAACATGTTAAACTTTGCCCTAAATCAAATTTGAAAGCATTTCACGGCGGATTTTATGAAAATTGTATCTGATTTTAAAGCAAATGGAAGAACAGCTTGCACTATTCACTGCCAAAATTGCAGTATCAGCCAGCTATGCTTACCCTTCACGCTCAATGAACATGAGCTGACCCAATTAGATAACATCATAGAACGTAAAAAACCCGTTCAAAAGTCTCAAATTATTTTCCAATCCGGCGATGAACTCCGTTCTATTTACGCCATCCGCTCCGGCACAATCAAAAGCTATACCATCAGCGAAAATGGTGAAGAGCAAATTACCGCCTTTCATTTGCCCGGTGATCTTGTCGGCTTCGATGCCATTACCGATATGCGTCACGTCGGCTTTGCTCAAGCGTTGGAAACATCGATGATTTGTGAAATTCCGTTCGATATTCTAGATGATCTCGCCGGTAAAATGCCTAAAATCCGCCATCAAATCATGCGTTTAATGAGTAATGAAATTAAAAGCGACCAAGAAATGATTTTATTACTGTCTAAAATGAGTGCCGAAGAAAAACTGGCGGCGTTTTTACGTAATCTATCGCAACGTTATGCGGCTCGCGGTTTTTCCGCAAGAGAATTCCGTTTAACCATGACACGCGGCGATATCGGCAACTATCTTGGTTTAACCATCGAAACCATCAGCCGCTTACTCGGGCGCTTCCAAAAAAGCGGGATGATTTCCGTCCAAGGAAAATATATTACGATCAACCGCATGGAAGAACTCAATGAAATGGCCGGCGCCACCAAATCTCAAATTCCGGTCACTTGTGCCTCTTTATAACCGTATTCATTGTTTTACAAGCGGTGAGATTCGGCAATCATTTTGCAAATCTCACCGCTTTTTGTTGTTTAGACTGACATCGCCTTTATAACAATATAAAAATAACGTGGCTGTACATCGAACATACCTTACATCCCCAAAAAGCCAATATTACGTTTATATCAAACATCTAATCTGTTTTTCGTTATTTTAATATCCCCACCTATTTAAACACCGCCCAGACCGGTGCGTGATCCGACGGTTTGTCCATTGCGCGGATATCGAGATCAATCCCGGTTTCGACGCAACGTTCGGCAAGAAGGCGAGACGCTAAGACCAAATCAATACGTAATCCGCGGTTATCGTCAAACCCTTTGGAGCGGTAATCGAACCACGAAAATTTATCATCCGTTTCGGCATGCATGGCGCGGAAAGTATCCACCAATCCGTAATTTTTCAAGCGTTCCATCCAAGCGCGTTCTTCCGGTAAAAAAGAACATTTACCGTCCCGCAACCAACGTTTACGGTTCGCTTCACCGATACCGATATCTAAATCCGTCGGGCTGATATTCATATCTCCCATGATCACAATCGGATTCTCCGGTGCTAAAGCGCTTTCAAGATAAGCCTGTAAATCGCCGTAGAATTTTTCTTTTGCCGGAAACTTCGTTTCATGATGGCGGCTTTCTCCCTGTGGGAAATAGCCGTTCAACACGGTCAATACACCGAACGGCGTATCCAAATCCGCCATAATCATCCGTTTTTGTGCATCCGCGCCATCCGTCGGGAAACCTTTACGAACCGCCAGCGGTTGCTGTTTGGTCAACAATGCTACGCCGTAATGCCCTTTCTGCCCGTGGTGAAAAACATGGTAGCCTAAATGGTTGACCAAATCATACGGAAATTCTTCATCGGCGACTTTAATTTCCTGCAGACCAATGACATCCGGTTGGTGTTTTTCAATGAGCGCTTCCAGCTGATGCGGTCTGGCACGCAGTCCGTTGATATTAAAAGAGATAAATTTCATGTTGCAATCCTTCGATAAAAATAGACCGCTTGTACCTACAAGCGGTCTGTTCAGTGAATTGTTTTACCATTCCGATTAAAGGATCATCGCGGCAATCCAACCGAAGATCAGTAACGGAATATTATAGTGAATAAAGGTCGGCACCACCGAATCCCAAATGTGATCGTGTTTACCGTCGGCATTTAAACCGGATGTCGGACCTAAAGTCGAATCCGACGCCGGCGAACCTGCGTCGCCCAGCGCCGCCGCCACCCCGATAATCGATACGGTGGCTAACGGTGAAAAACCGAACGAAATGCAAAGCGGTACGTAAATCGAGGTAATGATTGGCACGGTTGAAAACGATGAACCGATTCCCATAGTAATCAGTAAACCGACGAATAGCATCAAAAATGCCGCCATTTCCTTGCTGGAAATGGTTCCTTTTAATCCTTCAACCAATTCGGCAACCCCACCTGTTGAATTAACGACCGCGGCATAACCTGATGCGGCAATCATCACAAAGCCGATCATCGCCATTAAGCGTAAACCGTCTTGGAACAAGTCGTTACTCTGTTTTAACTTAAATACGCCGCCCAGTGCAAAGATAATCAAGCCGACTAAACCGCCGACAACCGTCGAATTCGTTGATAATTGCACAACACAGGTCGCTACAATGGCAACAAGACTTACCCCAATATGAAACGGTTTTACCTTAGCAACGCGCTCGGCAATATCATCCGCCGTCGGTTCTTGGCGATCTTCAACATACACGCGCGGTTTACGATAAGTAACGAACAATGCTAAAAATAAGCCTAAAATCATGCCGATCACCGGAATTGCCATGGCTTGCGTAACTTGTAGCGTATTGGTCACCAAACCTTGTGCTTCACCGGCTTGGTTGATATTTTTAACCAAAATATTCTCAATAAAGATCTGACCGAATCCCGCCGGAATCAGCATATAGGTTGCCGTTAAACCGAAAGTTAACGCACAGGCTACGGCTCGGCGGTCGATGTTAAGCTGGTTCATCACGCTTAACAGCGGCGGAACGACAATCGGAATAAAGGCAATATGAACCGGAATGATGTTTTGCGATGACATCGAAAATGCCACCAACGTAAACAGTACCAAATATTTAAACCAAAAGACCGAACGTCCGGACGGGCGCTTACCGAATGATTGAATCACTTTATACGCCAATAAATCTGTGACGCCGGACTTTGATAACGCCACGGCAAATGCACCGAGTACCGCATAGTTCATCGCCGTTTCCGCACCGCCGCCCAATCCGCCGGTGAAACTTTTTATTGTTGCGGTAAGCGCTTGATCCATCGACATACCGTTACCGACATTCCCCAAAATACCGCAAGTTAATGCGGAGATAATCAACGCAATGACGACGTTAATGCGTAATAAACTTAATACGAGTAACACCACAATTGAGATGACCACTTCATTGCTTGTAAATGACATTGAATAGACCTCATTAAATAAATAAAAAATCAGGAAACAGCTCTAAAGGCAATCACGCCGCTTTCGGTATAATCGGCGAGATCGTCTTCCTCTTGTATAACCGGTACGGCGGGAATATCCGCCTTATCAAAGGCGATATCGCCTTCTACGCCGTCAAGTAACTGACCGCGTTTTATCCCTTTAAAATCAAATAAATTCGGATCGCACAAATGCGAAGGTGCGACATTCTGTAATGCACTGAACATCGTTTCGATACGTCCGGGATATTGACGATCCCACGCTTGTAGCATTTCTTTTACCACTTGACGCTGCAAGTTGGGTTGGGAACCGCATAAATTACACGGAATAATCGGAAATCGTTTCGCTTCGGCATATTTTTCGATATCTTTTTCTTTGCAATACGCTAACGGACGAATCACGATTTGTTTACCGTCGTCGCTGATCAGTTTCGGCGGCATGCTTTTTAATTTACCGCCATAAAACATATTCAGAAATAATGTTTCAAGCATATCGTCACGATGATGTCCCAAAGCGATTTTCGTCGCTCCCAACTCGGTTGCCGTGCGATATAAAATCCCCCGACGTAAACGGGAACACAGCGAACATGTCGTTTTACCTTCGGGAATTTTCTCTTTTACAATACCGTAAGTATTTTCTTCCACAATTTTGAATTCCACCCCAATGCTACTCAAATAATCAGGCAGAATATGTTCAGGAAACCCCGGTTGTTTTTGGTCAAGATTCACCGCGACAATATCAAAATGAATCGGCGCATTCAGTTTTAAATTTAATAAAATATCCAGCAACGTATAGCTGTCTTTTCCACCGGAGAGACATACCATCACTTTATCGCCGTCTTCAATCATATTAAAATCTGCGATAGCATTTCCCACGTTACGACGTAAGCGTTTGTGCAATTTATTGAAGTTATAGGTAATTTTTTTCTCTTTTTGCGTGTTTTGATCAGAATCTTGAGACATAATGTAAAACATGATAGTTAAAAAACCGGAAAGTGCCACATACTACCCGCTTCCCCGTTTTTTTCAAGTATTTCCCTCTATTTCATCGGAATCAGCATAATGACCCCAAACAGAATTATTCTCGGCATCAGCGGTGCCAGCGGATTTCAATACGGCTATAAAGCCCTTGAACTCCTTAAACGGATTGATGGCGTTGAAACTCATTTAGTGCTCTCAAAAGGTGCCGAGCTCACCCGCCAATATGAAACCCATATCAGTGAAACCGAATTGTTTGACCTGGCAGATGTCGTTCATCCCGTTCACAACCTCGGCGCAAGCATTGCCAGCGGATCTTTTAAAACAATGGGAATGCTGATTGCACCTTGTTCGATGCGAACACTGGCATCCGTTGCTCACGGTTTCAGCGATAATTTATTAACCCGAGCCGCCGACGTAGTACTGAAAGAGCGCCGCAAGCTGGTGCTGATGGTCCGTGAAACCCCGCTGAACTTGGCGCACTTAGATAATATGCGCAAAATCACCGAAATGGGGGGTATCATTTTTCCACCGGTGCCGGCACTGTATCACCGCCCGAACAGCGTCGATGACATTGTCACGCACAGTGTCTCCCGCGCTTTGGATCTGTTAGGGCTGGATATTGATATGCCCCGTTGGGACGGACGCTAAACAAGCGGTCAGTTTCAGACATTATTTTGCAAAACCACGGGGCGAATCATTCATAGCCCCATTTCGCCTACCTTACACGATACGACCGTTATCCATTCGATATACACGATCAAAACGTTCTAATCCGTTTAAACGGTGAGTAATCATCAATAACGTTCGATCTTGGCAATGCGCTAAAATCAATGCCAATATTTGTTGTTCGGTCTCCCTGTCCAATCCTTCCGTCGGCTCATCCAACAGCACGATTTCCGCCTGACTTAACAGCACCCGAGCTAATCCCAACCGACGCTGCTCTCCGCCCGACAAGGGTCTTCCGCCCTCACCCAGCCATAATGCCAATCCGTCGTCGGATTCCGTCAAATACCCCAGCCCGACATCGGATAATACTTGTTGTAATCTATCATCATCGGCTTGCGGATTACCTATCTGCAAATTATCCCGCAACGTACTGCTGAAAATATGAACGCGCTGACTTAACGTCACGAGATGCCGACGTAGCGTTGCTTCAGCATAATCGGCAATATCGCAATGATTTAAGCGGATCTGACCGCTTGTCGGATCGTAATTTCGGTTCAACAGTTGGAATATGGTTGATTTACCACTGCCCGTTTTACCGACAATCGCCACTTTTTGTTTTGCCCACACGCTAAAGGAGAGTTGATTTAATACCTTTTCATCCCGTTGCGGATAAGCAAAATCAACCTGCTCAACGCTGACAAGCGGTCTGTTTTCTGCAATATTTTGCCATTTTTCTTTACCGTTGAATTGAACGGTCGGCTGCTGCCCGGTGATATCGTTCAAACGCTGCGCCGACGCGATGACTTGACCTAAGTGTAAAAAGGCAATACCGATAGGAGTCAGAATTTCCAACGATGCCAATACACAGAAAACGACTAAAGCAATTAACGCCTCCGGATTTTCCGCATGCGGTATATGAATTGCCGTCGCGGAAAGAAAAATCACAACGCAAACCAACACGCCGTTTACTGCAATCAATAAGGCATTTGACAAGCCGCCCAAGCGGCTCTCTTTACTCTGCGCCGCCAACCACACCGATTCGGTTTCACGTAATTTCTCACTTGCCTGTGACTGTACGCCGAAAAGCAAAAATTCGGCATTCAATTGAA
>NZ_JBGYBX010000066.1:0-10367 GCF_041817755.1 Glaesserella sp. | reverse complement strand
TTTTTTCCATTACATCGTCCCAAAGCGCTGTCGTTGCTTGGGTTGCCTCTGCTAAGAATGATTCATCACCTTCATACGGCGTGTAGTTCTTTTGGATAAAATCACGGACGTTTACCTCGGTTTGCCATGCACCCGGTGCAAAACCTTCCCACGCTTTTTGTTGAGCTGCTGTTAGTTGAGTCATTTTAAGTCCTCGTTAGTTAATGTATAAGTTTTCGCAAGCGGTCTGTTTTAAGAAAAAATTTGCAAAAAAAGACCGATTACAAGTGTTGAATCAATGTTTTTTCAGATGCAAAAACCACTGCACCATCCCGATAAAGAATGCTCCACCCACAATATTACCCAGTGTAGCCGGAATTAAGTTTTTCTCGATGAAATGTGCCATAGTTAAATCCGCATATTGCGCGGGATCAACACCAATCGCCGTCCAAAATTCAGGACTTGCGGAACCATGGATTAACACCCCCATCGGTACCATAAACATATTTGCCACACAGTGTTCAAAGCCCGAGGCGACAAACATCGCAATCGGCAAAATCATCACAAAGGTTTTATCCGTTAAACTTTTTCCCGCGTATGCCATCCATACTGCGATACATACCATCAGGTTACAGAAAATTCCTAAGCTGAACGCTTCAATCCACGTATGATGGATCTTATGTTGGGCCGTATTTAAAATCGTCAATCCCCATTGACCGTTCGCTGCCATAATTTCGCCGCTGAACCAAACCAGCAACACTATAAAAGTCGCGCCGACAAAATTACCGCCGTATACTACAAGCCAGTTTTTAAACATTTGAGCCCAAGTGATGCGCTTACTGGCTTTAGCGATGATAGTCATGGTCGAAGAGGTGAATAATTCGGCACCGAACACCACGCACATAATAATGCCGAGAGAGAAAACCGTTCCTCCGATGAGTTTCGCAACGCCCCAAGGTAACTCCGCCGCGCCGACTTGTGTAGTAGCATAAAAAACAAATGCAATCGAAATATATGCGCCGGCAGTAATGGCAGAAATAAAAGAATAAAATTGATTTTTGGAGGCCTTATAAACCGCACCGTCTTCAGCGATTTTAGCCATTTCAGCAGGAGAAAACATCATTATCCTTAATAAAATTTGAAAATTTGCAAAATTTGTTGAGAATTATAGACTTCTTGGAGTGATCATCAAATAAATTTTACGAATAAAATAAATAAAGTCGTCCGCTTTATTGATTCACATCAAGATTTAACAAAATCAAAAAGCTAACATTACTTAAATTTAACAAAAACACTACAAAATGATCGATTCTTTTATTGCATGGATGAACCAATTTTTCTCTTTCGAGAATCAATTGATTACGATGTTTCTCAGCGCTTTTTTGAGCGCATCCTTGCTGCCCGGAAATTCAGAAATTGTTTTCAGCGCATTTATTTATCAGGCATTAGACAATGCAAATGGTTCAATCTCTACCGAGATAATTTTATTGTTTACCTGTGCGTCTGTAGGCAACAGTTTGGGGGGACTGACGACTTATGCGCTCGCTTTATTCGCTCCCGCTCCAAAACCGAAAGCGCAACGGCGAAAAGCAGCCCGATGGGCGTTACATTACAGTCAAAAATACGGCATTTGGATGTTGTTATTCAGCTGGCTACCGATAGTCGGGGATGTACTTTGTGGCGTTGCCGGCTGGCTTCGTTTCAATATTTGGATCAGCATTGTATTCATCACGATTGGAAAAACGATACGTTATGCCATTCTTTTTTGGGGTATCTATACCCTTTACTGACTTTAACGTGAGTTTTTCGATAAAAAGTGATATGTTATGCCAATTATTTTACCCACATTCCGTTTACTCCATGACAAACAAAAAGCTGCCTGAAATTCTGCGCATTTCAACCATTGCCAAAACCCGTATTTTTGAGGTGCAATCGGTCGATTTGCGTTTTTCCAACGGTGAACAACGAACTTATGAACGCCTTACCCCGCAACGCCGTTCATCCGTGATGGTATTGCCGATTCACAACGATCAACTTATTTTTGTCAAAGAATATGCGGTCGGACCGGAACGCTACGAACTCACGTTTCCCAAAGGCATTGTCGATACAGGGGAAACACCGATAGCAAGTGCAAACCGAGAGTTGCAAGAAGAAATCGGTTTTGGCGCCAACACATTCAAACCATTACGGACGTTATACAGCGGTCCCAGCCACATGTACGGTTTAATGCATATTTTCGTTGCACAGGATCTCTACCCTTCCCGACTTGAAGGCGATGAGCCGGAACCGTTAGAAATCGTTTATTATCCGTTGGACGGCATCGATGAATTATTAGCCGACCCGAATTTTGCCGAATCACGTAATTTATCCGCCCTGTTCTTACTTAAGGAATATTTGAAAAATGCCTCATACCGGTTCTAAAATCTTGCTGATCTTTCCGCTGATAACCCAACTGCTCTTTTCCCTGCTTTCTTTCATATTCAGTGGGTTCACGTATTGGGGGAACGGCTTTGTCTTTTTGCTCGCAACCTTACCGGCATTTTTATTTTCGCTGATCTGTTACAAACAACAGTATCATCAACGTAATCTCATTCAAATTGCATTTTTCTCCGGAACTATCACGTTTATTTGCACCCTGATTACATTTTCCACCATATTGGCATCGGAAAACATGTCAGAACCGCTTTCAACATGGGAACACTCCTTAGCGGTTATTTTCTATGCATTCATGTTTGCGTTGCCGGCAATTGCTTATGCCATCACGGTGTTACGTCTATTTTTGCCTAAGAAATAACCGAATCTTTTTTGCATTATGCCGTTTGTGCGGTATGATCCGCATTAAATCGCAGAGTGGGTTTCCCCATCAATTGATGAGTAGTCGTGGGTTCGAACCCACCCTACGGAGTTTATATGCAAGTACTTAATCCATCATTATTAGACAACATTCTAGATATTGCCAATCAAGCCGGCAAACACCTTAAACGTTTTTATGCTGAAACCGTTGAAGTTCAGATTAAATCGGATAAAACACCGGTCACCGAAGCGGATCTATTCATCAGTCAATTCGTGATAGAACAACTACAAGCCTTAACCCCAACCATCCCGATCTTATCGGAAGAGAGCTGTAAAATTCCGTTGGCGGAACGTTCGCAATGGCAGGAATATTGGATTGTCGATCCCCTTGACGGCACGCAGCAGTTTATTGATCGAACGGATCAATTTTCCGTCGTCATCGGCTTGGTGCAACATAACCGCCCGGTTCTTGGCGTCATCCATGCACCGGCGTTGAATAAAACCTATTATGCCATGGAAAAGCACGGCGCATTCTTATCCGAAAACGGACAAACTCGATCTCTTAGCGAAAACGGTAAAAATCAGCCGGAATCCGACCGCTTGCTAATCACTATCGGCACCTCCAGTAGCCAAACCATTGCCCAAACCATTCAACCGCCTTATCGGTTTGACTTTCTTAAATACGGCTCAAGCAGCTTAAAAGCCGGTTTGGTGGCTGAAGGCAAAGCCGACTGCTACGTACGTTTTGGCGACACCGGCGAATGGGACACCGCCGTTGCCGAAATTTTGTTAGCCGAAACCGGCGGGCAGATTTTTGACCTACGCTTTCAACCACTCACCTACAATCAACGGGAAACCTTCGTTAATCCCTATTTCGTTATGGTCGGAAACAAACAACGCAACTGGCAATCCGTCTTTCAATTCAATTAGTTTTATTGATTGGTAATACAAACAAAGCTATTGCACAATGCTACAAAAATTTAACAATTAAAATCAGGATAACAAATGAAAGCTGACAATAACTGTATTGTAATTTTCGGCGCCTCCGGCGATTTAACTTACCGCAAGCTGATTCCGGCGCTCTTCCATCTTTACAAAATCGGCAGACTCGCCGAAAACTTTTCCGTACTCGGCGTTGCCCGAACCGAATTAACCGATAACTCGTTTCGTCAAAAAATGCATGATGCATTGGTCAAATTAGAAAATGCAAGCGGTGAGATTTTAGAAAAATTTTGCGAACACCTTTACTATCAGGCGGTTAACACCTCCGATGCCGTAGACTATGCAAAACTCCTTCCCCGCTTAGACGACCTACACGATAAATACGGTACGGGCGGTAATACGCTGTATTACCTTTCTACCCCACCAAGCTTATACGGCATCATACCGGAATGCCTTGCGGCACATGGCTTAACCACTGAAGAATTCGGTTGGAAACGGATTATCGTTGAAAAACCGTTCGGTTACGACATTGAAACGGCAAAAGCCCTTGATATTCAAATCCACAAATATTTTGAAGAACACCAAATCTACCGTATCGATCATTATTTAGGTAAAGAAACGGTACAAAACTTACTTGTTTTACGTTTTTCAAACGGTTTGTTCGAACCGTTATGGAATCGTAATTTCATCGACTACGTAGAAATTACCGGTGCGGAATCCATCGGTGTGGAAGAGCGCGGTGGCTATTACGATGGTTCGGGCGCTATGCGCGATATGTTCCAAAACCATTTATTACAAGTGTTAGCCATGGTTGCAATGGAACCGCCGGCAATTATTAATGCCGACTCCATGCGTGATGAAGTGGCGAAAGTACTCCACTGCTTACATCCGCTGTCTAATGAAGACATCAAAAACAATTTGGTGTTAGGGCAATATGTTTCAGGCACGGTAGACGGTAAGGTCGTCAAAGGCTATCTCCAAGAAAAAGGCGTACCGGAAGAGTCCAATACGGAAACCTATATGGCGGTGCGTTGCCAAATCGATAACTGGCGTTGGGCGGGCGTGCCGTTCTACGTTCGCTCGGGTAAACGCATGCCTGCTCGAGTAACGGAAGTCGTTATTCACTTTAAAACGACTCCGCACCCGGTATTTAGCCAAAATGCCCCGGACAATAAATTAATTATCCGCATTCAACCGGACGAAGGTATTTCCATGCGTTTCGGCTTGAAAAAACCGGGTGCCGGCTTTGAAGCGAAAGAAGTGTCGATGGATTTCCGCTATGCGGATTTAGCTTCACCAAGTTTGTTAACGGCGTATGAACGTTTGTTATTGGATGCGATGAAAGGCGACGCCACCCTATTCGCCCGTACCGATGCAGTTCATGCCTGCTGGAAATTTGTTCAACCGATTTTAGATTATAAAGCCGAACGTGGACGAGTTTATGAATACGAGGCAGGTACGTGGGGGCCTTCGGAAGCCGATAAACTGATTGCCAAACACGGCAAAGTGTGGCGTAAGCCAAGCGGTTTGATGAAGAAAAAAGTTTAAATCTCCCCCTGCCCCCTCTTTTTCAAAGAGGGGGAATAAATACAAGATCATCTCTATTCCTCATAAATTTCCCCCTTTGAAAAAGGGGGATTAAGGGGGATTTTAAGGAAAGTGAAATGAACACAATTATTTTTAATACCGCCCAAAACGCCGTTGAAAAAATCGCCGAAGAATTTAAGGCTTATAGTGAACAAAATCGCCCTGTACATATTTCGTTATCGGGTGGGAGTACACCAAAACTGCTGTTTAAAACCCTTGCTCAAGAGCCGTATAAAAGCCAAATTCAATGGCAAAATTTACATTTTTGGTGGGGCGATGATCGTATGGTTCCGCCACAAGATCCTGAAAGTAATTACGGCGAAGTGCAAAAATTACTGTTTGATCATATCGAGATCCCAGCAAAAAATATCCACCGTATTCGTGGCGAAGAGCCTGTGGAACAAGAACTTGCAAGATTTTCGCAAGAACTGACCGCTTGTATCCCGAACGGTGAGTTTGATTGGATTATTTTAGGCATGGGAACGGACGGACATACCGCGTCCCTTTTCCCACATCAAACAGATTTCAATGATCCGAATTTAGCTGTGATTGCCAAACACCCTGAAACAGGGCAAATCCGCATATCCAAAACGGCTAAATTGATTGAACAAGCCAAACGCATTACTTATTTAGTCACAGGGGCAAGCAAAGCGGAAATCCTCAAAGAAATCCAAACTACCCCGGCGGAAAACCTGCCTTACCCAGCGGCAAGAATTAAAGCGACAAATGGTGTGACCGAGTGGTATTTGGACAAAGAAGCAGGTGCATTACTTTAATTTTTGTGAATAGATTGCCAATGAGTTAAGCCATGATTGAATATAAAATCAATATTCCTCTCTCCGTAGAGCAATATCGCACATTATTAAATCGAACAACGTTGGGAGAACGTCGTCCGCTTAATGAATCCGAGCGTGTAGAATCCATGTTAAAGCACGCCAATTTAATCATCTCCGCATGGGATAAGGATGAACTGATTGGCGTTGCCCGCTCCCTGACGGATTTTAGCTACTGTTGCTATTTGGCAGACTTGGCGGTGCGGGACGACTACCAAAAACAAGGTATCGGGCAAGTACTCATTCAGCAGACTCAAAACGCACTGCACCCAAAAGCAAAACTGATTTTGCTCGCCGCACCCCAAGCGGTCGACTACTATCCGCACATCGGTTTTGAGAAACACCCGAGTGCATGGACGAAAAATTAAAAGATTGGGTATTGTTCTTTAAATATGATCGCATTGCGAGGTTAACACTAATTGATGGTGAGTATTTAAGATCACAAATTGTGATCTTAAAATTTAAATTTGCGATCTGTGTCGAAAAATCGTAAGAAGGTATTCGAACTTCGTTATAAGAAGGTTCATTCTAATTTCTATTTGAGGTCACAAGTTGTGACCTCAAAATGCTAAAAATAAAATGCTGAAGGAAAAAAGATGAACCAATTAGTACAAATTAATCCTGAATTGGAAGCACAGATTTTTACGGTAAGAAATGTTCAAGTAATGCTTGATAGCCATTTGGCAAGCCTTTATCAAGTAGAAACGAGAACATTTAACCAATCGGTTAGACGAAATTTGGAGCGCTTTCCAGCGGAATTTCGTTTTCAATTGACGGAAAGTGAGTGGCAATCTCTAAGATCACAATTTGTGATCTTAGAGAAAGAAGAAAATAAAAATGCGAAGGGTAAACATAGAAAATATTTACCCTATGCCTTTACCGAACAAGGTATTGCAATGCTTTCAACCGTATTGCGTAGTGAAGTTGCAATTCAAGTCAGCATTAAAATTATGCAGGCTTTCGTACAAATGCGACACACGTTGCTGAATAATGCCGGCGTTATTCAACGATTAGAAAATGTAGAACGTAAGCAGATTGAAATGTCTGGGCAATTGGAGCAAGTATTCTTAGCTCTAGAAGGAAATAAACCACGCACTCAGGGTATCTTTTTTGATGGTGAAACCTTTGATGCTTATGCTTTTGTAGCCGATTTAGTAAGAAAAGCAGAATCTTCTATTATTTTGATTGACAATTATCTTGATGATTCTGTCTTGACGCTATTTAGTAAACGTAAATCAGGTGTGGATGTCACACTTTATACAAAAACAATCAGCCGACAGTTGGCACTTGATTTAGAACGCTATAATAGTCAATATGAGCCAATAACGATAAAACCGTTTAGTCAATCACACGATAGATTTTTGATTTTAGATCGCACCGAACTCTACCATATCGGTGCCTCATTAAAGGATTTGGGCAAAAAATGGTTTGCCTTTTCTAAAATGGATTTATCAACCAGTAAAATTTTAGAACAGTTAGAAGAACAATAAGCAAGCGGTCAGATCTGCAAAAAATTTTGCAAAATGCACCGCTTGTCAGGAAGGAAAATAATGTCAATACTGGCTTATATTTTAACCATCATTGTCGCCCTTGAACATTTCTATATTATGTATTTAGAAATGTTTGCGTTAAACAGCCCGAAGGCAAGGCAGATTTTTAATTTAGACGAACAAACAGCAAGCAACCCTAAAATTCAGTTGTTGTTTGCGAATCAAGGGTTGTATAACGGCTTTTTAGCCGCTGGGCTTATTTTTTCCCTTTGTATTCAACAAAGTACGGTGACTAATTTCTTTTTAAGTTGCGTGATTGTTGCTGCGGTTTATGGGGCGATAAGTGCGAAAAATAAAGGGATTTTGATTAAACAGGGAATGCCGGCGGTGTTGGCGTTAATAGTAAATTTGTTTGCATAAATATGTAGGGGCAAATTACATTTGCCCCATAAACCCGAAATAAATCTTTTATGACAAAATATAATGCTGACATTCATCATAGAAAATCAATTCGTTTGAAATATTATGATTACCGCAAAGAAGGATTTTATTTCATTACGATTTGTTGTAAAAACAAAGAATGTTTATTTGGACAAATCGTCAATCAACAAATATTGCTAAATAATTTAGGTCATTATGTGAAAAAATGTTGGGAACAAATTCCAGAATTTTTCCCACAGGCAAGAATAGATGAATTTGTTGTTATGCCTAATCATTTACACGGTATTATCGAAATCATCGAATATAATAGGGGCAAATGTAATTTGCCCCTACAAAAAGGAACATCGCAAACAATCGGTTCAATAGTGCGTGGTTTTAAATCAGGTGTAACATCTTGGGCAAGAGAAAATACAAATATCCTTGATGTTTGGCAACGCAATTATTATGAGCATATTATTCGAGATGAAAAATCCTATTTAAAAATCCATGAATATATTCAAAACAATCCTATTTTTTGGGAATTAGATCAATTATATGTGAAACAGTAGGGGTTAATCACACTAACCCTAATAAATTATCGTAAAATTCGGGGCAAATATAATTTTCCCCTACAATATATATTAGATATAAAACTGTAGGGGCTAATTACATTAGCCCCAAAAAAAATTTAACAATCCAACAGGAGCAAAAAATGTCAGTAAAAGGCGATATCGGCGTTATCGGTTTAGCGGTAATGGGTCAGAACCTTATTTTAAATATGAACGACAACGGCTTTAAAGTCGTGGCGTATAACCGTACTACGTCAAAAGTGGACGAGTTTTTAGCAGGTGCAGCGAAAGGCACAAACATTATCGGGGCGTATTCCTTAGAAGATTTAGCCTCGAAATTAGAAAAACCACGCAAAGTGATGTTAATGGTGCGTGCGGGTGAAGTGGTCGATCAATTTATCGATGCATTATTACCGCACTTAGAAGTAGGCGACATCATCATTGATGGCGGTAACTCGAATTACCCTGATACCAACCGCCGTGTGAAAGCGTTAGCGGAAAAAGGCATTCGCTTTATCGGTTCGGGCGTGTCGGGCGGTGAAGAAGGGGCGCGTCACGGGCCTTCCATTATGCCGGGCGGTAATGAAGAAGCATGGCAATACGTTAAACCGATTTTCCAAGCAATTTCAGCAAAAACCGACAAAGGTGAGCCTTGCTGTGACTGGGTGGGCAAAGAAGGTGCCGGTCATTTCGTGAAAATGGTACACAATGGTATCGAATACGGCGATATGCAGTTAATCTGTGAAGCTTACCAGTTCTTAAAAGACGGTTTAGGTTTAAGCTATGATGAAATGCAGGCGATCTTTGCTGAATGGAAAAAAACTGAACTTGACAGCTATCTCATTGATATTACAACGGATATTTTAGGCTACAAAGACACAGACGGTACGCCGTTAGTGGAAAAAATCCTTGATACCGCAGGTCAAAAAGGTACAGGAAAATGGACAGGGATCAATGCATTAGATTTCGGTATTCCATTAACCTTAATCACCGAGTCAGTGTTTGCTCGTTGCGTATCTTCATTCAAAGATCAACGTGTTGCCGCCTCTAAATTATTCAACAAAACTATCGGCAAAGTGGAAGGCGACAAACAAGTTTGGATCGAAGCGGTGCGTAAAGCGTTATTGGCGTCAAAAATTATCTCTTACGCACAAGGCTTTATGCTGATTCGTGAAGCGTCTGAAAACTTTGGTTGGGACATCAACTACGGTGCAACAGCATTATTATGGCGTGAAGGTTGTATCATTCGTAGCCGTTTCTTAGGCAACATTCGTGATGCTTACGAAGCGAACCCGGATTTAGTGTTCTTAGGTTCAGATGCTTACTTCAAAGGCATTTTAGAGAACGCATTAAGTGACTGGCGTAAAGTGGTGGCGAAGTCTATCGAAGTCGGTATCCCAATGCCGTGTATGGCAAGTGCGATTACCTTCCTAGACGGTTATACTTCGGATCGTTTACCGGCAAACTTACTCCAAGCACAACGTGACTACTTCGGCGCACACACTTATGAGCGTACTGATAAACCTCGCGGCGAATTCTTCCACACCAACTGGACAGGTCGCGGTGGGAATACGGCATCGACAACTTATGATGTTTAATTAAATCGATAAGGGGCGAATCATTCGCCCCTTTGATTATAGCTAGACAAAGTCTAGCTATAAAAACCATACGCTATGCGTATGGAATCAAAGAGCTTAAGCGATGAACAGAATAAAAAAATCCTCCTATAATGAATAAGGCTGACAACCAAAATT
>NZ_JBGYBX010000065.1:0-36497 GCF_041817755.1 Glaesserella sp. | reverse complement strand
CGCCGTTTACACCGTAAGACGGTACGCCAACCTTGATCAGTTCACCACCAGTAATTGGCGTTGCTCGTGGTGAGTTTTAAAAACTTAATTACGGTAACTCAAAATGACAAATTCAAATCTAATCACTGTTTTCAACGGTCAAATCGCAAATCAACAAGTTCAACTTGCTAACGCTCGTGAGCTACACACATTCTTAGAAGTAAAAAGTCAATTCGGGCATTGGATTTCAGACCGCATATCAGACTACGGCTTTATCCAAGATGAAGACTACATCATCGTTCACGAACGCACCAACGGCAGACCACGCAAGGAATACCACATCACACTTGATATGGGAAAAGAACTCGCAATGGTCGAACGCAACGAAAAAGGACGACAAATCCGCAAATACTTCATCGAGTGCGAACGTAGAGCAAACCAACCGCAACAACTTGCCTTGCCGGATGAACAATTACCGCTTTCATTACGGAAGAAAAAATACGCCAAAGAATTAACCGAAGAACAATGGTTACGCTTGGCATCAATGTGGTTCGCCCTCTACAACACCATCGATCTTCTGAAGCAAATCCATCAACCTTTAGAAATGCTCGGTTCTCGTCATGGCGTAACCGCTTATACGCACGCCTCCGAATATCAACGGACCTTGGGGGTCATGAAACGGATACTCGAACCATTATTGGCGGAATTTGATGTCGATCCTCGAGAGGAAGCGCACTACCACAAAGCCCTACAAACATTGCGGAATTACAAACCCACAGGCTTAGGGGCTATCGCCCGCATTTAATTGCAAAAAATTCACCCAATCCGACCGCTTGTGAAACATCAGGCGGCGGATTGTTACACCCAAACTTCGGCAAATTGATTAAAAAGGATACGAAATGACAGAACAACAACTCACCCGATGCCGGGAAAAGCTCAACGCACACTGGGCTAAGGTGATTAAAACCGAAGCCGCCACCAAAGAGCGTAAGCAAAAACTGGTGAAAAAAATTACCAAACTGTTTAACAACAAATAACCGCCTAAGGAAAACCTATGAAAACCCAATCACTGTTACTTATCGTATTGCTTGCCGGCACGGCTAACGCCAACACCAATATTGCAGCGCAGGCACAGCAGCAAATCAATAAAATCAATACCCGAATCGATAAAGTCTACGCCAAGGCGGAAAAATATGTCCGCCAAGTAAATCGGCAGGCGCAAGCAAGCGGCGCAACCGCTCATGCGTTAAGTTCGGTGGAAGGATATTTGGATTCGGTCGGCGTCGGTATCGGTGCTTATCGCAGAGAACAAGCGGTTGCTATCGGTTATGCGACACAGCTCGGTACAAACGGTGCCGTCCGTTTGTCGGTGTCAATGGATTCCACCGGCGGTCTTGGCGGTGGGTTGGGTTATAACTTTCAGTGGTAGGGTGAACTATGCAAATAATTAAACAAATCGTACCGCTTGTCGCTGTCGTGCTGATGTTGGGTATCGTCGGTCGCATGGACTATGACGACCATATCAAGATCGAGCAATACAAGTGCGAGCAAAATAACCGTACTTGGATAGTGGATAACAATGGTCAATATTGCAAGGCGGAATTTGAACAGGAGAATCGATAATGGCAGGCATCAATAAAGTCATCATCATCGGACGGCTCGGCAACGCCCCCGAAATGCGAACAATGCCAAACGGCGACCCCGTGGCAAAAATCAGTGTCGCTACAAGCGAAAGTTGGACCGATAAAAATACAGGCGATAAGTGCGAACAAGTCGAATGGCACACCGTGATAGCCTTTCGCCAACTCGCCGAGATTTTCGGTAAATACTTGAAGAAAGGATCGAAAGTCTATATCGAAGGCAAACTTCGTACCCGTAAATGGCAAGACCAAAACAGACAAGACCGCTATAGTACCGAAATCATCGCCGACAAGCTCGAAATGCTCGACAGCAAAGAGAGCGGTAACAACTGGGCGCAAGAGCCCCAAGGCAAACCGAAACCCCAATCTAAACCCGCCCAACAGCAAGAGATTTTAAGCGAAGAGGAACAGCGGGATTTTGATGATGATATTCCGTTTTAACCGCAACCTCAAGCCACAAGTTAGTGGCTTTTTATTACCTAACAATCAATCAAAGGAAAAATTATGACAACAGAACTCATTACGGAACGAGCCGCCACCCACGGCGATTTTATTCAAGGATCGCAAATCTTTGCGCAACTGGTTAAACCCGTCGAAACCGCTTGGCGGCATAACCAAATCGACAACTGCCAACACTATGCATTAACTATGATAATGGCAAAAGTGACTCGCATTTTAGGCGGTAACAGTCACTTCGCCGACCATTGGGTCGATTTAGCCAACTATGCTCACTTGGGCGGGCGGTTGAATTTGTGTGTTGAGAATGAAGGAGAAACAAAATGATTTCAGAGCAAGATAAACAAGGTATGTGGAAAGAGTCTAACACAGGCTGGAAGAAGGATTGGTATTTGAGACAAAAGATGATGTCAAAACATGGCTTAACGCAATGAGAAACAACCGCAGATAAACCGCCTAGTGCGGTTTTGTTATTTTAGGGAGAGAAAGAATGAAAGATTTTACCCAATCATTTTCAAACAGTATTCAAAAACATCAACTTACTATTCTTGAAAATTCAGAAACAGTTAAATGTTTCAAAATGGCAAACTCCAATACTACAGCTATGTCGTTTACTGTTATTTACGCGGATAACAAGGTAATTATCACTGGTGATATGGGGCATTATGTATTTGGTTACTTGTTAAATCCTTATAACTTCTTCCTCGGAGAAAGTGCATTAAATACGAACTATCTCATCGAGAAAGTCATTGCTCAAGATACTGTATATCCAGTTCAGAAATACGATTCAGTTGTAGCAGAACAAGAAATTCGCAGAACAATCCACGAATATGCGGATTTTGATTTAGCACAAGAACTCTATGAATCGTTAGAAAACATTGATTTTGAATCAGAGCACGAAGTAGAACACTGGCTTTACTCATTAGAAGATAAGGCAAAAAGCGTTTTCGATGAAGTGAATATGGGGGATTTTACTGTATTAAATAAGAGCTTTACTTGGTGCGTTCAAGCGATAGCTTGGGCAACAAGAGAATTTGATAAGGCGGTGAATAATGCTAACTGATTTAGGTAAAGTCATTCGCCGGTTCAGAGTGCTGACAGGTGTCACTCTGTACGATATGGCAAATCAAATTGATATGGGAACGGCTGAATTGTCAGGAGTTGAATGTGGACGTACTCAACCAAGTGATGAGCAGTTGAATAAAATTGCTTGTTATTTAGCAGGTAAAGATTATAAGAGTAATCCATATAATCCGAATAAATTCGAGGAATTGATGGATAAGATTTTGGAGTAAAGTAAAAGATGACTAATGAAAACAACGGTTGGATTAGTGTTAAAAACGAGCCTTTGCCAAAAAATAGTTATTTTATGGCTTACACCAAAACGGGAGATGTCGAAATTTTATGGAGAGCTGGTCAAGAATGCGTGGTAAGGCACAACTTATTTTTAGCTGTTGATGTAAAAGATATTACTCACTGGCAACCACTCTCACCGCCGACAACAAAATAGCTAACCACAAGGAAAACCCAATGGAATTAAGCAAAAAACTTTTGATTTTATCAACGATTATAACGATGGTCGCAAGTTTGTTTACCACGGTAAATTTGCTATACGGTGTAATTAGTACATTACTGGCAATTTTCTTTGCTATCGAAGATAAAGGAAATATTTACTTACATATCCACCAAAAACAATCAACAAAATAACCACAGCCCACAAACGTTGGCTTTTTAATTAAAAAATCAGAGGATAAGAGAATGAGAGGACAACTTACAGAGCAAATTAAACAAAAATCACAAGACTTGTTAGGGTATGAGATAACCCAAAAAGAGTTACGTTTAATACCTTATGTTTTATATTGTGTAATGAATGCGTCCAGCATAGAGCGCGCAAGAGTCAACAAGGAAGAGTTTGAGATTTTAGACCAGTGGGAAGCTAAGGGGTTTATACAAAGAAACAGAACCCATTTAAAAATCAGTAAATCATTTTACGATGCGTCAAATGAGTTGCTTTGGTTTAGCTACATTGTCGGTGCTGATATTAATTTATAACTTAATTTGCCCCAACCAAAAACAAATCAATATACAACATAACACAATGATTATAAGAAATCAGGTAAAGCCGCCAAAACCCACTGGCTATTATTTATGAAACAACCCTAGCGCCGTCTAGGGTTTTTTATTGGAGGCAAAATGGAAAAAACACTCAGCATTAAACAAGTGGCGAAATATTTAAACCTTGCTCAAAACACCATCCGTAGCCACGCTATTGAGTGGGGATTTTTCAAAATGCCCGGCTCGAGAGTGTGGCGTATAAATAAAAATGATCTTGATCGGATAAAAAAACGATTTAATAATAGCCTACGGGTTGATCTTGTAGGTTGTACCAATAAGGATACTTTATGCCAATCTACAAAAGACAAAACAGCCCCATATGGTGGATTGATATCACAACACCAAGTGGGCAGAGAGTTAGACGCTCTACTAAAACCAGTGTCAAAAAACAAGCACAAGAATTCCACGACAAGATAAAAGCGCAATTGTGGGATACAGAAGTGTTAGCCAAGCCGACCGAACGTTATTTTGAAGAAGCATTACTGCTGTTTTTAAAAGATGGGGAAGGAGCCAAAAGGCTTGATACCAAGAAAGCGCATGCCATCTATTTCAGAGAGAAATTTGGCGGACGCACATTAAGCTCTTTAACAAGTGATGAATTGATTAAGTCGTTGCCAATGTATAGCAAGAACGGACTCAAACGCATTACACCGGCGACGCAAAATCGCTACCGCTCAAGTTTATTACGAATCCTCTCTTTAGCCTATAAATCCGGATGGATAGAAAAAATCCCATTCATACCAAGAAATCAAGAAGCCAAAGTCAGAATTAGTTGGATAACCAAAGATCAAGCTAATTTACTTATCCAAGGATTGAATCTTGAATGGATGAAACAGATATGCTCTTTTGCATTAATGACAGGCGCAAGAATGAGCGAAATTCTCACATTGACGTGGGATAAGATACATTTTGAAAAGAGAATTGCGATCGTGACAAATGATAAGGCAAAATCAGGAAAATCACGATCGCTACCCCTTAACAAAGACGCAATAGCCTTGCTAAAATCATTATACAACATGAAGTCTTCTGAAGAATATGTTTTTGTTCGCACCTCCACACGACATAAAATTAATGACATAGACCGACGAGATTTCGCCCAAGCGGCTAAAAAAATAGATGCCGAACACCTACATTTCCATGATTTAAGGCACACTTGGGCAAGCTGGCACGTACAAGCAGGCACTCCACTGTTTACCCTGAAAGAAATGGGAGGGTGGGAAACCTTAGAGATGGTTAGAAAATATGCTCACCTTAATGCGGACCATATGATCGACCATGCCGACGCAGTCACATTTTAGGCACATCGTAAAAATTGCAAGTATTTTGAAACTTTTAAAAGTTATAGACGCTTGAAAAATAAGGGGAAATTTGGTCCCCCCTACCGGACTTGAACCAGTGACCAAGCGATTATGAGTCGCCTGCTCTGACCGACTGAGCTAAGGGGGGATATTTGACATGAAACGGGCAACATTATAGAGAAAATATCGCATTAAAGCTAGGTATCACAAATTATCAGCTGAAAAAACAAGCTAAATCGATACGGATTTAATTTGCAGATAAACCGATTGTCCTAGTTGCAACGCCAATTCATCGAAAGACCATAGGCTGATACTTGCCCAAATTTCCTGCTCGGCGACCTGTACGGCAAGATCATAGCGGTCAGATTGTTTCACTATTTTGCAAATATTGCCTTGTAGAATATTGCGGATAGAACTTTTTTCGGGCTGAACTAATGTAATAGAGACATCTTTACTGCCGATAGTAATCCGTACGGTATCACCGAGTTGGTAACGGGGCTGTTGGTTGATCCAAATCCGTTGCTCTCCGATTGCCAAGGCTTGCATATTGTAATCCGTTTGCTGTTGTACGATGGGTAATTCAAGCAAGCTGAGACGTTGTACATCCGGTTGCCAAGCCGCAAATTCAGGGCTGTGCCACACTTTGACCGTTTTATCAAATGCCACCACTTTGCCGTTTTCCAATAGCAATAAATTGTCTGCCAATCTCACCACTTCATCTAGGCTGTGGCTAACATATAAAATCGGGATATCGAGATTTTTAGCTAGTTTGCCTAAGTATTCCATTAATTCGTTTTTACGTGGTAGATCAAGTGCTGACAAGGGTTCGTCCATCAACAAAATATCCGGTTCGCTGAGTAACGCTCTGCCGATGGCCACACGCTGTTTTTCACCGCCTGATAAGCTAATTGGAAAACGATTAAGTAAGTGAGAAATACCGAGCAATTCGACTAATTGCAAAAATTTTGCCTGATCTAACCGCTTGCAACCGTATTTTAAGTTGCCTTCCACACGATAATGGGGAAAGAGCCGATGCTCTTGGAATACATAGCCGACTTTGCGTTTTTCAGGCGGTAGATTGATACGCTTTTCCGCATCAAATAAGGTTCTTCCGTTTAGTATGATTTTGCCTTGATGAAGCTTTGTTAAACCTGCAACAAGGTTGATTAAGCTGGATTTCCCTGCACCAGAACGCCCGAAAATCGCCGTTACCCCTTTGGCGGGAATATCGGCTTGAACGTTTAAACGGAGATCGCCGAATTGATGTGTAACATCGATATGAAGTGTTTGTGTTGACATCAATTCTCCCTTCCTTTTTGGAAACGTTGTTGGCGTTGAGCTAATAATTCTGAAAAGAAGAGTGCAATCAATGAAATAGCGATTGCAATCAAACATAACCGAGCCGCCGCCATTTCACCGTCAGGGGTTTCAATAAAGGTATAGAGTGCGGCCGGAATAGTTTGAGTCTGGTTAGGAATATTCGACACAAAGGTAATGGTTGCACCAAACTCACCGAGTGAACGGGCAAAACCGAGTACTGCACCTGCCACAATCCCTGAAAAAGAGAGCGGCAGATTTAGGGTGAAAAAGACTTTGAGCGGGCTTGCGCCTAAAGTTCTTGCGGCTTGTTCCAACTTTGGATCAATCGCATCAAACGCTAACCGAATAGAGCGAACCATCAGTGGAAATGCCATGACCATAGAGGCTAAAACCGCTCCTTTCCATGAAAAACTGAAAGAAAAGTTAAACCATTCCCATAAATATTGCCCGATAGCGCCTTTTTTTGCCATTAAAATGAGTAAAAGATAGCCGATTACCACAGGCGGAAGCACTAAAGGCAAGTGAATAATGCCGTTAAATAAATTTTTACCCCAAAATTCTTTGCGTGCGAGTAACCAAGCGGATGCAATCGCAAAAGGCAGCGCAAACAAGACAGCGACACTTGCAATTTTAAGGCTTAAATAGATGGCATTAAGTTCTTGTTGGGAGAAATCGAAAAAGGGCATTTTAATCTGTTACTTTAAATCCTGATTTTTACATCTCTGATAGTGCACATTTTCAATGTATGCCGTATATTTATCAATATTTTATTTTAGGTTAACCGATAGCGTACGTTTTCAACCTGTACTGTGTATTTATCACTTTTTATTTTAGGTACTCGTTAGAAACAGACGTCACCTTCGGGATTTTAGATTAATCGATAGCGCACGTTTTTAACGTGTGCTGTGTATTTATCAATTTTTTATTTTAGGCACTCGTTAGAAACGAGCGCCATCTTTTTTCTACTCACAATTAGTTTGCCGGTTTAAATCCTGCTTTTTCCAATGCCTCTTTTGCTGTCGGACTGGAAAGGTAATCTAAGAAACGTTTTGCTTCCGTTTTGTCGCTTAAGGTTGCCGCCGGATAGACGACTTTTCCGTAGCTTTCTTGTGGGAAAGTCACAACCACTTTAACTTTATCCGACACTTTGGCATCCGTTGAATAAACAATCCCTAACGGTAATTCGCCACGTTCAATATAAGAAAGTACCGCACGAACATCTTTTGCTTTGGATAAACGGTTTTCTACATCTCCCCAAACGCCCAAATATTCTAGCGCAGATTTTGCATAGCGACCGACAGGGACATTGTCATCACCAACCGCTAAATAGCTGTCGCCGATCGTATTTTTGAAATTGATGTCTTTAATACTTGCGACTTTGATTTTACTATCCGTAGGCGCAATTAAAACGAGTTCATTTTGTGCTAATACGGTGATATTTTTGGTTTTGTTCGGTAATTTTTCCGCCACATAATCCATCCATTTTTGGTCGGCTGAAATGAAAAGATCCGCCGGCGCATCTTGTTCAATCTGCTTTGCAAGGGTAGATGAACCTGCGAAAGAGAAGGTTAACGTATCTTCAGGATGCACTTTTTTATACTCATCACCGATTTGTTGTAAGACATTCGTCATGGATGCCGCCGCGAAAACGGTGATATTTTCTGCAAAGGCTGACGTTGCACCTAAAGCTAAAGCCGTTGTTAATGCGAGTTTCGCAAACGTTTTTTTCATAAGTTTTCCCCTCTTATGCGGTTGAAAATGTTGGATTCAATGTTGTTTTATATTTAGGAGCCATAAAGCGCCCTCTATATATAAAATTATATAATGAGTATCCACTAAAAATCTATACAAAAAATTCCTTTTCATTTATTTGAATAACGATAGATAATTCTACTTATTTTTATGTATTGGGAGTATTTATGCTCAACACGGAAATTCTGCTGACCATTAAGCTTCATCAACAGCTTTTTGTCGATCCTAAACGGATTACCTTGCTTAAAGCAATTCAACAATGCGGTTCGATTAATCAAGCGGCAAAAAACGCCAAGGTAAGTTACAAAAGCGCTTGGGACCACTTGGAAGCAATGAACGCCATCAGTCCCAAACCGCTGCTGGAACGTAATACGGGTGGGAAAAACGGCGGCGGTACGGTATTAACGCCTTACGCCGAACGTTTACTTCGGCTTTATGAGCTACTCGAACAAACTCAGGAAAAAGCCTTCCATATTTTGCAAGATGAGAGTATCCCGTTAGACAGCCTGCTGACGGCAACCGCAAAATTTTCGTTGCAAAGCAGCGCCCGAAATCAGTTTTTCGGTACGGTAAGTAAGTTAACCGTGGAAGACATTCATTGTTATGTTGATATTGAATTTGCAAATTTCTCACAAAAACTGACCGCTTGTATTACGGCACAAAGTGCAACGCGCTTGAAATTAACTATCGGTAAAGAAGTCATCTTAATGATTAAAGCGCCTTGGATAAAACTGCATTCGCATCATCCCGGATTACCCAATACATTTACGGCACAAATTGAGCGGATTGACGATCAAGGTGAGTTTAAAGAAGTGACGTTAACGCTCTCCGATGGGATGACCTGTTATGCCACGGCAATGAAGGAGGAAAAAGTGGTCTTGAACGAACCGATTTGGATCTCGATTGATCCCGAACAAATTGTGCTCTTTACGTTATGATAAGCAAAAATCAGGGGCAGCGTGAGGTTGCCCCTTGAAATGTCAGCTTCTTAATCCGACACCGCGTTCAATCAATGAATACGCCCAAGCATAAAGGACAACGATCAATATCGAGAGAACGCCGAAAGTATAATAAATCGACACGTCACTAATCCCCAGAAAGCCGTAGCGAAAGCCGCTGATCATATACACAATCGGATTGAACTGTGAAACGCTTTGCCAAAACGGGGGTAACAAGGTAACGGAGTAAAACACCCCGCCCAAATAAGTGAGCGGCGTCAGGACGAAAGTCGGGATAATGCCGATGTCGTCAAACGTTTTGGCAAACACCGCATTAATCACGCCGCCTAATCCGAACGCAATGGTCGTCAGCAATATCGTGGCGATAATCACACTCCAAGAGTGGATATCAAAAGAGACGAAACAAAGCGTGACCGCCGTCACCAATATTGCGACCAGACCGCCTCGGGCAATACTGCCCGACACAAATCCCCAAATAATGGTATGAGTCGACAATGGCGAGACTAATAATTCTTCAATATTACGAACGAATTTACTTAAAAAGAAGGACGATGCCGTATTTGTATATGCCGCTGTAATCGCCGACATCATAATCAATCCCGGTGCAATAAATTGAATATAACTGACCCCGTGCATATCCCCGATACGGCTGCCGACAAGCTTACCGAAAATCAGAAAATATAACGTAGTGGTGATAATCGGCGGCACTAACGTCTGTCGCCAAATTCGAAATATACGCTTTGTTTCTTTAATTGCGAGGGTTAAAAATCCAATCATAGTGCTTATTCTTTGATTCATTTGTCAGAAGATGATCCGCCCGACATTGACTATCTTAACTGCATAAACAACTCTTCCAAACGGTTGGATTTATTACGCATACTGAGTACGTCAATCCGTTGTTCGCTGAGCTGACGGAACAAGTTGTTTAGCCCTTGGTGACGCTTCACCTCCACCTCAATCGTGCTTTCATCCACCCATTTAAACGGATAATCGTCAATGACAAGCGGTCGGTTTTCGCTTAAATCCAGCAAAAACGTTTCCGTTTCGAGTTTGGCAAGTAACGCTTTCATCGAGGTATTCTCAATCAACTGCCCTTGTTGGATAATGCCGATATGGCGACACAGGCTCTCTGCTTCTTCCAAATAGTGCGTCGTCAGAATAATCGTCGTTCCTTGTTGATTCAATTCCCGTAAAAAATCCCACATGCTACGGCGAAGTTCTATATCCACACCGGCGGTAGGCTCATCTAAAATCAATAGTTTTGGGTTATGCATTAAGGCGCGGGCAATCATAACCCGACGTTTCATTCCGCCCGACAATTCGCGGGTGTAATGATCACGTTTTTCCCATAAATCGAGTTTTTTCAGCCAATATTCGGCTTGTTCCAGCGCTTTACCGCGACTGACACCGTAAAACCCCGCCTGATTCACCACAACATCAATCACCTTTTCAAATTGATTAAAGTTGAATTCTTGCGGGACTAAGCCGATTTGTTGTTTAAGTTCAATCTTTTGTGTATCCAAGTCATAGCCGAACACTTTCACCGAGCCGCTTGTCTTATTCACTAAGGAGCAAATGATCCCAATGGTTGTTGATTTACCTGCACCGTTGTGTCCGAGTAGCGCGTAAAAATCGCCCTGCTTGACGGTTAAATCGATACCTTTTACCGCTTGTACGCCCGTTGCATACTGTTTAACCAAATTTTTTATTTCTAATGCGTTCATTGTTTCTCTCACAAGCGGTCGGATCGTCTTATTTTTTTGCAAATCATCACGTTTTCTATTCCGCCACGGCTCTAATGGTGGATTCATCCATTTCGGCATCAAATGTTTGACACAACAGCTTCAGTTTTTCATCTGCCTGCAACGCTTGCTTGGCGGCTAAGGTGAGATCTTCAAAAATTGCACGACGCAATTCCAACGGCGTTTTGCGTGTGGTATCTTCACCAACAGTCAATGCATAACTCAACCCTTGCTCTTTTAATGCTTCAGCCAAGCTGTTGCGTGATTCTTCATTATTCAAATGTACCATTGACGGTTTCAGCACCAATTGCAACTGCTCCCCCTGCCGTCCGTTTAAGTAACTGTTTAATGCCAATTGACGGGAAAGTCCGCCTAATTTTAATCCGTTAACGATGCGGCACCATTCGTCTTGTTTACAGGAAAGATCGATCGTTTTTTTCACCAGCTCCGGGGTGCGTTCTTGTAAAATGGCTTGCTTAATATCGGAGGGCTTCGCCGATTCGGCTTGATTTTCCAGTTCAGGATTCAGCCATGTCCAACGGTAATCTTCATTGTTTTGCGTGGCCTTGGTTTGCTCCGGCTTCGGTGCAACCGCCTGCTCGACTTGTGCCATTGCCAAACCGGCAAAACGTTGTTGCAAATCTTGCTTCGGCGCTTTCGCCAAAGGCGGGGCTATCGGCTCAGACTTTTTTTTTTCCGTCTCCGCATGAGCGGCTTGCTTTTCTTTCAGCTGTTTACGCGCATTCATCGCCATCAATGCTGATGACATCGATACATCTGGCGGTGTTGCGGTCACGGGCGACGGAATATCCTGTGATGTTGCAAATTTTTGCTCGGAACCGACCGCTTGTGCTGTGGCTGCCGCTGTGTGATTTTGTGCCAACCGTTCGCGTAATTGCGCAATATTCTGTTGGGTATTCGTTGTCGGTTGAGGCTCCGACGGTTGAATCCGTGCTGATGAGACAGGCGATTCAATATGCTTCGGATGGAATGCCAAGGCGCGCAGTATGGTCATCTCCACACCGGCACGTTGTTCCGGCGCAAAAGGCAACTCTTTTTTACCGCTAAGCATAAGTTGATAGAAAAACTGCACATCTTCCGGTGAAATTTGTTTTGCTAAAAAGTGTAGAGGGGTTTCTTCTTGATGAACGTGTTTTAACAACTGCAACATCGCAATTTGATGTAAGGTTTCTGCGGTATCGCTTAACAGTTGTTGCCAATCGACACCTTTTTCCGCCACGGACTGAATTACTGCCATTGCTTTTTCACCGTCTGCATTCGCAAGGGCTTGAACCAATTCTAACGGCTGATGATCGTCAATTAAGCCGAGCATTTGGCTCACAATCGGTAAGGTAATATTCGCATTACTGACTGCAATCGCTTGATCGGTTAAGCTCAATGAATCCCGAATACTGCCTTGTGCCGCTTTTGCCAGTTTGGCAAGAGCCGACAATTCATAGGGAATTTGCTCTTGATTTAAAATAAATTCAAGGTGTTGCTGAATTTGCGATTGTTCTAACGCACGCAAATGGAACTGCATACAACGGGAAAGAATGGTGATCGGCAGTTTTTGAGGATCAGTGGTCGCAAGCAAGAATTTGACATATTCCGGCGGTTCTTCAAGGGTTTTTAATAACGCATTGAAGCTGTGGCGAGAGAGCATATGCACTTCGTCAATCAAATAGACCTTAAAGCGCCCAACGGTTGGTTTATATTGCACATTATCGAGCAATTCACGAGTATCTTCGACCTTTGTGCGTGAAGCGGCGTCGATCTCAATCAGATCGATAAATCGCCCTTCTTCAATCGCTTTACAGTTCGCACATTGACCACAGGGATCAGCACTGATCCCCGTTTCACAGTTCAAGCCTTTTGCAAACAGACGAGCAATCGACGTTTTCCCCACGCCACGTGTTCCTGAAAAAAGATAAGCGTGATGCAACCGCCCTTCTCGCAAACCATTTTCGAGAGCGGATAAAACGTGTTGTTGCCCGACCACTTCACTAAATCGCTGTGGTCGCCATTTGCGTGCCAGAACTTGATAGGACATTTGACCTCTTTAGATGTTGCGTAGCTCTTGAAATCCCCCTTAGCCCCCTTTTACAAAGGAGAGAATTACAAAGGGGGAAATATAAGATTAGTGACCTTCAAAGCTCACTAATGTATAAGAATTGACACCGGCTTTTGCTAAGCGTTCTTTACCGCCAAGATCAGGCAACCAAATCACAAACGCCGCATGTTCAACGTTACCGCCTAAGCGACGAATTAATTTCGCCGTGGCTTCAACCGTACCGCCGGTAGCGAGCAAGTCGTCAATAATCAAAACATTATCGCCGGTTTGAACTGAATCGGTGTGGATCTCTAAAGTATCTTCGCCATATTCTAAAGAATAAGATTGCGAAATCACCGCACGCGGTAACTTTTTCGGTTTACGCACTAATACAAACGGCACACCTAACGCCAAAGCGACGGGGGCACCGAAGATAAAACCGCGCGATTCCGTACCGACGATTTTGGTAATACCTTTGCCTTTGAATTCCGCGACGATCGCATCAATAGTGGCTTGGAATGCGGCCGGTACTTCTAATAAAGAGGTAATATCACGGAAGATAATACCTGCTTTTGGATAGTCAGGAATAGATTTAATTGAAGATTTGATTAACTCAAGTTGTTGGCTCATTTTTTGACCTTTAAAACAAGAAAAATAACCTGCGGAATGTAGCAAAATTTACGTGAATTACAAGGAAAAAATGCTACAAGCGGTGCGTTCTTGCAAAAAATTTGCAAAATCACACCGCTTGTATTTGTCGATATTTTACACCTGCCACGAAACAAACGCCCAACGGGCTTGACCGTGGCTGATTTTTTGTCGGGATTGCTGTTTTTGCTGATAGAACGCTTGCAACTTTTGTCGCTCTAATTCCGTTAATGCTCCGAGAGAAAACTCTACGGCATTTTGCAGATCTTGGTATGTTTCTCCTTGAAATTCCCCTTCCGCACCTTGTAAGAAGGAAAGCTCCGCTTGAATACCACGTTGATAAAGGTGGTTTAACAGATAGATATAAGTTGGAAACCCTAACGCATCACGTTCAATCGCATCAAAAATACCGCTATCTAAAAAATGGGGCTGAGTAATTGCGGTAAGATAAACTCGCTTTTTGGCTTTTGCCGATAATTTATCGATCATCTCGTCAAGATCCGCCACTAACGTTGAGCGAGAAGCGATCACAATATCAGCCTGAGGTACATCATCCCAAGGAGCGTTCCACGATTTGTGAATGGGGATAATATTAAATAGCCCTAGCTGTTGTTGATAACGAGCCAATAATTGCAACATACCTTCGCTAAAATCTAAGGCGTAAACTTGTTTGCATAAACGGGCTAGGGGAATGGCAAGCGTTCCCGGCCCTGAGCCAATATCCAATACGCTATCTGTTGGTTCAATCTTCATTTTATCTAGAAATTGACGGGTATAACTGCTCTCTTTTTCAACAAACGTTTCAGCAAACTTAACTGCTTTTTTATCCCATTTCTCAGCGGTAACATCGTGATAACGACACGCAATCAGGTGTTGTTTATAAAGTTGAGCAAAATCAATGTCGTAGAATGAATTCATGTTATTCCTTAAAAGGTAAATGTTGAGCCAAACTCGCCGTATCAATACGATAGGTTTTGGCTAATTGATGAAGGGTAAGCATATCGGCTTTTTTCCCCTTGTTGAAAAGCTGGTTGATGTTGTTTATCTAAATCACAACACTATCTGCAAGGTAATCGGCGTGCTGTGGGTGATGTGTGGTGATCAGTAATGCCATATTTTGTTGATGTAGCTGTTTAATTTGGTTCAGCAGACGAATTTGATTACCGAAATCAAGGCTTGAAGTCGGTTCGTCCATAATCAACATTTTGGCTTGCTGGGCAATGGCTCTGGCAATCAACACTAACTGTTTTTCGCCACCGCTTAATTGTGGATAGTAACGTTGAGCCAAATGCACAATATCTAGCTGTTCCAATGCGTTAAAAGCAAGTTGTTTATCTTTATGGCTAGGGCTTTGATACCATTTGAGATAAGCCGAACGCCCCATTAAAACCATCTCTTCAACCGTAAAGGGAAATAAACTTTGATGCGATTGTGGCACATAGGCAATTTGTTGGGCTAACTGTTGCGGTGAATACGTAACAAGCGGTTGGTTTGCAAAGAAAATCTCCCCGTGCAATTTTGCTTGAGTACCCAGTAACGTGCGTAAAAAGGTACTTTTCCCAGCTCCGTTTGCCCCTAACACACAGCAGATGTCATTTGTTCCTAGACGAAAATCGATCCCCGAGATCAAAGGCTGACCCGCATAGCCAATCGTTAGGTTTTTCGTTTCCAGTATCCAATTCATCGTGACTTTCTCAATAATAGATAGAGAAAAAACGGCGCACCACAAATTGAAGTCAAAATGCCTAACGGAATTTCAATTTGAGCAACGGTACGAGCAAGCGTATCGGTGATAACGAGAGAACTCGCTCCCAATAAAATCGATGTGGGCAGTAAACGAGTAAAATTAGCTCCCACTAGCAATCGAGCAATGTGTGGCACAACTAATCCTACCCAGCCGATGATCCCTGTGATTGATACTGCACTTGCTGTACAAAGTGTGGTGAAAATGATCAACAAATAACGAATACGCTTGACCGACACGCCAAGGGCTTGTGCTTCTTCTTCATCAAGGGAAAGCAAATTCAACCGCCAACGAAGCAGAAAAATAGGCAATATGCCAAGCAATATCAATGGGGTCAGTTGCAGTACATCATCAAGATTGACTGCTGTTAAACTGCCTAGCAACCAAAAGGTGATACTCGGCAGTTGGGTGAAAGGGTCTGCTAAGATTTTTAATAACGAAATGCCTGCGCCTAGTAATGAACCGATTGCAATACCCGATAGGACAAGCACAAGAACAGGATCTCGCTCTCGATGAGTACTGGCAATTACACTTACCAACAATACCGCACTAATACCGCCGATAAATGCAAAAAGTTGCACATACCACATCGGCAAATTGCAAAAAATCGCCAACGAAGCCCCAAAACCAGCCCCTGCCGATACACCTAGAATATCGGGGGAAACCAACGGGTTTTTAAACATCCCCTGATAGGTTGCCCCGGCACAAGCTAATGCAGCCCCGACTAAGCAAGCAACAATAATGCGTGGCACTCGAATATGCCATAATACCGTTTGAACTTGGTTTGTTTCGCATTCGGTAGAGAAAGCACAAACGACCGCTTGCCACACTGCTGTCGGCGAAATCGGATACTTTCCGAGATTAAGCGAGAGCAAAATAGCCAGTAATAAGAGCAAACTGAATGCCAGTAGCGACCGTTTGGACATCATCTCAACCGAACATTTATCTACCTTTCGGTAATAATTCGTTAGCCTGTGCGTCAGTTAAATCAATATGATAAAACAACTTGTAAAAGGTTTTTAACTCAGGAATAAATGCCTTCGGTTCACCGCCTGACAAATGATGTTGTAGCCATTTCATACCTAACAAGCGATTTAAACTTGGTGGCGAGTCCAACCAACCAAAAGGTTGATGTGGGATTAAATAGACTTGCTTATTTTTCACGGCATTGAGCGCTTGCCATTGTGGTGAATCCCAAATCGTTTGATAAAATTCAGGAAATTGCGTGAAAATGATGTCAGGGTTCCATTGTAAAAGCTGTTCCATTGACACTTTCGCTAAACCTTTATGATCCCCTTCTGCCACATTTTTCAACCCGACCAGTTCCATCGCTTCCGTATGGATTGAACCTTTAAAGCCCGTCTCCAAGCCATCGGCACCCCGTGCAAGATAAGCGGTTTTTGCAATATTTTTCGCAGAACCGACCGCTTGTTTTAAGGTTTCTTCCGCATATTTTGCTAAGGTTTCAGCTTGTTTCGCTTGTCCCACGATTTTACCTAATTCACGTAACAGTTCCGGGGTACGTTCAAGTTTACCGTCCAATAAAACATAAGGCACTTGAGTGTGAGCTTGAGTTTTCTTTGCCTGATCAAGATAGTTTGGTGACACATTACCCACATCGACAATCAAGTCAGGGGATAACGCTACGATTTTTTCAGGCGATAAACTACTATTTTTACCTGATACTCTCCCTAGCGTTTCTAATTTCTGTAACGTCTCAGGAAATAACTTTCCTGCTGAAGATTGCATTTTAAAGCCGGCAAACCCAGCCAGTTTTTCAGGGGCAACAGCAAGTAACACAACATCACTTGGATTACCTGCACTGATAATTTTTTGCACGCTTTCAGCTTTAGGCAAATCGCCAAAATGGGTACTGATCGGCTGCTCATTAGCAGACACACCACTTGTCACAAACGCCAACAAAGCGAATGCGGAAAGGAATTTTTTCATAATTAGCTCCTGTGATTAAGATAAAATCATTATATTTATGATTATATAGCGATAAAAATTAATCAACAAGCGGTTTGATTTTCTGCCCCCCTGGCACGGCAGAGCCGTACCAGGTTACGCATAATTCAGCCCCTTTGGGGCTGAGAATTAGAGTGACAAAGCCACTCAACTATGCGTAACCTAGTACGCATTTTATGTACTAGGCACAAAATAGTATGTTTTACAAGCAAAAAACATCAACAAACTTTAATGTTCTCCTAAATTTTAACAATATGTAGGAATATCTGGCTCCCATCTCCATATATTGTATTACCCTAAGCCACTGATATACGCAATTTAGTATAAAATCAAAAATATACTTTACAGCGTATATTTCATAAATTATACTCTTCTTAGTATAAAATAAATTTGGAAAAAATATGTTAATCACGACACCAGATATGCTTGGAAATAGCCTACGCGATATTCGTAAGCAAAAAAAGCTCTCTCAAATGCAAATCGCAAATCAAGTGGCTTTACGGCAAGCCACGATTTCCACATTTGAGAAAAAAACCGATAAAGCCACTATTGAAACATTATTCAAGTTACTTTCAGGTTTAGGCTATGAACTACATATCCAACCTCGTCCTGAAAAAACAGAGGGGAATGATGAATGGTAATGCGATTACGAGTATTAATGAATGGCGAAATGGTTGGGTATTTTGACCGCACTTTATCGGGTTCCCACCATTTTTCCTATGCTGAAAGTTGGCTAAATTCCCCATTAGCTCGCCCGATTTCCCTTTCTATGCCCTTGCAAAGAGCAACATATCAAGGCAAAGAAGTGATTAATTTCTTTGATAATTTACTGCCCGATAATCCTCAAATTCGAGCAAGAATTGCGACAAGATTTAATGCTGAAACACAACAACCTTTTGACTTACTTGCTAAAATTGGTCGCGATTCTGCGGGTGCTATTACTCTTTTAGGGGAAGATGAACAAATTCCTAATCATCGAATAATTCAAGCCACAGAATTAAACGAGAGTGAAATGGCGAAAATTCTACAAAGTTATCAATACAATGCCCCGCTTGGTATGATTGATAATAATCAGGACTTCAGAATTTCTATTGCTGGTGCACAAGAAAAAACAGCTCTGCTTTGGCATAACGGCAAATGGAAATTACCACACGGATTGACCCCGACAACGCATATTTTCAAATTGCCTATGGGAGAAATTCGTACCCCTAAACACATGCTTGATCTGTCAAAAAGTGTAGATAACGAACTCGTCTGTTTGAGATTATTTTCTGCTTTCAATATCCCTTCCGCAAACGTTGAATTATTGGAAATGAACGATATACGGGCATTAGCTGTTGAACGTTTTGATCGCCGTCTTAGTCAAGATGGCAGTTATTTTTTACGTTTACCTTACGAAGATTTCTGTCAGGCATTCAGCTTATCGCCAACGCAAAAATATGAAAGCGATGGTGGAGTTGGTATTGGGGATATGATGAATAAGTTGCTCTACTCCAGTAATCCCAACGATCGCCGTCAATTTATGCAAACTCAATTTCTGTTTTGGCTACTGGCTGCCATTGATGGACACGCTAAAAACTTTTCTCTCGCCATTGAAAAACAAGGGCGTTATCACTTATCCCCAGTGTATGACGTACTTTCTGCTTATCCAATGTTAGGCGGAAAAGGTTGGCATCACAGTGAATTACAAATGGCAATGAGCTTGCGTAGCACGCAAAAAGGAAAAAAATGGCATTGGAGTAAAATTTATGCTGAACATTTCTATGCCACAGCTAAGTTTGTCGGATTTAGTTCAAGTGATATGAAACAAGTGATAGAGCAAATTTGCGATACAATACAAGAAACCATTGATAGCGTAGCAACAACATTGCCCAAACAGATAGATGAAAATATACGGGATCAAATATTTACGGGCATAATAAAACAGGTGCAAAAAGTTTCTATGAAATAACCGCTATTTTGCCAAAGCTCTCACCAAAACCCCTAACGCCTGTTCGATCTCTTGGCTCCAAGCATAAGAGCAATTAACCCTAATCCCTTTATGCTGCGAAGTAGACAAGGTAAAAAGCTCGCTTGGACTGATGCTGATTTTTTCTTCGAGCAACTGTTGATAAATCCGCATACTATCCAAATGCTCGGGCAGGTGTATCCAAAGGAAATAGCCACTGCTGTGGTGTTCGATAGGACAACTTGCAGGCAAGTGCTGACGTAAATAGTCCAAACACTGCTTTTTATTCTTTTCTAAATGACGACGAAGGTTTCGCAAATGTTTTTCATAGTGGTGATTAGAGATAAATTCCACTAAAGCTTGTTGAATTAAACCGTTGGCGGAAATGGTACTCATCAGTTGCAAATGTTGGATCTTATCGGCAAATTGCCCTGCGTGAACCCAGCCGATACGGAAATTTGCCCCTAAAATTTTAGAAAAAGAAGAACAATGCAATACCCAGTTTTGTGTGTCAAACGCCTTCATCGGCAAGGGCTTTTCGCCCCGATAATAAAGTTCTTGATATACGTCATCTTCAATTAAATGCACTTGATATTGAGCCAACAGTTCCCCAATCTGCTGTTTGATTTCAGGACTGACGGTAAACCCCAGCGGATTGTGGCAGTTGAGCATAAACCAACAAACCTTGATGGGATAATGCTGTAAGGCTTGCTCAAATGCCACAAGGTCAAAACCGCTTGGGTGGCCGGGCAAAGTAACAACATTTAAACCTAACTTTTCCGCAATCTGCCACGCCCCATAAAATACCGTCTGCTGTAATAAAATATAATCGCCCTGTTGCGTTAAGGCTTGTAGCGAAAGGTTCAGCGCGTCCAAACAGCCGGACATAATCACAATATCATCGGCTTGTGTAGGAATACCTTGCAAGCGGTAACGTTGTGCGATTAATTTGCGTAATTCCACATTCCCCGACAACACAGGCTGTGGCTCAATTCGCGTTCTATCACGGCTAAGCTGGCTTAGAATTTGCAGCAATTTAGGCGGATTGAGATAATCGTGGCTCGGAAAAGGCGACCCTAGAGGTACAATATCCGTAGCTTGAATGGATTTTAGATAACGAAACACCAACGAATTAATCTCGACTTGTTTGTTCAACCTAATTTCACTGTTGGCGTGCGGACGAGAAGACGGGTAAAAAGGTGCAACAAAATAACCGCTCTTCTGCACCGAATAAATCAGCCCTTGAGCTTCTAACTCTTGATAGGCGTTTAATACCGTCATCAAACTCAATCCCGAACGTTGTACCTGATCTCGCAAAGACGGTAATTTCTCGTGCGGTTTCAACTCACCTGTTTCAATCAGATGTTTAAGGTGCTGGGTGAGTTTGGTGTATTTGTACATAGCGTTATGTTATTAGGTTTATAAAAAATCCTGATCATTTTACCCTAATCATAAACATCTAAAAATAACCTCCAGTTTCTAAAAAAACCGGAGGCTATACATCATTAAATTTTTGTAGCTTCAATGATTAAGTTTGTCACTTCTTCTGCTCTTGAAGAAAGCGAGGCGTGGCTTGCGTCAAGGCGAATGATTTTGCGAGCATTTAATCTTTCACTCATCATTTCTTGATTAACTAAGCTGATCATTCGATCTTCAGTCGAAATTTGATAAAAACTTGGCTTATATTTCCACGCAGGATCGGTAACCGTATCGCCAAATGTAGTTGCTTTGGCCGGTTTTTGCGTTACTGCTAATACAAAAGCTTCATCATTATCTAAATCTTGGCAGAAACTTTCTTGATATTTCGCTTTATTTATCCATAAGAAACCATCCGCATCAGGCTCTATACTTGAAAAAGCTGCGGGCGGATTTGCGGCACTAATCGCCCCTGCACTTTCATTTGCATCAGGTGCAAAGGCGGCAATATAAACCAAGGCTTTGACATTGGGTAAATTCCCCATTTCAGTAATGACTTCTCCACCGTAAGAATGGCCAACAAACACAACGTCATCATCAATGCTTTGTACCATTTTACGTGTACGTTCTGCATCATCTGCCAATGAAGTGAGTGAATTTTCTACTGCATAGATTTTATCAAAGCCTTGCTTGCGTAACTGAACAATAACTTTTGCCCAATGCGCTGCACCGCCCCAAAAACCATGAACCAATACAATTGAAGGTTTTTTCATTTTTACTCCGATAAATTAATAAGCAAAATATAATAATATTTTAAATAGTCCTGCAATAACAGCTAATCCAGTAAAGCCTAGAAGCCAAAGCAGAATAAACCATTGGGTCGAACTTAATTTCATTTTAATCTCCATCAATGATACCCCTCATCACCGACACGCACTTTATCTCGGAACACCCAATAAGACAGAATCGTATAAGCAATAATAATTGGAATAAAAATTAACGCACCTACCAAAGCAAACATTTGACTAGAGCGAGGTGCAGATGCCTGCCAGATGTCGATTGATGGCGGAATGATGTAAGGGAATAAGCTCAACACAAATCCAACGAATGCCAATAACATCAATACAATAGTATATACAAAAGGCTTAACTTCATTTTTTTGCTGGCAAGACTTAAATACCATACCAAAACAAATGAAAGTCAGTGCAACCATAATGATGAAATAAATCACATTTGGCATATCAAACCAACGTGTTGCAAAATTTGCATCAACCATAGGTGAAACAGCTAAGACCGCAACAAAAACAATAAATAAGATTGCTGTCATTTTAGGCATAAGTCGATACATTGTTTGTTGTAGATCATCTGCTGTTTTATAAATTAGCCATGCACAGCCTAATGTGGCATACATCACGACTACCGCAAAACCCACAAATAAACTAAACGGCGTTAACCAATCAAAAGTGCCACCAGAATAAATACCGTTATGAGTTTCAATGCCTTGAATCACAGCCCCTAAAATTACCCCTTGTAAAAAACTCGAGAGTATCGATCCCCAAATAAACGCATAATCCCAAAATTTTTGAGTTTTCGTTGCTTTAAAGCGAAATTCAAAAGAAACACCACGGAAAATTAATGCTAACGCCATTAACGTAATAGGTAAATAAAGTGCAGATAACACCGTAGAATAAACTAGAGGGAAAGCTCCATATAGCCCTGCACCGCCTAAGACCATCCACGTTTCATTGCCGTCCCAAACAGGGGCAACGGTATTCATCATCACATCGCGTTCTTCTTTTCCTTTCACAAAAGGAAATAAAATGCCAATACCTAAATCAAAGCCGTCTAATACGACATAAATCAACACACCAAGCCCGATAATGCCGAACCAAACTAATGCGATATCCATTTTATTGCTCCTTTGAATAAATCATTTCAGGACCTTTGAATAAGTGGCGGAGCATATAATAAATACCGCTACCAAAGACAATTGCATAAACAATAACAAATATAATCAATGTTAATCCTACTTGATCGGCGGAAACGGTATGAGAGAGAGAATCTTTAGTCCGCATCACGCCATATACCGTCCAAGGTTGACGCCCTACTTCCGTGGTCACCCAACCTGCTAATAATGCGATATAACCTGATGGTGTCATCACAAAGGCAAATTTATGGAACCACGTTGTTTCATATAACGAATTACGCTTTCTTAAATAGAGTGCGGTTAAAGACATTAAAACCATTAACATCCCCATCCCGACCATCACTCGGAAACTCCAGAATACGATTGGCACATTCGGACGATCTTCAGGTGCATATTCTTTCAATCCGGTAACTTTACCGTCTAAAGTATGAGTTAAAATAATGCTGCCTAAATTTGGAATGGCAATTTCAAAATGGTTTTTCTCTTGCTCCATATCCGGAATAGCAAAAAGTAACAATGGCATACCGTGATCATGGTTCGTTTCCCAGTGACCTTCAATTGCCGCTAACTTAGTCGGTTGATGTTTCAACGTATTTAAACCGTGCATATCACCGACAAAAACCTGTGCCACAGAGGTTGCCAACACCACCCACAAGCCATAAGAAAATGATTTTTTGATAATCTGATCACGGCGACCTTTCAACAAATGCCAGCCAGCAGTCCCCACGACTAAAATTGCCGATACCAAGAAAGCCGCGACCGCCATATGCGTAAAGCGATAAGGGAAGGAGGGATTAAACACAATCACCCACCAATCTTCCGGTACGATAATCCCGTTTTCAATGCGAAAACCCTGTGGCGTTTGCATCCAACTGTTTGACGATAAAATCCAAAACATTGAAATACATGTACCAATCGCCACCATCAAGGTTGCTGCAAAGTGAGCCTTTTCACTGACTCGTCCCCAACCGAATAACATAATGCCAAGGAATCCGGCTTCCAAGAAAAACGCACTCAGCACTTCATAAGTCAGTAAAGGCCCGGTTACACTGCCGGCAATACGAGAAAATTCGCTCCAGTTTGTGCCGAATTGATAACTCATCACAATGCCCGACACCACACCCATACCAAATGCAATCGCAAAAATTTTCAGCCAAAATTTAAACAAATCCTGATAAACCGGATTTTTCGTTTTTAACCAACGCCACTCCAAAAATGCCAAGAAACAGGCTAAACCGATAGACGTGGCGGGAAATACAATGTGAAAAGAGACAGTAAATGCAAACTGAATACGTGCCAGCATTAACGCCGTAAGACCGAGATCCATAAAATCACCTATAACTAATGAAATAGGCGCGGAGTCTCTCATATTTGAATCAAAACAGAAATATATAGTTTTCCGTCATAAAACCATAACAGATTAAACTTAATAAACAATATCTTTTTGATCTGTTATGAAAATTATAGCTTCGTCTCAAACCGCTTCGGCACAATAAAAACCGCAGGCAGTGCAAACAGCACCATTAGCCAGAAGCTGCCTGTCGGCGAAACTTGATAGACCAAGCCTGCGATAAAGGTAAACAACGCCATAAAAATACAGCTTGCAAAGCTAAAATAGAGTGCTTGTAGTTTTGCCATTTGTTCCGTGGGTTGGGTTGAAAGGTAGCGGATCATGGCATAATGCCCTGCCCCATAAGAGATAGAATGGAACATCTGCATTGCCATTAAGATCGCCATATTGGTGGTGGAAGCCAGTAAGATCCAACGCACCATTGAGCCAACGGCAGATAAGATCATTAAATGGCTGATTTTCCACGTTTTAAATACACGGTTGGCAAAGAAGAAAAACAGAATTTCTGAAACCACTGCCAATCCCCATAATAAACTTGCACTTTGGGTCGAAATGCCTGCCGATGCCCAATAAATCGTACTATAAGCATAATAAGCGGCGTGAGAAGCTTGAATTAAGGAAACGGCAATCAACATTTTGAATGTGGTTGGCACTTTCATTAATTGCAGATAGCTTAAATCTGATTGAGCTTTTTCTTCCGTTTGTACAAAGCCTTGGGTTGGTTTGACCGTTAAGCCAGTGCCTAGAAAAACTAGCCAGCCGATCAAAATGCCGATAATCGCACTTTCCCCTAGCCAGCCGACTAAATAGCCTGTGCTCACTGAGCCGACTACAAAGGCAATCGAGCCGAACAAACGTGTTCTGCCATAATCAATCCCGACTTGCTGTTGCCAAGTGGAAGCAATGGTATCGGCAATCGGCATTGCACCGCCGTTGAAGATATGGAACAGTGCGATTGCCGGAAATAAAATCCAGATAGTTTGTACCCCAAAGGCAACTAAAAACAGGGTGGCAATGGCGATCCACGTTAGCCAACGTGCAAGAGAAAGTAGTTGGTTAGGGTGGGAAATGCGTTTAGAAAAGGTCATTGCCCCTAAAAAACGGAACAGATAACCCGAAGCGATTAATAAGCCAATCATTCCCGAATCGTAGCCGTGATGGTTCAACCACACAGGCAAAAACGGCAACAGCACGCCATAGGCACAGTAAAAGCCGAAGAAGTTAAACGACGACCATTGAAAAGGGGTAAATTTTATCATAGGGATTTTTCCATCTCTTCTGCACGTTTAATTGCCGCATTCATCGCTTGTTCAACGGTTGCATTTAGCTCACGCTGTTCAAATACCGCCAACGCCTGAGCTGTTGTACCGCCTTTTGAGGTGACATTTTCGCGTAAGGTTGCCAAAGTGACATCTGGATTTTCCACCACCATTTTTGCCGCCCCTAAAGCTGCCGATTGCACTAAATAACGAGCATTTTGTTCACTAAAGCCCATTTTAACCGCTGCTTCTTGCATGGCTTCCATAAACTTAAAGAAGTAAGCAGGACTAGAGCCTGTGATGGCAATAATTTGGTTGATCTCCGCTTCCGTCTCCACCCAATAACATTTGCCTACCGCAGACAGTAGCTGTTCCGCAAATTGACAAGCGGTCGGATCTACCGATTTTTTTGCAAATAATCCTGCTATGCCTTCACCGATGAGCGATGGCGTATTCGGCATTGTCCGAACAATGTTGGTTGCTGTTGGTAACAGTTGTTCAAGACGGGCAACAGAAATCCCAGCCGCAACGGAAATCACCCATTTTGCCCTAAAATCTACTTGCGCAAACTCACTGCACACTTCCGCCATCATCTGCGGTTTGACCGCCAAAATCACCACATCTGCTTGGGTCACGGCGTCAAGGTTAGACAAATCCACCTGAACGCCCATTGCTCTCAGCTGCGAACGGCGAGTTTCATTGCTTTTATTACGAGCGATAATTTGTGTAGCCGGATAACCGCTTTTGATTAATCCTGAAATGATCGCAAACGCCATATTACCGGCACCGATAAAGGCGATTTTTTTGTGTTGCATTCGGCTCTCCTTGTTTTTGTAAAATGGGGGTTTTAGCGTAGAATAGGGATCTGTTGGTATGAATAGATATTCCTGCCTCGTTTAACTATTTTGGCACGAGCGAGACGCTCGCGCCAGCATTTCAATCAAATAAGCTTTCATTCCATCAATTAAGGACATATCCATGTGGTTCAAAAATGTCATGATTTACCGTTTAACCGGTGAATTGCGCTTCACTAGCAGTGAATTAGACGCACAATTACAACAAACAAAATTCACCCCTTGCCAACAAAGCGATATGCAAAAATTTGGCTGGTCGTCACCGCTTGCAGGAAGCGAACTGTTGCACTTTGCACAGGGTCAACAGTTCCTACTGGTTTCCCATAAAGAAGAAAAATTATTACCAGCCCACGTCGTCAAAAAAGAAACGGAAAACCGCATTGAAGCCTTAGAACAAAAAGAGCAACGCAAGCTGAAGAAAACGGAAAAACAGGCTATTAAAGATGATGTGGTGGCAATGTTATTGCCCCGTGCGTTTAGTAAACATCAATTTACGGCGATTTGGTTAGACTTAGATAAACAGCTCGTTTATGTGGATAGTGGCTCGGCAAAACGTGCCGAAGACACCCTTGCTTTGTTACGCAAATCCCTTGGTTCTTTGCCTGTTGTGCCGATTTCCTTCACGCTACAACCGAGCGAAGTAATGACAAATTGGGTGGCAAAAGGACATACACCGAGTTGGCTGACGCTTCTGGAAGAAGCGGAGTTGAAATCCTTTGATACCGACAGTGTCATCCGTTGTAAACGCCAAGATTTAGAAAGCGACGAGATCAGCCAACATTTACAAGCGGGTAAATTTGTCACAAAACTTGCATTGGACTGGGAAAATCATTTTTCTTTTGTATTGAACGAAGATGCCACCCTTGCCCGTGTTAAATTCGCCGATGAAGTGCGTGAAAAGAACGATGATATTTTGAAAGAAGATAAAGCCCAACGTTTCGATGCGGATTTTCTGTTAATGACGGAAGAATTACGTCTGTTCACAGAAAAATTGACTGAAGAGTTTGGTGGCATTCAGGAAAGGATTTAACCTATGCAAATCTACCCCGGATGGCGCACGTTTTTAACGTGTGCCTGAATCAAAACCGGGCACTCGTTTGTAAACGAGCGCCATCATTGAACAAATAGAGAATAACAATGAACATCTACCTTGTCGGCGGAGCGGTGCGAGATCAACTGCTCGGCTTAGCGGTTAAAGATCGTGATTGGCTGATTGTCGGGGCGACACCTGAACAGCTTTTGTCGCAAGGCTATCAGCAAGTCGGCAACGACTTTCCTGTGTTTTTGCACCCACAAACCAAAGAAGAATACGCCCTTGCCCGCACAGAACGCAAAAACGGCAACGGCTACAACGGTTTTATCTGCGACTTTACCCCTGAGGTTACTCTTGAACAAGATTTAATCCGCAGAGATCTTACCATTAATGCGATTGCTCAAGATCTTGACGGCAACTACCACGATTTTTACGGGGGTGTTGCCGATCTTAAACATCGCACACTTCGCCACGTTTCCCCTGCCTTTGCCGAAGATCCGCTACGGGTATTGCGTGTGGCTCGCTTTGCCGCACGTTTCCATTCTCTCGGGTTTCGGATTGACCCTGAAACGGTAAAATTAATGCAAGAAATGACCGCTTGCGGTGAGTTAGCTCATTTAACGGCAGAACGTGTTTGGTTGGAAACCCAAAAAGCCTTCGCCACCGACACGCCACACATCTATTTCCAAGTATTACGAGAAGTCGGGGCATTAAAAGTGCTATTTCCGGAAGTGGAGGCACTCTTTAGCGTTCCTCAACCTGAAAAACATCACCCTGAAATTGATAGTGGCGTTCATACTTTGATGGTTGTAGAACAGGCGAAAAAATTATCGATTCGAGCAAATGATCCTGAAAGCGTGTTATTTGCCGCACTTTGCCACGATCTTGGTAAAGCCTTAACCCCGAAGGATATTCTGCCCCATCATTACGGACACGAGCAGAAAGGCGTTACTCCAACAGAGCAGCTGGCAAATCGCTTGAAAGTACCTGCACATACTAAGGCATTCGCTAAACTCGTTACAGAATTTCACACCCATAGCCATAAAATCACAGAGCTACGTCCTGAAACCGTGGTGAAATTGTTTAATAAACTTGATGTATGGCGTAAACCCGAACGTTTTTTTGATTTTTTATTGGTTTGCGAAGCAGATAGCAAAGGGCGTTTAGGCTTTGAAAATCGGGAATATCCACAAGCGGATTATGCAAAACAGCTCTATCAAGTCGCCTGTGAAGTGGATATTCAAGCGGTGATTAACGATGGCTTTGAAAAAGCCGGGATTAAGGCGGAATTGGATAAACGTAGAGCATATGCCTTGAAAGAGTATCGAAAACTGATCGAATGATTAAAAAGGCGCACGTCTTGCGCCGTTAAACAGATCTGACCTGCTATCCGTCAATTTCTTCCCCTGTCTCATCCCATTTAAAATTCAATGCGACGGAATTAAGACAAAAGCGTAATCCTGTTGGTGGCGGACCATCATGAAAGACGTGCCCCATATGCGCATCACAGTTACCGCAGCGAATCTCAATTCGATGGCGCCCTAAACTGTAATCATCCACATAACGTAATGAAGACTCTGAAACAGCTTCATAAAAGCTCGGCCAACCACAACCTGCATCAAATTTCGTATCTGATCGGAACAGTGCGTTGTGGCAACGAACACAACGGTATGTGCCTACACGATCTTCATTTAAAAACTTTCCGGTAAACGGTCTTTCCGTCCCACTGTTTAAGCAGATTTCAATCTGCTCCTCAGTGAGTTCACTCATATCTTTAATCATCATTTTTCCTGTTCGTTTTGTTAAGGTTAGCTAAGTTATTCTACACTTTTATATTGCTTTCAAGAATGTGTTAAAAAAAATTTGACATAGATCACATAAAATTTATCTGCTATATTTCTTGCTGTTCTTTAGGTTGTCAGGCATGGGAAAGATTATGCTATAATCGGCTTGCCTTTCCAGACAAACGGAAGGAACAATTTCGTTTAACTTTAATATAGGTAGAAAATCTATGGCAATTAAAATTGGTATTAACGGCTTCGGTCGTATCGGTCGTATCGTATTCCGCGCAGCACAACAACGTGATGATATCGAAGTAGTCGGTATCAACGACTTAATCGACGTTGATTACATGGCTTACATGTTAAAATACGATTCAACTCACGGTCGTTTCGATGGTTCTGTTGAAGTTAAAGACGGCAAATTAGTTGTTAACGGTAAAGCAATCCGCGTAACGGCTGAGCGTGATCCGGCAAACTTAAAATGGGACGAAATCGGTGTTGATATCGCTGTTGAAGCGACAGGTTTGTTCTTAGATGATGCAACTGCACGTAAACACATTACTGCCGGCGCGAAAAAAGTGGTGTTAACCGGTCCGTCTAAAGACAATACGCCAATGTTTGTTAACGGTGTAAACTTTGACGCTTATGCAGGTCAGGATATCGTTTCTAACGCATCTTGTACTACAAACTGCTTAGCGCCATTAGCTAAAGTTATCCACAACAAATTCGGTATCAAAGAAGGCTTAATGACAACCGTTCACGCAACTACAGCGACACAAAAAACGGTAGACGGTCCTTCTGCGAAAGACTGGCGTGGTGGTCGCGGTGCGTCACAAAACATCATCCCGTCTTCAACCGGTGCTGCAAAAGCTGTAGGTAAAGTATTACCTGCGTTAAACGGTAAATTAACCGGTATGGCGTTCCGTGTCCCTACAGCAAACGTCTCTGTAGTAGATTTAACAGTGAACTTAGAAAAACCGGCAACTTACGCTGAAATCTGTGCTGAAATCAAACGCGCTTCTGAAAATGAAATGAAAGGCGTTTTAGGCTACACGGAAGATGCGGTAGTTTCTACCGACTTCAACGGTGCAATCGAAACATCCGTATTTGATGCGGCTGCAGGTATTGCATTAACCGATACTTTCGTGAAATTAGTATCTTGGTACGATAATGAAACCGGTTACTCAAACAAAGTGTTAGACTTAGTTGCATTAGTACACAACTACAAAGGCTAATCCCTTAAAGATCTATAATATAACGAAACGCCGCTCAATGAGCGGCGTTTTTGTTTTATACGCCTCATACAAGCGGTCTGTTTCAACGATTTTTTTGCAAAAAATACTTATCGACTTTTAATAATTTCACTTAGCCTCTTCTCTAAAAAATAAAAACAGATTAATATAATATATATTTAATATTATTTTAGTTAAATAGGACAAATATCATGACGATTTCACTAATCTCAGCTCACGATGCACAAACAAAGATTTTACAAGGCGCTATACTCATCGATATTCGACAATCGGATGAATATCGCCGTGAACATATTGAAAATGCCGTTTCCTACCCGCTTTCCCAATTACAATCTGTCGGATTACCGCCTGTCGTATCACGGAACAGCTGTGTTATTTTTCATTGTAAGTCAGGAATGCGCACAGCCGGTGCACGGGAATTGATTGCGCAATTAACTCAGAATCAGCATGGCGAAGTGTTTATTCTCGAAAACGGCTTAGAAGGTTGGAAAAAAGCCGGATTAAAAGCCAAAACGGATCGCTCGCAACCGATCGAGTTAATGCGCCAAGTACAAATTGCCGCAGGCATGTTAGTGCTTATCGGCGTAATATTAGGCTGGTTTATTACACCGACTTTTTATTTATTAGCCGGTTTTGTCGGCGCCGGTCTGACATTTGCCGGTATCACCGGATTCTGCGGAATGGCGAAACTACTCGCTATAATGCCATGGAATAAACGTTAACAAAAAGTTTGATAGTCGGCGAACATTCAGTGATAAAATGTTGTCATACAAAACGATTTTATAACACTACAGAGAAATTAATGGAAGACGCACTTAAAACATATCATGACGCTACTGCTTTTTTAAAGCTACTGGCTAATCCGAATCGGTTGGCCGTATTATGCCACTTAAAAGATCAGCAATATAACGTTACTGAATTAGCTCAAATGATATCGTTGCCACAAGCAGCAATGTCAAATCAGCTTGCTATTCTACGTGAGGCCGGTTTAATCGATTGTGAAATCAAGCATCGAGAAAGGCTTTATTATATTAAAGACGAGAAAGTCACAGAAACTATCAACTTGTTATACCGTCTTTTCTGTCAAAAAGACCAATCTTAGCCAAAAAGTATCGAGATACCACCTATAAAAAGTAAAGGAACACAAATATGTTCCTTTACTTATCCTCTTACTTCGTCAAATCAATCTGATAAATCGCAAAACCGGTTTCATCCGTGCCAACGAATGACATTGGATATTGTGCTTTTTCTGCAATAAAGGCTTTCGCTTTATCACTTGGCGACGTTTCAAAACGAATATCTAATTTACCTTTAGCGGCAATCGGAGCAATACGCCAGTTTTTGTCTGCTGTCGGGCTGACTTGACCTTTCGCTTTACTTTCAGCGGTAATGTAGTTCGCTAAAATTTGACGGTTTTCATCCGGAGCAGCAAAGACGATATTATCCTCCCCTGTTCCAGGGAATTTATTGCTATATGCACGGTAGTTGTTGGTTGCAATTAAAAATTCTGCTTTTGGATCAACCGGTTTACCGTTATAGGTTAAATTCATTACACGGTGGGCTTTATCATTAATTAACTTCATTTCACCATCATAACGTGCCGGTTGAGTAATGTCGTATTGATACTGAACGCCGTCAATCACGTCAAAGTTATAAGTGCGGAAACCTTCCCAATCTAATAAACTTTGTGGCTGTTCATTCGCCGGATCGATTTGTTTAAACATACCTGCACTACACTCTAACCACTCTTTGAGTTCTGCCCCAGTAACTTTCACCACAACTAACGTATTTGGATAGAGATATAAATCCGCTGCGTTACGGAAAGTCAATTCACCTTTGTTCACTTCGGTATAACCGTTCGGATCGTTTTTACGACCGCCTGCTTTAAACGGTGCACCCGCACTTAAAATTGGTAAACCTGCTAATTGTGGCAATCCTTTCACGATATTTTCCACATAGGCTTTTTGAGCTTGGTTCACAATTTGTACTGTTGGATCATCTTGAACTAAAGCAAGGTAGCTGTACATATTGTCTGTCGCTTTACCGATTGGTTGTGACACGAATTTACGCGTTGCTTCGTGAACAGGTTGCAATAAAGTGGCGACTTCAGGGTGATTTTCTACCGTTGAAGCTTTTTTCTCATTATCATAGATTGGACGTAACACTGCTTTACCGTCAACTACAATCCATTTGCCGTTTTGTTTCGCTAAGGTTAAATCCACCACGCTGATATTGTTCGCCCAGTAACCTGCCATTGACTCAGGAATACCTTTCACTGTCCCTTTTTCAATATCAACATTCGGCGATTTTGCAAACTCTTTATTTGGGAATAAACGGTGTGAGTGACCAAAAATAACCGCATCAATGCCCTTCACATCAGCAAGATAGAAGGCTGAGTTTTCAGCCCCCTCTTTATAAGGCTCATCAGACGGACCTGTGTGAGCAAGTGCCACGATTAAATCCGCCCCCGCTTTTTTCACGATTGGCACATATTTTTCAGCGGTTTTCACAATATCACGAGCTTCCACTTTGCCGTCTAAATGGGCTTTATCCCACACCATCACTTGTGGCGGAACGAAACCGATATAACCCACATTTAAAGTATGTTTTACACCGTCTTCATCAACCACTTCTTTTTTCTGAATGAAGTATGGTTGGTAAACCGGCTCGTCTGTACCCGGTTTAACGATGTTCGCATTGATGATTGGGAATTTTGCTTCTTTGATTGCATCATCAAGGTATTTTAAACCGTAGTTAAATTCGTGGTTACCTAATGTTCCTACATCGTATTTCATGAGGTTTAACACATCAATCGCGGGGTTAGATTTCCCTTCTTTATAACCGACCGCTGCTTGATAGTCCGCAATCGGATTACCTTGAATTAAGTCGCCATTATCGACAAGTACGCTGTTTTTAGCTTCTTTACGCGCTTGTTCAATCAAGCTTGCAGCACGGGTAAAACCGAATTTATCCGTCGGAGCATCTTTATAATAATCGAAATCCGTTAAGAAACTGTGAATATCCGTAGTACCAATAACTCGAAGAGACACTTTACTGTCCCCTGCTGCAAAGGCAAAACGGCTGGTACCGATAGCCAGAACGGTGGTTGCACCGATTTGAAGAAAACGTCTTCTGTTCATCATGTAAGATCCTCAAGTGTTATATCCAATTTTTTAGGAATAGTATTGTAAGAAATCGTATCAATAATTTCTTTTCTTAATTGCTTGTTTTGTGAACTAACTCACAGAAAAAAACATCGTTGCGTAATTCTCCGTCAATATAAAATAATAATTAAATCATTAAGTTATACGCAATCGATTGCATTAAAGGAACAAAAAACCAGAACGTATGAGTTCTGGCTGTTGGCTTATTCATACTCTTCTAACCAAATCGTTAAAATCGCTTCTAAAATATGTTCATTTGACGCTTCCGGATCATCATCAAAACCGTCCATCTCGCAGATCCATTTATGCATATCAGTAAAACGCACGGTGGTTGGATCTAAATCCGGGTTCATATCATACAGATTTTCTGCGATCATTCTTACATCTGTCCATTTCATTAGTGTGCCGCCTCATTTGCGTGGTTTAAGTTATATTTTGGAATTTCAACAACGAGATCTTCTTCACCTACAACACATTGACAAGACAAACGGCTATCCATTTCTAAGCCCCACGCTTTGTCTAACATATCTTCTTCTTGATCCGATGTTTCGTTTAAGCTGTCAAAACCTTCACGAATAACGACGTGACAAGTAGTACAAGCACAAGAACCGTCACAAGCGTGATGAATTTCAACTCCTGCATTGTGAGCAACTTCTAATAAGTTTTCACCCGGCTGTGCTTCCACAACCATACCTTCCGGGCAAAATTCTTCGTGTGGAAGAAAAACAATTTTTGGCATAATGTCCTCTTAATTTTTTGATTTTTAAATTCCCCCTCCTGTTTACGGGAGGGGGGTCAGGGGGAGGGGAGCTGGCTAAAACAAGCGGTAATTTTTGCCCCCACCCTACCCCTCCCCGCAAGCAGGGGAGGGAACATAATAGATAGATTAATTCATCACCTCATCAACCGCCTTACCTGCTAAGGCTTTTTGAATGGATAAATTCATTCGTCTGGCGGCAAATTCTTGGGTGGCGAGATCGAGATCTTTAATACCTTGCTGAATAGCTTGGCGATCTGTCCCTTGTTTGGCGGAAATCAATTTCTGTAATTCCGCTTCAATCCGTTTAAATTCATCAACCAAAAGTAGTTCTGCGCCGTCTTCTTGTAACGCAATAATCACGCTGTCAATCACACGATCTGCTTCCACACGCTGTTCTGCAAGCTGACGGGCTTCCATATCTTGCTTCGCATTTGTCATTGATGATTTAATCATTTCGGTGACTTCTTCGTCCGTTAAACCGTAAGACGGCTTAATCTGGATAGAGGCCTGCACTTTGGTTGATTTTTCCATTGCAGTGACACTCAGTAATCCGTCCGCATCGACTTGATAGGTCACGCGAATATGTGCTGCCCCAGCAACCATCGGCGGAATACCACGCAAGGTAAAACGTCCAAGGGAACGACAATCATCGACTAACTCACGTTCGCCTTGTACAACGTGAACCGTCATCGCATTCTGCCCATCTTTAAATGTGGTGAACTCTTGTGCCTTTGCCACAGGAATAGTGGTATTGCGTGGAATGATTTTTTCTACCAATCCGCCCATCGTTTCAATCCCTAGCGAAAGTGGCACGACATCTAGCAACAACATCTCTGCATCAGGTTTATTGCCGACTAAAATATCCGCTTGAATAGCCGCCCCTAACGCCACCACTTTATCCGGGTCAATAGAGGTTAATGGCGTTTTGCCGAAAAACTCACCCACTTGTTCACGCACAAAAGGCACTCTCGTTGAGCCACCGACCATCACCACTTCACGCACATCTTGAGCTTCCACCCCAGCATCTTTCAAGGCTCGGCGACAAGTCATTAACGAGCGTTTTACAAGCGGTTGGATTAGCTCATTAAATTGCAAACGGCTGATTTCACTCTGCCAATTTGCAAATTTTGCGGTAAAACTATCCGCTTGTGATAAACCAATTTTGACTTGTGTGGCAAGGGTAAGTAGCTCACGTTGCTCACTTGCTGTATTTGGCCGAATACCTGCTTGTTCCGCAATCCAATTCGCTAATAAATGGTCAAAATCATCGCCACCTAAAGCAGTATCACCACCCGTTGCCAAGACTTCAAAGACACCACGGCTTAAGCGTAAAATCGAAATATCAAAAGTACCGCCGCCTAAGTCATACACGGCAATCACACCTTCTTGACCGCTATCCAAGCCATAAGCAATCGCAGCTGCCGTAGGCTCATTTAATAAACGCAACACATTAAGCCCCGCCAAACGCGCAGCATCTTTAGTACTTTGACGTTGTGCATCATCAAAATAGGCAGGCACGGTAATCACCACGCCGGCCAATTCGCCTGCCAAGCGTTTTTCTGCAAATTGATTTAAGTGGCTTAAAATATCGGCAGACACTTCAATCGGGCTTTTATTGCCTTGTGGCGTTTGAATTAACGGCAAGCCGTTATCCGTCGCAACAAATTGATAAGGTAAATTCGGATAACGTTTCTCAACGTCCGCCAAAGAACGACCAATTAAACGTTTCACGGAAATCACCGTGTGTTGCGGATCAGCTGACGCTTGCTCAAAGGCTTCCACTCCAACAACTTTATTCTCAGCCGCATAATGTACCACTGACGGTACTAACGCACGCTCTTTCTCATCAAGTAATACCTGAGCCTGTCCGCTACGCACCGTTGCCACTAAAGAATTTGTCGTCCCAAGGTCAATCCCCACCGCCAAGCGATGTTGGTGTGGCGCTGCCGTTTGCCCCGGTTCTGCGATTTGAAGTAATGCCATTTTATTATCTCTCTATAACTCATTCCCCTTCCCCGTTTACAGGGAGGGCTAGGGAGGATTTTTACAAGATCGTTAAATCCCCCTCAATCCCCCTTTT
>NZ_JBGYBX010000064.1:0-6977 GCF_041817755.1 Glaesserella sp. | reverse complement strand
TAATTTGAATGAGGAGCTGGCGAAACAACTGCCGGCGACGGCTTACTATAATCTGTACGGTTATTTGGATGTGGGGTATGGGGTGCGTACCGAGAAAGACGGAAAGTACGCTTACTTACGTAAAGCGGCAGACTTGGGGAGCCGTGAAGCGCAATATGTTGTTGCGGATATGCTAGGTGGCATTAATGATGAAGAAACATTACAAATGCGCATAAAACTGATTGATCAACTGCGAGCTTGCGCTTCGGAACAAGGATTAGGTGATGCTTCTGATATGTTAGGTATTAGATTAGAAAGAAAGAATACCAAAAAGCGATAGAAGTATTTCATCAAGGAACAAAGAATGGTAGTGATTCTTCAGCCCGCCGATTAGCCAATGCTTTTTCAGGTAAACCTAAAGAAGGAGAGATGTATTTTTTAAATTTATCGGAAGATAAAGAGCGCTCTAAGCGTTATAAAATTATTGAAAATTATCTTTCTAGAAAAGACTACCTCCAACCCAAAGTCCCGGATTTGGATGAAATTGTGCCATTGCCACCGGCACCGCTACCCGACTGGGACGGTAAAATTGCTTTCCAGCGCTGGTTTGAAGGCGAAGCCCCGCCGAAACCCGATGAAGCCTTGGTACGCCGTTTGGCATGGCAGGCAGGGTTAAACGCCGATACCGGTTTGGATGAAAAAACCGGAATGCCGAAAAAACCGACAAAATAATCAAAAAATCCGCCGCACTTTTGAGAGAAAAAACCGGAAGTGCGGTGGATTTTCTTGATATTTTACAAGCGGTGAGATTTAGGAAATATTTTGCAAAAAATTCACTAAATCTCACCGCTTGTTTATTTTACTTTCTATACTAAATCCGGATGATATGTATGATTAACCGTCCGGTGATGATAAGAAACGAAAAGAACCAGGTTACAGGTAAGACATGATTAAAATCTTTTTCAGCATACTGAAGCTTTTTTTGTCATAAATTTACGAATATTGGTGAACTTGAAAAAAACGTTGTACGAATATATTCGTTCTTATAACGAAAAACAAATCAAGTCTAGATTAAAAAAAACGAGCCTTGTAAAATACGGAGTCTTAATACTTAGACTAATTTATCTGTCCAATTTATACCTGATGAAGACACTCAATACCAATTGGGCTATTTAGCTGACAGATTCACACATTATTTCAAGGGGTCATAACATGATAAAAATCGATCTTACCTCAACCCTCGCCGCATTAAACAGCACATCCAAACTCATGCTGGAAGAATCCGCCGCTTATGCGATTACAAGCAATGAAACGGAAGTCTTGCCCGCTCACTTTTTATTAAAATCACTCGAAAACCCGTTCAGTGACGTACGATTTATTTTCAATAAATTAAAACTTTCACATGAAGAATTATCTTCGCTTCTCATGCGTAATAAACAGAACGACGATGTCAATATTGGCGGTGTACCGTCATTCTCACCGTTGTTGGTAGAAATGTTGCAAGAAGCGTGGTTGCTAGGTTCATTGGAATATAAGCAATCCCAAATCCGCAGTGCGTCCATTTTTTTAACGCTGGTGCTAAATTCAGCGCGTTATTTACCGACAGCCGCAGCTTCTTTTTTAAATCAAATTAATAAAGACAGTTTACGTAAAAATTTATTGCCATTAGCCGAAGGTTCTGCCGAAGCGCAATCGCAGCAAGCAGATAATGTGGCGCCTGTTGCCGCGAGTCAAGATCAATCGGCGCTAAGCCGCTTTGCGGAAAATCTGACTGCAAAAGCTTTAGAAGGCAAGATTGATCCCGTATTGGCTCGTGATGAAGAAATCGATTTGATGATTGATATTCTTTCCCGTCGCCGAAAAAATAACCCGATTGTGGTCGGTGATGCGGGCGTAGGGAAAAGTGCATTGATTGAAGGCTTGGCGTTGCGTATTGCCAATAAACAGGTCCCGCCGCATTTGCATAATGTAGAATTATGGAACTTAGATTTAGGTGCGCTGCAATCCGGTGCGTCAGTGAAAGGTGAATTTGAGAAACGCTTGAAATCGGTCATTGATTTTGTGAAAAACAGCCAAACGCCGATTATTTTATTTATTGATGAAGCTCACACCTTAATCGGTTCCGGCAGTGAATCCGGCGATGCGGCGAATTTGTTAAAACCCGCTTTAGCTCGAGGCGAATTACGCACCATTGCGGCGACAACTTGGACAGAATATAAAAAATATTTCGAAAAAGATCCTGCACTTTCCCGCCGCTTCCAATTAGTCAAAGTAGATGAACCTTCAATTGAAGAAACCATTGTGATTTTGCGTGGGTTAAAACCGTTATATGAAAAATCTCATGGTGTTTATATCACGGGTGAAGCATTGGAATCGGTAACGAAACTGTCCGCTCGTTATATTGCGGCGAAAAAATTGCCCGATAAAGCCATTGATATTTTAGATACCGCTTGCGCTCGCGTATCAACCGCGAAAGATACGCCGCCGAAACGTTTAAATTATCTGGATAATAAAATTCATGAAATCAAGGTGGCATTAGCTGAGTTAGAACGCGATTATCAATTAGGTGAGCCCGTTGATATTCAAATAAAAACTCAACTTCAACAGCAATTAGATGATTTAGAACGACAAAAACAAGCGCTCACGGCAAAATTTGAATCGCAAAAAGCGTTAGTGGATGCGATTTTAAATTTACGCGAACAAATTTCACAAGAAGAGCTGGAAGAAGATCAACGCAATACGTTGATTGCCGAGTTACAAGCGAAAAAAACGGAATTTGATGCCATTAAAAATGAAGATTACTTAGTCCATGCGGAAGTGGGCGGCAAACAAATTGCAGCAGTAATTGCCGATCTGACAGGGATTCCGGTAAATACCATGACGGGTGATGAACTAGGTAAATTAACCGAATTACCGGTATTACTAAATGACAATATCAAAGGCCAAGAGCAAGCGATTGAACAAATTCATAAGAGCTTGTTAACCGCAATGGCGGATTTACGCCGTGCAGGTACGCCGTTGGGTGCGTTATTGTTAGTCGGCCCAAGCGGTGTGGGTAAAACGGAAACCGCTTTGCAAATTGCGGATTATATTTTCGGCGGTCGCCAATTCTTAACTACGATAAACATGTCCGAATACCAAGAAAAACATACGGTATCGCGTCTGATCGGTTCGCCGCCGGGCTATGTGGGTTATGGGGAAGGCGGTTTATTGACGGAAGCCATTCGTCAAAAACCGTATTCGATTGTGCTATTAGACGAGGTGGAAAAAGCGCATCCGGATGTGTTAAATCTGTTCTATCAAGCCTTTGATAAAGGAGAACTGGCAGATGGCGAAGGTCGTCAAATTGACTGTAAAAACATTCTCTTTATGTTGACGTCGAATTGCGGTTTTGATTCGGCCAATGAACGTTTTGAAGTGAAATCCGACGAACAATTACGTCAATCACTGCTTTCTTTCTTTAAACCGGCGTTATTGGCTCGTATGCAAATCGTGCAATATAACTATTTATCGAAAGAAGTGATGCAACGTATCGTAAAAGCAAAATTGGGCAAATTGGAAAAACTCATCGCACAACGCTACAAAGCGAAATTAATTATCTCTCCGTCCGTATTTGAACATGTTGAACGACAATGTGAAGCCGATGCCAACGGTGCAAGATTGTTGGATGCCATTTTAGAAGGGCAATTGCTGCCGCCATTGTCGCTCGCATTGCTGCAATTTATGGCGGATGGAAAAGATATTCATCAGGTTTCAGTGAAATATGAAAATGATGATTATCAGGTAAGTATTGAATAGTAGGAAAGAACCGTAGTTTTTTGTGTAGAAGATCAAACCTAATCTGACAGTTCCTCCGTTTTAAATGTCGTACCTGTCAAATTAATTTGAGCTTCTACAAATCATAAGTTTTGGCGAATACTTTTATTTTTCTCTTTTCGGTTAATTGCATATAATATCGCCCGTTATCCCCTCAAATTTAGGCTTGTGATATGCAAAACGAAAACCGGATTTACGCTGTCGATGTGCAGTTGTTCAGTGGAAATGAATCGGAAGCGGCGGTGGTGTTAATCTATGCGCCGAACGCCGAATTGGCGAAAAACAAAATAACGATTTACCAGCAACAACACCAACTTCGCTTGAATTACGCTCTTCTTCCGCTTCCTCTTGAACTTTATGTCCAACGCCACGCCGACGGGGCGCTTATCGAACCGATTAGAACGGCTTCCCGAGATTTATCGGACGCACGTGCTTTAATCATTTTTATGCCGAACCGTTATCAGCAAAGCGATAAAACCGATTCTCCCTGCCTGATAAAAACCGAAGTGCTTTTGCGTAACCCGAACGAAGCGCGCGGACCTTTTCTGTTTCAAGCACTTCCTGATTCTGTTATTCCTTATTTGTGGCCGGAAGACGATTCGGACAATTGTTATGTTATCGTCAATGCGGAAAGTAGCGCCTGGTTCCCGACCGGCTTTGAACGCGATGATATTCGATTTGCCTGTTTATATAAAGGCGAACAGGCGGAAAGGAAGCGGAACATTGCGCCCTATTTAATTAAGCTGTCCGCCTCCCATTCCTTTGCCGAAGCACTGTTTTCGACGCCGATGGCGGGAAAAGAGAACGACGACGGCCCGCAACAATGGTATAAGCACTTCGGCTTCTTTTTCCGTTCACGAGCGGAATTTGATGAGTTGCTTCAGCATTTCAGAAAATTCATGATTCTGCCGACGTATGACGAGCGTCAGCTTTATTTTCGTTTTTACGACCCGAGAGTATTAGAGGACTATTTAGACCGCTTGTTATGTTATCCGAAAAAGCTGGCGGCGTTTTGGGGCGGCAGGCTTATTGAATCCATTATGCTGCCGAAAGGGGATTATTTTGTGCATTACGCCCCGAATACGGATTTATCCGCCGTCACACCTGCTAAAAAACAGTTTGATAAGTTTGAGGTGGAGGAATTTATTAAGCAATATAATCAGACACTATATATCGGGTTAGTTGACAGTCTATTAAATACTTCTCCATTTTTGCTTAAACAATATACCCGTAAAGAAATAGAAGATGTGGTTTATTATCATCACAATATAAGCAAGCAATATCATTTCCACGAATCTGTTACGATCGGAATTTTTACATTGATAACATTGCTGTATGGAAAAACGATAGACAAACTTGATCCCGAACCGGTCATTTTGTCACTTTTAAAAAGTGATTATCTTACGGAATTAGATAAAGCGTATTATATAAAGCAGCGTATTGAATTTTTAGAAAGCCAAAGCATAATTTATAACAAGTTTAAGGAACATTATGACAAACAATTTAAACGATAATATTGTGGCATTGTGTGGTAAGCACACATCAGAAAAGAATAATTCAGGGACAGACTGCTGTAAAAACGTAGTAATTATTCACCACAAAGATACACTTGGTCGCTCATTACCTCGCGGTATTTTAGTGAATGTGTACGATTCTACCGGGAAAGTTCATTCGGGCATGATCGACGGAAACGGTATCAGCCGGCATGGTATGGGATTAAGCGGAACTAACGGCAGAGTCACGCCTCAAGTCAGGTGCGGTGAAATATCTTGGCAGCTGTTGCGTGTGCAGGCGGTGATTTTAGGTGCAAAGCAAGAGGCGGAAACCGGCAATATTGGTAACTGTGAAAATGATGTTTCGCGTCATTTATCCGAAGAAAGTGAAGCATTTAAATTAAATAGCAGCGACGGTTATGTGCTAATCAAAGCCGAAGCCGACGGCCAAGTGGTCAACCATGAGGAACCGCAGTTTCAACTGAGTAATCCGCTGAAAATTGAAGCGATGTGGCAAAACGGCGGTTATGAATGCCATATTTATGCTACTTATTTACCGCCTCCGATGTTACTTAACTTACGTTTTTTGCAGACTTGTGAGAGTAAACTTAAAAATCAACAAATAAACAAGATGATTGAGCAAATCAAATTGGACGGTAATGCGGTGACTTTATTTGTGCACGGTTATAACGTTCCGTTGGGTAAAACAGGGCGTTTCCCGACCTATGAAGAAACGGTTGCGACCGGCAAAGTGGGACGGGACACACCGAAACCGCCTTATCTTACCCCCATCCGAACGGACGAAATGCAGATTCCGTGGCTGCATTACGGGCGGGAGGATATATTAAAGCTCATTAAAGGCAAAGAACTGAATGCGGATAAACTTACCTATGAAGAAATCGATAGAAAATTCAACGGCTGGAAAACCTTGAGTTGGATCCCCCATGTTGAATACTATTTAAACTTGGCGGCATCGGGGAAAGATAAATTGGATAAATTTGTCGATTGGGACAAATACAGCCGGATAGTTGGGGTGACCTGGTCGGGCAGTGTAGCGTCCGAGTTGCAGTTTTTCCTGTCGGAAATTTATGCCAATGAATCGGGACGGGAGCTGGCGAAGGTGCTGATTAAATTTATCGAGGCGGGGATTCAAATTAATCTTCTGACCCATTCGCTAGGTGCCCGGGTGGCGCTTTCCGCCTTAAATGTGTTGGGGGATTTTGACGGGGAGTATGATGAGAAAATAGATAACCTGATAATGTGGGAGCCGGCGGTGGCGGATAATGCGTTTACCGACAAATATACCCGTAGTATGAACCCGATAGCGATGGAAATTTTTCCTTATGCACATAAGGCGGCGAAACGGATTACGGTACTTTATTCCACCGAAGACGGCGTAGTGGCGGGGGATAAGCAATGGCACGACGGGGAAATTACCGGTCTGGTCGGCGGGGCATATCCGAAGAAATACAATAAGTTTTTCAGTCTGTTTACCAAAGGGCTCCGTCCGATTGAAGATTTTTTCAAAACCCGTCACACCAATGTTGTCCGTGCCGAATATGATTACGTGCAACAAATCCGACGCAAATTCCATTGTGACCGGTTAGGCGGTAATCGGGATATTCCGTCGGAATGTATTAACCTTCGGGCGAACAGGGCAAAAATCCGTCAAGCGATAGAGGCGGAAGC
>NZ_JBGYBX010000063.1:0-19986 GCF_041817755.1 Glaesserella sp. | reverse complement strand
GTTGGACGTTGGACGTTGGACGTTGGACGTTGGACGTTGGACGTTGGACGTTGGACGTTGGACGTTGGACGTTGGACGTTGGACGTTGGACGTTGGACGTTGGACGTTGGACGTTGGACGTTCATTAGGGTATCTCTACTTAAAGATGATGTCGAGGTAGTTTTAGTACTATTCGAACTAGAACGGCGAGATGAAGATGAACCACCTCCAAATGCAGACAGTACTACACAAATAACAATTATCCAAAAAATAACTTCCATTAAATATTACTCCTATTAATTAATGCTTATAGAAACAGCAAAATTTTAGCAAAACCTTGTAAAATTTTCATCACATTTAACCGCTTGTCAAACAAACTAAAGAACCTCACTCCCCCTATCCCTGCCTTTCTCAAGTGAAATTTTAGTTCTACTTACTTTGGGTTTGGGGATTTTATGCCTGTGAATACGATGTGGTGGTACTTCTATTTCGCCTTTTTCAATGGCGACCATTTCTTCCATTCCTTTTATCAAACGCTCAAACAATTCTTTTTCCATTGTGTTCTTCCTTTTTTGTTACCGTACAGGCATCATAGCACAACTTTTCAGCGTTTTTTATTTTTTCGATAGCGATCGAAAAAATCATAAATTTCTCGGACAGATAGTCTTAAATCCGCTATAATTTTTCAGTTATATCGGTGCATTACGCACCGCTTTTTATTTTTATCAACACGAGAAACTATGTTCCAAAATAACCCCCTATTAGCTCAATTAAAACAACAGATTGAAGCAAGTAAAGAATATGTTGAAGGCGTTGTAAAAACGTCAGATAAAAGCTATGGCTTTTTAGAATGTGAGAAAAATAGCTATTTCATTCCCCCTGCGGAAATGAAAAAAGTGATGCACGGCGACAAAGTCAAAGCCGTTGTAAAGCGTGACGGAGATAAAGAGCAAGTTGAAATTGACGCGTTATTAGAGCCAATGTTAGAACGTTTTATCGCTCAAGTGCGTTTTAACAAAGACGGAAAATTACAATTAGCTGTTGATCACCCAAATATCAATAATTTTATTCCTGCCAATACGCAGAAAAAAGTCACCGAAACCCTTGAAAATGGGGATTGGGTAGTGGCACAGTTGAAAACACACCCATTGCGTGATGATCGCTTTTTCTTCGCTCAAGTGACCCAATTTATCTGTAAAGCGGACGATAATTTTGCGCCGTGGTGGGTGACATTGGCTCGTCACGAGCAGCCCCGTGAACCTGTTGCAAATGAAAAAAACTATGCGCTACACGATCAGATTGAGCGAGAAGATCTGACGCATCTCTATTTCACAACCATTGATAGTGCTAGCACTAAAGATATGGACGATGCGTTATATGTTGAACCGGTTAGCAAAAACGGTACGCAAACAGGCTGGCGTTTAGTGGTTGCGATTGCCGATCCGACCGCTTACATTCCTGAGCAATCCGCGATTGAAAAAGCTGCTCGCCAACGCGGTTTCACCAACTACCTCCCAGGTTTTAACATTCCGATGTTGCCACGAGAGCTGTCTGATGATCTTTGCTCTCTCGTACCGAATGAAAAACGCCCGGCGTTAGTCGGCTATATTGAAACAGATTTAAGTGGAAATGTGGTGGGTGAAACTCGCTTTGTGTCCGCTTGGGTCGAATCTAAAGCGCGTTTGGTCTATGATGAAGTGTCTGATTATCTCGAAAAAGTCGAAAATCACTGGACACCGGACTGTGATGAAACCGCACAACAAATCGACCAGTTGCACCAATTTACCCTTGCTCGTATCGACTGGCGTAGCAAAAATGCACTGCTATTTAAAGAACAAGGCGATTACAGCTTTGAGTTAGCAGAAGACGGTGCGATCAAAGCAATTCACATTGACTATCGCCGTATCGCTAACCAAATGATCGAAGAATCAATGATTATCGCCAATATCTCTGCAGCACAGTTTTTAGACAAATATGCACATACAGGCGTATTTAATACCCATTCAGGTTTTGATAGCAAAAACCTAGAGCCCGCTCGCAAATTCTTACTGGATACCCTTGCCAATGATGAAAATCGTGAAAGTTTATCCGAACGCTATTCCCCTGAGCGTTTAAGTACCCTTGAAGGCTATTGCGAAATGCGTCGTGATATTGAACAATTCCCTGAAAACTTCCTAGAAATGCGTTTACGTCGCTATTTAACCTTTGCTGAATTTAAAGCAACCTCAGCTCCGCATTTAGGCTTAGGCATCAGCCATTATGCAACTTGGACATCACCGATTCGTAAATATGGCGATATGGTCAATCATCGTTTGATCAAACAAGTGTTGGCAAACCAAACAGCGAAACCTGTGGAAGAGAGCATTTTAAGTCGTTTACAGGAAGCTCGTAAGCAAAATCGTATGGTTGAACGTGATATTGCCGACTGGCTTTATGCCCGTTATCTTGAACCAATGGTGGAACAAAACGTAGCATTTGACGGTGAAATCCACGATGTTTCTCGTGGCGGTTTGCGGGTTAAAATGATTGAAAATGGGGCTTCGGTTTTTGTTCCATTCTCAACTCTGCATAATAACAAAGAAGAAATGCTCTTCTCTTCAGAAGAAATCGCTCTTTACATCAAAGGTGAAAAAGCTTACCAAATCGGGCAAGCGGTGAAGGTAAAACTCAAAGAAGTGCGGGTGGAAACCCGCTCTATCGTCGGTGAATTGGTTATCTAGTCTTTTACCTTTACAAGCGGTAAGATAACATCCGATATTTGCAAAATATGGATGACATCTTACCGTTTGTTATTCCAAACCCATCGGGAGAATTTATGGCGACTTATATTATTGGCGATTTACACGGCTGTTTCGAAGAATTTCAATTACTCCTTTCACAAGTTAATTTTGATCCTACCCAAGACGAACTTTGGCTAACCGGTGATTTGGTTGCTCGTGGCGATGATTCTTTATCTTGTCTTCGCTATGTGAAATCTCTCGGAGATAAAGCCACTGTCGTTTTAGGCAATCACGATTTACATCTGCTTTCGACCTTGCAAGGTATAAAATCCGTCAAGCCTAAAGATAAAGTCGATGCGATATTTCAAGCGGAAGATCGTGAAGATTTGCAAAATTGGCTGCGAAACCGACCGCTTGTCGCACAACATCCGCAGCATAAATTCATCCTCGTTCATGCCGGAATTAGCCCTGAATGGGATTTGGCAACCACATTGGCGTGTGCAAAGGAAGTCGAGTCAGTTTTGCAAAGCGATCATTACACCGATTTTCTACGCCAAATGTATGATAGTTTGCCGGATCGTTGGTCTGATTCGCTAACGGGAATTGCCCGTTGGCGTTACACCACCAATGTCCTGACCCGAATGCGCTTTTGTTACACGGACAACAGGTTGGATTTTGATTGCAAATTACCGGTGGAAGAAGCCCCTGCAGTACTTAAACCTTGGTTTGAATTAGAAAATCCGCTGTTTAAAGAACGAAATATCATTTTCGGTCATTGGGCAAGCTTAATCGGCTATCCGACTCCGACAAATATCTATGCGTTAGATACCGGTTGTGTATGGGGAAATCATCTCACCTTACTGCGCTGGGAAGATAAGCGTGTTTTTACACAAAACAGACGTAAAGCGAATTAAAAACAAGCAATCAACATTCTCCCCTATTGCGCACTTTTATTTTTTTCTTTAGAATTCGCTCCGTTTTTACGCGACTATAGCTCAGTTGGTTAGAGCACCACCTTGACATGGTGGGGGTCACTGGTTCGAGTCCAGCTAGTCGCACCATTATTCCTATCGTTACTTAACGTAACTTATCGCAAAGCCCTTGACACACAACGTTTCAAGGGCTTTTTTGTATCTTTAACTTGTCGTTTTATACCGCGTTTTATCGTATTTAACCGCAAATTTTAGTAACCGTTTTAGTAACCGCGTGCTAGTATCTTAAAAGTTGCGGTTACTATGGCACGAATGGCCATTCTTACATCCCTTATTTTTGGTGAGGGATTTTTTTATAGCCTTTTACAAATCTATCCATACATATTAAAACATCTTCAACCTGCTTTCGGACATAAAGTAAGCCCTTGATACACAACGTTTCAAGGGCTTACTTTATTGATTTTTTATTTTTGCCAATAACGGATGCGGATTTGTTGGATGTTCAATAATAGGTGCGAGACGAATTGCTTCAACAGTTTCAATCGCAGCTCGACTTTCTTCGAGACCGAAACCTTTTCCTTGCAACACTAATTGGTAACTAGATGTATGTAAGTCCATAAATCCGTTAGAAAACTCCAATTCTTCATGTTCAATAGTGATACTGCGATAGGTGAGTTTTTCTCCTTGTACCGCATTTTTGGGGAGATGATTTGAATCTATTGATAAAATCCAGCGAACTCTTGCCTTTTCATACTCCAAATAACCTGAAGTCGTTTTATCATCACGATAATGCACTTCGCTTTTGATTACGTTACCAAAGATGAAGTAAAGCATATCATAAAAATGAATGCCGATATTGGTTGCTATGCCGCCGGATTTAGCATTAAACCCTTTCCACGATTTTAAATACCATTTTCCGCGAGAGGTGAAATAAGTTAAGTCAATATCGAAAATTTTATCTTTCGGTGCCGAGCGTATCTTTTCTTTTAGAGCAATAATGGTAGGATGCAACCGTAACTGTAAGATAGAATTCACTTTTGCACCATACTTTTTCTCATATTCAGCAAGAGAATCCAAATCTTTGGAATTGAGCACTAAAGGTTTCTCACAAATCACATCAACACCATTTTTTAATGCATATTTCATGTGAGATAAATGTAAGTAATTCGGTGAGCAGATTGAAATATAGTCTAATTTATTTCCTTGGATTTTTTGATCTTCCACAAATGCTTCAAATTCTTCAAATTCAGTAAAAAATTCAGCGCCAGGAAAATGACTGTCCATAATACCGACGGAATCATTAATATCCATTGCGACAACTAAATTATTACCGGTTTCTTTAATCGCTTTTAAATGGCGAGGCGCGATATAGCCTCCTGCACCAATAAGCGCAAAATTTTTCATGTTAGCTTCCTTGATAGACTTCAAATTTATTAACTAAGTTGAGGTGTTATTTTTATTGCCAAGTGGTGTATAATTGTTAATCAGAATTAAAAATCACGATAAAAAATCAGTATGATTGATGTTTTTAATTTACCATTCATTTTCTTTCCGTTCAATCTGTTAATTTGTACAATCAAACAGAAAAACTGTGATTATACATAAAATGCAACAATCTCTGACTTTTTACATAACCCACCAAAAGATAGCGCAAAAATCACATTTTTAAATTAATAAACTTAAATTTACTATAATTTTGTAATATATGATTTATATTTAAAAACCAATTTTGCTATACTCACTGCATAAGCCATCGCAGTTTGAGGGAATATATGCAATACACGCCAACTAAAATCCAACGTAATACCGCCGTACCTGTTCTTTTGTGCGATTTTTATAAGATTTCACATCGTCTTCAATATCCCGAAGGTGCCGAGGTCATCTACAGCACGCTTACACCTCGAAGTAACAAACTCGCACCGCATTTGGATCGTGTCGTTTCCTTCGGTTTCCAAGCCTTTATCAAAAAATATCTGATTCATTACTTTAATGACAATTTCTTTTCCCGGTCCGAACGGGAAGTCGTTCAAGAATATGTTAATTTTATTGCACGAACCTTAAATCAAACCGAAACGGGTGAGCATATTGCACGCCTACATCGTTTGGGGTATTTGCCCCTTAGAATTAAAACAATTCCGGAGGGAAAAAGTGTGGCCGTTCGGGTACCGGTGTTGACGATCGAAAATACCCATCCCGAGTTTTATTGGTTGACCAATTATTTGGAAACGCTCATCAATGTCTCGATGTGGCAGCCGATGGTTTCAGCTTCCGTCGCCCGTCGTTATCGTTTGACGTTAACCGAATTTGCCCTTAGAACCTGCGATAACCTTGATCATGTTCCGTTCCAAGCCCATGATTTTTCTATGCGCGGGATGAGTTCGCTTGAATCGGCGGAAACATCCGGAGCCGGCCATTTAACCGCTTTTCTCGGTACCGATACTATTCCGGCAATCTCTTTTGTTGAAGGTTATTACGGTGCAAGCGGGCTGATCGGTACGTCGATTCCCGCCTCGGAACATTCCGTCATGAGTGCGCACGGTATCGACGAACTACCGACCTTTCGCTACTTAATGGCAAAACACCCGAATTCAATGGTGTCGATAGTGTCGGATACCACCGATTTCTGGCACAACATTACGGTTAACCTGCCGATCCTCAAGGAGGAAATTATGGCAAGGCCGGATAATGCCAAAGTGATTATTCGACCTGACAGCGGCGATTCATTCTTTATCGTTTGCGGTAATCCAAATGCCGACACGGAACACGAGCGCAAAGGCTTAATTGAATGTTTATGGGATATTTTCGGTGGTCATGTGAATAATAAAGGCTATAAAGTGTTGGATCCGCATATCGGCGCCATTTATGGTGACGGCGTGAATTATGAAAAAACCGTTCGCATTTTAGCCGGATTGGAAGCCAAAGGCTTTGCCTCCAGTAATATCGTCTTTGGTGTCGGCTCACTCACCTACCAACATCACACCCGCGATACTCTTGGTTTCGCAACAAAAGCCACCTCCATTACGATTAACGGCGTGGAAAAAGCCATTTTCAAAAACCCTAAAACCGACAACGGCTTGAAAAAATCCCAAAAAGGGCGAGTGAAAGTACCGACATGGGATAGTTATGTTGACGGGCTAACCGCTGACAGTGATTTCAGCGATGATTTGTTAGAGGTAGTTTTTGAGAACGGCAAGCTGGTGAAAACCACGAATTTTGACCAAATCCGAGCTAATTTAGCCGAAGATTTTGTCCTTTAATAGCAGGGGGGAGACAAAACCCAATACCGTTTTGTCTACCCGCCTTTGAGCTATTCGCCTGAAATCTTCAATGTTTCCAATAAAACAGAGCCTGTTTGAATATTTGAGCGATGCTCGATATCATCCCCTACGGCAATGATATTTTTAAACATTTCTTGCAGTTGACCCGCAATAGTAATTTCTGCGACCGGGTAGCAAATTTCGCCTTTTTCCACCCAAAAGCCGGCAGCTCCGCGGGAATACTCGCCCGTCACACCATTGATTGCACTACCGAGCATTTCGGTCACCAGTAAGCCGGTATCCATTTCTTTGAGCAGCACACCCAAACCGCCACGTCGGTTTGGTTTGACCTGCCAGTTATGAATGCCACCGGCATGACCGGTTGTTTGCATTCCCAACTTTTTAGCACTGTAGGTCGTGAGCAGATAAGTTTGCAAAATCCCGTCTCGGATAATTTGTTGTGTCGTTGTCCGCACGCCTTCACTATCAAAAGGAGAAGACGCCAATTGGCGTAACAAATGCGGCTGTTCCATGATTTCAAACCAGCCCGGCAGAATTTGCTCGCCCAATTTATCTTGTAAGAAACTGGCTTTACGGTACAGCGCACCGCCGCTGATTGCACCGGCTAAATGCCCGATTAATCCCGTTGCAACATCGTTATAAAAAATCACCGGGACTTCGCAGGTCGGCAATTTACGCGGGTTCAAACGGTCAACCGCTTTAATCGCCGCCTGTCTGCCGACCCATTCTGCTGAAGCCAGCTGATCAAATTGACGTGAAATCGTATATTCATAATCCCGTTCCAACGCCTCTCCGTGTGCGGCAATCACACTGCACGAAAGCGAATAACGGCTGGATAAATAGCCCTGCAGCATACCGTGCGTATTGCCGTAAACCCGAACACCGCTGTGTGAATTAAACGTTGCACCGTCACTGTTAACTATTTTTTCATCGGTATTTAATGCATACTGCTCTGCTTCAATGGCCAATTGTACCGCTTGGTCAACATCAATATCCGCCTCATGATACAAGTCCAAATCCGGCGCATCGAATGCCATCATGGACTTATCCGCCAAACCGCTGCACTCATCTTCCGAAGTATATTTTGCAATCGCTAATGCCGATTCGACCGCTTGTCGAATCGATTGCGGCTGTAAATCCGAAGTTGATGCATTGCCTTTACGTTTCCCCAAATAAACCGAAATTCCTAACGAGCCGTCGTTGTTAAATTCAATATTTTCCGTTTGCACTAAGCGGCTTGAGACCGATAGCCCCGCCACTTTGGTTACCCCGACTTCCGCCGTTGCGCCTGCCTTTTGCGCGAATGATAATGCCGTATCCACAGCCTCTTTGAGTAATTGCTCTTGACGTTGCAATTCTGCTTTGTTGACTAATGCCATATGTTTTCCTATACCTCATCTTAACAAGCGGTCAGATCTTCCCCATTTTTTGCAAAATTCATTGCCTAACGCACCGCTTGTTATCCAAATTCCACGCATTCTACCTTAAATTTCTGCTAGACTATGCAAGTTTTTACATAGAAAAAGGATACATCATGGCTCGAAAGCAGCGAAATGAAATAGATTGGACGGATGACGACGAAGAGATCATTTGGGTCAGCAAGAGTGAAATTAAACGAGATGCCGAACATCTTAAAAAGTTAGGTTCACAATTAATTGAGCTCAATGCAGCAAATTTAGCCAAAATGCCGCTTGACGACACCTTGCGTGAAGCCGTTGAATTGGCGCAAAAATTACGCTTGGAAGCGCGTCGTCGTCAAATTCAATACATCGGTAAACTCTTGCGCAAACAAGATCCGGCACCGATCCAAGAAGCATTGGATAAAGTACAGAACCGACATAATCAGCAATTGGCATTGTTGCATAAATTGGAATTATGTCGTGATCAATTGATTACACAGGGCGATCCGGCAATAGACGCTTTATTGGCGGAATATTCGACGTTAGACCGCCAATACTTACGAAATTTGGTTCGCGCGGCGCAAAAAGAAAAAGAAGCAAACAAACCGCCGAAGCATTACCGTGAAATCTATCAATATTTAAAATCGGTCATTCTCGAGGAATAAGGACATTACATGGAAATGCTATTTTGGTCTCATATCGGCTCGGCTTACCTTAGTCTGGGATTACTGCTTTTACGCGGTGTGCTTTCCGCCAAAGCCATTGATTGGCGGCAATACCGCTTACTGAAAATCGCACCGCATGCGGTGGATACGCTGTTACTTGCCAGTGGCATCGGGCTATTTATCGCGTTTGGCTTAAGTTTACAAAGCTGGATGATCGCCAAACTCTTTTTTATTGTGCTGTATATTGTCTTTACCGTCAAAGCTTTCAAAAAAGGGCAACGCTTTTCTATCAAACACTTTTTGCTCGCCGTCGTCAGCTTTATGCTGGTTATGCTTATTGCCGCATTTAAGTAAAAACGGATCTGTATTTGACTGACAAGCGGTGAGTTATGCCGATAATTTTGCAAAATATTCGACATAACTCACCGCTTGTTTCTTGGTATCGTCAACCAAAATGTTACCGTTAACTATTGACAGTAATTATAACTCTCGGTTTATCGATATATTCATTTATACCACTAAATTCGCTTTTTGAAGTGCAGCTAAAATGACCGGCTGATATTGTTCGGATAATGTAGTCAACGGTAAGCGCAATGTCGGCTCGCTAATGAGTCCCATCTTATATGCCGCCCATTTCACCGGAATCGGATTCCCTTCAACAAATAAGTTTTTATGTAGATCCATTAACCGTTCGTTAATCGCATCCGCTTCGTCAAACCGACCGGCTAAAGCTAATTGACACATTTTTGCCATATCTGCCGCAGCAAGATTATTGGTTACGGAAATAACACCTTGTCCGCCCAATTTCATCGAATCTAAACCTGTTGCATCATCACCGCTTAAGAAAATAAAATCTTCTCCAGCCAATTCTTTTATCAACGGCAAACGACTTAAATCACCGGTTGCTTCTTTCACTGCGACGATATTCGGAATTTTTGCTAAACGTGCAATGGTTTCCGGTTTTAAGTCCGTCCCTGTTCTTCCCGGTACGTTGTATAAAATTTGAGGAAGATCAGTACACTCTGCGATAGCCTTATAGTGTTGATATAAACCTTCTTGAGTCGGCTTATTATAGTACGGTACGACACTTAAACAGCCGACGACACCACTGTTCGCAATTAATTTCGTCATAATAATCGCTTCATTCGTAGAGTTGGATCCCGTACCGGCAATAACCGGAATACGGTCGGCGGCAAATTCAACCGTCTTTTTAATCACTTTAACGTTTTCATCAATGCTTAAGGTACTACACTCACCCGTCGTACCAACCGATACAATAGCGTCCGTTCCGGCATTAATATGAAATTCCACTAATTCCTTTAAACCGTCAAAATCAATTTCACCGTGTTTCATTGGAGTAATCAATGCGACGATACTACCTGAAAATAAAGGTTTTGCCATGTTCATCATCTCCTGTATGTTTTTAAATATGAATAACTTGAATAGCTTGCAAAATAACGCTTAAATATGCAAGCATTTTCCTCATAATAGTGTCAGTTTTTTATTCGAACACATTATTCAATACCTTTTTGATAAGACATTATCAATAATGTGCGCCATTTTTCTGCGCCTTGTTCGTCTTTTCCCATATTGGCAATATTAGGAAAACGCCCCCAACATTCAAAATGGTGCTTTTTCATTAAGTTCATACTGGTTTGATTTAATTCAAATACATATGCCATTAATGTATTAATCCCATGGGATAACATCACATCTTGCATATATTCAATGATTTTCGAACCATAGCCTTTCCCTTTGGCGGATTCATCCAAATAAATACTGATTTCGGATGTATGAATGAAAGCCGGACGCTCATAAAAAGGTGAGAAACTGAACCAACCGATAATCCCGTTTTCATCTTCAACCGTCCAAAGCGGATATTTTTCACTATGCAGATGAAATTCAAACCAATCTCTCCGATTTTCTGTTGTTGCAACGTAAAGATCAGCGGTAATTCGGTGAGTTGGGATCGCTTGATTATAAATAGAAAGAATGGCATTAAAATCCGAGGATATTGCTTTGCGGATTTTCATTCAAATATCCTTAAATATGCAGTAATTTTTCTAATGCGGATGCAATGCTGTCTTCATTATTTGAGCCGATAGTCAGTTTCGCATTTTGTTGCACTTCCTCTTCTGATCCGCCCATAGCAATGCCCATTCCGACTAACTTTAACATGCTGATATCATTAAAATTATCACCGAAAGCAATCACATTTGCCGGCTCAATGTTTTCACGCTTCAATAATTCTGCCAAACAGCTGCCTTTACTGTTTCCCGTACGGGTAATATCCACCCGATCGACCCAAGACCATTCCGGACTAAATTGATCAAGCGGTAAGTTATTCACAAAATTTTGCATTTTTTCTAAATCAGGATCGCTGATCAATACTTTCCAAATGGTTGTTCCACCGTCAATAAACGGCTGATAATCGTTAACCTGTCTCACATCAGGTCGAACATGTTCCGGACAAGCATTCACCCATTTTAAAAACTTCGTAAAATGCGCATTAAGTACTTCATAAGTCATTGCATCGCGCATATAAACGGCAACATGAATACCTTCCGCTTTTGCCGAATTAACCAAAAAGGTCGCTTGATCCGCCGTTAGCGGATTTGATACCAAGACTTCGTCTCGTTGAAAATCATAAAGGTAAGTGCCGTTACAACAAACTACCGGGGTATCTAGCCCTAATTCCGCATAATAAGGACGAACGGCCGTATGGTGACGCCCTGTCACGATAAAAACCTTTAACCCTTTCTCTTGTGCTTTTTTAATAGCCTGTTTGCTGGATTCAAGAATAGTGGCTTGGCTGGAAAGTAGTGTACCATCGAGGTCAAAAGCGATAGCTTGGTAAGACATAAGTTTCTCCGTAGACAAAAAGAAAGGGTGAATTCTCACCCTTCCTATTTTACTACGCAATGAGCGTTAAATCAGTAAATTATTTAGCATTCGTGTTGTAATGCGGTGTATCGTAAAGCGGAGCCGGACCGTTAGGACCCGCTACATCGCTTTGAGGTACCACACCACCGTTTGCTCTCACTTCTACACGACGGTTAGGACGTAAACAATCTTTTAATGCGTTTCCTGACTCGCCTGAGCATGCTTTAACTTGTTTTGCTTTACCGTGACCTACCGCTTCAATCGGTGCGGTGACGCCTTGCTCAACTAGACGCGCTCTTACGGTTTCTGCACGACGTTGTGATAAGTTCATGTTATATTTTGCTGAGCCTAAACGGTCTGTGTAGCCTGCAACTGTCACCACTTCAGCATTTGATGCTTTTAATTGTGCTGCGACATTATCGACCACTTCAATACCTTCTGCGGTTAATGTTGCTTTATCAAAGTCAAATAAGAAATCGCTGCTTAAATTAAAGGTTGAGTTACCGTTACAACCGTTCGGGTACCAATAGAAACTCTGTGCATTCATGTTTGTATCAAATAAAATTTTGAATTGGCAAACTTTATGAACGCCGTTTTCTCTGTAGTTGAATACATAATCCCACTCACGCACACCGTATAATCCTTCGCTAAAATGCGGGCGACCGAGTAAATTATATAATTCGTCTTTATTCATACCGGCTTCAACCTGACGTACGTTTTGCCAGTTTGGCCATGAGCCGAATTGAGAACCGTCATGGTTAAATTTTGATTTGGAAATATCTGGGAATACTGGATTATCCGTTGTACCTTCTTTAGATACATCGCTTAAGTTACCGCATGCGGCAACAGCAAGAGCGACAGCTGATAATAACAATCCACGTAAAACAGTCGTTTTTTTCATCTTAGGTTGTCCTTATAAAATTGAGTTTGGAAAAACTTCATTCAGATGACTCGTATTACCATAAATGGTACAGAGGCTTGTTGATTTTACAATACAAATTTATTTTATTCTAGCATTTTTAGCGTTGATTATGCCGATATATGTTCGATAAATAATTGTAAACGGCGATTTCCTTTAAACTCATTTATATCTAATTTATATACCAATTTTGCCTGTTTAATCGATAAATCCGGGTACTTTCTTACATCGATATTAAAACAAATAGCATCCAACAGCATGCCTTGATTATTTTCTACCAACATTTTTAAATGTTTTCCCGCCAATAGACGTTGCTGAATAATACGGAAATCGCCTTCGAAAACCGGCTCTGCAAAATTATGTCCCCAAGGGCCCGCTTGTTTTAATAATTCCGCTGTCTGCAAATTAAATTCATCCGCTTGTAATTCACCGTCCGTATAAATCACGCTTTGCAGTTCCTCCAAATCGATAAACTCATTGATTATCTCGTCAAACAACCGTTGGAACTTGGTGAAATTATCCTGATGAATTGTCAACCCCGCCGCCATGGCATGCCCGCCGAATTTCACGATCACATCCGGCTGATAAGTGTCGATTCTTTCTAACAGATCCCGCATATGCAAACCGAAAACAGAACGGGCTGATCCTTTGAGATATTCGCTTTCTTCACTTTCTTGAGCAAAGATAACCGCCGGGCGATAAAACTGATCTTTAATCCGTGAGGCTAAAATACCGATAATACCTTGATGCCAATCCGGCTGATACAATACGATACCGTGAGCTTGCTCCTGTCGGGTTAATTGAGGCAATTTAGCACAAATCGCCAACGCCTCCGCTTTCATTTCCTGTTCGAATTCTTTACGCGTTTGATTTAATGAATCCAACTCTAACGCTAACTGTCGAGCACGCTCCGCCTCTTCACAAATCAACAGTTCAACACCTAACGACATATTTTCCAACCTTCCCGCCGCATTTAGTCGCGGAGCAATAGCAAAACCCAAATCACTGGCTTGTAATGCACTCAATTCACGTTTTGACACTTCCGCCAACGCACGGATGCCTACACGGCAAACACCGGCTCGGATCCGATTAAGCCCCTGATTCACCAGAATCCGATTGTTATAATCCAGCGGAACAACGTCGGCAACAGTGCCTAACGCCACTAAATCCAACAACTCGGCAATATTCGGCTCTTTTTGTGGAAAAGCGTTTTCCGTTCGTAATTTAGCCCGCAGCGCCATCATCACATAAAAAATCACGCCGACACCGGCAAGTGATTTCGACGGAAAAGTACAATTCGGCAAGTTCGGATTGACTATCGCATCGGCATTCGGTAAGCGATCCGACGGTAAATGGTGATCGGTTACCAAAACTTTAATGCCGTGGGATTTAAGCAGTTCAATGCCTTCAAAAGATGAAACCCCGTTATCGACGGTCAATACAACTTCGGTACCTTTATCAATGACTTCACGGGCAATCTCCACACTTAATCCGTAGCCTTGGGAAAAACGATCGGGAATCAAATACTCGATATGCTTAAAACCAAATTGGCGTAATGCCAAAATGGCTAAGGCAGTGCTGGTTGCACCATCCGCGTCAAAATCGCCGACAACCGTAATATTCGATTGCGCATAATAACTTTGTACCAGTAAATCTACCGCTTGCTCAATATCTGCTAATAAACCGGGATGATGTAACCCCTGTAATGTCAGCTCCAATTCTTTTGTCGACGTTACTCCCCGGCTTTGATAAATTCGATTCAGTAGAGGATGTTCGGATAAAACGGTGGAGGTAAGTAAAGTTCTACGCTTGATTAATTTATTCACGGGATGTTTTTTTACTATAGGCTAACTGTTGATATTTAAAATCAGTAAATGCAAGCGGTCGGATCTTGCAAACATTTTGTAAAATCCGACCGCTTGTAAAATATCGGAAAAGGCTATTCGTTCAGCATGGCTAAAAGCGCTTTAGGCTCAACAAAGCCGGGGATTACTTCGCCCTCTTCCGTGATCATATTCGGCGTACCGTTCACACCGAATTTAATCCCTAATTCATAATGTTTTTTTACCATATTCGGCGTCTTCACTTCTTTAGGTAGGTTTCCTTTTTCCGCTTCATTTAATGCAAACGCTTTATCCGGCGCCGTCCAAATGGCTTCCATTTGTTTCGCGGTTTGATTATCCAATCCTTTACGAGGGAAAGCCAAATAGCGTACCGTAATACCTAACTCATTGTATTCATTGATTTTCGAATGCAACAAATGACAGTAATGGCAAGTAATATCCATGAATACGGTGATAATATGTTTTTCATTTTTTGCCGGATAAACAATCATTTCATGACTGAGCGCATTTAATTCCGATAATAACGCTTTATTGGTAATATCTATCGCTTTTCCGTCTTTCAACTCAAAGATCTGACCTTGGATCACATAGCGACCATCTTGACTGATTTGAATCACACCTTGATCAGACACCGCCGTTTTAAATCCGGGTAATACCGAATCGCTGATTTTTACGTTTGTCGCACCGATTTGTTCAAGCTGTTTCAGCAATACGCTATCGTTTGCCCAAGCTGTTGCAATGAAGCAGGAAAGACCGACATACGTACTTAGTTTTTTTACCATTGAAAGGACTCCTTTTACCATTATATTTTGAGTTTAGTTTCTACATATCGGGCTTTCATTAAGAATGCCTTACGTTCTTTATCCGGCATGCCGGATCCCGTACCGGGTAACTTGACGGTCATTGGATTGACCGGATGACCGTTAATATGAAATTCATAATGCAAATGCGGTCCGGTAGAACGTCCGGTATTACCCGACAAGGCAATCCGCTCACCTTTCTTAACCGTTTGACCGACTCTGACCAGCGCCCGACTTAAATGCATATACACTGTGGTATATTGGCTTCCGTGGCGTAATTTAATATAACGCCCCGCACCGTTGGCTTGGTAAGCTATATGCTCCACTACACCGTCCGCCGGTGCAATAATCGGTGTACCGGTCGGTATAGCGAAATCCACCCCTTTATGCGGAGCGACCCGACGCGTCACCGGATGTAATCGACGCGGATTAAACGGTGATGACGTTCTCGGCGTAAACTGTAACGGATAACGCGCAAATCCTTTTCCTAACGTTTCCCCGTGACGGCTATAATAACGTCCGTTTTCCGCTTGAATCGCATAGTAGCTTTTTCTGCTGCTGATAATATGAATGGCTTCAACATTACCCAAGTCCGTCACTTTTCCGTTGATATATTCACGCTTAACCAAAATGGCAAATTTATCACCTTTTTTCAGTTTATTCGTCGCAATTTGCCATTGCAAGCCGCTTGCCAACTGATTGATTTGGCGCTGTGATAATCCTACCGCTTTCAAGCTGGCACTGAAATCACCGCTTAACGTCCCTTTAATGACATCCTGTTTCCAAATCCCTTTTTTCTGTATGGTTTGAACGGAAAATTGATTTTTCTCTTTACGCTCAAAAATCTTCTCTTCTTTTTCCGAGATGAGCCAGTTCATGTATTCCAGCTCACCTTCTTTATCCAAAATCCAATAAAATTGCTGTCCCGGTTGTAAACCGGTCAATTGCGGAAATTTCTTTTCCAACGCTTTTGCTGTCGCCGGTCCCAACCCTGACTGTTCTAAAACGTCTTTAAGCTTATCTCCCCGAGTGACGGTATAGCTGAACTGGTTTTGAATGCGAATGGCTTGATCGGCAATATCCAAAAAGTCTTCCAACACATTTTCCGCCTCTTGCGATAATCCCTCGGCAACCGCCGTACTGTCGGCAACTTCAACTTCATCATCTTTGTCGGTTAATTCATCCTCATAAGACGTTGCATTTGGGTCTTCCGCCATGTCACCGGAATATTGAGATTCCACATCATTCGGATCAATATCGATATAAGTTAATTCTTCATGCACAATGGATTGAGCTACATCGTTCAATTCCAATGCGATCGGCGGAATTGCGGTTTGTTCGCCGGATTTTGGCGCAGATTCCGCTTCCGTTATTGCGGAAAGCACTTGCGATGTTTCTGCGGCAACTTGCTCTCCATCGGTTTGTTTGGTTTCCGTCTCACTTTGTCGGGATGAAGTTATCTGCACGTTCTCCGTTTGATCCGATGTCTGGGATGACGGCTCGGTCATAGTTTGCTGTTCGTGCCGAACCGTCGGGATTGCATTCCGATCAGCGGTCTGACGGTTTTGGCTCTGTATCGCCAACATGATCCCGATAAAAACAGACAGTATCGCCAGTAAAAAGATGAACACTTTGAGGCGATGTTTTTTTCGTCTGCGATCTCTTGCAAAAATAACGTGTTGCAAAATATTGTCCTAATTCTTTCGTTTTTTACGCTTCTTTATAATGATTCCACATAGACATATGTAAGCGAAAAAAATTCCCTACACATTTCTTGTCAAATTACCAAAAATCCGCTACCTTTTTAGCGGTTTATATCCATAAAAATTTTAATGCCATGCAAATTAAGCAAATCAAGCCACTGAAGTCAACCGTCTCCGAAGCACCTCTTGTGACGCTGGATGCTATTGACGTTGAATTCAGCGGACAGAACGTATTACAAAACATACACCTTCGCCTTTACCCTAATTCGATCACCACAATTGTCGGACCGAACGGAGGAGGAAAATCCACCCTGCTGAAAGTGCTGTTAAAGCTTTTATCTCCGACAAAAGGGAAAGTCACACACCAAAAAGGCTTAAAAATCGGCTATGTTCCGCAAAAGTTGCACCTTGATCCTTCTATGCCGATCACCGTGCAAAAATTTTTATCACTCAAACCAAATACTGCAAAAACATCCATAACGGAAGCTCTGCAACTTTTCTCCATTACGCATTTGGCGGAAAACAGTATGCAAAAACTGTCCGGAGGAGAATTGCAACGCGTCTTATTGGCGCGTGCGATTTTAAACAAACCGCAATTATTGGTTTTAGATGAACCGATGCAAGGCGTGGATATTACAGGGCAAACCGAACTCTATCAACTATTAAATAAAACTCGGGCATGGTTAAATTGTGCGATCTTAATGGTTTCACACGATTTAAACATTGTCATGGCAAATACGGATGAAGTATTGTGTATCAATCGACACATTTGTTGTGCGGGCACGCCGGAAATCGTGTCAACGGATCCGAGTTTTATTCATTTATTCGGCGATCAATTTACCAAAAACGTGGCATTCTATGCGCACCGCCACAACCACCATCACGATTTGCACGGTGATGTTTGCGGCGGAAGTCACTGCCGACATTAATCCCTCAAACAACACACGTTCTACTCAAACCGAGGTTATATGTTCGATATTTTATTTCCTGCTTGGCTTGCAGGAGTGTTACTCACCTTTATTACGGCACCGCTCGGAGCTTTCGTCGTTTGGCGTAAAATGGCTTATTTCGGCGATACCCTTGCTCATTCGGCACTGCTTGGTGTGGCGCTAGGTATTTTTTTAGACATCGATCCTTACCTTGCGGTTATTTTAATGACCGTTTTATTGGCATTCGGCTTAGTTTGGCTGGAACGTCATTCAAATCACGCCATTGATACCAGCTTGGGGATTATTGCTCACTGTAGCTTATCGTTGGGCGTACTTACCATCAGCCTATTGGATAACGTCCGTGTTGATTTAATGTCTTATCTTTTCGGTGACCTTTTGGCTATCGGCTTTAATGATGTCATCTTTATCGGCATCGGCGTCATATGCGTTGCGAGCATTCTTGCCTTGTTTTGGACAAAACTACTCTCCATCACCGTCAGCCCGGAATTGGCACAAATTGAAGGGCTGCATGTTTCCAAACTGCGTTTGTTACTGATGGTGCTTACCGCACTCACCATCGCATTAAGTATGAAATTTGTCGGCGCATTAATCATCACCTCTTTACTCATCATTCCATCCGCCACGGCAAGACGTTTTGCCAAAACGCCCGAAGGTATGGTGGGCTATGCCATTTTATTCAGTATCCTCGCCGTAACCGGCGGACTGGCTTTTTCCGCCGTCAAAGATACACCGGCAGGACCTTCCGTCGTCGTTTGCGCCGGATTACTCTTCTTAATTTCACTCTGTAAAAAAGAATATAATTAAGATCAAGAAAATCTAATTTCATCTATTGAAATTTTTGTCAATTTTCGTTTAAATCACACCGCTTGTCAGGTCTCTGACAAGCGGTGTGATAATGTCAACAATAAGCAAAATAAAAAGAAGTAAATTATGTGTCAATTATTAGGAATGAATTGCAATACGCCGACGGACATTACCTTTTCTTTTGAAGGTTTTCGACGGCGTGCGGGGCTGACAGACCACCATACGGATGGTTTCGGTATTGCCTTTTTCGAAGGAAAAGGCGTCAGAATTTTTCGGGATAACCGCCCGGGCGCCTCATCGCCTATGGCGGATTTAGTCAATCAATACCGAATCAAATCTTACAATGTGATCGCCCATATTCGAAAAGCAACACGCGGCGATGTCAATTTAGAAAATACCCACCCGTTCATCCGCGAAATTTGGGGGGAAAACTGGGTATTCGCCCATAACGGTACCGTTGAAAATATTACGGTTTGCCCGAACAACCACTATCAACCGATCGGTACCACGGATTCCGAAGCGGCATTTTGTTGTATCGCGGCGGGTTTAAAAGAACGCTTCTCAAAAAAACCGTCCGAAAAAGACATTTTTGATGCCGTCATGGAAATCACAAGCAACATTGCGACTCACGGCGTATTTAACTTTATTCTCTCTAACGGACATTGGATGATCGCCCGTTGTTCGACCAATCTTCATTATGTCTGCCGTAAAGCGCCTTTCGGCACGGCATTGCGTGATGATGACGTGATGATCGATTTCCGCGAATATACAAAAGAATCGGACAAAGTGGTCATTATCACGACACAACCCCTGACCAAAAATGAAACATGGACAAAAATGAAAAACGGGGGCTATGTTTTCTTTAAAGACGGTGATGTGCTGTTCGAAGTGGAAGGCTCATTACCTGAATGTAAACCCCATGTTTAATTTGTAAAATTTCAAACGAAACAGACCGCTTGTAAACGATGACATGATCTGCACCCCAAAACTTGGACACCTAATTTGAGGTGCAGATTATGTCCCATCCTTATCAATTTCGTTTAGACATTATCAAATTGGTCATCGAGCAGGATGTTGGTATCCGCGAGGTGGCAAAACTTCATCATATT
>NZ_JBGYBX010000062.1:0-16108 GCF_041817755.1 Glaesserella sp. | reverse complement strand
TATCTGCTGAGGTAACCCAAGGAATAGTAACGTTTTGCCAAATATCAATATCGGTGGATTTAGGTGTACGACCGCCAATAATTTCACCTAATTCACCAAGCTTCACCCAAACCCAACTCTCAGGAATATCAAACGGTGGCTCGATCTTCGAATAAGGGGCTTTATTCAAAGTTACAGATATAAAAAAACCGAATAGTCGTTAAACTATTCGGTTTTTGTAAACGAGATCGACTTATTTATAATCTTGAGCCAATTTACCCGCGGCTTCTACCACTACGGAAACTGCACGATCTTCAGTGCCTTTAATGGTTGCTTCGTTTGGGATCTCTTGCTGAGTGCGGTTTACGATCACGCCTGACACCATGCCTGAACGTAAGCCTAATGTAGAGCACATTGTAAATAAAGTGCCTGATTCCATTTCAAAGTTCATCACGTTCAAGTCTTGCCATTGTTTTAATGAGCCTTGGAAATGGCGGTAGATTTTACCTGTGAATGTATCGTAACGTTCTTGACCTGGGTAGAAGGTATCAGATGACGCAGTAATACCAACGTAAGGTTCAATCCCTTGATTTTTCGCTGCCGCATAAAGCTCATTCGTACAACGGAAATCCGCCACCGCTGGATATTCTAATGGTGCAAAATGGCGACTTGCACCGTCTAAACGTACTGCACCTGTCGTCACCAACACATCACCTACATTGATATGCGGTTGGATTGCCCCTGTTGTACCAATACGCAAGAAAGTACGCACGCCTAATTGAGCAAGTTCTTCAACACAGATAGAAACCGATGGTCCGCCAATACCTGTTGAACAAACCACGATTGGCTGACCGCCTACATAGCCTAACCACGATGTAAATTCACGGGTTGAAGCTAAGAACTCTGGGTTATCCATTTTTGCTGCAATACGCTCACTACGAGCTGGATCTCCTGGAACGATAGCGACTTTTGCGCCTTTTAACATTGCTTTGGTTAAGCCAAGATGAAATACTTCTGACATAATTGACTCCTTTTGAGAAAAATTCGAGTAATCTAACCACTTCATTCTACCAATCAAGCGGTCGTTTTAGCGATCTTTTTTGCAAATGGCGTTTCAAAAATGTGAACAAGATCAATAGGAAACGTTTGCTTGAGGTTTAATTTCTCGCAGAATTGGATTTTGCATTGAAATTAAGGTATCTGTTGATTGAATTTCATCAATACCCTGAATTTTAGTGGCTAAAACATAGTGCAATTCTTGAATGGTATGGGTCATCACTTTAATAAAAATAGAGTAATCCCCTGTGGTGTAGTAGGCTTCAACCACTTCATCGAATTCCTGTAATTTTGCAATGACTTTTTCGTAATCTTTCGCACTTTTTAAAATAATACCGATAAAGCAGCAGACATCATAGCCGAGTTTGCGCGGATTGATGCGGATTTTAGTGCCTTCGATGATGCCGGCTTGTCGCATTTTTTCAACACGGACATGAATGGTGCCCGGACTGACCCCGAAATTTTTCGCCATTTCCGCATAAGGCACGCGCGCATCTTGGGTTAATACACGTAAAATTTGCTGATCAAGCTGGTCGATCTGTGACACGCTTTGATAATTGGTGTGCATATGTTGCTCCTTTTTTGTTCATGGTTAGTTTTTTTCTAAAATATAACACATAAAATTAGATAAATTCTAATTCATTTTAAGTTATGTTGACTTTTTTATTTAATGAATTGCATTTTTTAAGAATTCATTTAAATTATTCGCATCTTCTTAAGAAGATGTATTAAAGGAACCCAATTATGAAAAAATCATTTATTTTACAACAACAAGAAATCAGCTTTGTGAAGAACACCTTCACGCAAAACTTAATTGAACAATTAGATATTATTGAAGTACAAGGTCCAATCCTCAGTGAAGTGGGTAACGGGATGCAGGATAACTTATCGGGTATTGAAAAAGCGGTGCAAGTCAATGTGAAATGTATTCCGAATGCAGTATATGAAGTGGTTCACTCATTGGCAAAATGGAAACGTCATACCTTGGCACGCTTTGGTTTCCAAGAAGGCGAAGGGTTGTTTGTGCATATGAAAGCGTTACGCCCGGACGAAGATTCGCTCGATCCGACTCACTCGGTTTATGTCGATCAATGGGACTGGGAGAAAGTGATCCCGGCAGGTAAACGTAACTTTGACTACTTAAAACAAACCGTTCGCTCAATCTATCGTGCGATTCGTTTAACCGAATTAGCGGTAGAGGCCCGTTTTGATATTCCGTCCATTTTACCGAAAGAGATTACCTTCGTTCATAGTGAAGAGTTGGTGAAACGCTATCCGACGCTCACCAGCAAAGAACGTGAAAATGCGATCTGTAAAGAATACGGGGCGGTATTCTTAATCGGTATCGGCGGCAAATTATCCGACGGTAAAGCTCACGACGGACGTGCGCCGGACTACGATGACTGGACAACGGTTTCCGAAGGCGAATACAAAGGTTTAAACGGCGACATCTTAGTCTGGAACGAACAACTCGGCACGGCGTTTGAACTTTCTTCAATGGGTATCCGTGTAGATGAAACGGCACTACGCTTACAAGTGGCATTAACCGGTGATGAAGACCGTTTGGAAATGGATTGGCACAAAGATTTATTGGCGGGACGTTTACCGCTTTCCATCGGTGGCGGTATCGGTCAATCGCGTATGGCAATGTTCTTATTGCGTAAAAAACACATCGGTGAAGTACAATCAAGCGTCTGGCCGAAAGAGATGTTGGAGAAATTTGAGAATATTTTATAAGCAAAAGTGAGGGCGAATGTGATTCGCCCTTTTGATAAGATGAAATAACAAGCGGTCAGTTTCCGTAAATTTTTTGCAATAACTGACCGCTTGTGATGTTACAGACGGCATTGATTCAAAATATCTAGCTCCTTCCGATACGTGGAAAGCGATAAATCCATATCCATCATTCCTATCACAGAATGAAAATAATTGTCGTGAGAATAGGTTTTTGTTTTTGCATTTTCTCTAACGCAATTTAAATCAAAAGGTTCGTTTTTAATCCATTCTTTTGAAAACCACATAATCATCGGGACTTTGGTTTGATATTCAGGTGCAATAGAATAAGGTGCGCCGTGTAAATATAAACCATTTTCGCCGAGTGATTCACCGTGATCGGAAACATAAAATAAAGCACTTTCCCATTTCTCGTGTTTTTCAAGTTTTGAAATAATATTATCCAGGAATTGGTCTAAATAAATGATACCATTATCGTAAGTATTAATTAATTCCTCATTGGTACAACGGGCAATTTCATTTGTATCGCACGTTGGGGTAAATATCTTTTCTTTGTCCGTATAACGTTCATAATAAGTTGGTCCGTGACTTCCCATCGTATGCACAACAATAACAATATCTTTGTTGTTGGATTCATTTAATGCTTTGTCAATTTCAGGTAATAAAATATTATCTAAACATTCACCGTCACGACAATATTCTGGCAAGTTTAATTCAATAATATTTTTTGTCGGTACGCGTTCGCACACGCCTTTACAATCGCTGTTATTATTGAGCCATAAAATATCGATGCCGGTACGTTGTAAAATATCTAATAAATTATCTTGTTTAAGAGCTTTGTCGCCATTAAATTCCGCTTGAGTCAGTGCTGAAAACATGCAGGGAACGGAAATGGCGGTCGCCGTGCCGCAGCTGTTCACGTCAGTGAAATTAATGATTTCATTACCTCGAGCCGCCAATTTCGGTGTCGTTTGACGGGCGTAGCTGTTGAGTCCCCAGTTCTGCGCACGGGTAGTTTCTCCAACCACTAAAATTGTAACGTGGCGATAGTCATCGGGTTTATCTTGTTTCGCATCTAACCCAATTTGTTGGTAAGGCAGATTATCACGATAATAATGGCGTATTTTTTTAATACCTGATGCCACAAAATTTGAAGGTGTAATTAAATGTGGTAAGTTCTTATTATTTCTAAAAAATGCCGCATAATCTTGATAATAAAATTTGGCAACCCCAAGAATAACAACAATAGAAATCATAACACTTGCTAATCGGCTTAATAATTCTTTCCACCAAGGTTTATATTCAATTTTTACTAATAAATAAAATATCGTTGGAATAATACCTAAGAAGAACAGCCATAATAAGAAAGAGGTTGTTAAAGTACGAGAACTTTCTGCAAAATTCGTTTGTAACACATTATTTAACATATCTACATCAAAGTAGATATTAAAAAAGAGTGAGTTATAGCTAATCGCAGCACTAATTAAGATAAGTGTTGGAATAATGATTTTATGTAAGATAGGAATGGCTAAAATATTAAGGATAATATTTAAAGCAAAGAAATACACAAAAGGAATTGTGAGTAGAAAATAGCTTTCAGTTTGCCAATTTAATGGTTGTGCGACCAATACTTGTTCATAAAAACCAAGATTAAGTGCAACAGTAAAATATAGAGCTACGATAAAATTTAATGTAATGGAAGAGAGTTTCCATTGAGAAAAATAAGGGCGTATAGTTAGTTTATCCTAATAGAATCAAATAAGCAGTGATATGATTTCTAAAAAATAAAAAGGTTCTCAAGAATCAGAAATAAAAAAAGCGGTCTATTTCTGCAAATTATTTGCAAAAACAGACCGCTTGCGAGGATAAATTATTTCTTCGTGATTTGTTTTACATCGACTTGAACTTTGTTCCAATCATTATCGACTTTACCATGAATTTGAATAGTGTCCTGCGGAGTAACGTTCAAACCGTTCCATGCACGTTTGCTGACGTCGATTTCCATTTCACCGGTGGCGTCTTTAAAGATAAATTCGTCTTTATCGATTTGTTTGACGATTTGTCCTTCCAATAGCGCCGGGGTGTCGTCTGCCGCTTTGAGTGCATCTGCAACGGTTTTGACGGCGGTGCTTTCATCAAAGAAACCCTGTGGTTGATTCATCGGCGCTTTGCCGTCGTGAAATCCGCCGCGATGGCGATCGTCGCCGTCACCTTTTGCCATGGTGACGGTAGATACGGCTAATAATGTTGTTAAGATAATTGCTTTTTTCATAGATTGTTTTCCTTGTTTAAATTTTTTTAAATGAACTGAGTGTGTATCGCAAGGACGTTGCCTTTTGATGCGTGCATTAAACCAAGCAAATCTTAACGAAATCTTAAGAACGAAAAATTTTTTTTGCATTGCGGTAAAAATTTCATGCCGACAATGAAAATTGCCGCAAGACCGATGATGATCGGATCAAGCGTGAGGCTTTTTACCGACCAATAATAGTGCACCACGGCTAAGATTAATGCCGGATAGGCAAGTTGATGAAGCGTTCCCCAGTGTTTACCCAAGCGACGTTTAAGCGCCGGCAATGAGGTTAGTGCCATTAAGGTGAGTATCACAAAGGCGATACCGCCTAATATTAAATAAGGTCTCGTAGTCAGTTCACTAAAAAAGAGAGAAAGATCCAACCCTAATTCCAGCACTAAATAAGCGGTGATATGTAATGTGACCCAAACAAACGTCCATAATCCCAGCGGACGGCGTAAAATTTGATACTGATTTTTTTTGAGCCATTGTAATACGATGCCGAGCAGAAACATGCTGCAAAAGATAACAATGGCGCCATAGCCGAGAAAATGGATCAATTCTTTGACGGGATCCGCACCCAATGTCGCTTCATTTCCGCTTAACAGAACTTGTGCCAGCCAAATCAGAGGCACGGCACAGCCGAGATGAATGAAAATACGTAATAGCGTTAACATCAGTAATTCACCTTCAAATCTAATCCATGGTATAAATGTGCGACGTCGTTTTCATAGCCGTTGAACATGAGTGTCGGTTGACGTTTGGTTGACAGTAGTCCGCTGCTGCCGATAACCCGTTCGGAGGCTTGTGACCAACGGGGATGATCCACGTTCGGATTGACATTGGCATAAAAGCCGTACTCGTGCGGGGCGAGTTTTTCCCACGTGGTCAGCGGACGGGTTTCCGAAAATGTGATTTTGACAATCGATTTGATGCTTTTAAACCCGTATTTCCACGGCACGACCAAGCGAATAGGCGCGCCGTTTTGCGGCGGTAGGGCTTTACCGTATAAACCGACGGAAAGCAACGTCAGCGGGTGCAACGCTTCATCCAAACGCAACGCTTCAACATACGGATAATCAATGCTGCCGCCCAATAAACGGTTTTTTTGCCCCGGCATTTGTTCCGGATCATAAAGCGTATGGAATACGACATAGTTGGCTTTGCTTGTCGGCTTGGCTTTTTCAATGAGGCGGGCTAATTCAAAACCGATCCACGGTATAACCATCGCCCAAGCTTCGACGCAACGAAAACGGTAAATGCGTTCTTCTAGCGGAAAAGTATCGAATAATTGCGCATAATTTAAACGGAAAGGATTTTCTACTTCGCCGTCAATTTCAAGTGTCCACGGATCGACGTTAAATTGTCGGGCATTCTGTGCCGGCGCACTTTTATCGACACCGAATTCGTAAAAGTTATTATAGCCGGTGACTTTGCTCTCGGGCGTTAGGATTAACCCGTTATCCTTATCTCGAGTAAAGTCTAGAGCGTTGAGCACCGGTTTTTCTTCGGCAAACACGCTTTTCGGCAACGCTGAAGCCGCAAGCCCTAACCCGAAAGCGGCAATAATTTTACGGCGTTGGTGAAAAACGGTTTCCGGTGTGATGTCTTGAACGGTTAATTTTTTCATCAATGATTTCTCCCAAATAACATAATTTGCCTATATTTGACGAAAATGATCTAAAATACTTACAGTGAATTTAATATTATTTTGAGGAACGATACACGATGAATACGTTAACTTCCGAACAAATCGATGACATTCGACACCAAATGGTGAAATTTGCCATGTTGCAACTTGCCGATAAAGATTTAGCCGAGGACGTCGTTCAAGAGGCATTAACCAACGCTTATAAGTACGCCGAGTCATTTCGGCGTGAAGCGGCACTGAAAACATGGATATTCGCCATTTTAAAGAACAAAATCGTCGATTTAATTAAAAAGCGACACAAACTTGTACCGGTCAGCGAATTATGTGAAGAGGAGTCGCAGGAGGCGTTTTTTGACCAACACGGGCATTGGTTGGAACAGCGGGATGTGACGGAATGGCAAGGTGTTGATCAAGCAACCTATCAAAAGGAATTTTGGGCAATTGTGGATATTTGTTTAAATAAATTACCTGCCCAGCAGGCTCGGGTTTTTATGATGCGCGAGCATTTGGAGATGAGTAGCAGCGAAATTTGTTGTGAATGCGAGATTTCACTGACTAACTTAAATGTGTTGCTTCACCGGGCGCGTTTACGTCTACAGGAGTGTTTGTCTCTGAACTGGTTTAGTGAGGAATCAAAATGAAATGTCAACAGGCCACGGAATTGATTTCATTGTCTTGTGATCAACAACTCAATTTGTTGCAACAGATGCGTTTGCAGCTGCATCTTTGGATTTGCCCGAAATGCCGTAATTTTCAGCATAATACCAAACGGTTAGGACATATTTTGAAAGGATATTGCCATCACGATAAAGACGAAAGCCGATAAATTTATGCGGAGGACGGACGGGCGGCATTGTTTCTCGCGTTTAACTTCTGTATAATCTCCTTCCTTTTAGTAAGTCTAAATTTCGCAAAATTCGGAGTAAATAATGGCTCGTGTAACCGTACAAGATGCAGTAGAAAAAGTGGGCAATCGTTTTGATTTGATTTTGACGGCGGCGCGCCGTGCAAGACAATTACAGCTTCATACCCGTGAAGCGTTGGTTCCGGAAGAAAATGATAAGCCGACGGTCATCGCATTACGTGAAATTGAAGAAGGTTTGATCAACAACCAAATTATGGATCAACAAGAAAATATCGATGCACTTCAACAAGAAATGGCTGAAAGAGAAGCGATTTCGTTCCTTGCCGACGTTCAGGCAAATTCTTAATTCCATCGATTGAACGTTGCAAAGCATTTACAAGCGGTCTGATTTGCCTTAAATTTTGCAACGTTCAGCTTCCCGTATTCGAGAGTATAACCGTTTGTAGTTGGGGGTCATATGGAGCTTTTTGAAGATCTTAATCGCATTATTCGAGGCTATCTGCCCGCCGATAAAATCGAAATCGTCAAACATGCCTATGAAGTGGCCCGTGACGCCCATGAAGGTCAATTCCGTTCAAGCGGCGAACCTTATATTACCCATCCCGTCGCCGTCGCCTGTATTATTGCCGAGATGAAACTCGATCACGAAGCGGTGATGGCGGCATTGTTGCATGATGTGATCGAAGATACGCCCTATACCGAAGCGCAATTAGCCATGGAATTCGGGAACAGTACGGCGGAAATCGTACAAGGTGTGTCGAAGCTGGATAAACTGAAGTTCCGAACCCGCCAAGAAGCTCAAGTAGAGAACTTCCGTAAAATGATTTTGGCGATGACCAAAGATATTCGGGTGGTGCTGATCAAACTGGCGGACCGTACTCACAATATGCGTACCCTCGGTTCGCTCCGTCCGGACAAACGTCGTCGTATCGCTCAAGAAACCCTCGAAATTTACACGCCTCTCGCCCACCGCTTGGGTATCGAACATATCAAAAACGAATTGGAAGATCTTTGCTTGGAAGCGATATATCCGCACCGTTATCGGATTATGAAAAGAGCAATTGAAATGGCGCGGGGGTCTCATCAGGAGATGATCCAACGGATTTCAAGCGAAATTCAAGCCAGATTGGATGAAGTCGGTATTAAAGCCCGTGTTTACGGGAAAGAGCGTCCATTGTACTACCTTTATCAAAAAATGCGCCAGAAAGAGCAGCATTTTAATTCGATTTTGGATATTTATTCCTTCCGGACCGTCGTGGACAGCGTGGACAATTGTTATCGCGTTTTGGGGCAAATGCACTCGCTGTATAAACCGCGCCCGTTTCAAGTCAAAGACTATATTGCGGTGCCGAAAACCAACGGCTATCAATCGTTGCATACGTCAATGATCGGTCCGAAAGGTGTGCCGGTCGATGTGCTTATCCGCACGGAAGAGATGGATCAAACCGCCCGCCTCGGTGTCGCCGCATTTTGGGGCTATCAGGAACAAGCCAATATGAGCGTACAGGTACGGGCGCAACAATGGCTGAAAAGTATCGTTGAAATGCAGCAAAGTGCGGGAAATTCGGCGGAATTTATCGAAAATGTCAAATCCGATCTGTTCTCAAGCGATATTTACGTCTTTACGCCGAAAGGTCGGATTGTACAGCTTCCGGCTAATGCTACTGCGGTGGATTTTGCCTATGCGGTGCATACTGATGTCGGCGATCGCTGTATCGGTGCGGTGGTCGACCATCAGCCGTATCCGCTTTCCCAGCCGTTGCAATCCGGGCAAACCATTGAAATTCAAACGGCGGACACGCCGCGTTTAAATGCGTTATGGCTGAACTTTGTGGTCACTGCAAAAGCCCGCTCTTGTATCCGCAATACCTTAAAACGCCAGCAACGTACCGAAGCGATTTCACTCGGTAGACGGCAGTTATTATTGTCACTCAATTCGCAAAATTTTGAGCAAATCGACCCGCTTGTGATTCAAACGACGCTTGCCGATTTAAAATTAGAGCAGTTTGACGATTTGCTTGCCGAAATCGGTTTGGGCAACCAAATCAGTGGTGTAATTGCACAGCGTTTATCGGGTAAAACGTTAGAAATTGATACCGACGGTAATCCTGAAAATAATCAACCGTTGACGATTCAAGGCATTGACAGCGCGTTAATCGGCTTTGCCAAATGCTGTTTGCCTGTGCCGGGAGATGAAATTATCGCCCATATCAGCTCCGGTAAAGGGTTGATGGTGCACTGCGTCACTTGTCGTCATGTCAAAGATGCGGCGACGGATCAACGCCACTATCTGCCGGTCAGTTGGGAAATCGCCAAGGACAACTCGGTCGAATTTGAAGCGGAAATTACCGTCGATATCCTCAATCAACAAGGTGTTCTTGCTGCCATTACGTCTGCGATCGCTAAGATGAACAGCAATATTTTGAGTATTCACAGTCAAGCAAGAGAAGGCGGTGTATATCAGGTTAAATTGCTGATCAGCGTGAAAGATAAAGCTCATCTCAATGATATTTTAGTCAAACTCAGCCATCTTACCGGTGTCGTACAAGCGGTGAGATCGGTCGCATAATTTACAAATCATATCGGGTGCCGTTGCGGCACCCTCTGTTCTTTTATAAAATCAAGCGGTTATTTTCCACAACCATTTTGCAATGAGCCAACAACTATTAGACGGTGTGCCGCTAACCGCCCTTTCGGGTGTCGGGGCGGCGATTTCAGAGAAACTCAGTCGGATCGGCATTAATAACGTGCAAGATCTGCTGTTCCATTTGCCGCTACGGTATGAAGACCGTACTCGGATCACGCCGATTGCGGATGTTCGTCCTGAAAGTTTTGCGACGGTTGAAGGCTTTGTGCAACTGACGGAAGTACAATTCGGTCGTCGTCCGATTTTAAGTACCACGATTTCTGACGGTACGAGCAAAATTACTCTGAAATTCTTTAATTTCAATGCGGGAATGAAAAACAGTCTGGCGACCGGCGTGAGGGTGAAAGCCTTTGGCGAGATTAAACGTGGTCGCTTTATGGCAGAAATGCATCACCCTGAATATCAAATTATTCGGGGCAACCAACCGCTTGAGCTGGCAGAAACATTGACGCCGATCTATCCGACGACCGAAGGCTTGAAACAAGCGTCTTTGCGTAAACTAACCGATCAAGCCTTGGCGTTACTTGAGCGTGTGCAAGTGGCAGAATTGCTTCCCGATGAATTTAATCCACATAAATATAGCTTAAAAGAAGCCTTGCAGTTGTTACATCGACCGCCGCCGAGTGTGTCGTCCGAATTGTTAGATAAAGGCGAACACCCTGCACAAAAACGGCTGATTTTTGAGGAGTTGTTGGCACATAATTTGGCAATGCAACAGGTGCGAATGGGCGTGCAACAACACTTTGCCGAACCGCTACGTTATCAAACCGATTTAAAACAACGCTTTTTGGCGACTTTGCCGTTTCAGCCGACCAACGCCCAAAGCCGTGTAACCGCAGAGATTGAACAGGATTTGGCGAAACCTTTCCCGATGATGCGACTAGTACAAGGCGATGTGGGTTCAGGCAAAACCCTTGTGGCAGCGTTGGCGGCACTGCTGGCGATTGACAATGGTAAACAGGTAGCGTTAATGGCTCCGACCGAAATTCTCGCCGAGCAACACGCCCACAATTTTGCCAATTGGCTCAAACCGTTTGAAATTGAAGTGGGCTGGTTAGCTGGCAAGGTGAAAGGCAAAGCGAGAACCGCCCAGTTGGAAGCGATTAAAAATGGCGATGTTCAGATGATTATCGGCACACACGCCCTGTTTCAAGATCAGGTCGAGTTCAATAATTTGGCGTTGGTGATTATTGATGAACAGCACCGTTTCGGCGTACATCAGCGTTTAACCTTACGAGAAAAAGGGGCGAAGGGTGATGTGTATCCGCATCAGTTGATTATGACTGCCACGCCCATTCCACGCACCTTAGCGATGACTGTCTATGCGGATTTGGATACGTCCATTATTGATGAACTTCCCCCAGGGCGAACGCCGATTACGACGGTGGCGATTTCAGAAGATCGCCGAGATGAAGTGGTTCGCCGTGTTTATCAAGCCTGTAAAAATGAAAAACGCCAAGCCTATTGGGTCTGTACGCTGATTGACGAGTCGGAAGTATTGGAAGCACAAGCGGCGGCGGCGATTGCCGAAGATTTGCAACGAGCCTTGCCCGATTTGCGGATTGGTTTGGTTCACGGGCGAATGAAACCACAAGAAAAACAAGCGATTATGGCGGAATTTAAGGCGGCAGATATTGATTTGTTAGTGGCAACAACAGTGATTGAAGTCGGTGTAGATGTGCCGAATGCCAGTTTGATGATTATCGAAAATTCCGAACGCTTGGGGCTGGCACAGTTGCACCAACTGCGTGGACGAGTTGGGCGTGGGGCGACCGCTTCACATTGTGTATTGATGTATAAAGCCCCGTTGGGTAAGATTTCATCTAAGCGGTTACAGGTACTACGAGACAGCCAAGACGGTTTTGTGATTGCTGAAAAAGATTTGGAAATTCGTGGTCCGGGCGAAGTGCTAGGCACAAAACAGACGGGTATGGCAGAGTTTAAAATTACCGATTTAATGCGGGATCGTAAGATGATCCCGTTAGTGCAGAGTTATGCCAAACGGTTAATCACCCAACATCCCGACGTTGCCGAGCGATTGATTAGGCGTTGGCTGAATGACAAAACGGAATACAGCCATGCGTAATTACGTTAGGTTAGGAGTAAAAAATGGATAATCAATTGCGTCATGAATTGCTTGAAATAGAGCGCCATGTAGAAGAAGTGCTATATATTGCTATTCCGAACAAGCAGTTTAAAAAAGATATTTTGGTCGATTATTACTATTATCCTCAGGATTTTGTCAATTTTAACGAAGAAGAACAAGCGGACGTTGACTATTGCTTAAAGCGGGCGGGTTATGCCGATTGTTATGATGCCCTTGCGGATTTTATGCAAAAAGCGAATATCGCATTAAGACCAAAACACGAGTTTAATAGTGAAAATAACTACACCTTTATGGTGATTGAAGTCAGCATTGTTCCATTTTTAAAAGAGATGAAACGGCTGCTACGGATACAAACAGTAGTGTTTATTTGTGCGCCTTATATCGCCGCCGATGGTCAGCAGCATTTTAAGGTTTTTCTGGCAACGCCTACGACAGGAAATTTGTTTCTACAACTCAAAAACTCTCGACAGATTTCGGCAGAAAGTGAAAATGCAGTGGATCAGAAATATTGGGCGTTATTTGAGCAAGCAGTCAGAGAAGTTTATCAAGGCATCTATTCTGCCCAAACGGAAGATACAGAACAGGATGAGGAAGCTTATGTCGATCGGTTTATTGAACTGGCACAGATTACCGATCGCGATGAATTTAAAACGCAGTGGCGCTTAATTCGATCTGCTCCGCAACAATTTATCGAACAATTAAAAGAAGATGGATTTTACGGCGAACCTAACCAATCCTTTTTATATTATCGTTTCTTGCTGGAAGATTACAGTTATTACACGGATTGGGAAATGGATTATGATGAGATTTCAGACTATATTTCCGAAATAATCGGGCAAGATTTTTGGCTCGATGAAGAGGATGGGTTGCAACTCGATCAAATAGCGGAAAAGATCGAACAAGTCTCTGACTTCACTTTATTACTCATCGATACTCAGCTGGACGGGTACGCGTTATTTATTTGCAAAAAGGCGGAGAGTGAAGCGCTACTTGAACTGGCAAAACGGCTGGATTTTCCTATTGAATCAGCGCGTGCTTTTTAAAATGAGAACCCAAATGGACGAATATACATGGTTGACTCGATATCGAGAAATACTGCGTCGCACCGATAAATATGTCATTGACGAGCAACCACCCGGCAATGTGAGCGAATGGTTGTTACATACGGATTCGCTCACCCAAAAGCTACAACAAATCTGTAACGCACTGACGGTTGAGGTGACTCAGCAGGGGTGGCAAGCGGTCGGTTTCGAGCAACATTTTGCAAATGTTTTGCCAAATCTCACCGCTTGTTCGTCCTGTTGGTTACGGGAGGTCGTGTTAAAAGCAGACGGCGTGCCCGTGATTTTTGCTCAAACTGTTTTGCCCGAAGAAACGGTTAATACGGTAGCGCAAGAGGTGTTGAACTGGGGGGAGCGACCTATCGGCTTATGGCTTTTTCCGCAACAGCCGCGACGCGTAACGTTGGAATGGCAACAAGATCAAGCTTCAGGTTTATATGCCCGCCGCTCTCAACTTGCCTTGAAAGGTTATCCTCTTGAAGTTCGTGAGCTGTTTTTACCGCAATTTCCATTTGAAACCACCGAAAGAAAAGCGTAGCATTTCGCCGAAAATTCTTATTTTACGATAACAATGAAACCGACAATTCTTCTTTATGATTCGGGAATGGGGGGCTTGACGATCTATGATGCGATTCGGGAAAGTTTACCCCATGCCCATTATCTTTACTGCTTTGACAACGCTTATTTCCCTTATTCGGAAAAATCCGAAGCGGTGCTGATTGAACGCGCAGTGAAAATTGTGCAAAAAATTGCCGAAATCTACCCGCTTGATATGGTGGTTGTCGCCTGTAATACGGCGAGCACCGTTGTGTTACCGGCGCTGCGAGAGAATTTTTCCGTTCCGATTGTGGGAACGGTGCCCGCAATTAAACTTGCGGCTCAAGTTTCACAAACGAAAACGATTGGTTTACTGGCGACGAAAGGTACGGTGGTGCGCCCTTATGTAGATGAATTGGTTGAACGTTATGCCAAAGATTGTGTGGTGGAACGAATAGGAACGACGGATCTTGTTGAGATAGTAGAAGAAAAGCAACAAATCGGTGAAGTGGACATGGATCGTTTGCAAAAAGTTATTGCTCCGTGGCAAACGCATCCGACACTGGATACGGTGATTCTAGGTTGTACACACTTTCCGTTAGTTAAAGAAGAACTACAACAACTTTTGCCAAACGTCACTTATTTTGTGGATCCGGGAAACGGTATTGCGAACCGCGTCATGAGCTTGTTACAACATGTGGAAGTGAAAGATCGACGAGAAAACAAAGAAAATCAGGCATTTTGTACCCAAAGTAGCCTGGATTTCTTAAAAAGAGAAACCGTTATGCAAAAATGGGGCTTCAAACAGCTGAAAGTATTGGGTTTTTCTTAGAATGCAGCCCTTTTAAAATCAATATGTTGCATCTTGTTAAAAGATAAATATTGCTGAAAAACAAAACATTCGGAAAAAAACTTTAAAAAAGAGCTTGCGCGAGATTTGAAAACCTCTATAATGCATCCCACACAACGACGCACTGTTGTGAAGTGATTAAATTAAACAGTGCGTCGTTCTTTTTTGCTCTTTAACAATTTATCAGACAATCTGTGTGGGCACTTGTTGATTGACTTTGTTTGAAAATATTTTTTAATTTTGAAGTCTTGATAAGTGCTTAACTTGAAATTCATATTAATGTGATTTTTTATAGTCAGTACATATTGAGCGATTAAACTTTTTGAATTGAAGAGTTTGATCATGGCTCAGATTGAACGCTGGCGGCAGGCTTAACACATGCAAGTCGAACGGTAGCACAAAGGAGCTTGCTCCTTGGGTGACGAGTGGCGGACGGGTGAGTAATGCTTGGGAATCTGGCTTATGGAGGGGGATAACGACGGGAAACTGTCGCTAATACCGCGTAATGTCTTCGGACTAAAGGGTGGGACTTTTGGGCCACCTGCCATAAGATGAGCCCAAGTGGGATTAGGTAGTTGGTGGGGTAAAGGCCTACCAAGCCGACGATCTCTAGCTGGTCTGAGAGGATGACCAGCCACACTGGAACTGAGACACGGTCCAGACTCCTACGGGAGGCAGCAGTGGGGAATATTGCACAATGGGGGGAACCCTGATGCAGCCATGCCGCGTGAATGAAGAAGGCCTTCGGGTTGTAAAGTTCTTTCGGTGATGAGGAAGGCGGTTGTTTTAATAGAACAATCGATTGACGTTAGTCACAGAAGAAGCACCGGCTAACTCCGTGCCAGCAGCCGCGGTAATACGGAGGGTGCGAGCGTTAATCGGAATGACTGGGCGTAAAGGGCACGCAGGCGGTGACTTAAGTGAGGTGTGAAAGCCCCGGGCTTAACCTGGGAATTGCATTTCATACTGGGTCGCTAGAGTATTTTAGGGAGGGGTAGAATTCCACGTGTAGCGGTGAAATGCGTAGAGATGTGGAGGAATACCGAAGGCGAAGGCAGCCCCTTGGGAATATACTGACGCTCATGTGCGAAAGCGTGGGGAGCAAACAGGATTAGATACCCTGGTAGTCCACGCTGTAAACGCTGTCGATTTGGGGATTGGGCTTTAAGCTTGGTGCCCGTAGCTAACGTGATAAATCGACCGCCTGGGGAGTACGGCCGCAAGGTTAAAACTCAAATGAATTGACGGGGGCCCGCACAAGCGGTGGAGCATGTGGTTTAATTCGATGCAACGCGAAGAACCTTACCTACTCTTGACATCCAGAGAAC
>NZ_JBGYBX010000061.1:0-47310 GCF_041817755.1 Glaesserella sp. | reverse complement strand
GTGCGTAGTTGGTTTTGAGAAAATACAAACTTTATGTGAGTGCAAAAATGGAAGGATATTTTATCATGAAAACTCAAACCAACTACGCACACGAGCGCGGTGACATTCAACAAAGTGCCATTAAGGCATTAGTTACGGATAAGCTATTCAGAAGCCGAGTAGAACGAAACCGAAAAGGGAAAGGCAGTTATCAACGTAACGCCAAACATCGAAAAGGTTATGACAGAAGTGAAAGCCCATTTAAAAATGTTCTGACGAATGGTTTTAAATGGGCTTTTTAGTCGGTAAAACACGGATATGCCCGGCACTATTTTTTCATGATACGGAAGTGACGTAACAGAAAAATGAGTACACAGGCGCCCAATACACCGAAAAGTAAGCCGGATACGTTAAAACGTCCGGCGGCATGAGCGGAACCGATATCCAGCAGATCGCCGAACAACCAACGCCCTAATGAAGAACCGATGATACCGATGAGGACATTCATACATAATCCCATTTCACTTTTCATGACTTTTTCGGCAATCCAGCCGATAACGGCACCGACAATAATCGCTGAAATCCACCCCATACAGCCTCCTATTTGTTTACAAGCGGTCTGATTCTAGCATTATTTTGCAAATATGAGTTTAAAGAAAAATTAAATGTATGATAGAAAAAAAGTGAACATGATGTTCACTTTTTTACGGTTTAAGTGTCGGTGTGGGAATATGTTATCGTATTTCAATAAAATACTTACTTTTGATGCATAAAGAGAAAATGAACTGCTTGGAACTTATCATTTCTTTTAGCAAATTGCTTAATAATAATTTCTCTTAAATCAGCTTTAAAAGCTGGAAATTTTTTCAACATATCATCAAGTTCTTTATAATCATCAAAGGCTTGACTCTTTAATTCTTCAAGAATTTCTTTGGAAAACTTTTCTTTAAAGACATTATTTATATTTTCTTTAAATTTAGGATCTTTCTGAAATTCTTCGTGAAGAACCGCATAAGCAGTAAACACATGATCTTTATTTATTTCATTAATGTTGGTAGTCATAACACTTTCCTTTTGATAGTTTTAATTGTGAGTGTGTATTTTGCTACTCCCACTCAATCGTCGCCGGCGGTTTGCCACTGACGTCGTACACCACTCGGGAAATGCCGTCTACTTCATTGATAATGCGGTTGGAGATTTTACCGAGTAAATCGTATGGTAAATGCGCCCAATGGGCGGTCATAAAGTCGATGGTTTCGACGGCGCGCAGGCTGACAACCCAGTCGTATTTGCGTCCATCGCCCATTACGCCTACAGATTTGACTGGTAGGAATACGGTAAAGGCTTGGCTGACTTTGTAATACCAGCCGGATTTATAGAGTTCCTCTATAAAAATGGCGTCCGCTTTGCGTAATAGATCACAGTATTCTTTTTTGATTTCACCCAATACACGTACGCCCAAGCCCGGTCCCGGGAACGGGTGGCGGTTCAGCATTTCCGCCGGTAAGCCGAGCGCTAAGCCGATTTTACGTACTTCGTCTTTAAATAATTCACGCAACGGTTCAACCAAGCCGAGTTTCATATAATCCGGTAAGCCGCCGACATTGTGGTGAGATTTGATCACGTGCGCTTTGCCCGTTTTGCTCGCCGCTGATTCGATCACATCCGGATAAATCGTGCCTTGCGCCAACCATTTCACCGAAGTCAGTTTTTTCGATTCATCATCAAACACATCGACGAACACTTTGCCGATGGTTTTGCGTTTCGCTTCAGGTTCATCAATGCCTTTGAGTGCGTCTAAGAAGCGATTTTCCGCGTTCACTCGAATGATGTTCAAGCCGAATTTATCGCCGAACATCTCCATAACTTGATCGCCTTCGTTAAGGCGTAATAAGCCGTTATCCACGAAGACGCAGTGCAAGTTTTTGCCGATAGCGCGGTGTAACAGCAGTGCGGTGACGGAGGAATCTACACCGCCGGATAAACCTAAAATCACTTCGTCATCGCCGACTTGCGCTTTAATGCGGGCAACGGCATCTTCAATGATGTTATCCGGTGTCCAGTTGGTCGCGCAGCCGCAAATGCCGATCACAAAGTTTTTCAATAATTCCAAACCGCTTTTGGTGTGGGTCACTTCCGGATGGAATTGCACACCATAGAAACGACGGCGTTCGTCGGACATCGCCGCAATCGGGCAGGTTGAGGTTACCGCCGTGGTTTGGAAGTCGTGTGGCAATCGAGTGACTTTATCGCCGTGGCTCATCCATACGTCGAGTTTCGGGCTACAAGCGGTCGGATCATCGTTCAATTTTGCAAATAATGCATCTTGCACGTGCAAATCAACGGAAGCGTAGCCGAATTCACGATGGCTGGACGGTTCGGTCAATCCGCCGAGCTGCATCGCCATGGTTTGCATACCGTAGCAAATACCCAGCACCGGCACGCCGGCGTTAAACACATATTCAGGCGCACGCGGGCTGTTTTCTTCGGTGGTACTTTCAGGACCGCCCGAAAGAATAATCCCCGTCGGGTTAAATTCACGGATTTGCTCTTCCGTCACGTCCCAAGCCCAAAGTTCACAGTAAACCCCGATTTCACGCACACGACGTGCGATCAGTTGGGTATATTGTGAACCAAAGTCAAGGATTAAGATTTTGTGGTTGTGGATGTTGTTCATTGTGTTTCTCTGTTTTTGTAAGAATTTGCTTAAAGTTGATTGCTTATTCTAAGCCTAATGTTGCTAAAAATTCTTTCTCCGTTAATTTAGGAACAGCATTGCCTAAATAGTAAAAAGACGGTTTACGATCAATATAAATTTCCTGCTCTAAAGTAAACTCGTTTTCCGCACTAAATAAACCGGCGGACAGTTCATAATTATCCGTACCTAATAAATGATAATATAAATGCGTGCCGCATTTCTTACAAAAAGCACGTTCCGCCCATTCGGAAGATTGATAACATTGGATGAAATCTTCACCTGAAATATCTAATTTTTGTTGATAACTTAAAGAAAATAACGGACTGCCGTTCCAACGGACACAAGTCCCGCAATGGCAGGCATGAACGTTTTTGTTTTCGGGTGCAGTGATTGTCACTGAACCGCATAAGCATTGACCTTTCATTTTTTTACTCCTTAGTCATTTATAGTGGAGACAAGCGGTGCGATTTGCATAAAACTTTGCAAAATCCGACCGCACTTTATTCGGCATGGAGCCGTTTAATCACCGCCAAAATTTCCGACATATCTTTCCCTATGTAATCTGCCGGGGATTGATCGATGATCATGCGTTTTTCTTCGTAGCCGATAACGGTGAGCCCTGCGCCTTTGGCGGAAATCATACCATAATAGGAATCTTCTACGGCAACGGCGTGTTCGGCGCAAACACCTAATGTTTCTAAGGTATAACGGTAAATCGCCGGATCAGGCTTGCTGTGGGCGAAGTCGTCGCCGGTGACGATCAGGTCAAAATCATCTTTGATGCCGCACACGGTCAAGATATTATTGATATGCGACAGGGCGGAAGACGAGGCCACCGCCAGTTTGATGCGGTTGGCTTTGGCAAAGGCGATAATTTGTTTAATATCCGAACGGAAAATCGCTAAGTAATCCACGTTGTCAAATAAATCGTTAAAAAAGGCTTGATAGCGGGTTTGAATTTCTGCCAACGGTAAGCTCGAACCGCTCAGTTTTTTGACGATTTCAGGGATTTCTCTTAAGGACTTGCCGACCACTTCTGATTGTTGTTCAAGCGTAATCGGGCGGTTATGTTCCTGAATATCGGCAATAAACTGTTTCTGTAGAGTGAATTCGACATATTCAGTGTCGACAATCACACCGTCCATATCAAAAATAATGGCTTGTAACATGACGTTCTCTTTTTGGTGACAAGCGGTCGGAATGCGCTCAACATTTGCAAAATGTTAGGAAAATCCGACCGCTTGTAAGGTTAGCCCATCCGATAATTCGGCGCTTCTTTCGTGATGGTCACGTCGTGAACATGGCTTTCTTTAATGCCGGCACCGCTGATACGAACGAATTGGGCTTTGGTTCGTAATTCGTCAATGGTGGCACAACCGGTCAGCCCCATACAGGAGCGCAATCCGCCCATTTGTTGGTGGATGATTTCTTTGAGCAAACCTTTGTACGGAATGCGTCCTTCAATGCCTTCCGGTACCAATTTGTCGGCGGCGTTATCGGATTGGAAATAACGGTCAGAAGAACCTTTTGACATCGCGCCGAGTGAACCCATTCCGCGATAAGATTTGAATGCTCTGCCTTGATACAGTTCGATTTCGCCCGGGGCTTCTTCCGTGCCGGCAAACATGGAGCCGACCATGACGCAAGAGGCGCCGGCGGCGATGGCTTTGGCAATATCACCCGAATAGCGGATACCGCCGTCGGCGATAACCGGAATGCCGCGATCTTTTAACGCCTCTGCTGCATCGGCAATGGCGGTGATTTGCGGCACGCCGACACCGGTGACAATGCGGGTGGTACAAATAGAGCCCGGACCGATACCGACTTTCACCGCACTTGCACCGGCATCAGCAAGAGCGATTGCGCCCTCAGCGGTAGCGACGTTACCTGCGATGATTGGTAAGTTAGGATATTTTGCACGAGTTTCGCGAACGCGTTGTAATACGCCTTCGGAATGCCCGTGGGATGAGTCGATTAACAGTACGTCCACGCCTGCTTTGACTAAGGCTTCAATGCGTTCTTCATTACCCGGACCGGCACCGACCGCCGCACCGACGCGTAAACGTCCGAGGTCGTCTTTACAGGCTTGCGGTTTGCTTTCCGCTTTTTGGTAGTCTTTCAGCGTAATCATGCCTTTCAATTTGAATTCGTCATTCACGACAAGCACTTTTTCAATGCGGTGTTGGTGCATTAACCCGAAAATTTCTTCGCGTGACGGGTTGCGCTGTACGGTGATTAAACGCGCTTTCGGGGTCATTAATTCCGCCACGGTTTTGGTTAAATCGGTAATAAAACGGGTATCGCGCCCGGTAATGATCCCGACCAAATTTTTATTTTCATCCACCACCGGGAAGCTGGCAAAGCCGTTTTTCTTCACGATTTCATTTAATTCCGCTAAGGTTAAATCCGGTCTGACGGTAACGGGATCGGAAACCATACCGCTTTCGAATTTTTTCACTTTGCGCACGCGATCCGCTTGGCGTTCGATACTCATATTTTTATGAATAAAACCAATGCCGCCTTCTTGCGCAAGGGAAATTGCCAGTTTGGTTTCGGTGACGGTATCCATGGCGGCGGATAACATGGGGATATTTAATCGGATGGTTGAGGTGAGTTGGGTGGATAAATCGGCGGTATTCGGAAGCACGGTAGAATGTGCCGGGATGAGAAGTACGTCATCAAATGTGAGCGCCTCTTTGATTACTCGTAGCATTGCAATAGTTCCTCAAATAGATAAATTTAAAACAAACTTGGAAAAATTGCGGGCGGATTATACAGAAGAGAGGAGTGTTTGTAAATTCCTAAGCTCACGACAAGTGGTATGATCTTCTCGATATTTTGCAAATTAAGTCGATTCCCCTTTCATTAAGTTGAAAGGGGAAATCGAATTTATAGGATTTCTTGGTAAAGCTCTTGATATTGTTGAGCAACTTTTGCCCAGCCGAAATCTTGAGCAAGTGCGTTTTGACGAACACCGGACCATAATTTTTGTTTTTTCCATAAATTAATGGCTCGGAGTGTTGCTTCAAAGAAATCGTTGGCATCCGGATGTTTGAATACAAATCCGGTTGCGGTGCGGTTTTCAATGGTTTCTTTATGGCTGTCGTTGACGGTATCAGCCAGTCCGCCGGTTTTACGGACAAGCGGAAGCGTACCGTATTTTAATCCGTAAAGTTGTGTTAACCCGCAAGGTTCGAAGCGGCTAGGAACAAGGATTACATCCCCTCCGGCAATGATTTGGTGGGAAAGCGCTTCATCGTAACCGATTTTTAAACCGATTTTTTGCGGATAACGGGCTTGAGCCTCACGTAATGCATGTTCCAAATCAGGTGCTCCGCTACCCAATACGATAAGTTGCACTGGATGTTGCATGATTTCATCAATTTTTGCTAGCAGGAAGTCCGCACCTTTTTGTTCGGTTAAGCGGGTTACCATCACCATCAGCATGGCTTCTTTATCTTCCGGTAAGCCGAAAATACGTTGAAGTTCCGCTTTATTTTTAGCCTTACCGTGCATATAGCTCGGGCGATAATTGGCAACGATATTGGTGTCGCTATCCGGGTTCCAAACCGTGTCATCTACGCCATTGAGAATACCGCGAAGTCTGCCTTCCGCTTGGCGGGTTTGGAGTAAGCCGTGCATACCGCCACCGGCAATCGCTTCAGTAATTTCTTGAGCATAGCTTGGGCTGACGGTGGTAATACGATCGGCATAGTATAAACCGGCTTTGAGGTAAGACATTTCACCGTAGAATTCTAATCCGTCGGTATTTAAGAATTCCCATGGCAAAGCTAATTCACCTAAGTGGTGTGCTTGGAAGCGCCCCGGATAAGCAATATTGTGTATGGTAAATACGCTTTTTACCGGGCTATTCCAACTCTTCAGATATGCACAAGCCAAGCCTGCCTGCCAGTCGTGAGCGTGGAGAATGTCTGCGCGTCCCCACCAATTGTCTAGACCTTCAGAAAGTTGTGCCCCTATATAGCTGAGTAATGCAAAGCGTTTATAGTTATCGCTGTAGTCTTGGTAGTTGTCGTCATAATAAGGTAAACGACGAAAGAACAAATCCGGAGCATCGACGACATAGACGCCAAGTCCGTTAAAATAGGCAAAGCGTAACGTCACGATACCGGCAAACGTATTGAGTGTAACGATTTCAACAGGAGATTCGAGTTTTTCAGCTACTTGAGGATAATATGGGAGTAATACGCGCACATCATGACCGGCAGTTTGTTGTGCGTAAGGTAATGCACCCATAACATCAGCTAATCCGCCCGTTTTGATTAGCGGATACATTTCCGAGCAAATATGTAATATTTTCATTGAGTATTAACCAGTTTAACAATCATCAGGAAAATATAGCTCCCTCCGTCTATTGAGAAGGGGGAGCTGATATTATGAAATTAAGCCGTTATATTATTTAAGTGCGTCAAGCATTTTTTGACATACTAAAACAATACCGCCTTTGCTGATTCGGAACCGTTTAGCGTCTTCTTCCGGATTGACACCGATTTGTAATCCGTCAGGAATAGTACAATGGCGGTCGACAACAGCACGTTTAATAATACAATTTTTACCGATGGTAACTTGAGGAAGTATCACGGATTCCTCAATGACACTTTCTTCATCAACGTGTACGCGGTTAAATAAAACGGAGTTACTGATTTCAGCATCGGTAATTACGCAACCGCCGGCAATTAATGAGTTATCCAAGGTTCTTGCCCGAGACTTTTTATAGAAGAAACGAGCAGGGGCGGTTTGTTGCGGACGGCCGTGGATAGGCCAAGACTCATCATATAAATCTAATTGCGGTTGTTCACTGACAAGATCCATATGTGCCGCCCAGTAGCTATCAATCGTACCTACATCACGCCAGTAAATAGTACCTGTTGTGTTACGACCTTCACAAGAGCGTTCAAACGGGTGCGCATAAATTACACCTTGTTCAACGGCTTTCGGAATAATATCTTTCCCGAAATCATGTGAGGTGTCCGGGTTGCTGACTTCACTTTCCAACATCTCATAGAGATAATCGGCATCAAATACATAGATTCCCATTGATGCAAGGGATGATTCCGGTTTGTCCGGCATGGTAGGCGGATCAGACGGTTTTTCGACGAATGCTTTGACTTTCAATTTTTCGTTCACGGCCATAACACCGAATTCGGTTGCTTGTTCACGCGGTACTTCAATACAACCGACAGTACATTTTGCGCCGGAATCTACGTGATCTTCTAACATTCTGTTATAGTTCATTTTGTAGATGTGGTCGCCGGCAAGGATAACAACATATTTAGGACGATAGTGGGATTTCATCATCGCCATATTTTGGTATACCGCATCGGCTGTACCGCGGTACCAAGTGTGTTCATCAATTTGCTGACGGGCAGGAAGCATATCAATATATTGGTTACGTTCATAAGGTAAGAACGACCAACCGCGTTGTAAATGACGGAGAAGTGAATGTGCTGCATATTGTGTAATTACTCCAACTTTAAGTAGGTTAGAGTTAATACAATTTGATAAAGCAAAGTCAATAATACGACGACTACCACCGAAATAAACAGCCGGTTTTGCACGTTTATCCGTAAGTTCATACAAACGAGATCCCCGCCCGCCTGCAAGGATAAGTACTAAGGTTTGCTCGGTCAAATTGCGTCTACTAGTAGAAGCTTCCTGTTTCAACATATTGTTATCTCCAAATTGAATAATTAAACTTAATTCCTTTGAAGTACGCATACCTCAATATTTTTGAGGGTAACTGCAAGCGTATCAGTCATCAGAGTCGCTTTTTCCGTACCTAAAAGTATTTGCCAATTTCCTTTAGGTAATAAGAACCGTTGTGCTGTCTGCTTGGCATTGACTAGTATCAGCCATTTATTTTCTAACAATATTTGGATGGCTTTAATCGAATGGTCATGCCAATCATTAAATTGAATATGTTGACCGTCAGTGCGTAACCACTGAACGGAATTACCAGCCCACCATTTATCATATTGGGAAAGCAGTGGGATTTGTTTTCTTATCGAAATAAGTTTAGCGGTATAGTCAATAAGATCTTGGTCTGCATTTATCCAATCTAACCATGTCATCTCATTATCTTGGCAGTAGCAGTTATTGTTACCTTGTTGGCTATTACCTAATTCATCCCCGGAAAGTAGCATTGGGGTACCGCCGGACAAAAGTAGCGTTGCTAATAGTGCTCGGCGTGTAGCATCTCGTTTTGCCAAAATTGTAGAATTGCTTGTTTCGCCTTCTATACCATAGTTATTGCTAATATTATCACTATGACCGTCACGATTATTTTCACCATTTGCCCAGTTATGTTTTTCGTTATAACTCACAAGATCTTGTAACGTGAAACCGTCATGTGCCGTAATAAAATTTATACCGTTTGATGGCAGGCGGTTTCGGGCGAAAATATCATCACTTGCAGCAAAGCGACGGGCAAATGCCGCTAAATTACCACTCTCTTTTAAGAAGAAGCGACGTATATCATCACGATAACGATCGTTCCATTCTGCAAACGGTTTTGGAAAGGAGCCTAATTGATAACCGCCCCAACCAACATCCCAAGGCTCAGCAATCATTTTTACATGCGATAAAGTCGAATTACTGTAAATTGCCGTGAAAAATGCGGAATGTTCAGAAAATGTAGGTGTTCTGCCCAATACAGCACCTAAATCAAAACGGAAACCGTCAACATGACATTCTTTTACCCAATAGCATAGACAATCGATAACCCAACGTAGTACAGCGACATCGGAAGATACGTTTAATGTATTACCACATCCGGTCCAATTGAGGTATTCGCTATTATCTGTTAACCAGTAGTAAGCTTCATTGTCGATTCCCCGCTGGGAAAGCATAGGACCGTCTTTTCCACCTTCTGCCGTATGGTTGAATACCACATCCATAATAACTTCAATACCTTCTTTATGAAGCGTTTTGACTAAATGCTTAAATTCGTTTAACGGATCATCTTTGTTATAGGCCAGTTTAGGATCTACGGCAAAATTTCCTAGTACGTTATATCCCCAGTAATTGCACAAACCGATTTTCTGTAAATGCGGCTCATCAATATGATAAGTAATCGGCAATAACTCAACCGCAGTAATACCTAATCGTTTTAGGTGAGCAATAGACTCAGGATGAGCCATACCGGCAAACGTACCGGCAATCTCTTTTGGTACTTTGGGATTTATTTTACTAAATCCTTTAACATGGGTTTCATAAATAATTGTTTCAGCCCATGAGGTAAAAGGCTTATAATCACCTTCCCAGTCAAAAGCGGCACGATCTACAACAATCGATTTCGGCGCTAAATGGGCGTTATCTCTTGGGTCGTTCCAATGAAACCACTTATCCGCTTCATCACTGCTTAAATCAGGCGAACCGACTAAGGCATTAGCATAGGGATCAACCAATAATTTTTGAGGATTAAAAAGATCCCCCAATTCTTCATTGACTTCGCCGTCTACACGAAAACCATAAACGGCTCCGGCAGTTAATCCCACAAGGAAAATGTGCCAAATTTCATCTGTTTTAACCATGGGAAAGCGAGTTTCACCATGGTCGGTAAAAATTGATAGTTCAACCGATCTGGCTCTGCGAGAAAAAAGCGCAAAATTAACGCCAGATTTCCCGTTAATCACCGAAACACGGCTACCTAACGGAAACGGTCTACCAGCAAGGTATTCCATAATAAACCTTTAAATTTATAGTTGTTATTCTTTAATAATAAATAATGTAGCAAGTGGCGGTAGTGTTAAACTGATTGAATACGGTTTATTGTTTTTTGGAATTTCTTCACAAAGAATTTCACCGAAATTTCCCACATTACTACCCATATAATAAGCAGAATCGGAGTTAAGTACTTCTTTATATTTCCCCATGCTATTGACACCAATTTGATAATGGTGACGAGGAACAGGGGTAAAGTTACTAATAACAATAATGCTTTTTCCGTTTTTTGCTTTACGTTCAAATGCAAATACGGACTGCTCGGAATCATCGACTACAAGCCATTCAAACCCTTCAGGAGAGTAATCAAGCTCATAAAGTGCTTCCGTTGAAGTATAAAGACGGTTTAAGTCTCGTACCCAATTTAATACACCTTTATGCCATCCTCCGTTCTCATCACCAAGTAAGAACCAATCTAAACTTTCTTGGTAATTCCACTCACGGCCTTGGGCGAATTCATTCCCCATAAAGAGTAATTTTTTACCCGGATAACCCCACATATACCCATAATAGGCGCGTAGGTTTGCAAATTGCTGCCAACAGTCTCCCGGCATTTTACCGAGAAGCGAGCCTTTACCATGTACTACTTCATCATGGGAAAGCGGAAGCATAAATTTTTCACTGTACTGATAAATCATGCCGAAAGTCATTAAATCGTGATGATATTTACGGTGAATCGGTTCTTTTTGCATATAACGAAGCGTGTCATTCATCCACCCCATATTCCATTTATAGTCAAAACCCAAACCGCTAAATTCGGCAGAATGGGTAATGCCCGGGAAGGATGTGGATTCTTCGGCAATAGTCGCACTTCCTTCTGCTTCTTTTTTGAGCATTACATTTGTGCCACGTAAGAAATCCAACGCTTCTAAGTTTTCACGACCGCCGTAGCGGTTCGGAATCCACTCACCGTCTTTACGGGAATAATCACGATAAATCATCGATGCAACCGCATCTACACGTAACGCATCGATACCGAAGCGTTCGATCCAATAAAGCGCATTACCGGTCAGATAGTTACGCACTTCATTGCGACCGTAATTGAAAATTAAGGTGTTCCAGTCTTGATGATAGCCTTCTTTCGGATCAGCATGTTCATAAAGATGTGTACCATCGAATGAGGCCAGTCCGTGATCGTCCGTCGGGAAGTGACCGACTACCCAGTCCAAGATTACATTGATTCCCGCACCATGTGCTTTGCTAATCAAATGGCGTAACCCTTCTGGCGTACCAAAACGGCTGGTCGGAGCATAAATCCCGGTCGGTTGATATCCCCAAGAACCATCAAACGGGAATTCGGAGATCGGTAATAATTCAATGTGGGTAAATCCCATCTCTTTGACGTAAGGAATAAGCTCGTTCGCAATTTCTTCGTAATTCAGCCAATAATTATTTTCTAAATTACGGCGCCAAGAGCCTAAATGAACTTCATAAACGGAAATCGGACGATCGGGATCGTTTGCTCTGTTGCGTTCTTGGTTTCTTTCGACAATCGGCGGTAAGCCTGAAGCCACGGAAGCTGTATCAGGGCGGAATTGTGCCGAGAAAGCATAAGGGTCAGATTTCAAACGAATTTGCCCATTTTTATCCAGTATCTCAAATTTATACAACGTGCCTTTTGGTGCATTCGGAATAAAAATATCCCAAATACCGCTGCTCGGATGGAAGCGCATTGGATGGCGACGTCCGTCCCAAAAATTGAAATCACCTACCACGGAAACACGTCTTGCATTCGGCGCCCAAAGGCTAAAATGGATGCCCCCGACGTTGTTTTGCGTAACAAGATGTGCACCGAGTTTTTCATAAGGGCGGACATGTGAACCTTCGGCAAGCAACCAATTATCGAGATCACTGATATGTGATTGGAAGCGATAAGGATCTTCAATATCAATTTCGGTATGGGCATATTTCACAACAAAGCGATAAGCTAAATCAGTAGAGTGATTCGAAAGTTTGGCGACGAAAATGCCGGCATCATCAATTTTTTCCATTGCTGAAAGCGGCTTACCTTTCACATCGATCACATTTGCTTGAAGAGCTTCGGGCAAGTAGGCGCGAATGACCACCCCTTCTTTATCGTCACTGTGAATGCCTAAATAGGAAAAAGGGTCTCGACAATAGCTTAAAGAAAGCTGTTTGATAAATTCAGCATCAGTTTCAGTTTTTTTATAGCGAGGTGGGGTTAAGGATTTCTTCATATTGCTCTCCTTGGCCAAACAGCAAATATAGATATGGCAGATGAAAACGATTGCATGGAATGTATCAAAAAAAGCTTTACAAAACAATCTTAAAATTTGATATAGATCACAATTATGAAAATATAAAATGAGCCCTTTAAAAATCAACAGGTTGTACCACTGAAAATTATACTGATAAATTATTTTTAATTAAAAGTTTTTATCAAAATGTATTTGAAAGTAAGTTATGTAAATTATCGTTTGAGCGTAAAATACGTAAAAATTATGAGATAAAATATTGTGTGATTTCTGTATCGCAATACAGAAAATTTGCAAAAAATAATGCCAAACGTACCGCTTGTTTATATTGTCGACATAAACGCCCGGTATTGCCCGAGCGTTTATACTGAAGAGTTAAATTTGATCAAACAGTGCTTTTCCCAAATAATCATGTTCGTTTTTGACGCCGGCAAAGCACGCAAATAATCCGCTACCGATATGGGTAATGTATTCGTTCATCTTGTCGATATTGCCAAGGCTGTTTTGAATGGTGATAAATTGTTGCGGATCTTTTTGGAACGAGATAAACAACAAACCTGCATCAAACTGCCCTGTTTTCGGATCAACACCGCTGGCATAAGAGAAGGAACGTCTTAACATCTGTAACCCTGTCTTTTTCGCCAAATGCAAATGGGAAATTTCAGGAATAACCGGATTGCCTTTTTCATCTTTCTGCTCAAGATTAACCGTATCAAACTCTTGTTTCTGACCAATCGGCGCACCGCTATCCCGATGACGACCAAAGGTTTCTTCTTGCCCGTTGAGATTTGTGCGATCCCAAGTTTCCAAGTGCATCTGAATACGGCGAGCCACTAAAAATGTACCGTTTTTCAACCAGTTATCGTCCTGATACCAAACGGTTTCATCAAGGGCTGTGCCTTGCGGATTACCCGTGCCGTCTTTAAAACCGAACAGGTTGCGTGGTGTATCGCCTCCCTCAAAAGAGTTGAAACCCGCTTGGCTCCAACGCATTGTAATGTTCGTACGAGCGGCACGCACCAAGTTACGCACGGCGTGGAATGCCACCTGCGGATCGTCGGCACAGGCTTGGATACAGATATCGCCGCCGGTGTAATGCTCTTTGAGCTGATCACGTGGAAAGTGCGGTAGATCTTTAAGCTGTTTTGGCTTGAACTGTGCGATACCCAGCTTATCAAAGAAAGAGGCAGTGACACCAAAGGTTAGCGTGAGATTGTACGGATTTAAACTGTCCGCTTCGCCCGTATCGGTTGGCGGAATATAGGCATTGTCAGGGTAGCTTTTCACATTCAGCCCCTGCGTTAATTTCGCACTATAATCCGTCCACATTTTAAACATCTCTTTGATTTTATTGAGATCGGTGGAATGCAGATCTAACACCATAAAATAAATCTGTTTTTGGGCAGGCGTGGCAATGCCCTGTTGATGTGTTCCGTAAAATGAATAGATATTTTTAATTTTAGGCGTTGCTCTCGGCTCCAAGGCAAAAGCGGTGCCAGCCATCACGCCGGCACCCAATACCGCAGCTTGTTTAAGGAAGTCACGACGAGCAGTAGAATTTGTTCCGCTCATAACTTATCCCTATTTACCAAGAAGAATACCCATTTGAGCTAAAGGCTCGCCTAATTTATTCACGGCTTCTGCCAGTGCTTTAATATCTTTGTCTGTTAAGGTGTTATAAGGCACATAGTTATAACCATCTTTTGACTTATTATGTTTCGCCAATAACACATTCACATCTTGGAAGCGATCGGCAATCTCTTTTGCCAATTTCGCATCTTTTTGCTCTAATTTTGCCTTAAAGATCTCATAAATTTTTTCCGCCCCTTCGATGTTGGCTTTGAAATCGTAAAGGTCGGTTTTTGAGAAAATCTCTTCTTCGCCCGTTACTTTTGTGGTGGACACTTCATTTAACAAATCCACCGCACCGGTAATCATTAAATCAGGGGTTACTTCCGCCGTTGGAATTTTCGCACGCAGTTCTTTCACATCTTTGATCAACTGATCAGCGGTCGTTTCTGTGCCTTTCGTCGTATTTTGCTCCCAAAGTACTTTCTCAATTTTATGGAAACCCGACCAATCTTTCTCGGTTTTCCCTTCTTCACTTAAATCCGCAAGACGAGCATCAATACGCGGGTCTAAATCGCCAAAACTCTCTGCAATCGGCTCTGAACGCTCAAAGTACATACGCGCAAGCGGATAGATTTGCTTCGCTTTTTGCACATCACCGGTTTTCAAATAGCCGACGAATTTTTCAGTATCAGACACTAAGTGATCCATTTGACCGGTAACGAATACTTTGTAACTTTGGACTTCTTGAGAAAAATCTGCGGAATACGCAGATGTTGTAAAAAGTAGTGTTGAAACAGCTAAAGCAAGGGATGTAATACGCATAGTCGCTCCTTAATAAGTGGTAAATAAGAGTTATTCTCAATAAGTTAACTTCTTTTATGATTTGATGCAATAGATTTATTAAAAAATCAACGTTATGCCCTTTTTTTCATCAGTCAACATGAATTCGATAAATAAAATTTGACACTGAAATGAAAATTCGTAAAATGCACTCCGTTTTAACACAACTCAAATGCGGGAATAGCTCAGTTGGTAGAGCACGACCTTGCCAAGGTCGGGGTCGCGAGTTCGAGCCTCGTTTCCCGCTCCATTTTTTCCCCTTATGGCGCGTTAGCAAAGCGGTTATGCACTGGATTGCAAATCCATGTAGCTCGGTTCGACTCCGGGACGCGCCTCCATCGATCTCCTTAGATTTAATTTGATAACTCTATTTTTTTGGTAATATTCAGTGGATGAGGCTATTCGCATAGACATTCGCTTTCTACTGTGAGTATCGGTTAAAATACTGTCTTATTGATATACTTGAACTGTTTATTCGAGGATTTAATGAAATACGAACTTAAAAAAACAAACAGCAACGCTCGTCGTGGTCGCTTAACGTTTTCTCGTCCTAAGGGCGAGTATCACGTTGAAACCCCTGCATTTATGCCTGTCGGGACTTACGGCACGGTTAAAGGTATGACCCCTGAAGAAGTGGCGCAAACAGGCGCGCAAATTCTGCTTGGTAACACTTTCCACCTATGGTTACGTCCAGGGCAAGAGATTATGCGTCAGCACGGCGATTTACACGATTTTATGCAATGGCACGGTCCAATTCTTACGGACTCGGGCGGTTTCCAAGTTTTTAGCTTAGGCAAATTACGCAAAATCAAAGAAGAAGGCGTTTATTTCCAAAATCCAATCAGTGGCGAAAAAGTCTTTTTATCCCCTGAAAAATCAATGGAAATCCAATACGATCTCGGCTCGGATATCGTGATGATTTTCGATGAATGTACCCCATACCCAGCGACCTTTGATTATGCAAAACAATCTATGGAAATGTCGCTACGTTGGGCGAAACGCAGTCGTGATCGCTTTGACGAACTGCAAAACCCAAATGCTTTATTTGGCATTATTCAAGGGGGCGTTTATGAAGAATTGCGTAAAGTTTCCGTGGAAAAACTGGTTGAAATCGGCTTTGACGGCTATGCGGTGGGCGGTTTAGCCGTTGGCGAACCGAAAGAAGATATGCACCGCATTTTAGAATATGTTTGTCCGCAAATCCCAGCCGATAAACCTCGCTACTTAATGGGCGTTGGTAAACCTGAAGATCTGGTGGAAGGCGTTCGCCGTGGGATCGATATGTTCGACTGTGTAATGCCAACCCGCAACGCACGCAACGGACATTTATTCGTCACCAGCGGTATTGTCAAAATCCGCAATGCGAAATATCGCAACGACATCTCACCGCTTGATCCTGAGTGTGATTGCTATACCTGTAAAAACTACACCAAAGCCTATCTATATCACCTTGATAAATGCGGTGAAATTTTAGGGGCAAGATTGAACACCATTCACAATTTACGTTATTACCAACGTTTAATGGCAGAAATCCGCCAAGCGATTGACGAAGATCGCTTTGATGATTTTGTTGTCGAATTTTATCAACGCATCGGCAAGGAAGTACCGCCGTTACAATTAGCCAAAGAAGGTGAAAATGCTTAATTTAGAACCTCAAAAGTTCGTCACTTGGGACGAACCGATTGAAATGCTTTATGCTTGCCACGGAAAAGTCAAAAGTTTCTGCCGTCAGTTACAACTGTTGCCGGATTACTTAGCGAAAAACGGGGTAAATCAAGCGGTCAAAAATGATGTGCAGCAGATCTTAAATTACTTCAATCAATCTGCCCCTTTACACCACGATGACGAAGAGAAAGATTTCTTCCCTGCATTGATTAAACAACGCCCAGAAGCCCAAACGGACGTAGATTTACTCGAGGCACAACATATTGAATTACATCGAAATTGGGACGAACTCTCCACCCAATTAGTCGCCTTACTCAATGGCGAAATTCAACAAATTGACCGAGAGCTAATCCAACGTTTTGTGGCAGGTTATGATCAACATATTGCGATTGAAGAACCGCTTTTTGAATTAGGGCGAGAGCATCTAAGTCAAGAAGAACTCAACTCAATCGGGCAAATTATGGCGGATCGCCGTAAAGCATAATGGAATATCAACTTGATTTGTCCGATTACCGTTGCCCGTTGCCGGTATTAATGACAAAGCGTGCACTGCATTCCTTGATGCCGGGAGAGCGGTTGAGCGTAATTGTACGCCACGATGTCAGTTTGAATGATTTTGCGTTATTGTGTGAGAAAATCGGTGCACGGCTTTTACAGTCTGAGTGTTTAAATAACGGAAAATGGACGTTACAGTTTGAATTACAAGCGGTCAGTTCCGACTAAAAATTTGCAAAAGCTTCATGATGGGATCATGAAGCTTTTTTTTATGGCCGATTCATTGAGGTCATATCAGTTTGCCATTTATTGAGAACCATATTGAATCTTGATTTTTATCAATACCTTATGCAATTGATTTCCGAATAATGAGATTGTTCTTCGTTATCCTTTCATTTCTGACTTGGAGGTTCTATGACTAAATTATTTTTCGGACCGGTTTTGTCATTTCGCGGTTGTACTGAAGACGAGTGGAAAGTATCGGCGCTCATTGCCGTCGACAGCAGAGCATCGGTGCCTCAAATATTGCTTGACGGCAAGCCGACACCTCCGCCCCGTATATTATTGGAACACGGCGGGCGGACTTATTTTCGCTATGATTTAAGTTATCCTCAACAGGAACAAGAAGTTTGTGTACCTTATACCGTTGTCGGAGTGGGCGAAACATGGCATTTTACGATTCCCGCGAAAAATACGGCTCCGCGTGTAACCTATGTATCTTGTAACGGGTTATCCGATCCGAACGGATTGCGCAAATTAATTAAAGCAAAAAATTCGGTGTGGACGGATTTACTTTCTAACCATGATAAACGGTTAAGACCGACCAATTATCAATTAGACAAAGAGCAATTATGGCACGAATCGCGTATTCACGATAAAGGCATTCAACGTTTTCATTTGCTTATCATGGGGGGCGATCAACTTTATTTGGATTCCATGTGGGAAGATATTAAATTGATGAAAAAATGGATTGGTATGTCTCGGCAAGATCAGCTGAAATATCGCGTTCCCGAAAAATTAGATAAGGAAATCGAAAGCTACTATATTCATCATTATTGTGAAAGTTGGTTGTCAAAAGACCGTAATCCATGGGGAGCCAAAACCAAAACGCTGGATTCGGCGTACGGCATGGCGAATATTCCGACAATTATGATGTGGGATGATCATGATATTTTTGACGGTTGGGGGTCTTATTCTAAAGAAATGCAACAAAGCCCGATGTTTCAGCGACTGTTTTATCATGCCCGCAGAGCATTTTGGGTGTTCCAAATGCAGCAATGTATCGAAGATTTGCCTGAGTTAACGAGACAGAACAACCCGTATATCCGTAGCGATGATCCGCTTTTTGAACCTATTACATGGTCAAATCAGCTTAAACATGATAATTTGGCACTGCCGTTATTTGACGGTCAAGCCAGTTTCTCTTTTGCGTATCAAATCGGACCGTTGCAAATTGTCGTGCCGGATTTGAGAACGGAAAGATCCGTCAATCAAGTTCTCGGACCGAACACGTGGAGTGCGTTACACAGATGGTTCGGTCAAATTCAGGATAACGGCAGTTGTCGCCATTTATTGTTTATTTCTTCCGTACCGGTCGTCCACCCTAAATTGTCTCTTGCAGAAGCCTTTCTGGATAATTTGGGTTCGGATCATGTTTTGGACAGCAGTGCGGATGATTTGAAAGATCATTGGGCACATGATAACCATGAAGGTGAGCGGAAACGGTTGGCGGAAACATTATTGCGCTTAGCCAAAGAGAAAAAGGTTAAAGTGACGTTTGTTTCAGGTGATGTGCATGTGGCGGCGTGGGGAGTTTTATATAAGCAGGATGTTGCACCAAAAGAGAATTGGGCACAAATTCATCAACTGACTTCTACGGCAATTGTCCATCCTTCACTTGTTTCCATTATGGAGCGACTGTTTTTAAATGTCTTGAATACGGTAGCGAAGAAAAAACAAGCATTGGATGTGAACCTGTTTGCAGAGATGATGTTGTTTCCGAACGCCAATCGCTATGTCATGGCTACCCGTAACTGGTTAGCAATTGAATTGGATAATGCCCCGAACAATACCAAACTTTGGGCAACATGGCGGTGCGAATCGCAAGACGGGTTCTCTAACCATTTACTTGCAATTGATTCGATTTCATGCTCATAGTGATAACGAAGCCTCGAACATTCGAGGCTTCAGTTTTAGGGTTATGCCCAACCATTATTACGTTTACGGCGGGGAAGAAGAACCGGAATCAGCAGTCCCAGTAATAAGCCTACGCCTAATACCGAACCGCCGTAAATAAAGTACTGAATCATGATTTCACGAGATTCCGCATCTTGTAGCGTCTCAAGATCGCGGTTTTTATTTTTCAAAATATCCAATTCGCGTTTTAATTGGGCATTTTGTTCAAGTAATTGGTTGCTTTGTTGTTCCGCCAATTGTGTGCGACGTTGCATTTCGGCGGTACGTTGTTGCCAATCTTTGTCTATCGTATTTAGTTTAAGCGAAAGTTCTTGGACTTGCTGCTGCAATTGAGGTGTAAGTTCTTTCGAACTTGGTGTAGAAGTTAATTCCGAATTGAGAATCCATGCCTCTCGATTTTTGCCGTCACGAATTAATGCATAGCGTTCTTTCTTGTCGATTAACGTCACTTTCTCACCGGCTTGAATTGATCCCGAAATTTTGTATTGATCACCCGGACCTTTTCTTAAATAAGTATTCAGGTTTTCTGTGACGTATTGTGTTTCGGCAATCGCATGAAGTGAGGAGCCAAGTAATAAACAAGCAAGCAAAGCAGAAATTCGTTTTGACATAAGAGGTTATCCTTATTATTAAAAAAGAAAAGAGAAGTACAACGACGTACTTCTCTTCATGTTATAAAAAATCAGTAGAAAGTTGCACTTAGAATATAGTAAATAATAATTGCAAAAATAGCGCCTGCCGGTAGTGTGATTACCCAGGAGGCGACAATATTACGGATTACCGTCAAATTCAGTGCGGCAATACCGCGTGCAAACCCGACCCCGAGTACCGCACCGACCAACGTTTGTGTGGTTGAAATCGGTAAACCCGTACCGGAGGCCACAACAACGGTCATTGCCGTTGCAAATTCGGCGGAGAAACCGCGACTTGGTGTCAAGTCGGTAATTCCTGTACCGATGGTTCCCATGACTTTATAGCCCATGACGGCCAAACCGACTACGATACCGGTTGCACCTAACGGTAAAATCCACGGTGCAAGCGTTGATTTTGCTTGAATAACACCACCGTTTTCGACAATGGAAACTACCGCTGATAACGGACCTATCGCATTAGCAACATCGTTAGAACCGTGAGCGAATGCCATAGAGCAAGCGGTTAATAGCATTAAGATACTGAATACTTTTTCTACTCCGCCGAACGTACCGCCTTGTACACGGTTTGCAAAAGATTGGCTACGGAAGTAGAAAAAACAAGTGATGATCGAAGTAACGGAAATGGCGCTTGAAATCAATAAGGTTTCACTGGTAGTTAAATGTAAACCGACGTGTTTCAAACCTTTCGTCATGGTTACAATGCTCAAAATAAACGTCGTCAACCCCATATAGAACGGACCGTATTTTTGTGCATTTTTCATTGGATTATCCGTATCGAAAATCAATTTTTGAGTACTGGTAAAGATCGCATAGGCAATAATACCCGATACTACCGGTGTTACGAACCAACTCCCGACGATACCGGACAAATCCCCCCAATGAACCGCTTCGGAACCTACCGTTACCAACGCAAAACCAATGATGGCACCGATGATGGAGTGAGTGGTGGATACGGGCCATCCCATTTTGGATGCAAGTAACAGCCAAGAGCCGGCGGCAAAAAGGGCGGCCATCATGCCTAATACCAACGTATCCGGTCTGCCGGAGAATTGATGGATATCAATAATCCCGCTTTTAATTGTTTCGGTGACTTCACCGCCGGCTAAATAAGCTCCGGCGAATTCAAAAACCATCGCCACTAAAATCGCTTGTTTAGCCGTAATGGTACCTGAACCTACAGAGGTTCCCATGGCATTCGATACGTCGTTTGCTCCGATACCGAACGCCATAAAAAAGCCAAAGACGGCAGTAATGATGACAAGTAATGTGCCATATTCGTGAATTAGTTCCATAGTTTTTTTACCTATGTTGAAATTTATGAACGAGCTAACATTAACTCAATACGCGAACCGACACGTTGCGCTTGATCCGCAAGCACCCCGATCCATTCAATAATTTTGTAAAGGAACATGATATCAATCGGGTTAAGATCCGATTCAATACCGAGTAACGTTTTACGTAACACGATTTGAAGTTGGTCAGTATCATCTTCGATGGTATCCAATTCAAGAATCATGTTATTGACGAAATTGAGTTCCCGACCACGGAAACCGGTTTCAAGCAATTCGTCCATTTCATCAATGACTTTATCGGCTTGGCGGGTCGCATCAAGACTGCGGGAAAGGAAATGAAGAAACGCAGGCTGTAAAACTTCAGGAATAACCAAATGGCGGCTGACTACACGTCCTGAAATATCTTTAGCATAATTCGCTAATTTATCCAATTGAGTAACGAGTTCAAGTAAATCGGTACGCTCAACCGGCATAAAAAGTCCACGGGGAAGTTTTAAACGAATTTCGCGTTTTAGCGTATCTGCTCGGCGTTCTAAGTCAATAATTTGACGGCGAATCTCTTCAGCATCTTCCCAGCGGCTTTGGAAGGTCGCTTCAAAAAATGGTACTAACAATCCACAACATTCATTCACTTTTTTAGAATGCTTTTGTAGTGGTTTCAGTGGCGAATGTGCGAATAATCCTAAAATATTATTCATTGCCATAGGTTTATCTCCATTAAAGTTATACGATTTTTAGTTTGCGAATTGCAAACCGGGCGGATTTTACCGTATGTTTTCGTGAAGATCACGGATTAATGTTCAACAAGCGGTCTGATGTGCTAATTTTTTTGCAAATTGTTGAAAATCTATAGTCAATAAACGTAAGAACCTAATGGTCATATTATAGAAATCAACCGGTTAGTTGGTCGGATGTTTATCTTTAAATTTACAATATCGCGCAGAAGTATTATTATTCAAGCCATTATGCCTATTAAACGGTAAACAGATTTTTAAAATTAATTGCAATTTTAGAGGATAGGAATGCAAAACCTAAAAGAAATTACTGAACAAGCGCGTCTTGCGTTAGATGAGTTACACGATAAAGGGCTTGAGGCATTGGACGCATTTCGCGTCGAATATTTTGGCAAAAAAGGACATTTCACCCAATTAATGCAAAGCTTACGGGATGTCGCCGCCGAAGAGCGTCCGGTGGTCGGTGCCAAAATCAATGAAGCGAAGCAGTTTATTCTTGATAGCTTGAATGCAAAAAAAGAAGCATGGGAACAAGCAGCCATCAACGCACAATTGGAAAAAGAAAAAATCGATGTCACGTTGCCGGGAAGAAAAACCGAGCTTGGCGGGTTACATCCGGTTTCGATTACCATTGAGCGTGTCGTTAAATTTTTTGCGGAATTAGGATTCACCGTTGAAAAAGGACCGGAAATCGAAACCGATTACTATAATTTCGATGCATTGAATATTCCTCCGCATCACCCGGCCAGAGCCGATCATGATACGTTTTGGTTCGATGCGGAACGTTTGCTTCGTACTCAAACATCGGGCGTACAAATTCGTACTATGGAAAAAATGTGTCCGCCGATTCGTATTATGGCACCGGGCCGCGTATACCGTAACGATTACGATCAAACGCATACCCCGATGTTCCACCAAATCGAATTGCTATATGTCGACAAAAAAGCCAATTTTACCGAACTAAAAGGCTTACTCCACGATTTCCTGCGTGCATTCTTTGAAGAAGACTTACAGGTGCGTTTCCGTCCGTCTTACTTCCCGTTTACGGAACCGTCGGCGGAAGTGGACGTCATGGGCAAAAACGGCAAATGGTTGGAAGTGTTAGGTTGCGGCATGGTGCATCCGAATGTGTTGCGTAAAGTCGGCATCAATCCGGATGAATATACCGGTTTTGCCGTTGGAATGGGCGTCGAACGTTTAACGATGCTACGTTATAACGTCACTGATTTACGTGCATTCTTCGAGAACGATTTACGCTTTTTAAAACAATTTAAATAATTGTTTTTATAGAGACGAATGTGGCATTCGGATCAATGACAAGCGGTTAGATTTTATTAAAATTTTGCAAATTTTATCTTGATTCGGCGCTCATATCGGCATCGAAGAGATAAAGTGATTATAGGATCAGAGAGATTATGAAATTCAGTGAATCTTGGTTACGCGAGTGGGTTAATCCGGCGATTACCACCGAACAATTATGTGACCAAATTACCATGTTAGGTTTGGAAGTGGATGCCTGTGACGCGGTTGCCGGAGAATTTACCGGCGTTGTTGTCGGCGAAGTGGTTGAATGCGCTCAACATCCGGATGCGGATAAATTACGCGTAACGAAAGTGAATGTCGGCGGTGAGCGTTTATTGGACATAGTCTGTGGCGCCCCGAATTGCCGTCAGGGCTTAAAAGTCGCCTGTGCAACGGAAGGTGCCGTTTTACCGGGTGATTTCAAGATTAAGAAGACCAAATTACGCGGTCGGCCGTCGGAAGGGATGCTGTGCTCATTTTCCGAATTAGGTATAAAAGACGATCATTCCGGCATCATTGAATTACCGAGCGATGCACTTGTCGGTACGGATTTACGCGAATATTTACAATTAAACGATCATGCCATTGAAATCAGTTTGACACCGAACCGTGCGGATTGTTTGAGTATTGCCGGCATTGCCCGTGAAGTGAGTGTCATTAACAGACAAGCGCTTAACGAGCTTGTGATTGAACCGGTTCAAGCAACGATTGCGGATAAAGTCGTAATCGATTTACAAGCTCCTCAAGCCTGCCCGCGCTATTTATTACGAGTAGTAAAAGGTGTCAACGTAAATGCGACGTCCCCATTATGGTTACAAGAAAAGTTACGTCGTTGCGGTCTTCGTTCCATTGATCCGGTTGTCGATATTACAAATTTCGTTTTGTTGGAATTGGGGCAACCGATGCATGCGTTTGATATGGCAAAAGTCGCTCAACCTGTTCAGGTTCGCATGGCAAAAGAAGGGGAAGAGTTGGTTCTGTTAGACGGAACAACGGCAAAATTACAACCGAATACTTTGTTGATTGCGGACCAAAACGGACCGCTTGCTATGGCGGGGATTTTCGGGGGGCAGGCGAGCGGCGTCAGTACCGAAACTAAAGATGTTATTTTAGAGGCGGCATTTTTTGCACCGTTAGCTATTACCGGTCGTGCAAGACAATACGGTTTACACACCGATGCGTCACACCGGTTTGAACGCGGTGTTGATCCGAAACTGGCTCACAAGGCGATGGAGCGTGCAACTTCGTTATTACTGAGTATTTGCGGCGGTGAAGCGGGAGAAATCGTGGAAGCGACAAACCAGCTGTTTGTGCCGAAATCCAATATCGTTACGTTACGTCGTAAAAAATTAGACAGATTATTAGGACACTATATTGACACCGAGACGGTAACGGATATCTTCAACCGCTTAGGCTTTAAAGTAAACTATGCCGATGATGTTTGGCATGTGCAATCACCGAGTTGGCGTTTTGATATTGAGATCGAAGAAGATCTGATAGAAGAGGTGGCTCGAATTTATGGTTACAACAGTATTCCGAATAATGCGCCGTTAGCGCATTTGCAAATGCGCAGTATTCCGGAAAAAATACTGGAAGCCATTCGCGTCAGAACAGCTTTAGTGGATAGCGACTATCAGGAAGTCATTACCTATAGCTTCGTGGATCCGAAAATTCAAACGTTGTTACATCCGGAACAAGAAGCGTTAATGTTGCCGAATCCGATTTCCAGTGAAATGTCGGCAATGCGGGTGTCATTACTTACCGGTTTATTACAAACCGTAGCGTATAACCAAAATCGTCAGCAACATCGTGTGCGTATTTTTGAAACCGGTTTGCGTTTTATTCCGGATGCTCAGGCAGAAAACGGTATTCGTCAGGAAATGGTTTTCGGTGCAGTGATCGCGGGGGATAAACGTCCGGTTCATTGGGAACATAAAGCGGAAAACGTCGACTTTTTTGATCTTAAAGGGGATTTGGAGCGTATATTCTCTTTAACCGGTGCGAAAAATGATTTACAGTTTGTCGCAAAACCATTTTCGGCATTACATCCCGGACAATCTGCGGCAATTGTCTTAGACGGAAAAGAAATAGGTTTTATTGGTACAATTCATCCGAGAATTGTGCAAAAATTGGGCTTATCCGGTAAACCGGTCGCATTTGAGCTATTGGCATCCGCCGTGGCGGAAAGGGATGTGCCGGATGCGAAAGACATTTCCCGCTTCCCTGCCAATAAGCGTGATATTGCGGTAGTGGTTGACACGGATGTGGCTGCCGGCGATGTGATTAATGAATGTCGCAAAGCGGGCGGTTCGAAATTAGTCGGCGTTAACTTATTTGATGTTTATCAAGGTGCGAATTTAGCATCCGGTAAGAAGAGTCTGGCGATTAGTCTTACTGTTCAAGATACTGAAAAGACACTTGAAGAAGATGAAATCAATGTAGTGATTCAAGCAGTGTTAGGAGCGCTTGCACAGCGTTTTAATGCTTATCTAAGAGATTAGATTAAGGAAGAGTTATGGCACTTACCAAAATTGAAATAGCAGAAAACCTCGTTGAACGATGCGGTTTGGATAAACGTGTTGCGAAGCAATTTGTCGAACAATTTTTTGAAGAAATTCGCTTGTCACTTGAAAAGGGTGAAGAAGTGAAGTTATCGGGCTTTGGTAATTTTTCCGTTCGGGATAAAAAAGCCCGTCCGGGCAGAAACCCTAAAACAGGGGAAGATGTTGCCGTTTCAGCCCGAAGAGTGGTTGTCTTTAAACCGGGGCAAAAATTGCGGGAACGCGTTGAAAATGCAAAGGTAAAGGGCTAATAAACAAGCATTCTGTCACTAATCGGTGACAGAATGTTTCTTTTTTAGAGGAATTCACATGTTTAAGATTTTCAGTAAACGAACCGCATCTTTTTGTGCGGTTTTAATGTCTGCCGTTGTACTTACCGCATGTAGCGGCAGTGACACGACAACGCAAAAAGCCAAAAATGCGAATAAAATCTATAAAACGAATAGAGGCAGTATTTCAGACCCTATTTTTGTCATCAGCAGTTTGAGCGAACATCAGCGAGAATGGCAAGGTACACGTTATCGTTTAGGCGGAACGAGTCGTAGTGGCGTAGATTGTTCCGGCTTTATGCAAATTACCTTCCGTGATTTATTCGGTATTGATTTACCGCGAACAACGAGTGAACAAGCGTTGGAAGGCACCAAAATTTCAAAAAGCGACATTCAAACGGGAGATTTGGTGTTCTTTAAAACAGGTCGGGGACCAAACGGTAAACATGTCGGTGTTTACGTCAAAAACGGTCAGTTTCTTCATGCATCAACCAAAGGCGGCGTAATTTATTCAGATATGAATTCACCGTACTGGACGAAAACATTCTGGCAGGCGCGACGTTTGTAATTCAAAATGTGAGGCAGATCACAAGTTTGCAAAAAATTAGTAAATTTTTTGCAAAAACATTTGAAAAACTGAATAACTTGACGTAATCTATACCCACATTAAGAACAAGTGTTGTGTCCAGCAACCGAATTCATAAATTTGCTTTCCGAGTAGCCCCTAATTTAGGGGCTTTTTTTATTTCTCGATAAATTGGTTACTTTGCTGAATCAGCTGCAAAAAGAGGGCGAGAGGCGGGCGGTTATTACGTTGTTGCTCACCTTGAGCATCGTAATATTCAAAATCTCCTTTGCGGTCGATATGAAACTGTTCATTATCCGCAGTAACGGCGACATTCCATTTATAATCGGAAGCCAATAACCATTTACGCTCATTCGCTTTAGTCAGATCAATACCTTGCGCATAATCACTAATCGGAGACGAAACCCCAAAAAACTGATTAAGCAGTGTCGGAACCATATCCAAATGGCTGGACAGTCGGTTATAGCTCCCTTTATCGCCTTGCCAGTACATTAACAACGGTACCTCGATACGCTGAGGGGTAAAACCGTTCGCTGTTTCGATATGTTTGTCAGCGATATCGGCGGTAAGAATAATCAGCGTACTTTTTGTCAGCCCTTGTTGTTCCAATTGCAGCCAAATATCCGCCAGTTGCAAATCAAGTTGTGCCAATTGATCATGGTCTGTCGAAGGAAGTGCTAAATCCAAGTAACTGAAGAGAGGCTGTTCCGTTCGACTATTTAACCATGTTTTCCACTGTTCAATCGCCTCAAGGTTATTCTTCGCTTTAGGCAGTTTGAAGCCGGCAAAAAGCGCCCGATAATAAATCGGTTCATTGAAACCGTTATGGGAATATAAGCCGAACTGGTAATCAAAGTGCTGCAGAGTTGAAATCAATACGGACGGCTCTTTTTCATTTAAAATGGCATCCACATAACGTCCGCTCAACCCATAGAAAAGACTGACAATACCGGCGGCAGCGGAATTTCCACCGGAGTAATGATGAATAAACCGACGTGAATTTAAGCCGATTTGCGTTAAATTCGGCATCTTGTCCGGTGTAATGACATCATTGGTTAAACCCGAAATATTAATGAACAGCAAGTTAACCTTATTCGGCGCTGCGGTGTATTGCAACGGTTTTTTCGGGTAATTGAGATAAAACGTGTCTAGCCGTCCGCTTTCTTCGATTTGTTGTTCTAATACCGAACGATCAACCAATCCGTGTTTTTCTAAGAAGGTACGGGCGGTCATCGGATAAGCCAGTGGATAGTTTGCCCGCTGTGCCGTAATCGGGCGGTAGAGGGACATATCCGCCCACGCATATAACAAATGGGTGGCGGTAAAGCAGATAAGGAAAAACAATGCAACGTACTTGCTCCATTTTTGTCGGTTGAAGCTGCGCAATTTATTCCAACACCAACGGGAGTAAAGCATTTCAACCAATAAAATGATCGGCATCGGCACAAACAGTAACTGCCATTGCCGCGCTAATTCTCCTTCGTCAGGGTTAACCAGCAGATCCCAAACTAGCGGAGACAAATGCAAGTAAAACCGTTTAAAAACTTCGGTATCGACTAACAACACGGTCATGCCGAAGGTCGCAATAATGACCGAAATTCCGCGAAAAGCACGGTGGTTTTTAATGATAAAACTCAGCGGGAACAGAATCAGCAAATAGAGCGCAAAGACGACAAAACTGAAATGCCCGAATAAACTGATAAAAAAGTAAAGTTTACCGAACAGCGTATTCGGCCAGTCGGCGTTGAAGGCATAACGTGAAGAGATCAGTAACGCCACCACAATATTAAACAACGCAAACCAGTGCCCCCACGAAATGCGTTGGGAGGTTTCTTCTCGATATTGGCGAGAGTTGTCGGGTAACAAGCGGCGAATGTTCTCTAGCATACTATTTATCGGATTTTAACGAGTTTTTTAAGGCGGAACCAAAGGTATCGGCAAGAGCCTCCCGCTGTTGGGGACTGTGTACGTTGGTGATTAAAATATTGCTTACCATATTACCGAGCGCCATTAAGGATAAATCGACGGGCGCTTTATGTTTTTCAAGAGTAACGATGAGATCGTTTAACAATGCGTCCAGTTGCTTATCTTGGTATTTTGATTTTGTTGCCATAGCGGATTGACATCTGAAATATAAAAGAGGAACGAATAGTAGCACAAAAGCGAAATACAAGCGGTGCGATTTACATAAAATTTTGCAAAAAATCTGACGAAACAGACCGCTTGTTAATCGGATGATTTTACCGCCACCATCGAACCGAAGTTAAAACATTGGAACCACAACTCAATTTGTGAAAATCCCGCTTGGCGTAAACGTAACTTATGCGTATCGATGGAATCGGTCCGCATCACGTTTTCAAGCGCCGTCCGTTTTTGGCTGACTTCAAGTTCACTATAACCGTTTGCCCGTTTGAAGGTGTGGTGTAAATCAATTAATAACGTATTCATCGTTTCATCGGCGAAGGTAAATTTTTCCGATAACACCAATACACCGTTTGGATTCAGCCCTTGATATATGTTACGCAAAAGCGCAAGGCGATCGTCCGGCGGTAAAAATTGCAGAGTAAAATTCAGCACCACCATGGAGGCGTTTTTGATGTCGATACGGCGGATGTCATCACATAAAATCTCAACGGGAATGTCGGAATGATAGGCGTCCAAATGACGACGACAACGTTCCACCATCGGAGCCGAATTATCCACACCGATAATCTTGACGCTCGGAACGTGGATGTTACGGCGAATAGACAAAATCCCCGCCCCCCGCGAGCAGCCCAAATCGTATACGTTGGATTGCGGCGTAACGAAACGGGCGGCAAGCATGCCGATCGCCGTAATAATATTGGAGTATCCCGGTACGGAACGTTGAATCATATCCGGAAAGACTTCGGCGACGGATTCGTCAAAAGTAAAATCGCCTAATTTTTCAATCGGTGCGGAAAACAACGTATCTTTGCTCATCTTTATTCTCATTTATACTAAAAATTGCTATTGTACCCGCAATTTTACCCATTAAGCGAAGCGGTCATGAAAAAATTTCTCATCTGTGCGGCGTTTTTACCGTCTATCGGTTTGGCTGATGATGTTGCCTTTTGCCTTGAACAAGCGTATCCCGATATTCAAGTCGAACAAGCGGTTATCCATTTTGCGGACGGTGGACGTTTGCCGATCGGTACACTATCCGATAAGCCTTTTCGACAAAAACTAGTTGAAGCGAGCGTTGCCGATCAGCTTTCCCAACGTTATCCGCTTGAGTTTGCCGTGCCGCAACAATATCAGGATGCGGGGCGTATTCGTCATGACGCTTTTTTTAAACATTTATATGGTTCGACCCGCGTTGATATTGAGCAAAATCTCATTGCTATTAATTGGGCGCCGAGTCGACAATCCGTTCAATTTAACCGACGTAATCATGCCGCCGCGCAGCTGCAGAAAGTCGGTGAGGAAATTGTCCGTTTTCCCGAATTGGTCGATTATGTAAATCGTCCCCTCGGAACCTTTAATTATCGGAATATTGCAGGTACCTCTCGGTTGAGCGCGCACAGTTTCGGTATCGCCATAGATTTTCAGTTGCCGAAACACTTGCATCATTATTGGCGTTGGAGCGGGTGTCAAAACGAAGATACCGTTTGTCCTTATCCGACACAGCTACTCAACGATCCGAAATTAAATCGCATTGTCCGTATTTTCGAAAAACATGGTTTTATTTGGGGCGGCAAATGGGCAAGTTATGATTCCGTTCATTTTGAGTATCGTCCCGAATTAGTGATTCAAGCCTGTCGATAACATGAAGAATTGTTAAAACGTTTTCAGTAATTCGTGCGCATTCGTTATAATGAGCCATTTTTGACAAACCAAGAGATCTCAAATGGCAACGATTGCACAAAATCCCCTCGTCTTAGTAGACGGTTCTTCTTACCTTTACCGCGCTTTTCATGCATTCCCTCCGCTGACCAACAAACAAGGCGAACCAACCGGTGCGATGTACGGTGTGCTGAATATGTTGAAAAGTTTGATCAACCAAGTCGATCCCAGCCATATTGCCGTTGTTTTCGATGCAAAGGGCAAAACTTTCCGCGATGAATTGTTTGAACAATATAAATCACATCGCCCACCGATGCCGGATGAACTGCGGGCGCAAATCCAACCGTTGCACGCTATGATCAACGCACTCGGCATTCCGTTATTATCGATTGAAGGCGTCGAAGCGGACGATGTGATCGGTACCCTTGCCGTGCAAGCGGCGAAGGCGGGGAAAAACGTGTTAATCAGTACCGGCGATAAAGATATGGCGCAATTGGTGAACGATCACATCATGTTAATCAACACGATGAACAATACCTTGCTTGACCGTGACGGCGTGATTGAAAAATACGGCATTCCGCCCGAATTGATCATCGATTATTTAGCCTTATTGGGCGATTCGTCCGACAATATCCCCGGTGTAAAAGGCGTAGGGGAAAAAACGGCGTTGGCATTGTTGCGAGGGATCGGCTCAATGCAAGAGATTTATGCGAATTTGGATAAAGTCGCCGAGCTTGCTTTCCGCGGAGCGAAAAATTTCGCACCGAAATTAGCCGCCGAAAAAGAGACGGCGGAGCTTTCTTATCTATTGGCAACGATCAAAACCGATGTCGAATTGGATGTTCGCCATGACCAATTATTGACCCGACCTCAACAACGGGAGCAATTGATCGAACTTTTCGGTCGCTATGAATTTAAGCGTTGGTTAAATGAAGTGATGAGCAATGCGAATCCCGTGACTCAAAACAGTGCGGAAAAAATACCGAACAATTATCAAGCCACACAAGCGGTCGGTTCCGAGCAAAAATTTGCAAAAACGATTAACGTGGAAATCGACCGCAGCCGCTACCAATGTGTGAATGACGCGTCGCTGTTACAACAGTGGTTAACGAAATTACAATCCGCTTCACTGATCGCATTGGACACCGAAACGAATAACTTGGATGCGATGCAAGCTGAGTTGGTCGGGGTTTCTTTTGCCCTTGAAAACGGTGAAGCCTGCTATATTCCGTTGGCTCATAAAGCACAATCCGCACCGTTACCGCAAACGGATTTATTCGGTGATGCGCCGGATGAGACGGAACACACGGACTCACTGCTACCGAACCAACTCGACAAAGCGGATTGTCTACGTCAATTAAAACCGATTTTAGAAAATCCGACAATTCGAAAAATCGGACAAAACATCAAATACGATTTGACCGTCTTTGCCCGCCACGGTATTGACGTACAAGGTGTGGCATTTGATACGATGATTGAATCCTACACCTTGGACAGTACCGGTCGTCATAACATGGACGATCTTGCCGAGCGTTATCTCGGGCATCAAACCATTCCGTTCGAAGAGGTTGCCGGTAAAGGAAAAAATCAGAAAACCTTTGATCAAATCGACATTCAGCGTGCCACGGAATATGCTGCGGAAGATGCCGATGTCACCATGAAACTCCATCAGGTTCTGCATGCGGAACTGGCAAAGTCTCCTGAATTGGTGACATTATTTGAAACGATCGAAATGCCGCTGGTCGGCGTATTGTCACGGGTGGAGCGCAACGGGGTGTTGATCGATCCGCAACAATTGCGCCTTCAATCGATTGAAATCGAAAAACGTTTGGCGGAATTGGAACAGCAGGTTCATGCGGAAGCCGGTGAGGTATTCAATTTGGCGTCCACCAAGCAGCTACAAGAGATTTTGTTTACCAAATTAGGTTTACCGATCTTGAAAAAAACACCGAAAGGCGCGCCGTCCACCAACGAGGAAGTGTTGGAAGAATTGGCGCAAATGGGGCATCAAGTCCCGGTGTTATTGATGGAACATCGTGGGCTGAGCAAATTGAAATCAACCTACACGGATAAACTGCCGCAGATGATTAATCCGCAGACAGGTAGAGTACATACTTCATACCACCAAGCCGTGACTGTCACCGGACGGCTTTCATCGAGCGATCCGAATCTACAAAATATCCCGATTCGGAACGAAGAGGGCCGACGCATCCGCCAAGCGTTTATTGCCCGCGAAGGCTACGTAATATTAGCAGCGGACTATTCGCAAATCGAATTACGCATTATGGCGCACCTTGCCAACGATGCAAATATGATTAAAGCCTTCGCAGAAGGTAAAGACATTCACCGTGCGACTGCCGCTGAAATTTTCGGCGTGTCTTTGGAAGCGGTGACAAGCGAACAACGTCGCAGTGCCAAAGCGATTAACTTTGGTTTAATTTACGGCATGTCGTCGTTCGGATTGTCCAATCAATTGGGGATTTCGCGAGCTGAAGCGCAAAAATATATGGATTTATATTTCCAACGTTATCCCGCAGTACAACAATTTATGATCGATATTCGTGAAAAAGCGGCGGAAAAAGGGTATGTTGAAACCTTGTTCGGTCGCCGTTTATATTTGCCCGACATTCAATCAGGCAATCAAATCCGCCGTAAAGCCGCCGAACGGGTAGCGATTAACGCACCGATGCAAGGAACGGCGGCGGATATCATTAAAGTCGCGATGATTAGCATTGATAAAGCCATACGCGACAATGACGATATTCAAATGATCATGCAAGTGCATGACGAATTGGTGTTTGAAGTCAAAGCAGAGCAGGTCGAACGGTATACGGCATTGATTAAAACCGAAATGGAAAAGGCTATTCAATTGAGCGTCCCGCTGATTGCCGAAGTCGGCATCGGCAATAATTGGGATGAAGCCCACTAATATGGGAGACAGATCAACAAGCGGTCGGATTCCGCTTGTTTTTTGCAAAAAAACACGAAAATCCGACCGCTTGTCATGGCATTATTGATAGGAATCCAACGCCTCAATCGCCGCTAAACATTTCTGTTTACGATATTCCGTTTCTTCAATTTGTCCTAAGTAAACGGCTTTCTCTTGCGCATTGGTACAGCGATAACTTTGCTCGGTCAACCAGCTGATTTTTTCATTTAACGCTCTTAATGCTTTGTGATATTCCGCTAATCGTTTTGTTGAAGGAAGACGATGAATATGTTTCGGAAACGTATAAGTCGAACGAAAAACCGCATGGCGACGGTGATGAGCGGCTAATTTTTCTACGGCACGGTTTAATGCATCAAATTGTGTGACCAGTTTTTGTGCATAAATGTCGGCATAATCACTTTCTGTTTGTTTCTCCAGTAATTGGCAGGTTTGCAGAATTTCAGCACAGAAAAACGCCACTGATGCACGAGAAAGGCTAAACAGCGGAGGTGATATTTCAAGGGTTTCCTCTGAAAATGGAGTAAATTGGTCTAAATGTTGCCGAATAGTGGCTGTAAAACTTGTCATTTTTATACCGGTAAGTCAGTGATAAGTGCATTATAGGTAAGAGAAATCATTTTTTGAATGTTAATTTTGTATAAAAAACAATCTAAAAGAAAAGTAATTTTCAAAAATGTGAAATAGTTCACAATAATGTAAATTGTTCTCCTTGTGTGATTTAAATGCTTATAAAACAATGTGTTACACTTATCTCCGTAATGGAGCGATTCTCAATAAATAAAGAAGAATTACTCGTCTTTTTATATAATGAATTGATTTTAAAAGTGTTTTTTGCTTATTTGAAGCATGGTAAGAGATATTGACACCGAATAATGATTCTGCCACTATTCGCCCGCAAATGACATTTACCCAACATTACATTTTGGAGTGAATGTCAGTTTGGAGGATCGTTCTTATACCTTAACGAGAGCGATTTTTTAACTAAAATACAAAAACCTAAGGTGAACGTTATGAAAAAAACACTTGTAGCATTAGCAGTAACAGCATTCGCAGCATCAGCTTCAGCGGTAACTGTGTATGAAAATGAAGGTACAAAAGTTGTTGTAGACGGTTCTTTGCGTCTATTGTTAGATAAAGGCGATTCCAAAGTTAAAAATGGTGACAAAACGGAGAAGCACTCTAATTTAAAAAATGATGGATCTCGCTTTGGTGTTCGTGTAAAACACGATATTGCAGAAGATTTCTATGCATTAGGTCGTTTGGAATTGCGTTTTAATGGTTCACCAACTACAACTGATCAATTTGGTGATTTATATGCAAAACGTGCTTATGTTGGTTTAGGTAGCAAACAATACGGTGAACTGACATTTGGTCGTCAATTGACCATCGGTGATGATATCGGTGAAACTGGTTTTGACTATAGTTATGGTGTATCACCAGGTCTATTAACGGCGGAAGGTACAGCTGTTGTACGTTATGACTACAAAGGTATTGACGGTTTACAAGTTGGTGTAAACTATAACTTTGCAGAAAAACGTGATTCAAATAATGAAATTGCTACTGGCGATAAGAAAAATGGTTACGGTGTAGGTGCAACTTATGTTCTGCCTTTAGCGGAAGGTCAGGCATTAGCGTTAGAAGCCGGTTATACCCGTGATAATTATGTAACTAATGCTAACTACAGACACTACAAAGATGCATGGGAAGTTGCTACAAGCTATAAACTCGGTGGCTTAAAAGTTGCTCTTGATGGTAGCCAGGCATATGAGAAAAACGGTTCTGCGAAAACCAGAACATCTGCGCTTGCAGCTGGTGCTAAATACAGCTTTGGTGCGGTAGGCGTATATGGTGCATATGGTTATGAGCATACTAAAGTAAAAGGTAGTGACAATAAGACGAGAAAACACAAATTTTTGTTAGGTACAGACTATCAATTACATAAACAAGTTGTTACTTACCTTGAAGGTCGTGTTGTGAAAACTAAAGTAGATAACGGCGCTAAAACAACTGATAAAGTTGTTGGTGTAGGTTTACGCGTATTCTGGTAATTCGTGATTACTTGAAGACTTTTATAAAAAATCCCCGCTCTTTGCGGGGATTTTTGTATTCTTCGTATTACTTTGTGATATGTTGTTCATAAGCCTGCAACGTATTTTGCATTAACATGGCGACCGTCATCGGTCCGACCCCGCCGGGGACGGGCGTAATGAAAGCTGCTCTTTGTTTGGCTTTCTCATAGTCGACATCGCCGACTAACTTACCGTCAATACGGTTAATGCCGACATCAATCACAATAGCTCCCTCTTTAATCCAATCTCCCGGAATAAATTGAGGTTTACCGACGGCAACTACGACAAGATCCGCTTGACGAATGTGACTTTCGAGATCAACGGTGAAGCGATGTGTTACCGTAACGGTACATCCGCCCAGAAGAAGTTCCAGTGCCATCGGACGGCCAACGATATTGGAAGCACCGACAATGACGGCATGTTTACCGTATAAATTGACGCCGGTCGTTTCCAATAACTTCATGACACCATAAGGCGTACATGCCCGTAAGGTCGGGACGCGCTGGCAAAGACGACCGACATTATAAGGATGGAAGCCATCCACATCTTTATCCGGTGAGATGGCTTCAATTACTTTAGTTGAATCAATGTGAGCCGGAAGTGGAAATTGCACTAAAATACCGTCAACCTCAGTATCCTGATTCAATTGTGCGATAAGTGTTAAAAGCGCTTCTTCAGTCGTATTTTCAGCCAGATCATAGGATTTGGATTGAATGCCTAACTCCGTACACGTTTTTCGTTTACTGCCGACATAAACTTGAGAGGCAGGATCCGCACCGACTAAAATTACCGCTAATCCGGGAACCCGTTTGCCTTGAGAAGCATAGAGCATCACTTGCTCTTTAATCTGAGATTTAATTTGCGCAGCGACAGCGCTCCCTGAAATAATTTGTGCGGACATGTTTTCTCCCAAAGTCAATACGATATCGTTTGCTATTGTCGCAAAAATTTGCCGATTTAGTAAGTCGGTCATCATAAATAATGTTCAAAGAACATGCATTCAGCGGATATTCCTTAAAAATCAATTGACGGAATCCTTAAACCATCTATAATGCCAGCCACTTCGTCGGCGAGTAGCGCAGCTTGGTAGCGCAACTGGTTTGGGACCAGTGGGTCGTAGGTTCAAATCCTATCTCGCCGACCATTTCTTTTTTTGGTCTCTTATAATTCTGATTTGCGCCCTTAGCTCAGCTGGATAGAGCAACGCCCTTCTAAGGCGTGGGTCAAAGGTTCGAATCCTTTAGGGCGTGCCATTTCATCTTGATCTCTCTTATCTCTTCTATCACATATCCTTTTTAACGAAATGGTTTATTCCGTTTGGTTGCTTAAAAAGCATAGTCATTTAATCAATAACCGATTAGAATAATCAATTTATCGTTTCATCTGCTTTGGATAAGGAATACTCGTGAAAGCACGTCGAACCCTCACATTTATCATGTCGTTATGCAGTATCGGTGTTGTATTGCCGCAATATGCAAAGGCGAATGATCTGTCCCAAATTCAGCAAAAGATCAAGCAACAACAAAGTAAAATCGATGAACAGAAAAAAAAGCGAGATTCCCTTCAATCCACCCTGAAAAATCAAGAAATCGAAATGGGGCAAGTTTTAAATAATCTGAAAAAAACCGAGTTGACGCTTGCAGAAACCCGTCAAGCCATTCAACGGACGGAACAAGAGATCAAGCGGTTGGAAAAGCAGGAAAAAGAGCAAAAAGAGAAGCTGAAAGAACAGTTGGATTCGGCATACCGTTCCGGCATTCACCCTTCCGTATTAGAACGTTTATTATCTGAAGAAGCCAAAAATGCGGATCGTATGGGCGCTTATTATGAACATATCAATCAAGTCAGAATTGATGCCATCTATGATTTACGTCGGACGCAAGAAGAATTAAAAACGCGCCGTGATGAACTGAAAGGGCAACAAAAAGGGCAGCAAACCCAGTTAAATGCACAGAAAAAGCAGGAAAAAGATCTACAAAAAGTCAAAAACGAACGGGAGAGTACGATTCGATCCATCGATAAAACATTGCAACAGGATCAAACCCGTCTCGATGCACTTAAAACTAACGAAACCGCTTTACGTAATCAGCTGACTAAAGCGGCAAACGAAGCGGCACAGCAAGAAAAACAAGAAATCGCCCAATTAGAACAAAAAAAGAACACTGAAGAGAAACGTAAGCCGACGGAGCAAGAGAAGCAGCGCGTGAGAGCGGGAAGCGGTTTGGGAAGCGGCAAATATCCGATGCCGGTTGCCGGTAAAGTGACGAATAACTTCGGTTCAACGCAAATGGGCGAACTTAAGTGGAACGGCATTGTTATTCAAGCCGGAGCGGGGACACCGGTAAAAGCGATTGCCGCAGGTCGGGTGATCTTAGCGGATTGGTTGCAAGGCTACGGGCAAGTGGTGGTCATTGATCATGGAAACGGAGACATGTCGCTTTATGGGTACAACCAATCCGTTGCCGTCTCTAAAGGCAGCCGTGTTCAGGCGGGACAAACTATTGCAAACGTCGGTAATTCGGGCGGACAAAGTCGTTCCGCACTCTATTTTGAAATTCGTCGGAAAGGTCAGGCGGTAAACCCGTTGAAATGGGTAAAATAAATCATGAATAACGTGAACAAACGATCTTACAAGCGGTCTATTCCGAGCTGCTTTTTGCAAATTTTATTGCTGATCTCACCGCTTGCACAGGCGGGTAAATTGGCTATCGTGATTGATGATATCGGTTATCGGGGTAAAGAAGATGCGGCGATTTATGCACTACCGAAAGAGGTGAGCGTGGCAATTATCCCTGTTTCACCTTACGCAACGGCGAGAGCCAACAAAGCTTTCGAACAAAATCGGGATGTATTGATTCATTTGCCGATGGAGCCGCAATCCAAACAACCTATTGAAGCAGGCGCATTGTTGGTTGGCATGACTGACGAGCAAGTGACAAGATTGGTTAGTGATGCACAAAATCACGTACCGCATGCTATCGGCTTGAATAATCATATGGGGAGTAAAGCGACGACGGATCCGCAAACCATGCATTCACTGATGAAAGCGCTCTCTCAACGGAAACTGTTTTTTTTAGACAGTAAAACGGCAGGTAACAGTGTGGCGTTTAAAACGGCAAAAGACATGGGGATCAGTGCGTTAGAACGCCATATTTTCTTGGATGACAGTGATTCGCTTGCCGAGGTGCAAAAGCAGTTTAATGCCGCAATTCGTTATGCCCGTAAAAACGGCACGGCGGTGATGATTGGTCATCCGCGCAAACACAGTATCACCGTTTTAGAAAAAGGTTTGGCAAATTTACCGCCGGATATTCAACTGGTCAGTATCGGTAGTTTATGGCGCGGGCAAGATAGGGAACCGGTTAAACCGTTTATTTTGATGTTTGACGTTGAGCCGGCTCCGACATCCCAAGCACCTTATAAAAGTGTTCCGCTACTTCGCGGTATCCCGAAAGAATAACGCATCCGAACGGATATCGTTCAAACAATGAGAAATGTATATGAAAACAAAATTACATTATTTGGCATTTTTAGTGATTACCTGCTCGGCTTCTGCGGAACAAACCGTTTCGTTAAAAGTAGAAGGCATTAATAATAAAGAGCTGGAAGAAAATGTACGCATTTACCTTTCTCAAATCAGCGATGAGGAAGCGGACGGCTCGGAGCGTTATCAATATCGCGTAAAAGAAACGGTCGACAAAGCATTGCGGGCAAAAGGTTATTACAATACCCGGTATCATTTTGAACGAATGCCGAAAACATCGCCGGATAAAGATCAGCTGATTTTACAAGTGCAGCTGGACAAACCGGTACAATTGGATGAGCGGGATATTAAAATCACGGGACAAGCCGAGCAAGATAAGGACTTTCAAAAGCTGATTGAAAAAGAGGTACCGCCAAAAGGCACGGTATTGAATCATGCGACTTATGACGGTTTTAAAAGTAGCTTGGAAAAATTAGCGCAATCCAAAGGTTATTTGGATGCGCATTGGCTTTATCACCGATTGGAAGTTTACCCGAAAGAACATTTAGCCGATTGGCGTTTAGGTTATGCCAGCGGCGATCGTTACCGTTACGGTCGGATCACCTTTAAAGACAGTCAAATCAGGGAAGAATATTTAAGAAATATGTTGCGGATCAAAGAGGGTGATCCTTACTACATTAATGACTTATCCAAACTGTCAAGCGATTTTACTTCCAGCAACTGGTTTTCCTCCGTGTTAGTCGAACCGGAAGTCAATGAGGCGGAAAAACAAGTTGCACTGAATGTGTTACTGCACCCGAAGAAGAAAAATGACATGGAAATCGGTCTTGGTTTTGCGACCGACGTCGGTCCGCGTTTGCAATTTAACTGGAAAAAGCCTTGGATCAACAGCCGAGGACACAGTTTTGAAAGTAACACCTATATTTCCGGACCTGAACAAAACATTGAACTCGGTTATAAGATTCCGCTTAAAGCGAATCCGCTGAATTATTACTATCAAGTATTAGGCGGAATTGAGCGTGAAGATCAAAACGACACGAAATTTACCGGTGTGAATGTCGGTATTCAACGCTTTTGGAATCATGAAACGGGCTGGGCGTTTTCTCTTGGGGTAAAAGCGCGTTACGACTCGTTCAGACAAGGTTCCGACAAATATAAGACCCTCTTGTTATATCCGACGGCATCCATGAACCGCACCCGCAGTGACGGTGCCCGTTTCCCGCTTTGGGGTGATTCGCAAAAAATTACCGTTAACTGGGGTAATAAAATTTGGGCGTCGGATGTCAATTTTTACAGTATTAAAGCCTCGACCTCTTGGATCCGAACGTATTTTGATAATCACCGTTTTTATTTCCGAGCGGAAGTCGGTTATTTGAAATCCAATGAGTTTGAGCGCATTACTCCTGCGTTACGCTATTTTGCCGGGGGAGATATGAGCGTGAGAGGCTTCGGTTATAAAAAGATCTCACCGAAAGACGAAGACGGTTATTTGATCGGTGCATCTCATTTGGCAACGGCAACGGCGGAATATCAATATCAAGTTTATCCGACATGGTGGGCGGCGCTCTTTTATGATACCGGCTTAGCCGCGGACAGTTATAAAGCCGATAATCTACACTCGGGAGTTGGTGTCGGTGTGCGTTGGGCTTCTCCGATCGGCGCCATTAAATTTGACATTGCAACGCCCGTTCGTTCACCGAATAACGATAACGGTATTAAATTTTATATCGGATTAGGTTCGGAACTGTAATTAGCTATACGGTAGCATCACTATGGTTACATGTGGAAATCATTATGGAACAGCAAGTAGTACATCAAACGGAAACAGATAAAGATAATAAGGACGTTTCGGCGCCTTCAGCCCCCAATAAACCAAAAGCAACCAAATGGCGTTGTGTGCGGCGTCTCCTCTTTATTTTACTGATTATCATCGTGTGCCCTTTCATTTTTTTAGCAACGGGCTTTGGGCAACGTACTGTGCTGGAATTGGCGGATAAGTGGCTGGAACCACTGACAATCGGTAAAGTCGAGGGGAGTTTACAAGACGGTTTGAGACTATCCGATACCCGTTTTAAGACGGACGGCGTTGATGTTTCGTTGGGGCAAGCCGATCTGCATATCGGCTTCGGTTGTTTGTTAAAAGGCAGTACGTGTGTCGAAAATATGGCATTAAAAAATGCCGTGGTGAATATTGACACAAGCAAATTACCGCCGTCGCAACCCGAACAAGAAGCACAAGCCGGCGGCGAATTTAATCTACCGTTGGAAGTGATGTTGAAGCGACTTTCCTTAGATGATTTGACGGTAAAAGTGGATGACATGGATATTCGCTTACATCATTTTCATTCGGGGATTACCGGTTATGGTAAAGATGTTACGCTTTTACCGACAAAACTGGATGGTCTGTCTCTTTCGCTTGCGCCGCAAGCGGTCAGTTCCGAGCAAAAAAATGCAAATTCGGCGGAAATACCAAAGCAATCGATAGATTGGGCTGCAATAAAGCAACAATTGTCCCAACCGCTATTGACGAAGCTTGATCCCATCAAATTACCGTTAAATATTCACGTGCCGGAGTTTAGTGCAACCCGTATCGGCATTGAGCAAAAAGTTATCGCGACACAAGGCGACTCGCACACCAAATCATTGGTCAATGTTTCGGACATTGATTTGGTTGCCAAATCGGATGCGCAATCTATCACCTTAAGCCGGTTGGAGATAAAAAGCGACAAAGGCAATGTTTCCGGTACAGGCTCTCTCATGCTAAGCGGCGATTATCCTTTGGATTGGACAATTCACGCCGAGACGTTGACCTTTCCCGAATTTAATCTTCCGGAAAGCGGGTTCGATCTTAAATTATCCGGAGAGCTGTTTAAGTCTACGGCATTAACCTTACAAACAAGTGGTGCAGTTGCGGCGGATATTCAAGCAAGTGCTCAACTTGCCGAGCCGAAAACCCCTTTTCATTTGACGGTGAAAAGTGATCAAATCACTTACCCGTTCACGCCGGAAAAAGGCATGGAGCCACTGACGCTACAAAAAGTAAATGTGGTATTAAGCGGTGATTTATTAAATTATCACTTAAATACCAACGTGAATGCCAAAGGGATGAATTTACCGGCAAGCAGTCTTGCATTACAAGGTAAAGGCGAATTAACACAATTTGAATTAAGTGATTTAACGTTAAATGCTCTGCAGGGAAAAACCAATATCATCGGTAAAGTCGATTGGGCAAATGGGGTAGAGTGGCAATCAAGCGTTAACTTGAATAACATTCATACCCAATCATTACTGCCGGAATGGGCGGCGGTGTTGTCCGGCGGACTTAAAACCGAAGGATATACCGCACGCGGTGAAAAAGGTAATGAATGGAGCGTGTCGGTGTCCGAGATGGATATTCACGGCAATTTATTCCAAAAAAATTTACGACTGAAAGGCGAGCTAACCGCCAACCATAAAACGTTATTAAATATACCGGGTGCGAGTCTGAACTACGGTGAAAATACAATCGGGTTGAAAGGCGTGATCGGCGATAAATCCGATTTTACCGCAGAGATTAATGCGCCGAATTTACAAGGTTTGATGCCAAGTTTGCAAGCAAGTGTGAATGGTAAAGTCAAATTATCGGGCAATATTAACCAACCTGATTTAGATCTTGATTTAACCGCCAATCATGTCGGTTACCAAGAATTAGCCTTACAGCATTTGACGGCAAAAGGGAAAATCACGACGGAAAAACAGATTCAAGGTAACCTTGAGATTGACTTAAACCAATTAAACTACGGTGACGTTCATCTCCAACATGCCAATTTGGTCGCTTCAGGCAGTGAAGCAAATCACACGGTTAAACTGACTTCAAAAGGTGAGCCGGTCGGTGCGGATTTACAATTATCAGGAACGTTCAATCGCGCTCAACAAACATGGAAAGGGCAATTGAGCAACGTGTCGGTTCAGTCACCGGTCGGTGAATGGAAAAACGATAAAACGGTTCAGCTGACGTATCTTCATTCGCAAACGAAAGCGGAAATTTCTGCGCATTGCTGGGCTAATCCGAAATTGAATGTTTGTTTTCCACAAACTTTTAGCGCAGGAAAAGAAGGACATGTTCCGTTTGAAATCAGGCAGTTTGATTTGGCGATGATTCAGGAATATTTAAGCGAAGAAACGAAAGTCACCGGAATTGTGAATGCAAAAGGTGATGCGGCATGGTTCAGCAGTAGAGCGCCGCAAGTGAATGTGGAATTAACATCCGATAAGATCACGTTAAATCAGAAAATTGATTATCGGACTTTCCCGCTGACGTTAACGCCGATCAAAATCACGGCGAATATGGCGGATAACAATTTGAAATTAAACACCGACATTAAAATTGAAAATAACGGACGTTTAAGCAGTGAATTGCTCATGAAAGATTTGGCTAATACACGGGGATTATCCGGCAATATCAATATCGACAAGATTAATTTAGGTTTAGCTTCTCCGTTGCTGAGCAACGGCGACAAAGTTGACGGTGATATCAATGCGCGCTTAACCTTAGGCGGGACGGCATTGTCGCCGTTATTACACGGTAATCTTAATTTGACCGGTTTAAAAGCAAACTCTACTATAATGCCGTTTGATGTGACCGGCGGAAATTTGGCGATTCTTTTTAACGGTGCAAGTTCAACCTTAAAAGGCAATATGCAAACCAAAGAAAGTAATTTACTGCTTGAGGGCGATGCCAATTGGCAAAAATTAGACGCGTGGTATACGCGTATTCATGCTCAAGCAAATCGATTCCGTGTCGATATGCCGAATATGGCAAAAGTAGACATTAGCCCGAATATTGAAGTAAAGGCAACGCCGAAGGAATTAATTTTAGGCGGAAATATTGATATTCCGTGGGCGCGGATTGCGGTGGAAGAACTACCTGAAAGTGCGGTCAGCGTCAGTGATGATGAAATCATTATGGATGGTTCCGCCAAAAATAAAACCAAACATAAATTTGATACGTTACCGCAGCAAAACAGCTCCGGCATGGCAATTAAAGCCGATGTGTCGATCAATATCGGCAATGATGTGAAATTAGAAGCTTACGGTTTAAAAACCAATCTTGAAGGGCTGATTAAAGTACGGCAAGGTAATAAGGGCTTGGGGCTTTACGGTCAAGTCAATCTCAAAAACGGAACCTTTGCCTCTTTCGGGCAAGATCTGATTATTCGTAAAGGCTTGATTTCATTTACCGGCTTGCCGACCCAACCAACCTTGGATTTTGAAGCCATTCGTAACCCTGAAGCGATGGAAGACAGCAGTGTGACGGCAGGGGTGAGAGTAACCGGTATTGCCGATGCACCGGAAGTTAAAATCTTTTCTACGCCGTCCTTACCGCAGGATCAAGCATTGTCTTATATCCTCACCGGTCGCGGGTTGGAAAGTAGCGGCGATGCGGGTTCCAGTAATTCAATTGCCGCCGCATTAGTGGGGATGAGTTTATCGAAAAGCAGTAAAGCGGTAGGAAGTGTCGGTAGCGCATTCGGTATCACCGATTTGAATGTGAGTACCGCCGGTATCGGTGACAATACTAAAGTGGAGGTAAGCGGCAGTCTCACACCGAAATTCAAAGTGAAATATGGTGTCGGTATTTTTGCGCCGTTGACGGAATTAACATTACGTTATCGTTTGGCGCCGAGCCTTTATTTACAATGGGTATCCAGTGTGAATCAAGCAGTCGATTTAATGTATCGATTTGAATTCGACTGATCGTACTCGCATAGTCAAAAGAGAAAATTAATCGTCGGGGCGTATAGTAAATACGCCCCGACGAAAGTTTGATGCACAAAAATTAATTACATAAAAAAACATGGATAAACAACGACAAAAATATTTACAAAAATGGTTGCGACAACAGCAAAAGAAAGTCAAAAAGTGGCTGTACTTTAATGTCCTTTTCGGTAGTTTCAGTGCTATCTTGATGGTATTACAAATGTGGCTGCTGGCGGCCATGTTACATCAGATGATTGTGGAACACCGTTCTCCGACCGAATTTACCGGATACCTTTTCGTTCTTTTGGGCTGTTTTATAGGACGCGCCGTATTATTGATCCTAAGAGAACGAACCGGTTTTAAAGCAGGACAAATGTTACGTTTACATTTACGGGAAGCCATTTTAGATAAACTTTCTCAAATCGGCCCGATGACGATTCAGCAGCGTCCCGCCGGTAGCTGGGCCACCTTAATGTTAGAACAGGTTGACAATATTCATCATTTTTACGCCCGTTATTTACCTCAGCAATTTTTATCGCTAATCGTACCGCTTGTAATTCTTTGCGCCGTCTTCCCGTTGAACTGGGCTGCCGGTCTGATTCTGTTTGCCACATTGCCGTTACTGCCGATATTTATGGCGCTTGCCGGAATAAAAGCGGCGGAAGCCAATCAACGTAATATCGGTGTACTGTCACGTTTAAGCGGGCAATTTTTAGACAACTTAAAAGGCTTGGAAACGATTCGATTATTCGGTCAGGCCGAAGCGCAAACGGAGAAAATTTATCAGCGTACCGAAGAATTTCGTATAAGCACCATGGAGGTGCTGAAAATGGCTTTTCTGTCTTCGGCGGTACTGGAGTTTTTTACGGCGATTTCGATTGCCGTGATGGCGGTCTATTTCGGTTTTACCTATTTGGGGGAACTGGATTTCGGTTACTATGATACTGCGGTTACCTTATTCATCGGTTTTTTCTGCTTAATGTTGGCGCCGGAGTTTTATCAGCCTCTGCGTGAGCTGGGTGTGTATTACCACGATAAAGCAGCGGCAATCGGAGCGGCGGACAGTATAGAAACGTTTTTAAATGAAACGGTGTCGGTGCAATATGAAGGAAAAACAGCCTTGCCGGAACAGCCGCTTCATATTACGGCGACGGACTGCGTTATCTTTTCTGCCCAAGGTCAACCCTTAACGCAGCCGCTGAATTTTACTTTACGATCGAATCAACATGTTGCGTTAGTCGGGCAAAGCGGCGCAGGTAAAAGTTCGTTAATGAATATGTTGCTGGGCTTTTTACCTTATCAAGGCAGTGTACGGATTAATGGTGTTGAATTGCGTGAATTGAACTTGTCCGATTGGCGGTCAAAACTGGCGTGGGTCGGACAGAATCCGCAGTTAATTCGAGGTACATTACGTGAAAATATTTTATTAGGCAATTCGAATGCTTCTCCGGCAGAGTTGGAGAAGGCATTGACGCTTTCTAAGGCAGATGAATTTGTTCATCGATTAGGTTTGGACAGCCAAATACAGGACGCTAACGGCGGTCTTTCCGGCGGACAAGCTCAGCGTATTGCGATTACAAGAGCATTACTGCGCCCTTACCGTTTGCTATTACTTGATGAACCGACAGCCAGTTTGGACATGCAATCGGAACAACAAGTGCTGGATGCCCTTCATCAATTAAGCCGTATGCAGACGACCTTAATGATCACCCACCGCATTGAAGATCTGAAACAATGCGATGAAATTTGGGTCATGAAAAAAGGGCGGATTATTCAACAAGGTTCGTTTGAATCACTCGAGAAACAAGGTTCTTTTGCAGAATTATTAGGACATTAACAACGATATGCGCGTACTTTTTCCGTTTTTTTCACTTTATCGAACCCATTTGGGACAGTTGTTATTAGGCATTGTACTTGCCGTTACCAGTTTAGCGGCCGGTATCAGCTTATTGAGTTTATCCGGTTGGTTTCTTGCCGCTTCGGCGTTGGTTGGTTCCAGTTTATTGTTTAATTTTTTCTATCCGTCATCCGGGGTGAGAGGTTTGGCTATCGGGAGAACGGTTTCCCGTTATTTTGAGCGTCTGGTCACTCACGATGCCACCTTTAAGGTGTTGGCGCAGCTACGCGTTTCGATATTTCGTAAATTGATTCCGCTCACACCGGCAGGGTTACATCGTTATCGTCACAGCGAATTATTGAACCGCTTGGTGGCGGACATCGATACCTTAGATGCGTTTTACCTTAATCTGCTTTCACCGGTAATCAGTGCAGTGATGGTGATTTTATTTATGGGCATCGGGCTTTCGTTTGTTTCGACCTTATTGGCATGGGTGATTTGCGGTACGCTCCTTGTCTTATTATTCCTATTACCACTGACATTTTATCGCCTCGGTCGTCGCCTGGGACGAGCCGTCGTTCAATCTCGGGCGGATTATCGCAGCCAATTTATCGAGTGGATTCGAT
>NZ_JBGYBX010000060.1:0-54798 GCF_041817755.1 Glaesserella sp. | reverse complement strand
GGCACCATCAGGGTTTTAATACGAGAGAAACCGCAAGTTAGAGATAGCTTGCGGTTTTTTTTATTTTGCGGAAGTAATGAACAGAAGAAGAAAAGAAGAGAAGAATGAGGCTGACAAGCGGTCGGATTGCGGGGGAATTTTGCAAATTTTTAGTGATATCCGACTGCTTTTAGAATAATAAATGTTATCTTCATCACAGAATTATTACGAAAATGTTACAAAATGATATTGTTTGTTTTATACTCAAATTATCAAAAATAGGGTGCAAATAGTAGTCAGTTGATAACAAGTTACGTTAAGAGGCTGTAATTTCTGCTATATTGAGGTCATTCAACATTTTATTAGGGAGAAACCTTATGTTTGGCTTTGATCCGACGACAACGACATTTCTGATTTATATTATAGGAATGGTCTTGATTGGTTTTATTGCTTATCGTTTTACGCATAATTTATCCGACTATATTTTAGGCGGGCGTCGATTAGGTAGTTTTGTAACAGGCTTATCTGCCGGTGCTTCAGATATGTCGGGTTGGCTATTGATGGGATTGCCGGGAGCCGTATATGCCGCAGGTTTGGTCGAAGGTTGGATTGCTATCGGTTTGACGATCGGCGCTTACTTTAACTGGTTATTTGTAGCTGGTCGTTTGCGTATGCACACGGAATACAACGCGAATGCTTTAACTTTGCCTGACTATTTCCATCATCGTTTTGGTGATAACACAAAAATTCTCAAAATTGTGTCTGCTACCATTATTCTATTCTTCTTTGCCATTTATTGTGCTTCGGGTGTAGTTGCTGGAGCAAGATTATTCGAAAACCTCTTTGGCGTTCCCTATGCGACGGCATTATGGTATGGTGCATTAGCTACTATTATCTATACATTTATTGGTGGTTTTTTAGCAGTAAGCTGGACGGATACTATTCAAGCTAGTTTGATGTTATTTGCGCTCTTCTTAACCCCTATTTTTGTGTTAATTCATCTAGGTGGCTTTGCGGATACACATAATGTGATTGTGGCAGCAGGGCAATCTGTTGGTAAAGATTTTACTGATATGTTTACAGGCACAACCTTTGTCGGTCTATTAAGTTTAGCAGCTTGGGGATTGGGGTATTTTGGTCAGCCGCATATTTTAGCGCGTTTTATGGCAGCTGATAGTGTCAAATCAATGCCAAATGCTCGTCGTATTAGTATGACTTGGATGATTATCTGTTTATTTGGCGCGGTAGGTATCGGCTTCTTCGGACAAGCCTATTTTTTTGCAAATCCTGAACAGGCGGCAGTGGTTAATCAAAATAATGAACAAGTCTTTATTGAATTATCTAAGTTACTTTTTAATCCTTGGATTGCCGGGATTTTATTATCGGCAATTTTAGCGGCAGTAATGAGTACATTAAGTTGTCAGTTGTTGATCTGTTCAAGTGCAATTACCGAAGATTTTTATAAAGGTATGATTAGACCAAATGCAAGTCAAAAAGAGCTAGTTTGGTTAGGTCGTATGATGGTGCTCGTGATTTCAGTGATTGCTATTGTCATTGCTCAAGATCCAACAAGCCAAGTATTAAAATTAGTTGAAAATGCGTGGGCAGGTTTTGGCTGTGCCTTTGGGCCTGTGGTTATTCTTTCGCTCTTTTGGAAACGAATGAATGCAGCTGGTGCAATGGCCGGAATGTTAGTCGGGGCTTTAGTTGTAGTATTCTGGGATAAATTATTACCACATAGCGCTATTTACGAGATGATCCCTGGTTTTATTCTTTCTTTTATAGCGATTATTATCGTTTCACTGATTACTCCTGTGCCTCGGACGGAATTGGTTGAAACATTCGAAAAAGCGGAAAAAGCGTATATAGAAGAAATGAAACGCTGATAAAAAAAACGGTTTACCATGTGGTGAGCCGTTTTTTGCATTTGGAAATGCGATACAAGCGGTGCGATCACCAATATTTTTTGCAAACATTTTAATTACATAAACGGGAGAGAATTATGTCAACCATATCTCATTATCAAATCTTACCTCGTGGAACAGGTATTCGTTCCGTTTTAAGTGAACATTATCGCTATGATGAAGAAACATTAGTGAAGCAGTTAATGGCACAAGCATGTGTGGATGAACAGGCTAATGAAATAAAAGTGCTAACGAAAAAATTAGTCGAGAAAGTCCGTGCGGCACGTAAAAAAGCCAGTGGTGTGGATGCATTAATGCATGAGTTTTCTTTATCGAGTGAAGAAGGTGTGGCGTTAATGTGTTTGGCTGAAGCCTTATTGCGTATCCCGGACAACACGACAGCCGATAAATTAATTCGTGATAAAATTGCTAAAGGAGATTGGCGTTCACATGTTGGTAACAGCCCTTCTTTATTTGTTAATGCGGCAGCGTGGGGATTAGTCGTTACAGGTAAGCTGGTGGCTACTCACAGTGAAAGTAGTTTAGCTTCTTCGCTTTCTCGTCTTATTTCCAAAGGCGGTGAGCCATTAATCCGTAAAGGTGTGGATGTGGCAATGCGTTTACTCGGAAAACAGTTTGTGACGGGGGAAACGATTCAAGAAGCGATTAAAAACGGTGAAAAGCGTTTCGCCGTGGGCTATCGTTATAGTTACGATATGTTAGGTGAGGCTGCATTCACCGAAGAAGATGCCAAACGTTATTATGATGATTATGTCGCATCCATTCATGCGGTAGGTGCAACTTCTCGTGGTTTAGGCGTTTATAAGTCATCGGGTGTGTCTGTTAAACTTTCTGCGATTCACCCTCGTTATAGCCTTGCTCAACATAAGCGAGTTATTGATGAACTTTATCCACGTTTAAAACAGCTCTTCTTATTAGCCAAACAATACGATATTGGCCTAAATATTGATGCGGAAGAAGCCGATCGTTTAGAGATTTCTTTAGACTTAATGGACAGATTGCTAACCGATCCCGATTTAGCCGGTTTTAACGGTGTAGGCTTTGTTGTTCAGGCGTATCAGAAACGTTGCCCTTATGTGATTGAGTATTTAATCGAAAAAGCTCGGGCGAATAATCGTAAGCTGATGATTCGTTTAGTAAAAGGCGCTTATTGGGATACAGAAATCAAACGTGCCCAAACCGATGGTGCGGAAGGCTATCCGGTATTCTCCCGTAAAGTGCATACGGATTTAAACTACATTGTCTGTGCGAAAAAATTATTGTCGGCACAAGATGTCATTTACCCGCAATTTGCTACCCACAATGCACAAACACTTTCAACGATTTATCACTTGGCACAAGGTAAGCAATTTGAATTCCAATGTTTACACGGCATGGGCGAGACTTTATATGACCAAGTGGTCGGTACGAATAATCTGAATGTACAGTGCCGTATTTATGCGCCTGTGGGGTCTTATCAAACGTTATTGGCGTACTTGGTTCGTCGCTTATTAGAAAACGGGGCAAACAGCTCGTTTGTGAACCAAATTGTCGATGAAAATCTAAGTATTGATGATTTAGCTCGTGATCCGGTCGATAAAGCGAAAGAGACTGATGGCACGATGCATCCGAAAATTCCATTGCCGGTGAAACTTTTTGGCGAGCAGCGTCAAAATTCTAAAGGTTATGATTTAACTGATGCGGTTCATTTAAAAGCATTAGAACAACAGCTCAATCAACTGGCAACACAGCAATATCGCGCTGTTCCGCAAGTGTCAGGTGTTACCGGGTTTAACGGAGAAGTCAGACATATTCATAACCCGGCAAATGTGTTTGAGATTGTCGGCGAAGTGGTAGATGCCACAGGAGCGGACATTACAACCGCCTTTAATGTTGCAGAACAATTTAAATCCGAGTGGCAAAATACGTCTCCGATTGTACGAGCGGAAGCGTTAGAGAAAATGGCGGATTTAATGGAAGCCAATATGCCACAGCTCTTCGATTTAGCGGTGCGAGAAGCAGGCAAAACCTTAAACAATGCGATTGCAGAAGTGCGTGAAGCAGTTGATTTCTGTCGTTATTATGCGAAAGAAGTCCGTCAAAATCCGGAAGGGTATCGTAATCCGCGTGGCATAGTGGTGGCGATTAGCCCGTGGAACTTCCCATTGGCGATTTTTGTCGGCGAAGTCTCTTCAGCATTGGTTGCGGGAAATGTGGTGTTGGCAAAACCGGCGGAACAAACATCGTTAATGGCACACTATGCGGTCAGCTTATTCTATCAAGCGGGTATCCCAACCCAAGCGTTACAATGCTTACCGGGTAGCGGAAAAATGGTCGGTACGGCATTAGTGACTGATCCGAGAGTCAATGGGGTGATTTTCACCGGTTCAACGGAGACGGCGAAAAACATCAATCGCAATTTGCAAAAAAATGAGACGATCGTACCGCTTGTCGCTGAAACGGGTGGACAAAATGCGATGATTGTTGATAGTTCTGCATTAGGTGAGCAAGTGGTGGCGGATGTCTTGAACTCTGCCTTTGACTCTGCCGGACAACGTTGTTCTGCTTTACGTGTGCTTTATTTACAACGGGATGTCGCCGATCATATTCTTACAATGCTCAAAGGCGCAATGGCAGAATTAAAAGTCGGCAGACCGCAAAATCTCAATACGGATGTGGGGCCTGTAATTGACAAAGTGGCTCAAACGCGTTTGCTGAATCATATTGCTGAAATTAAAAAAGTGGCGAAGTTATGCTATCAAGTTCCGATTGATGCGGAAATTGAAAGAACGGGTATTTTCGTTCCGCCGACGGTACTGGAAATTGACAATATCAGTCAATTAAAACACGAAGTCTTCGGCCCGGTATTACACGTTATTCGCTTTGATGCGGACAGATTACCGCAAATCATGGCGGATATTAATTCGACCGGCTTCGGTTTAACCAGCGGTTTGCATAGCCGTATTGACGAAACCGTTGATTTGTGGCTCGACAGCGTTCATGCGGGTAACCTTTACGTGAACCGCAATACAGTTGGTGCAGTCGTCGGTGTTCAACCGTTTGGCGGTATGGGCTTATCCGGTACAGGGCCAAAAGCGGGCGGACCGCTTTATTTGCAACGTTTAGCTAATCGAAGTGCATGGACACTGCCGAACTTAGAGGGCGGTAAAACGGTGGATACGGCAACATTGGTCAATGGCATTAACGTGGTGTTATTCGGAACGGAACAGCAAAATGCCCGTGATTTAGTGACCAGCTTATCTCGCCAATCGCCGTTAGGCAAAATCTTCAACATGCAGGGTATTACGGGCGAAAGCAACTTTATGCGTTTAGAAGCCCGACCGGTGATTGCAATCGGTAAAGGCTCACTCTATCAACAAGCGCAAGCGTTGATTGCGATTACGGTTTGCGGTGCTAAAGCGGTAGTTGAACGTGAAAGTGAATTGGCAAAACATGCGGTGCATTTTGAAGGGCTGTTAATGGTCGTGGAAGATTTCAACAGTTTGGCAAATTTAAGTGTGTTGATTGCTTTAGACCCGATTTCAGTTGCTGAGAAACAACACCATGCGGAACGTTCAGGGGCGATTCTGACGTACATCGACAATTTGGATTTAGCTCTATCGCTTTTCCCGTTAGTCCATGAAAAAGCGATCAGCATTAACACCGCAGCCGCGGGCGGAAATGCCAGCTTAATGAGTGAGATGGACTAACCTCTCTGTTGACAAGCGGTCGGATTTCCTTCTTTTTTTGCAAAAAATCTTAGGTATCCGACCGCTTGCAAAACACAATATCTTGTGCTTATAAATTTTAAAACCACAATATATTGATTTAAAGACGAGATTTTTACAAAAAAATTTTTCCGTTTAAAATCAATCACTCCCTACGAACGAATCACGTTCCGAGCGGATGTTCGCATTTGTCAAGATCTTGAAGAGTTCGAAATTTTCACTAGAATACACACCAATTTCAACCTTCTAATTGGACCACTTATGTCGCGTAATATCTTTCAAAAACGTATTCAGATTAAGCCTTACGAATACCCGGAGCTGCTTGAATTTAAAGATGCCATTCGCCACTCTTATTGGTTACATACTGAATTTAACTTTACCGGGGATATTCAGGATTACCGCACCAACATCAACGATCACGAACGCCATGTATTAACGCGGGCAATGCTTGCGATTTCACAAGTGGAAGTGAATGTAAAACGTTTCTGGGGCGAGTTGTACCGCTATTTCCCGAAACCGGAAATGGATGATGTGGGCGGTACGTTTGCCGAAAGTGAAGTGCGTCATAAAGATGCCTATTCCTTCTTACTGGAAAAGTTAGGGTTAAATGACATGTTCACGCAAATCACGGCGATCGAACCGTTGATGAATCGTATCCGTTATATGGAAGATTTTATGCGTGAGAAAGATACGGGTAAAGGGCAGTTCGTGTTGTCTTTAGTGCTGTTTTCTTTATTCGTAGAACATATTTCGCTATTTGGACAGTTCCTTATCATGATGTCGTTTAATAAACATAAAAATTTATTTAAGGGCATTTCCAATGCGGTAGAGGCAACATCCAAAGAAGAAGAAATTCACGGACGTTTCGGTATTGCGCTTTATGAAATCTTACGGGATGAACATAGTGAGCTGTTTACGCCGGCGTTTTTTGAAGAACTGAAAACATTATCCAGCCAAGCATTTGAAGCGGAAAGAAGTATTTTAGACTGGATTTTTGAGGAAGGGGACTTGAGCTTTATTACGCGTGCGACCGTTGAAAATTACATCATGAATCGTTACAACAATTCGTTAATGACATTAGGATTGGAGCCGCCTTACGACGTTGATCCGGCGTTATTAAAAGAAACCGAATGGTTTGATATTGAAATTCTTTCCACCAAAGAAACCGATTTCTTTAACAAACGTAGTACCGATTACAGCAAAAAAATGAAACAGATTACTGCCGATGACTTATTCTAATCCTTTTTATCAACCGAAGTTATTTGAACTCGGTTATACGGACGATAAACGTCCTGATTTTGAGTGGCTTAATGATGATAGCCGCTTGTTTTTACAACGCGGCTACCTGCTTGAAGGTACAACCGCATTAGATCGCATCCGTTTTATTGCCGAACACGCAGAACGTCGACTTGGTATTGAAGGTTACGCGGATAAATTCTATTACTACATGGGACGCGGGTACTTTTCGCTTTCTTCACCGATTTGGTCAAATTTCGGTTTGGATCGCGGTTTACCGATTTCCTGTTTCGGTAGCTATATCGGCGATTCGATCCACGAGATTATGGTGACGACGGCGGAAGTCGGTATGATGAGTAAAATCGGCGGCGGGACTTCAGCCTATTTCGGCGGTATTCGTCCACGCGGTAGTGCGATTAAAAATAACGGGAAATCGGACGGTTCCTTTAACTTCAGTAAGTTGTTTGATACAGTGATTGACGTTATTTCACAAGGTACGTCACGTAAAGGGCAGTTTGCCGGTTATATCGACATTGAACACGGCGATATTGATGAATGGTTGGATATTCATACTGAAGGAAACCCGATTCAATTGATGTATTACGGCGTGTGTGTCGGTCGTGAATGGCTTGAGTCGATGAAAGCGGGCGATCCGTATAAGCGTCAGCTTTGGGCAAAATTGTTGCAACGTAAAACCGAAACCGGTATCCCGTATTTATTCTTTAAAGATAATGCGAACGCCGGTCGCCCGGATGTGTATAAAGATAAAAACATGACGGTTCACGCCTCTAATCTTTGTACTGAAATTATGCTGCCGTCCAGTAGTGACGAAAGCTTCGTTTGCTGTTTGTCATCCATGAATTTATTGTATTTTGATGAGTGGAAAGATACGGATGCACCAGAAGTATTGACATATTTCTTGGATGTCGTGATGAGCGAATTCATCGAGAAAAGTGCTGAAATTCCGTTCTTAGAACGAGCAAACCGTTTTGCCAGACGCCATCGTGCACTCGGATTAGGCGTATTGGGTTGGCACAGCTATTTGCAGGCAAACAATATTGCCTTTGACAGCTTTGAAGCCATGCAAAAAAACAACCTGATTTTCAAAACGTTGCAAGAGAAAACCTTACGCGCTTCCCAAGAGTTGGCAAAACGTTTCGGAGAGCCGGAGCTTTTACAGGGATACGGTCGTCGTAATACCACCTTAATGAGTATTGCCCCGACAAAATCGAGCAGTTTCATTTTAGGTAGCGTATCACCGTCGGTAGAGCCGTTTAAGTCGAATTATTATGTCAAAGATTTGGCGAAGATTAAGACGGTTTACAAAAATCCGTTTTTAGAAAAATTGCTTCGTGAAAGAGGCATTGACACGGAAGAGACCTGGGAAAGTATTTTGTTAAATGACGGTTCGGTGCAACATTTACCGGAATTATCCGATCATGAAAAGGAAGTATTTAAAACCTTTTCCGAAATCAGTCAATTGAGTGTAATTCAGCAAGCGGCGCAACGTCAAAAATATATTGACCAAGGGCAAAGTATTAACATTATGGTACATCCAGCAACGCCGGCACGTGATTTGAACCAGCTATACTTAACGGCGGAAGAGCTGGGCTTGAAATCCATTTACTATCAGTATTCTATGAGTGCGGCACAGGTCTTTAACCGCAACTTATTGAGCTGTAGTAGTTGTGAAGGTTAAGTCCTCACAACCGTGAATAACAAGAGGTCTGATCTTTGCAAAATTTTGCAGATATCAGACCGCTTGTTTTATTGGGGAAGATTAAACCGTGACACCAATAATTTTACCGATTATTCCGGTGGTGCCCATAGCGATGATCCCCCAGACCACAATGCGGGTGATTGCCGGAAGAACCGGCGCACCGCCCAATTTGGCTGAGACATAACCTAATGTGGCAAGACCGATCAATGTTGAGATGATGAGTGCAACCAACATAAGATTTGCCGGAAATAATAGAATTACCAATAATGGGATCGTCGCCCCTATCGCAAAAGCACCAGCCGAGGAAAATGCCGCTTGCAACGGATTGGCAAACGAGTCTTCGGAAATACCAATCTCATCTCTCATATGGGCGTCCAATGCATTACATGCGGTAAGTTGTTTGGCAACCTCCATGGAAAGTTCGGGAGTTAATCCGCGTTGTTGATAAATATTGGCAAGCTCTTGTAATTCTTCTTCTGGGTGAGTTTCCAATTCACGTTTCTCCATTTCCATATCGGCTTTTTCCGTATCAGCCTGGCTGTAAACCGATACGTATTCACCTGCTGCCATCGAAATAGCACCACCAACCAATGCAGCGATGCCGGTTAACAGCAATGTGTGAAATTCTGGTTGGGCGGCAACCATACCGGTCATTAAGCTTGCCGTTGAAATCAAGCCGTCGTTTGCACCAAGCACACCGGCACGTAACCAATTACTGCGGTGGCTTAAGTGATGTTCCCCATGTTTAATGTGCATAATGAATCCCGATAAAAATGAATACTTCGCATTGGTCTAATGTGTTGGGTAAAATGTAGCAGTGGTTTAAAAAATAACGGTGAGATTTTGCAAGAAATACGCCAAATCTCACCGCTTGTCATGTATTGAGTGTCTTATTTACTACTCTTTATTTAAATATCCCGGTTTTACTCCGTGCATACTTGGCAGCTGGTGAGCAATTCCTTTGTGACAATCGATACAGGTCTTGCCTTCCTGTTCTGCCATCGCATGCATTTTGGCCGCAACGGTTTTTTGTTGGGTAAAGTCCATATCGGAGAAATTATGACAGTTGCGACATTCTTGTGAATTATTGGCTTTCATCCGAGCCCATTCACGTTCCGCCATTTCCAAGCGGTGTGCTTCAAATTTTTCTTTGGTATCTACTTTACCTGTGAGGTGAGCAAATACTTCTCGAGAAGCCACAATTTTACGTGTCCATTTTGGGATGAATTCGTGAGGTAAGTGACAGTCCGCACAATCTGCTTTCACGCCGCTGCGGTTTGAATAGTGAACGGAGGCACGATATTCGGGTACCACGTCATTCATATGACAGTCGGAGCAAAATTCTTCGGTATTGGTTTGTTCTAAGGCTGTATTGAAACCACCCCAAAATAAGATACCACCAATCGCAGAAACTAAAATGAGAAAACCGATGCCGATTTTGCTTGGAGTCTTGAACCAAGCCCAAAACTTTTTAATCAATTTAATCATAACGACTCCTAGTTATTACCGTAGCCTTTCATCGGCTGGAATTCGTTCGGTACGATCGGTTTCACATCCGCCATCGGCACATGACAAGATAAGCAGAAATAACGGCGCGGTGCGGTTGTTCCCGCCACGACATTGCCGTCACGATCGGTAAAATGGGTCGGGCTGATACGGGTTGCGCCTGTGACGCGTGAAGCCTCAACACTATGACAGTTTAAACATTGGTTAACGTTTTTCGTCACTTGATAGCCGGTAACTGCGTGCGGAATCATCGGTGGCTGGTTAACATAACTTAATGCCGCCAGCGGTGTTTCTTTCGGCTCATTATGGAACGCCGGTGCGACATTTTCGGCCGCCGCTTGAAAATTATTGCCCACAGGTTCGTTGGCTAAGGTTGATGCCGCAAAGCAAGCCATTAACATCACAAAGGTTTTTTTCATCATTTGGTTCACTCCAACAAATTAATTGACCGTTTTCACCGGAATATCCCGTGTAAAACGGTGAGTAAAAGTAAATACTTTTTCTGCGCAGACATCAATGCAACGTCCGCAACTAATACAATCTTTTGAAAGCACAAGCAGGCTTTCATTATTTTTTCCGTGTAGCGGGGCGCGTAGAACTTGCGGCTCCGGACAAACGTTATAGCAGTCCATGCAGTTGTCGCATAAGCTGCGATCTTTGACTTTAATGCGTAATACGCTTTTTGCCCCGATAATGCCGTAGGTTGCCCCCACCGGGCAAAGATGTCCGCACCAACCGTGTTCGGCAATCAGTAAATCGAATAAAAAGACCGCTAACACCAGCCACAGGGTTGCCCCAAAACCATAAATTAACGCCCGACCGAAGGCTGCAACGGGGTTAAGCCATTCCCACAACAGTAAGCCACTTACCGCACTGCCTATCAGGATCATCACTAAAATGCCGTAACGTAAATTACGTGAAATCTTGGCACTTTGGCGAATACCCAATTTGCGTCTCAACCAAGCGGCACAGTCGGTCACGATATTGAGCGGGCAGACCCAGCCGCAAAACACTTTGCTGCCGAGTAACGCATAACTACCTACGACCACTAAAGCACCTATCAATGTTGTCATTTCAGGTAAATAGCCGGTAGCTAAACTTTCCGCCACAATCAGCGGATCCGACATCGGTATCACATCAAATAACAGGCTGCCGGAATAGTTGCCTTTTAAAATCCAGTAACCCCAATACGGACCAGACCAAAACATGAACAAGATCGCCAGCTGGCTGACTCGCCGCCAAAACAGAAAACGGTTGGCGTACCAAAAACCCCATTTTTCACGGGCTTCTTTTCCTGCGTATTTCGGTGAATTTGCCATTAGTTACCCTCCGGTCTACGTGTCGGTAAGGTAATCAAGCCTTCCGGTGCAAGAGACTTGCCAGCTTTTTCCGCTTCTTGCCAACCGAAGCGGTAATGTCCGCCAAGGATACCTTTCGCCAACGACATTGGTAAGACTTTGATTGCCGCTTCTTCCAAGACACAACCTTGTTCGCATTTTCCGCAGCCGGTGCACGCCTCGGAATGTACCGTCGGGATAAATACCGTATGCAGTTTAGTCCGCTCGTTTTGATGTCTTTCTAAGGTAATCGCTTTATCAATCAGCGGACAAACACGATAACAAACATCGCAACGCAATCCTTGCCAGTTAAGGCAAGTTTCGTGGTCAAGCAGTACCGCCAAGCCCATTCTTGCATCATCAATATTCTCTTGTGTCGCATCTAATGCACCGCTCGGGCATGCTTTTGCACAAGGGATATCGGGACACATTTCACAAGGCTTATCACGGGCAATAAAGTAGGGGGTTCCTGCTTCCATCGGCGATATGAGTGAAGCCAAATGCAACATGTCATGCGGGCAAGCTTGGACGCATTGTCCGCAGCGAATGCAAGCCGCAGAGAAGTCGTCATCGTTTTCCAACGCAAAAGGCGGACGAATCGCCACGCCTTCGCGCGCAAGGCTTTGTTTTTGCTGTAAAGCTAAAATTAAACCGATACCGCATACGCCGGCAGCGGTTCTGGTCGCGTTTTTAAAAAATTGGCGACGATTTTGATCAATTTTCACAACGCCCCCTTTTTGCAAAATTTCAGTGAAATCCGACCGCTTGTCAGGTCATTTTCGGAACTATTCCCCCAACTAGGGGGAATATATAAGTCCTAGATTTTTTCCACTTTCACCGCACATTTTTTAAAGTCGGTTTCTTTTGAAATCGGATCCGTTGCGTCAAGGGTTAGCATGTTTGCCATCTGACCGGCGTCGAAGAATGTGGTATACACTAATCCTTCCGGTACTTTGTTGCGGCCACGGGTATCAATATGCGAAATCATCTCACCGCGACGGGATGAAATCTTAATTTTATCGCCGTGACGTAAACCACGTTTTTTCGCATCGGTTGGGTGCATCCATACTAAGTTGTTCGGGAATGAACGGTGTAATTCAGGTACGCGACGTGTCATTGAGCCGGTATGCCAGTGCTCTAAAATACGACCGGTACAGAGCCATAAATCATATTCCGAATCCGGGGATTCTGCAGGTGGCTCATACGGTGCGGCTAAAATAACCGCTTTACCGTCCGGGTTGCCGTAGAAACGTACGCCTTCGCCGGCTTTGACATACGGGTCATAGCCTTCACGGTAGCGCCATAAAGTTTCTTTACCGTCGACGACCGGCCAACGTAAACCACGAGAATTATGATAGAGATCGAAAGGTCCTAAATCGTGACCGTGACCACGCCCGAACTCAGCGTACTCTTCAAATAAGCCTTTGTGTAAGTAGAAGCCGAAGTGATGAGATTCATCGTTTAGCTGACCTTCTGCTAAATCACTTAGTGGGAATTTGTCAACTTGACCGTTTTTATAGAGCACTTCATATAAGGTTTTGCCTTTATATTCAGGGTTTGCCGCTAAAATCTCAGCCGGCCACATCTCATCGGTGGTGAAATATTTAGAAAATTCCACTAATTGCCAAATATCGGATTTAGATTCGCCCGGTGCTTTCACTTGTTGACGCCAGAACTGAGTACGACGTTCCGCATTACCATAAGAACCTTCTTTTTCTACCCACATTGCCGTTGGTAAAATTAAGTCGGCAGAGAGTGCTGAGGCAGTCGGGTACGGATCGGAAACCACAATAAAGTTACCTTCTTTACGCCAGCCCGGTAAGCGCTCTTGGTTCACGTTCGGACCTGCCTGAATGTTATTAGTACACATTGTCCAAAGTACGTTCATTTTGCCGTCTTTTAATGCGCGGTCTTGTGCAATGGTGTCATAGCCCATTACATCAGAGATAAGCCCTGCCGGAAGTTTCCAAATTTTCTCCGCCATTTCACGGTGTTTCGGATTGGTAATCACCATATCCGCAGGTAAACGATGTGGGAAACATCCTACTTCACGAGCAGTACCACACGCAGACGGTTGACCGGTTAATGAGAACGGTCCGTTGCCCGGTAAAGCAATTTTGCCGGTGAGCAAATGCAAGTTGTAGATTAAGTGGTTTGCCCATACGCCGCGGGTATGTTGGTTAATTCCCATTGTCCAGAGCGACATTACTTTACGATCTTTATTCGCAAACTCTTTTGCAATTGCTTCTAATTGATCGACAGGAACACCTGAAAGCTCGGATACATATTCAGCAGTGTAAGGTTTAACTAACTCTTTGAACTCTTCAAAAGAAGAATCGTGCATTTTGCCTGCGGTTTTCACGTTTTTAGCCGCTTGTTGCAGCGGGTGTTCAGGGCGTAAGCCATAGCCGATATCGGTTTCGGCACGCTTGAATTTGGTGTGTTTGTTGACGAAGTCCCAATCGATAGCATCATTTTGAATTAAGTAATTCAACACGTAGTTAAGAATTGCAAGATCGGTATTTGGCTTGAAGATGACCGGAACATCGGCTAATTCGAATGAACGGTGTTCATAAGTAGAAAGTACGATCACTTTGGTATTCGGGTTAGACAAACGACGATCGGATACACGAGACCATAAGATCGGGTGCATTTCCGCCATATTTGAACCCCAAAGAATAAAGGTTTCGGCTTGTTCAAAGTCATCATAGCAACCCATCGGCTCATCCATACCGAAAGTACGCATAAAGGCGACTGCGGCGGATGCCATACAGTGACGGGCATTTGGGTCGATATTGTTAGAACGGAAACCGGCTTTCCAAAGTTTAACTTTCGCATAGCCTTCAAAAATCGTCGTTTGACCGGAGCTATACATACCGACGGCATTTTTGCCGTTTTTCGCCATAGCTTCTTTAAATTTTTCTGCCATAGTCTTAAAGGCGACATCCCAAGAAACCGGGGTAAATTCGCCGTTTTTATCGTACTTACCGTCTTTCATTCGTAGCATCGGGCTTAACACACGGTCTTTACCGTACATGATTTTCGGTAAGAAATAGCCTTTGATACAGTTTAAGCCGCGGTTGACGAACGCTTCCGGGTCGCCTTGCGATGCCACCACACGACCGTCTTTGGTACCGACTAACACGCCACAGCCCGTACCACAGAAACGGCAAATGGCTTTATCCCATTTGATGGTGTTGTCCGATGCTTCGACGTTTCTGACCGGAATCGCCATGCCGGCAGCAACTGCCGCAGCCGCCACCGCATTTGCTTTCATAAAGTCGCGACGACTTAGATTTAAACTCATAAGATTGTCCCCACAATTTAAGGCGTTAATATAACTTAGTTAGACACTAATTCATCTTGCTCGTGATAGATTAAAGAGAGATCCAGTACTCCTTCGATATCACGCGCTTTTTCCATATTATTCAGCAAAATCTGTTGGTCATGGGATTGCATCACCACCACCAATTTGCCTTTATTTTCTTCAATCATTGGAATTTCTGTTTCCGGAATAGATAACAATGCGGCTTTCACTTGTTCAATTTTGGTGAGCTCCGCTTGTATAACCAAACCGCATACATGCCAATTCGGTGCAACGTCCATTCCAAGATATTGGTTTTCACTCATTATTTTTTAATACTCTTGGTACATCACTTTAATCACGGAGACAGGACAGCTTGAAATACACGCCCCGCAACCGTTACAACTCGCTAAATTCAAATAAGGCGTTGCCGTACCGCCGATTTCCCGTTTAAAACGAATCGCTCGGTTTTCGCAACTGTCCTCACAACGACGGCATTCCACGCCGTGAAAAGCAACACAACTTTCCTTAATCTCTACTTTATGTTCCCATGGTGTTTCGGTGGTGAGACGGAATACCGTTTCTTCACATGCGTTTACGCAAGCTTGGCAGAAGGTACATTCTCCCCGACCGTGCATAAAGTCGACTTCCGGATACCCTCCGGCACCTTTGACTAAAATTTGCGTTTCACAAGCCGTCACGCATTTATCACAAGCGGTGCATTTATCGAAAAAATTTGCAAGATCCGTCCAAGGCGGGCGAATGGCATGATGCCCTTGTTGAACGGTTTTTTTATCTTGCAGGGATTTCAAAAAATGCCCACACAAAAAGCTACGGCGTGGTAAAGAACGTTCGGCTAAATCAGTCAAAAATAGTTTACTAAAAGGATAGGTTATTTATGCTATAAATTGTAACATTTCTAAAACATAAAAATGCAATTGGAATACATTTTATGAACTTTGTTTGACAATAATCAACAAAAAAGCGATGAAAATCGTCAAATTCTCATCGCTATATAATTGATTTTATAAAGTTTTTATTTACCGCTGTCTTGCCTTAAAGCGAGGGTTCGTTTTGCAAATCACATATAGCTTGCCCTTTCGACGAACGACTTGGCAATCCGGATGGCGGGACTTTGCCGATTTAAGCGAATTTAAAATTTTCATATTGTCTCCTTTTATTTTTTACTTTTTCGTCAGGCTTGAAATACCTTTAAAGCGTTCGTTGAATTTACTTGCGCGTCCTTCGGTATTGGCTTCACGGCGTTTACCGGTGTAAACGGGATGTGAGGCTGAAGACGTATCTAATGGATAAAACGGATATTCTTTACCGTCTTCCCATACCATTGTTTTGTTCGTTGCGGCACAAGAACGAATAATCCAGCCTTGCTGTACGCTTCCGTCATAAAACAGCACTTCACGATAATTATCAGGATGAATCCCTTTTTTCATATATTCTCCTACTTAAAAACTCGGCTTTAAAACCATAAATTAAATATGGAATTATTTTGCCTGAAAGAAAGCTAAAAAGCTATAATTTTTTTATGGTTTTTATTGTTTTTTTCGACCCTAAACAAACGGAATCACGAAATTGCGAAGCGGATCGACGTTTTAGCGGGTAAAATATGTTAGGCTATGCCGATTTTGTAAGCAGGAGGATTTACCATGGCAAAACAACCTTACCTTATCGCACCGTCCATTTTATCCGCCGATCTCGCCCGCTTAGGCGATGATGTGGCTGAAGTCTTAAAAGCAGGTGCGGACTTAATTCACTTTGATGTAATGGACAATCACTATGTACCGAATTTAACCTTCGGTCCGGCAATTTGTAAGGCGTTGAGAGATTACGGCATTGGCTGCCCGATCGACGTACATTTAATGACAAAACCGGTCGATCGTTTGATTCCCGATTTCGCCAAAGCAGGCGCGGACATCATCACGTTCCATCCGGAAGCGACGGAACATATCGATCGCACGTTACAATTAGTTCGTGATCACGGTTGTAAATCCGGCTTGGTGTTTAATCCGGCTACGCCGCTGAGTTATTTGGATTATGTGATGGATAAAGTCGATGTGATTTTACTGATGTCGGTTAACCCCGGATTCGGCGGACAGGCGTTTATTCCCGCAACATTGAATAAATTAAGAGAAGTGCGTCGCCGTATTGATGCCAGTGGATTTAATATTCGCTTGGAAGTGGACGGCGGAGTAAAGGTCAATAATATTGCGGAGATTGCGGAAGCCGGTGCGGATATGTTTGTTGCCGGTTCGGCCATTTTTGACCAACCGGATTACAAGGCAGTGATCGCACAAATGCGGGCGGAATTGGCGGAGGTATAATGAAAAACGGCACATACCGAACAGGTTGTGCCGTTTTGTTATTTGCAAATTTTAACGGTTAACCGACCGCTTGTACGGAAATGACTTTACTTGCATCCCAAAAATCGACCGGTGCATTGACGACCGGTCGGATAATCCCCGCTCGAATGACATAATCGCCGAATGCTTCATTGGTTTCCCGTTCGAGCGCCCAGCGTCCGATTAACGTATCCAATTCCCGAATAATCTCATCTAACGTAATGTTTTCTTTGTATAAGCGCGGAATTCTCACGCCTTCGCGATCGCCGCCGATATGCAAGTTATAACGTCCGACGGCTTTGCCGACCAAGCCGATTTCCGACAACATAGCCCGTCCGCAACCGTTCGGGCAGCCGGTAATGCGGGTAATGATGTAGTCGTTCGACAGATGGTGTTTTGCCATCACTTTATCAAGTTCGCTGATGAAGTCCGGCAATGCACGCTCCGCTTCCGCCATGGCCAACGGGCAAGTCGGAAACGCTACGCAAGACATGGAATATTCGCGCTGTTTGGTGACATCGGGGCGAATTAAACCGTATTGACGCGCCAAAGCTTCGATTTGTGCTTTATCGTCTTCCGCCACATTGGCGATGATGATGTTTTGGTTGGCGGTAATACGGAAATCGCCTTTATGGACTTTTGCCAATTCCAACATGCCGGTCATTAGCGGTTTGCCCGGTTGATCGGTAATCCGACCGCTTTCAATAAAACAAGTCAAATGCCATTTATTGTCAATGCCTTTCACCCAACCGATACGGTCGCCGCGTTCGGTAAATTTAAACGGACGGGTCGGTTCGAATGTTGATCCCATGCGTTTCTCGACTTCTTCGCGGAAACCGTCCAAGGTCATATTTTGAATGGTATAACGGGTGCGGGCATTTTTGCGGTCATGGCGGTTACCGAAATCCCGTTGGGTTTTAACCACGGCTTCCGCCGCCGCCAAGGTTTTATCGAGTGGGACGTAACCTAATTCCAACGAGATGTTCGGGTACGTTTTGGTATTACCGTGTTCGAACGAAAGCCCGCCGCCGACCAACACGTTAAAACCGCACAGTTGCCCGTTTTCATCTTGAATGGCGATAAAGTTCATGTCGTTACCGTACACATCGACGTCATTTAACGGCGGAATGGCAACGGCGGTTTTGAATTTACGCGGTAAGAAGGTTTTACCTAAAATCGGCTCGTCTTCTTGTTTAAACAAATCGTCCGAACTCTCAATTTTTTTACCGTCAATCCAGACGTCCAAATAGCCGCGTGAGCGCGGTAATAAATGCTCGGAAATTTTCTTGGCGAATTCGTAAGCCTGTTGATGCAGTTCCGATTCAATCGGGTTTGAGGTACACAACACGTTACGGTTCATATCGGCGGCGGTGGCGATCGAATCCAAACCGATACTGTGCAATAAGCGGTGCATCGGCTGCAACTTGCCTTTCGGTACGCCGTGATATTGGAAGGTTTGGCGGTTGGTCAAACGGATGGACTGATAATAAGTATGCTCACGGGCAAATTTGTCAATTTCAATCCATTGATACGGCTGAATAATCCCGCCCGGCAAGCGGCAGCGCAGAAGCATGAATTTTAACGGCTCGAGTTTTTCTTCCAAACGTTCGGCGCGAATGTCCCGATCGTCTTGCTCGTACATACCGTGAAAGCGGATAAGTTGGAAATTATCGCCGGTAAACCCGCCGGTCAATGGGTTTTCCAAATCGTCTAAAATGGTGCCGCGCAGGAAGTTGCTTTCTGTTTTTAAGCGTTCATTGTCGGAGAGCGGTTTATTTTGCCACGCTAATTTTTTTTCATCATTGTTGTCGTTACTCATTATTCACTCCATCTGTGTTGCTATGCTGTGTTTTATTGTTAGGCGTTTGTTTTACGCCGTGCGGGATGCCTTAATACACGTCACGTTGATAACGTTGGTTTTCCCTTAACTCACTGAGATACTCTTCCGCCTCGTCCTGACTGAGCTTGCCTTGTTGTGCAATCACCTCAAGCAGGGCGTGTTCCACATCTTTCGCCATGCGGGCGGCGTCACCGCATACATAAATATAAGCGCCCTCTTGCAGCCATTGCCAAAGTGCGGTCGCTTTTTGGCGAATTTTGTGCTGTACATAGACTTTTTCTTCTTGATCGCGTGACCAAGCGAAGTCGTATTGATGTAAAAAGCCGTCTTTGGCGAATTGCTGCCATTCCGTTTGATACAAGAAGTCTTGCGTGAAGCGTTGATTGCCGAAGATCAACCAGTTTTTCCCTTCGGCTTGTTCGGCGGCGCGTTGTTGAACAAAGGCGCGGAACGGTGCAATACCCGTGCCGGATCCGATCATAATAATCGGTTTGCGGTTATCGGCGGGCAGACGGAAACCGTCGTTATGTTCGATAAAAACCCGCACCGTGCCGTCTTCTTCCACGCGATCGGCTAAAAAGCTTGATGCGGCGCCGGCTCTCGCTTTGCCGTTGTGCTCGAAACGCACGACGCCGACGCTTAAGTGAACCTCGTCACCGACTTCCGCTTGGGAAGAGGCGATGGAATATAAACGGGGCGCAAGCGGACGTAATAAGGCGACAAAGCGTTCGGCGCTCAGCGTGGTCGGGAAGTCGCGTAATACGTCAACAAGCGGTGTGTTTTGCACGTAATTTTGCAAATTTTCCGCATGACCTGCTAATGCCGTCAAGGCATCATGGTTTGCCGATTCGGCATAACCTTTCACAAAGGCAGGGGTATTTTGCGTCAGTTCAAGATGCGAAAGCATGGCTTGGCGTAACGGTATCGGTTGCCCGTTGACGTTGACCGTTTCCTCACCGTTCAAGCCGATGTATGAAAGCATTTCCGCGACCAATGCAGGGTCATTGTCGAACCATACGCCCAACGCATCACCGGCTTGATACTGCAAGCCCGAATCGGTTAAATCCAATTCGATATGGCGAACGTCTTTTTCCGCTTGGCGGGCGGTGATTTTTTGGTTGGTCAGCAGGGTGGCGGGAAACGGATTCTGTTTGTCATAACGTGAAGTCGTCCCACCTTGGCTTACGGTTTGGGCGGTCGTTTGGCTTGCCGTTGCGACATTTGACGCAGTTTTGGTTTTGAGCAATGCGACCACTTGTTCCGTCCACTGTTCTGCGGCGGCGTTAAAATCCAAATCGGCGTCAACCCTGTCCAATAACCGTTTAGCGCCCAATTCGGCAAAACGGCTGTCGAAATCTTTACCGGCTTGGCAGAAATTCGGATAAGAACTGTCGCCCAGCCCGAGGACGGCAAATTCAAGCTGATCCAATTTCGGCGCTTTTTTACCGTATAACAGTTTATATAACACCACACCTTCTTCCGGCGGTTCGCCTTCACCTTGGGTGGAGGTGACGAAGATCAGTGTCCGTTCATCGGCAATCTGTTTGGCTTTGTAGTCCTTGGCGGAAAACAACTTGACCTGAACGCCTTCCGCTTTTAAGCGTTCGGCAAGCCGGTTTGCCACGCTTTTCGCATTGCCGGTTTGCGACGCGGACAGAACGGTGACGGACAGCGGTTCGGCGCTTACGTGACAAGCGGTCGGTTCCGTCGTATTTTTTGCAAATCCGTTTTCCCCCTTGGCTTTTGCCCAGCAGTAACCTGACAGCCATGCCAGTTGAAGGTTGTCTAAATTGGCAAGCAGTGCTGCCGTCTCGGGCGGAAAGGGAAAATCCCTGGTGTTTTCAATGCTCATTTTATTTCCCACATAAAAAATCAAGAAAGTGTCATGCTTCCGTCGTCAAAATCATGCCGGCGGCAACGGTGTGATACGTCGCTTCATCAATCAAAATAAACGACCCCGTGGCGATATTGTGTTGATACGTCGTGGCGGTAATCGGTTTTTGTAAGCTGAGTTCTACTTCTCCGATATCATTGAGTTTCAACGTATCCGCTTCAGTGAATTTCGTTAATGTTTGTACGTCCAGCAGATGATCGATACGGCTGACTTTGGCGAACACCGTTTGCGTGGTGTGTTTGAGTAAGTATTTACGCGCCGGGTTGAGCGGGCGCTGATCAAACCAACAGACGGTGGCGCGAAGTCGTTTGGTCGGCGAAACGGCAGCGTCGGCGGCGACAAAGGTATCACCGCGCGAAACATCAATATCATCCGTCAAACGGAGGGTTACTTGTTCGCCGGCGGCAGCTTGAGTCACGATACCTTTCGGCGTGATGATTTCACGAACGTGAGAAATCAGCCCCGCAGGTTCAATCCGAATTTTGTCGCCGACAGAGATACTACCGGCTTCAATGCGTCCTTGATAGCCGCGAAAATCGTCTTGTTTATCGCTGTCTAAACGGATAACCAGTTGTACCGGGAAGTGGAAATCTTCTGCGCGCTCCGAAACATATTCGTTACTCGGCAGATTTTCCAATACGGTTAACAGCGGTTCGCCTTGATACCACGGCGTGCGTTCGCTGTGATGCACGATGTTGTCGCCTTGCAGTGCGGAAACCGGGATGAAATGCACGTCTTTCAAACCGAGTTGTTCCGCTAATCGGCGGTAAGCCTGCGTAATGCGATCGAATTTACTTTGATCAAAATCGAGTAAATCCATTTTATTGACGGCAACCAACACATGCGGGCAATTAAGGTGCTTTAAAATCGCCGAATGGCGTTTGGTTTGCGGTAACAATTCCAACGACGCTTGGTCGAAATCCAGCTGGGAGGCATCAATTAACACCACGGCGGCGTGGGCGGTGGACGCGCCCGTTACCATGTTGCGGGTGTATTGCTCGTGCCCCGGGGTGTCGGCGATGATAAATTTACGTTTTGCCGTTGAAAAATAGCGGTAAGCGACGTCGATGGTAATGCCTTGCTCCCGCTCAGCTTCCAAGCCGTCGGTTAAAATGGAAAAATCGATTACTTCCCCTTGGTTTTTGGATTTGTTGAGGCTTAACAGTTGATCGCTTAGTAGAGCTTTGCTGTCGTACAGCAAACGTCCGATAAGCGTGCTTTTACCGTCGTCTACACTCCCGGCGGTGATAAAACGCAGCGGTGCATATTGATTTAACTTACTCATGATGTTGTCCTGTCAAAATTAAAAATAGCCCTGTTTTTTACGTTGCTCCATGGCGGCTTCACTGACTTGATCGTCCATTCGCGTCGCACTGCGTTCGGAAATTTCGGTCACAGCGGTCTCTTTGATGATATCGAACGGATCTTTCGCCCGACTGGCGACAGGGCAAGTGCAGCTGATGTCACCGACGGTGCGGAAGCGAACCGAGAGGATTTCACTCTGTTCGTTCGGTGTTTTCGGTGTGATCGGTGTGACCGGCACCAACAAACCGTTGCGGCGGACAACTTCACGTTCATGGGCGTAATAAATCGGCGGAAGTTCGAGTTTTTCACGGGCGATATATTGCCAAATATCCAGTTCGGTCCAGTTGGAAATCGGGAATACCCGCATGTTTTCGCCTTTATGTAATTTGGCGTTGTAAAGCGACCATAATTCAGGGCGTTGCGCTTTCGGATCCCATTGCCCGAATTCGTCACGGAATGAAAAAATCCGCTCTTTGGCGCGGGCTTTTTCTTCATCGCGACGGGCACCGCCCATCAGTGCATCAAACCCGTTTTCTGCAATGGTTTCGAGCAAAGTGACCGCTTGTGCGGCATTACGGGAATCGGTTTCTTTGCGTAATACGACTGTGCCTTTCGCAATGGAATCTTCCACATGCCCGACAACCAATTTAGCGTTTAATTTTTTGACCTGTTCGTCACGAAAGGTGATGACTTCCGGGTAGTTATGACCGGTGTCGATATGGACGAGCGGAAACGGCAGCACGAAATCACGTCCTTCCAATTGGAACGCTTTGCGTGCCAAGGCGAGTAATACGACGGAATCTTTCCCGCCGGAAAACAGTAACGCCGGGTTGCTACATTCGGCAACGACTTCGCGAATAATATGAATGGATTCGGCTTCTAACCAGTCTAAATGACCGTCTTGAATGTGATGTTGTGTTGTCATATGTTCTTCCTATTTATGTAATCCGCACTCTTTGCTGTCTTTATTTTCCCACCACCAACGTCCGGCACGAATATCTTCACCAAGACGAACCGGCTTAGTACAAGGCTCGCACCCAATACTCGGAAAACCTTGATTATACAAATCGTTATACGGAATGTGATGATGCAAGATATAAGCCCACACCTCTTGCTCCGACCAATCGAAAATCGGGTTGTATTTATCGATGTGGCGTGCATTGTCTTGTTCGTGAAACGCCAGCTCGGTGCGGGTAACGGATTGTTCGCGGCGCTGTCCGGTTAACCATGCGTCGGCATCGGCGAGCGCACGGTTGAGCGGTTCGATTTTACGGATAAAGCAGCATTCCCGACGCAATTCGACGCTGTCGTAAAAGGCAAATTTACCGTGCTCGGTTTCATACTTTTTAGCGGCAGCGGCATTGGGATAAAACAGTTGCAGTTGCAGTGTCGGATAGGTACGCTGAATCGTTTTGATTAATGCCAGCGTTTCCGGGTTTAATTTGCCGGTTTCAAGGGTAAAAACCGTTATGTTCGCCCCGCTTTTGACGATAGCGTCGGTGATGACCAAATCTTCTACGGCTAAACTGCTGGCAAATTTTGCATTATGGTGTTGGTCGGCAATCTGTCGAATCCGTGAAATCAATGTACGTTGTTTATCGGCAAGGTTTGCCGCAACGTGCTGATCCGGTTGCGGAATCGTCCATAATTGCGGTCGTAAAAAACTCATTGTGTTTGTCCTGCATGGTGATTCGTAATGCTAGTTATAAATCGTAATTTTTATTCTTAAAAATAATAAGAGAATATGGTTTAGAGTTTTTTAGAATATGAATAGCAAAAGAATAAGAGAAATCAACATTATGCTGTTCCAAATAAGAACGGCTTTTATTTGGCTGCATTTTTTATACCTTTCCGGTATATCATGAACTTTTTAATTCTTTTGCGAAAACCCGATAAAAAAGGCTTTTGCAAAATAATTTGCAAAAGCCACCGCTTGTATTATGTCTTTTTTAAGACGCTAAGGGTAATTTTTCGATCGGCGCAAGGTAGGGTTGCGGCGGTGTCCAAAGGGTTTCTTGGGTTGAGATAAATTGCCCTGCCTGTTGGCCGAACCAAGCCAATTCGGATTGCAATTTAACGACTTCACCAATAACGATTAACGCCGGTGTCTCGGCTTGTTCGGCTAATCGGGCTAATTCCCGTAGTTCTCCCGTTTGGACCTGCTGATTCGCCAGTGTACCGTGGCTGATGATTGCCACCGGGGTGTCCGCCGCCCTCCCGTGTTGTTGAAGCCGTTCGCTTAATTCTTTTGCGTTAATCGTCCCCATATACACCACTAAGGTTTGATTACCCTGCGCAAGGGTTTCCCATTTTAAAGCGGTGCCGTTCGGTTTAAGATGCCCCGTAATAAACATGGCGGTTTGAGCATGATCTCGATGGGTCAGCGGAATACCGGCATAGGCGGCGGCGCCGAGTGCCGCGGTAATGCCCGGTACAACGGTAAACGGAATGCCGGCGGATTTCAGGGTTTCCAGTTCTTCGCCGCCACGTCCGAAAACAAAGGGATCACCGCCTTTTAAGCGTACTACCCGTTTCCCCTGTTTGGCGTATTTGACTAACAGTTGGTTGGTCTCTTCCTGTGCCACACTGTGTTTACCCGCCCGTTTGCCGACGAATACTTTATCTGCATCGCGTCGTACCAATTCCAATACAGCTTCGGAGACCAACGCATCGTATAACACGACATCCGCTTGTTGGATCGTTTGCAATCCTTTCAAGGTTAATAAACCGGCATCACCGGGACCTGCGCCGACTAACGACACCTCGCCGATGATCGGGTTTTCTGCTTCTAATTCACGTTGGAGCAAGGCTTCCGCCTGTTCGATTTGATGGTTTTCGGTGAAACGCTGAAACGCCTGGTTGGTAAACAGCTTTTCCCAAAAACGGCGACGTTGGGTCAGATGGGCAAATTGATTTTTTACCGCATTCCGCCAACGGGCTGAAATGTCGGACATTATCCCGACATTTTGCGGAATCAGGGTTTCCAATTTTTCCCGTAATAGTCGGATTAACACCGGTGAAGCGCCGCCGCTGGAAATCGCAATTTGAACCGGCGAGCGATCCACTATCGACGGAAAGATATAACTGCATAAAGATTGTTCGTCTACCACATTGACCAAACGTTGTTGTGATTCTGCGGCATGGAAAACCCGCTGATTCAGGGCGTTGTCGTCGGTAGCGGCAATAATTAAATACGCTTGGTTGACTTGTTCATCCTGAAACGTTGTGGCATACCATTCGATTTTTCCTTCATCCGCTAATTTTTGGAGTGAGCGGTGGAGCTTTTCCGCGACGACTTTGACGATGGCTTGGGCTTTCAATAACGCATCAATTTTACGTGCGGCAACATGTCCGCCCCCGACGACCAACACCGGTCGCTGTTTTAAATCCACAAAAATAGGTAAATAATTCATTCCATACTCCCAAATAACGGACTGGTCGATAATATTGAAATCGCCGTCGTGTAAAACAGTATTGCGGTAATCTCACTGTTGCCGGTGTTATACGGCAAAACGTTTATTCTTAAAAAGAATAAGAAAATATAATGTAGAGAATTTAGGAATAATAAACGCGCTCGGTGAGTGTCGTTTAAATCATAAATTCGATTAATTCGTCACGTAAAAAGACATTCACTAAAGCGGGAATCAATGAAACGGGTTCGCCGATCTTAAAATCTTCTTGTTCGAATTGTGTGTGGTTAACGGAGACTTCAATCGGTTTTTCATTATGTTTCACCGCAACTTCAACAAAAATTGTCGGACCTGCCGTATGGATCCGAATAATTTCTCCGCGAATGGCGTTATCAATCGCTTTTTTCGTCAAGGTAATTTCATGCGGGCGTACATAGGCGATGGCGGATTGCGAAATATAATGTTGATTTAATGTTTGCGAGAATTGACCGATTTTTAACATATTTCGTTCTACAAAGCCGTGCAGTGCATTTACTTCGCCTAAAAAATGCGCCACAAACGCGGTTTTCGGTTGTTTATAGACTTGATCGGGCGTGCCGATTTGCTCTATTTGTCCTTTATTCATCACGATGATTTTATCGGCAACTTCCAATGCTTCATCTTGATCATGCGTTACAAACAGGCTAGTGACATTGATTTCATGATGAAAATCCCGCAGCCAGCGACGAAGTTCTTTCCGTACCGTTGCATCCAATGCGCTGAACGGTTCATCAAGTAGCAGTACTTTCGGTTGAATGGCCAATGCCCGAGCCAAGGCGACACGTTGACGCTGTCCGCCGGAAAGCTGATCGGGGTAATGGCTTGAAAAACGGTTAAGCTGAACTAAATCCAATAATTCGCGTACTTTACGATCAATTTCCGCATCACTTAAACGCTGAGCTCTCGGTTTAACTTTTAAGCCGAATGCTACATTTTGTGCGACGGTCATATGTCGAAACAATGCGTAACTTTGAAAAACAAAGCCGATATCGCGATCTTTGGCGCTGAGTGCGCTGACATTGCAATTTTCAAAGAAGATCTGACCGCTTGTAGGCTGTTCCAATCCGGCAATAATACGCAAAAGCGTCGTTTTACCGCAACCGGACGGTCCGAGTAATGCCGCCAGTTCACCTTTGTTTACGGTAAAGTTGATGTCTTTTAAGGCGGTGAAGTGATCAAAGGTTTTTTGAATATGTTCAATGGTAATGCTCATGAATCCCCCTAGGCCAATTCGCGGCTCAATTTACTTTCCGTCCATTGACGGGCTAATAATAAAACGAGTGAAAGAAGTAATAATAAAATCGCCACGCTGAATGCCGCGACAATGTTGTATTCGTTGTACAAAATTTCGATATGTAACGGTAACGTGTTGGTGTAACCGCGGATGTGCCCCGAAATAACCGAAACGGCGCCGAATTCCCCTAACGCGCGGGCGGTACATAGTACGACACCGTGTAATAATGCCCATTTGATATTCGGTAAAGTGACATGCCAAAAGATTTGCCAGCCGTTTGCGCCGAGTACCGTTGCCGCTTCTTCTTCACCGGTTCCCTGTGCCTCCATAATCGGAATAAGCTCGCGTGCGACAAACGGTACGGAAACAAATATCGTGGCAAGTATGATGCCGGGAACGGCGTAAACGATCTGGATATCCCATTCGGTCAAATACGGATATAACCAGCTTTGTGCGCCGAACAGCAAGACATAAATCAAACCGGCGACAATCGGTGAGACGGAGAAAGGCAAATCAATTAAGGTAATCAGAAATTGCCGTCCTTTGAACTGATATTTAGTGACTAACCACGCCGCAGAGATACCGAATATGATGTTTAACGGCACCGCAATAGCGGCGGCAAGCAAGGTCAGCTTTAACGCAGAAATGGTATCCGGTTCAAGAATATTTTCCCAAAAAACGGGAAAGCCTTCACTCAATCCTTGTGAAACAACCACATACAACGGAAGTACCAATAAGACGGCAAAAATAATGAAAGAGAGGATAATTAAAGCATAATCCGTCACAGTGTATTTAGATGTAGTTACTGACATCTTTGCTCCTTAAGACGCAAAATCGGCTAATCGACGTTGAATCAGGTTAATTGCGAATAACAACGTGAACGAGATAAGTAACATTAAAATTCCTAAGGCGGCGGCACCGACATAATTATATTGATCCAGTTTTGACACAATCAGTAACGGTAAGATCTCGGTTTTAAACGGAATGTTACCGGCAATAAAGACGACGGAACCGTATTCGCCGATGGCGCGGGCAAATGCCAGCGTAAAACCGGTAATCCAAGCGGGCAAAATGGCGGGTAAAATCACGTGAAAGAAAATCTGTAGTCGGTTTGCCCCCAAAATGCCGGCGGCTTCTTCCACGTCTTTCGGTAAATCTTGTAATACCGGTTGCAGTGTTCTGACGACAAACGGCAAGGTGACAAACAGTAACGCTAAGGTAATGCCGATTGGGGTATAAGCGATTTTTATCGAAAACCACTGCCCGATAACACCGTTTTGCGCATAAATTGCCGTTAAAGCGATCCCGGCGACGGCAGTCGGTAAGGCAAACGGCATATCGATAAAAGTATCGATAAATTTACGTCCGACAAAACGGTAACGCACCAATGTCCACGCTAAAATACCGCCCAACAGGGCATTTAATAGTGCGGCGGTAAAGGCTGTACGTAAAGAGAGCCATAACGACAGTAGCAGTTGCTTACCGGTCAGTAATTCGACTAATTCCGCCCAAGTAATTTGAGTGGAAAATAAAAACAATCCGAATAACGGAATCAACACAATAATGCTTAAAAAACTCACGGTATAACCCAGCGTCAATCCGAACCCCGGGATAATACGGGAGGAAACGATAGCCATAAATCACTCCTTATTTTGGCGCCCGAATCCGATTCGAACGCCCGCCGATTATTTATTCAGTTCGGCAAAAATTTTGTCGAAAATCCCACCGTCGGCAAAATAGGTGTTTTGTGCGTTTTCCCAGCCGTTAAAATAGTGATCGACGGTCACCAGTTTTAATGTCGGAAATTGTTGACGATATTGTTCAAGAATGGTCGGATTGCTCGGACGATAAAAACTTTTGGCAATGATATGCTGCGCTTCGTCACTATAGAGATATTCCAAATATGCCGTTGCTTGTCGGCGGGTTCCTTTCTTATCCACGACTTTATCAACGATCGCTACGGGTGGTTCGGCAAGAATGGAGAGAGAGGGCGTCACAATTTCAAATTCACTACCGCCTTGTTCGTTTAATGCCAAATGCGCTTCGTTTTCCCAAGCAATCAATACATCCCCCAATCCCCGTTGGACAAAGCTGGTGGTCGCCCCTCGCGCACCGGTATCCAGTACGGGAGCATGTTTGTAAATGGTCGTGACGAATTCCAAGGCTTTATCGTCCGAACCGAATTTTTCTTTAGCAAACGCCCATGCCGCTAAAAAGTTCCAACGTGCACCGCCCGAGGTTTTCGGATTCGGTGTAATGACTTCTACGCCCTCACGGGTTAAATCGTCCCAATCGCGGATATTTTTCGGATTTCCTTTCCTTACTAAAAAAACAATAGTAGAAGTGTAAGGCGTACTGTTGTTGGCAAACTCTTTTTGCCAACCCGGTTCAATAAGCGTTTGGTTGCGATTTATCGCATCAATATCGCCCGCTAAAGCCAATGTCACGACATCGGCTTGCAAGCCGTCAATAACGGAACGCGCTTGTTTGCCGGAACCACCGTGGGAGGTTTTAATTCGAACGGTTTCCCCTTGCGTGGCTTTCCAATGTTCGGCAAACACTTGGTTATAGCTTTTATATAATTCTCTAGTCGGATCGTAAGAGACGTTTAATAATTCATTGGCGTGGGAAACCGATGTCATCATTACGGTCAGCATGCCGGCAAATAAAGGAATGTGTTTAATGGCATTCAGGGTATGGCGAAGGTTATTTTTCGATAGACTGTTTTTCATCAGGATCTCCTTGAGTGTCATCCGTGGCGCTCCGCTGGGAAGATCAGCCACTGTTTTTGCAAGTCGGCAGCATTAAAACATCCCCGATTTCGCGTGAGAAATACGAAAACCGAATGTGATATATGAAATAAGAATGGGAAAGAGGACTCTCGGCGGTGTTTTTCGGATAATTTTTGCCAAAAACAACTTAAATTCACTTAGCGCGGTTAAATAAACATTTTTTGTGATCTCATTCACATTTTCACGGTATCGACTTTGAAATCATTTTTCATTCGGCGTATAGTCGGGCGTATTAATAACCCTTAGGGTGTTACGTTAATTCGGCAAGCCTAAGCAAATCGGGAGACAAAACCCGGTTTGCTTAGGCTTTTTTATTGCCCTGCTAACAGAACATTCACTCAACACAGGAGACGTTTCTATGAGTAATTTAAAACCTTTCCCGCAACACTTTTTATGGGGCGGAGCCACGGCGGCAAACCAAATCGAAGGCGGTTTCGACCAAGGCGGCAAAGGCTTATCCAGTGCGGATATGGTGGCTTTCGTGCCGAAAGCGGAACGGGGGGCGCACAGTGCATCTATTGAAGTGTCTTCACAACGTATTGAAGAGATTCTTTCCGGTAAATTTAATGCGCGTTTTCCGAAACGTGACGGGATTGATTTCTATCACACTTATAAAGACGACATTGCACTGTTGGCGGAAATGGGCTTTAAAATGTTCCGTATCTCGATTCACTGGGCGCGTATTTTCCCGAACGGTTATGATGAACAACCGAACGAGGAAGGCTTGGCGTTTTACGATCGCATCTTTGACGAATTACTCAAACACGGTATTCAACCGATGGTTACGCTCTGCCACTATGAGATTCCGCTTGGCTTGGTTCAACGCTATAACGGCTTCTTAGACCGAGCCGTTGTCGGGCATTTTGTCCGTTATGCCGAAACCGTGTTCCGTCGCTATAAAGATAAAGTGAAATATTGGTTAACCTTCAATGAAATCAATATGGTCACCATGCATAGCCCGTATACCGGCGCCGGTTTAGTGATCGATCGCGTACCTGAAGCCGAACGTGAGAACGCCAAATACCAAGCGCTACATCACCAGTTTGTTGCCAGCGCCCTTGCCACCAAAGCGTTGCATGAGATCATTCCTGACGGAAAAATGGGATGCATGTTGGCAAGAATGTTGCATTACGCGCTGACGGCGGATCCGTTGGATCAACGCAAAGCGCAATGGGGCAATCAGCAAAATCTGTTCTATACGGATGTTCATGCCCGCGGAGAATACCCGAAATATATGCTGCGTCATTGGGCGGAAAATAATGTTCACATTCAAAAAGAAGCGGGGGATGATGCAATTCTCAAACAATATCCGGTCGACTTCATTTCATTCAGTTATTACATGTCAGTCTGCGTTACCACCCATGAAGATCAGGGCGAACGTGTTGGTGGTAACTTGATTGAAGGGGTGAAAAATCCGTATTTACAAGCGTCCGATTGGGGTTGGCAAATCGATCCGATCGGGTTGCGTTTAACCTTAAACGAAATGTACGACCGTTATCAAAAACCGCTGTTTATTGTCGAGAACGGCTTGGGCGCTTATGATAAAGTTGAAGACGGTAAAGTCCACGACAGCTACCGTATCGATTACCTACGCGCTCATATTCGCCAAATGCAGGAAGCGATTACCGATGGCGTAGAATTGTGGGGCTATCTTGAATGGGGACCGATTGATTTGGTCAGTATGTCAACGTCCGAGATGTCGAAACGCTACGGCTTTATTTTCGTCGATATCGATGATGACGGCAACGGCTCCCGCCAACGTATCCGTAAAGATTCGTTCTTTTGGTATAAGAAAGTTATTGCGAGCAACGGCGCGGATTTAGCCTAATCATCAGCCTTACAAGCGGTCAGATTTGCGCAATATTTTGCAAAATATCGTGTGAAACAGACCGCTTGTCATCGCGTATCCAGATTTCTTTATAGCCGAAATGCCGTGTGTTATCGGTAAATTTCACGTTATCCAATCGAATACGCCATACGTCCGTTTGGTGCAAACGGGCAATCGGGTGTTTTGCTATGTATAACGCAAGCGCTTGCTTACGGGCTTCTCCGTCCAACAAAATCGCCTGAGCGGCAAATTGAATTCCCTGAATTTGACGGATGTTTGTCGCTTGATCGGAAATGGTTCCGACAACCGCAGCGGATTTGAGCATTAATTGACCGTGCCGAGTGTCGCGTGAAGTCAACACGATCAAACCGACGTTCGTTAAATCAAACGCATAAAAACAACTCGCCGCCCACATCTCGCCGAGGTATTGTGCGGTAATGCCGACGACGTGGCGACGGTTCAAATAGTCAATCATGGTTTGAGGCAACATGGCATGTTCCTTTTTATTTTTCAGGATATTCGGAACATAATAGCATGTTCTTTTTCTAAATGAGCAGACGTGTATATCTATCAATTTTAGGAGTATTTATGAACCACTCTTCTTTTACCGCGCTAATGAGCGTAGCGCTCAGTACAAGTGCGTTTGCCGCACCGCCTATTCAACAAGATCCGCTTGCCGATCTGCCCTATTTCAATAAAACCGACAGGGGCTATCAACTTGAATTCAATGATAAACACTACCGAAGTCTGGAGACAACGGTAAATGGCGAAAAAGTGAAATTCCGTGCCTTTGAAAAAATCGTGTATGTACAAAATCCGTTAGAGCCAGATTACCAAACCATCAATTTCTATGTGCCGGAAGCCTATTTCAATAACGGTGAAATCAATGGCTTTAACGCACAAACCGCACCGATTTTCCTACCGAACGCCGTTGGCGGTTATATGCCGGCGAAAGCGGCAACCTATGACAAAAAAGGGGTTGATGCCAGCGATAAACCGAATGCAATTCAAACCGCTCTCGCCAAAGGTTATGTTGTTGCCAGTGTCGGCGCTCGCGGGCGAACTTTAGAGCAAGGCGGGAAATACACCGGCAAAGCCCCTGCTGTCATTATCGATTTAAAATCCGCAGTTCGTTATTTACATTTTAATGACGGTAGAATGCCTGGCGATGCGAACAAAATTATTTCCAACGGTACCAGTGCGGGCGGCGCGCTGTCGGCGTTACTCGGCGCAAGCGGAGATAACCCGGATTATGCGGACTATTTCAAACAAATCGGTGCAGCGGAAGCCAGTGATGCGATTTTTGCCGTTTCTGCCTATTGCCCGATTACCAATCTTGAACATGCCGATAGCGCGTATGAATGGGAGTTTAACGGCTTAAACGACTATAGCCGTATGGATATGAGTAAACTGAATGCCGCTACGTTTAATGATCGTTCAAAACCGATGCCGAAACTTGAAGGTACATTAACCACGGCGGAAATACAAACGTCGAACGAATTGAAAGCCTTATTCCCTGCCTATTTAAACGGGTTGAACTTAAAAGATGAAAAAGGAAATGCGCTGACTCTTGATGCACAAGGCAACGGCTCATTCAAAGACTATGTGAAAAAAGTGATTGTTCGAGCGGCGGATAAAGCCCGTAAAAACGGTAGCGATTTAAGTGATAAAACATGGTTGACATTCAGTCAAGACGGTGTGACCGATATGGATTGGAACGGCTACATTCATTCGGAAAAACGGATGAAATCGCCACCGGCATTCGATGCTTTTGACTTAAGTAGGGGGGAAAATAATCTGTTCGGTACGGAGACCGTCAACAACCGTCACTTTACCGAGTATTCGCTCAAGCGCAGTACGGCTCAAGGCGGTATGGCGGATGCGGAAACTGTCAAACTGATGAACGCCATGCGCTATGTGGATAATCCGAAAGCTGCGGAACATTGGCGGATTCGCGTCGGTACGTCCGATCGCGATACGTCGCACGCTATTAGTGCGATGTTGGCAATCAAATTACAGATGCAAGGTAAAAAAGTTGATTACGAAACACCGTGGGCGGTGCCGCATTCGGGCGACTACGATCTGGACGAGCTGTTTCAATGGATGGACGGTATTTCAAAATAATCGTGACGGTTATATTTTCAGATAAACGTCCCGAAAATGAATGAAAACATATCTTAGATTTCAGCCCCGCTTGGGGCTGTTTTTTTAATTCCTTTTCCGATAATTAAAATAAACGACATATCGCCGAATAGTGCGTTTAATTATTGCCGATATTACAAACGAACATATTCGGCGGACGGATATATTTAAATTTGTGCAAATTTAAGGACTGAATTTTCCATTTTTAAGCATATTCCGTTAGAATGACCGCCTTTCTCTTCCAACTATGTTTAGGACAAACCGTGAAACAAGTCACTTTTTATCTGCTCAATCAAACCGTTCAAGGAGACGTTTCCGCCACCGACATGCTGGCATGTTCCCTTGCGGCGAAAGCTTGGCGGGCGGGTAAACGGGTGCTGATCACGTGCGAAACGGAACAACAAGCGCTGCAAATCGACGAACTGCTTTGGGCAAGAGACCCGGAGGATTTCGTTCCGCATAACCTTTCCGGCGAAGTCACCGCTTATGCCACGCCGATTGAAATCAGCTGGAAAGGCAGACGCAATGCACAGCGTCGGGATATTCTGATTTCCCTTCAAACGCAATTGCCGGACTTTATTGAAAGCTTTACGCACATTATTGATTTCGTACCTGCGGATGAAACGGAAAAGGCGCTTGCCCGTGAGCGTTATAAGCAATATCGCCAACTCGGCTGGCAATTAACGACGGAACAAGCAGACAATTAAAAAAACACGTTCTTTTTTCTTTTTACATTATGGATATTTGGTTTTACCTTCTTCTGACGTTGACTTTTTTATCAGCGGTCGTGTGTTTTATTACCTATATGTTCCCGGATAAAGAGGCCCTGTATTTTCGGTTTCATTGTGATAATCCGTTAACGATTGATTTGTATGATTATGTACAGGCGAGGGAATTTTTTACCTTGTTTAATGATCGTTTAAGTGAGTATTTAACATGGTATGTTCAAGATCATTTTTATACCCTCGGTGTGGCGTATGACGACTTAAAATTACACGTTGATGTGGATTTTTATACGATCAGCGCCGTCTGTTACGTCAAAGCGGATTTGAAACAGCGAAAAAGCCTGCCTCAAAAAATCATCAACGGTGTCGAGCTCAGTAAGAAAACTGCAGAGTTTTACACTTTTTATCAACAAGCCGAACACACAGAGAAACGGCGCTTGCTGAAATTTACCCTGCCTGACAGCACTGCAAACACCGCCGTTCAATCCGCTTGAAAGACAATTGCCATCATTTTATGACAAACGGTTCGAACAATGCGATAATTCGCAAAATTTAGCGACAATCGTACCGCTTGTCACCCAATAAGATGAAGGAGAGGCAATGAAACTGGCAGAAGCTTTGATTGAACGCTCGGACTTACAACGCCGACTTGAGCAATTAAACCAACGTTTACACCAAAACGCACAATATCAGGAAGGTGAGCATCCGACGGAAAACCCATTGGAATTGCTGGAAGAATACCATCACACGGCGGATCAATTAAAGAAAATCGTCGTGGCAATCAACCAAGCCAACAACCGCATTCAACTTGAAAACGGCATGCCGATGGTCGAAGCCCTTGCCTTGCGTGATTTGCTCAAAGCCAAACATGCCATGTTGATCAACCTTGCCAACGCCGCGACTCCGGAGCAATCCCGTTACAGTCGCAGCGAAATAAAAATACTGGCGGCGGTGAACGTCCGAGGCATCCGCAAACAAGCCGACGACATCGCTAAACAACACCGCGAATTGGATACGCTCATTCAGCAAGCCAACTGGTTGAACGAACTCTAATTTTACGATTCGGGTAGTTTTACGTTAAGGCGAATACAACCTTCGCTTAAGGCAAAAAGCACATTAACAGACGGAAACGAAGGGCAGTTTCACCAAATTACCGTGTAGCCCGAAACAAGTTAATCCGTATTGAAAAAGCGTATGCCGTACCACCATGTATTGATTAACGTAAAACGAGGGAGGGATTGGGGAATACAAGCGGTCGAAAACGGGCAAAATTTTGCAAATTCAAACAAACCGACACAGATAACACCCGTGCAGGAGACATTTTATGAAATGTATTGTGAAAATAATCTGTTTGGCACTATTATTGAGCGTGCTCAACGCGTGTTCAACAGCGACATATCCGCCACCGGAGCCTTACGTCGCTGTGAAAGGCAAGCCGTATTATTGGTATCCTACAGCAAGCAAACACAATATGTATGATTGCTCTGCCCTGCCTATTTTAAAAGAAGGGGAAGAGCACGGATACACCATAGAACATGCCGGCTGTCGTGTGACACATGACGGTAATTTTTCCCCGACAGATTTAAAAGGCGTATCGTTTTACATACGGGGACTTGTGCCGGTGGACTACGTCATTCCGAGTTTCGGACCTTTTGGGTTTTCCAGCCACGGTCTTGCTGAAAGAACATATAAAGTCACGATTAAAGTGTTGGAGGAAAACGATCCGGCGTTAGCCAAATGTAAACGGGTCAATTATCAAGAACTAGAAAATAGCTATTATCGTTATGAGGAATATGTCAAAAATGCCGTGGCGTATGATTGCTACGAGCGGTAGGATTTAGGCGGAAATTTGCAAATATCTTTGCAAGATTTTTACCAATCGCTTGGGTTTAAACCGATTTCCGAGGTTTATTTGGAAGATGGGATACCGCATTTGGATATGGTAAAGCGTGAGTAATATGATGAAAATGATGGATTTTAAACCGCTATCTGAAGACGAATTAGAGGAATTAGATCAACTTATTCTAGAGTACGCAAGTGAAGAAGATGATAGGGGAATTTATTCTCTCGTAGAGTTAGACGGTTTCCTGACTGCTATTCTTTCCTCACCAACCTTAATTCAACCAAGCCAATGGCTGCCAAGATTATGGGGTTATCAAGAACCCCAATGGAAAAATAAGAAGGCTTTAGAACGCTATTTAGATCTTATTTTTCGATATTACAATGAGCTGATTGATCGTTTAAATCGAGGTAAAGGTATTTACTATGCTCAATTTGAAATTCGTGATTTGGGTGATGGTGAATTTTTTATTTCTGAGGATTGGTGCGTAACGTATATGTATGGTATTGAACTTGCAGGAATACAGCAATTACCAAAAGATATTCAACCTGAATTAGATTTAATTAAGTATTATTCTACTTTAGTTGAACAGCCGGATGAAATTACTAATGAAGAATTAAATAGGCAAGCAGAAAAAATTGAAAATGCCGCTTTGAAGATTTATCAATATGTTAAAAATAATTTATATAAACCTTAATAAGTAGATAAATGCACAATCATAAACTAAACCAAATTGAATACTTAAAAAATCAGCTGACTCAATATCGCCCGCTTTCCACTGCGGAAGTGCAACGCTTGCGAGAAGAATTTATTATTGAGAGTAGTTATAACTCTAATGCGATTGAAGGAAATACAATCACATTGCGAGAAACCGTGCTGATTTTAAAAGAAGGTATCACCATTGCGGAAAAACCGATTCGTGAACATTTGGATATTATCGGTTTTAAAGACGCGTTTAATTATATTTATGAATTAGTGGTAAATAATGAGCCATTAACCGAACGCACGATTAAAGATATTCATTCTTTGGTATTAATGGGGAGTGCAGAAAATCGCGGTGTTTATCGTAAAATTCCTGTGCGTATTTTAGGGGCTGAAAACGAACCGACTGCACCTTATTTAATTGCGGAAGAAATGCAACGCTTAATTGAAAAATATCAGCAGAAATTGACCGGACTTCACCCGATTGAAGCCATTAGCTGGTTACATTTGGCGTTTGAGAGTATTCATCCTTTTATTGATGGTAACGGACGAACTGGGCGATTGCTGATTAATTTTGAATTGCTTAAACAAGGTTATTTACCGATTGATATTAAATTTACGAACCGAGCAAAATATTATCAATGTTTTGATGATTTTCATAAGAATCAGCAAAGTACGGTGACTTTAACGGAATTAATTGCGGATTATGAAATTCAAGAGTTAGATCGGTATTTGAGAATTTTGGAGAAATAAAATGACCAAAATCGAACAAATTAGAGAACAACAACGCCAGTTGCAGATTCAATTTAAAGCGTGGATGGATGATAAGAAGAAGCGTGAAGTCGTGACTTATCGACGTGAAAACGGGGATTTGATTGAGCATCATCCAAATGGTTTTATTCGAGTGATTGAATATGCGCAATAATATTGAGATTTTTTTACTTAGTTATTGTGTTTGACAAATCTCCCCTAACCCCTCTTTACTAAAGAGGGGGATCAGATCGAAGAAAATAATCGCTCATCTAAAAAATTGAGCCTCTTTTTGAAGTACTTCGATTTTATATTTTCGTTTGAGCCAGTTCCCCTCTTTAGCAAAGAGGGGTTAGGGGAGATTTGGCAGCGGTAAAAACGAAGTCGGTGAGTAAAATTTGCTTTATCCCTAGCACGGCAAAGCCGTACTAGGTTACGCATAATTCAGCCCCGTTGGGGCTAGGGATTGGAAAAAGAGCCACAGCGTGGCTCATTCAGCCGAAGGCTGATCGTAACCACGTACGGCTTGCTGTATGTGGATTGCAAGCAATTGGGTTTTAGTAAAATCTTGCAAATAAGCGATTACGATAAATTATACTGTAAATACTATCAAGTTAATTTTATTTTAAGGATATATAATGGAAAGATTTATGTCATATTTACTATTGATAATGATAATTTTGGCAATTGTTGCTATTGTTCTTTATATCAAACATAAAGATGAACAGGAATTTTATATATCGTTAGAAAATGTCTTATCTAAACTAGGTGATAATGAAAGTAATAAAACAACAATAATAAGTACTATAGCAAAAGCACTCAAAGATGGAGAGAAAGATGGTACAGCTAAAATTTCTTATAAAAACACAAAAACTATAAAAACAGTTATTACAGAAATTAGTAATGATCAATATGAGCTAGCTAGCCGAAAAATAATAGTTTCGAATCAATTTCTATTTATGATGATATTAATCATATTTTTATGTTTATGTTGTGTATTTGTTTCTTTTTACAGTACTATTTCACCGATAGAATTTTTTGGAATTAATATTCAAGAAGAGTTGGCAATTAAGGTAACTACAATATCTATCACATTATTAGTTATAAATTTTTTATGGACTGGAATAAAAATCAGAATTAAAGATATGTGGATTTCATTAAAAAACAAATTTAAAAGGTAGCTAAATTTAAGAGAAACAAAATGACCCAAAAATTCGAAATGGCAGATCGTTTCGACTCATCGGCAGTCGAACAAGCACTTTATAAACACTGGGAAGAACAAGGCTATTTTAAGCCGAATGAAAACCCGAATGTTCCAAGTTACTGTATCGCAATTCCACCGCCAAATGTGACGGGGAGTTTGCATATGGGGCACGCATTCCAGCAAACTTTAATGGATACTTTAATCCGTTTTAACCGTATGGAAGGTAATAACACCCTATGGCAAGCGGGTACAGACCACGCAGGGATTGCGACCCAAATGGTGGTGGAACGCAAAATTGCGGCAGAAGAAGGCAAAACTCGTCACGATTACGGGCGTGAAGCGTTCATCAATAAAATCTGGGAGTGGAAAGCCTATTCAGGTGGCACGATCGGACAACAAATGCGTCGTTTAGGTAACTCGATCGACTGGGATCGTGAGCGTTTTACGATGGACGAAGGCTTGTCCAATGCGGTAAAAGAAGTGTTCGTACGTTTACACGAAGAAGGCTTGATTTATCGTGGTAAACGCTTGGTAAACTGGGATCCGAAATTACATACGGCGATTTCCGATCTTGAAGTGGAAAACAAAGAGAGCAAAGGCTCGCTGTGGCATTTCCGTTATCCGTTAGCCAACGGTGCGAAAACGGCGGACGGTAAAGATTATTTGGTGGTGGCGACTACTCGTCCTGAAACGATGTTAGGCGATACGGCAGTGGCGGTTCATCCTGAAGATGAGCGTTACCAGTCTTTGATCGGCAAAACCGTGATCCTACCGCTTGCAAACCGTGAAATCCCGATTATTGCGGACGATTATGTAGATCGTGAGTTCGGTACGGGCGTGGTGAAAATTACCCCTGCTCACGACTTCAACGACTATGAAGTAGGTAAGCGTCATCAGTTGCCAATGGTGAACGTGATGACCTTAAATGCGGACATTCGTGATGAAGCGGAAATTATCGGCTCGGACGGCAAACCATTGCAAAATTATGTCGCAATTATCCCGGCTGATTATCAAGGTTTAGAGCGTTTTGCGGCTCGTAAGAAAATCGTGGCAGACTTTGAAGCCCTTGGCTTGTTAGAGGAAATCAAACCACACGACTTAAAAGTGCCTTATGGTGACCGTGGTGGCGTGCCGATTGAGCCGATGCTGACAGACCAATGGTATGTGAGCGTGAAACCGCTTGCCGAAGTAGCAACCAAAGCGGTGGAAGACGGCGAAATTCAATTCGTGCCGAAACAGTATGAAAACCTGTACTTCTCTTGGATGCGTGATATTCAAGACTGGTGTATTTCTCGCCAATTATGGTGGGGACACCGTATCCCTGCGTGGTACGATGCGGAAGGCAACGTTTATGTGGCACGCGATGAAGCTGAAGTGCGTACAAAATACAACTTACCGGCAGATTTAGCCTTAAAACAAGATGAAGACGTGTTGGATACTTGGTTCTCATCAGGCTTATGGACATTCTCAACCTTGGGCTGGCCGGAGCAAACCAAAGAACTCAAAATGTATCACCCGACTGATGTGTTAATCACAGGCTTTGACATCATCTTCTTCTGGGTGGCTCGTATGATTATGTTTACGATGCACTTCATCAAAGATGAAAACGGTAAACCGCAAGTACCGTTCAAAACTGTGTATGTAACAGGTTTGATCCGTGATGAACAAGGGCAAAAAATGTCGAAATCAAAAGGGAACGTATTAGACCCGATTGATATGATTGACGGTATCAGCCTTGAAGATCTGCTTGAAAAACGCACGGGCAATATGATGCAACCGCAGTTGGCAGAAAAAATTGCCAAAGCGACCCGTAAAGAGTTTGAAAATGGTATCGCTCCACACGGAACAGACGCCTTGCGTTTCACCTTGGCGGCATTAGCGAGCAACGGGCGTGACATCAACTGGGATATGAAACGTTTGGAAGGCTACCGCAATTTCTGTAACAAATTATGGAATGCGAGCCGTTTCGTACTCACCAACGATAAATTAGATTTATCGGCAGGTGAAGTGGAATACAGTTTGGCGGATCGTTGGATCGAATCCACATTCAACCGCACTGTGGGCGAGTTCCGTGATGCCTTAAGCCAATACCGTTTCGACTTGGCGGCAAATACCATTTACGAGTTCACTTGGAACCAATTCTGTGACTGGTACTTAGAACTCACCAAACCGGTCCTTGCAAACGGTACGGAAGCTCAAAAACGGGGTGCAAGCCAAACCCTTGTGCGTGTATTAGAAAAACTGTTACGTTTAGCCCACCCGATTATTCCGTTTATCACGGAAGAAATCTGGCAGAAAGTCAAAGGCTTTGCAGGGGTAGAAGGTGACACCATTATGCTGCAACCTTTCCCGAAAGTGGAAGAAAACCAAATTGACGAAGCGGCGGAAATGCAAATCAACTGGTTGAAAGAGTTGATTGTTGCGGTGCGTAATATCCGTGCAGAATGTAACATCGCCCCAAGTAAAGGCTTGGATTTCTTAGTGCGTAACCTGTCTGACGAACATTGCAAAATGTTAGCGGAAAACGACCGCTTGTTAAAAGCAATGGCGAAGTTAGACAGCGTACAAGTGCTTGCCCAAGGCGAAGAAGCTCCGCTTTCAGTGGCGAAATTAGTTGGTAATGCGGAAGTATTAGTGCCAATGGCTGGCTTTATCAACAAAGATGCCGAGCTTGCTCGTTTGACCAAAGAGATCGAAAAATTGAACGGCGAAGTGAAACGTATCGAAGGCAAACTCAGCAACGAAGCCTTTGTAGCAAAAGCACCAGAACAAGTTATTGCGAAAGAGCGTGAAAAAATGCAAGAGTACCAAGACGGACTTGAGAAATTGCAAGCGCAGTATAAGGCGATTGAAGTGCTTTAGTGAGAGAGAAGCCGTCGGATCATATCCGGCGGTTTTTTTATATTATTTATGTGATAAATACACATCAAAACGGTGATTTTTAGTTTCTTGGCTGAAGTCGGGTTTTTGTTCGGCAAGGAACGGGGCGTAATCGGGGCGTTTTACCACAACACGTTTACGCGCCAATTGTGTGGCGGGAAAGAAAAAATCATCCGAGTCCGAATCTGCACCGACCAATTGTTGGAATACCCGCATTTCTTTTTTGACTAAGGCGCTTTTCTGCTTGTGCGGATACATCGGATCGAGATAAACGACATCGGCAGCATCTTTTATCGGATCGAGTTCGGCAATGGAATGTACGGGTAACAACACCATGCGTTCTTGCATAAATTTGCCGATTTCCGCATCTTGGTAAGCGCGATTTAAACCGTCTTCCAATAATGCGCTGACCACCGGATTGCGCTCAACCAAGTTGACCTTGCAACCGACACAAGCCAAGACAAAGGCATCACGTCCCAACCCTGCCGTTGCGTCAATGACGGTCGGCAAATAATCGCCTTTAATACCGACGGCTTTGGCTACCGCTTCACCGCGCCCGCCACCGAATTTACGCCGATGAGCCATGGTGCCGTCGACAAAATCCACGGCAATCGCTCCTAATTTCGGTTCATCGAGTTTACGCAATTCCAAACGTTCGTTGGTTTGGACTAAGGCTAATGCGGCATCAGGCTGATGACATAGCCGCCATTTTTCGCAGAGGAGTTGGAATTTATCGGTGGCATCGCTTTCGTTAATTAATTGAATATTCATTGTTATTAAATTTTTTGTGTAGGAGGAATGACATTCGCCCCATTATTTTCAATTTATCATTTCATTTGGATGGGCAAATGTCATTTGCCCCTGCGGTCATAAAATGTAATGTTTGAATAAATCATCAATATGTCGGCACAAACTCTCACTACCACTAACCTCTTCTCCTTGCCACGCCGTTTGCAAAATATCAGGCGAAAGTGACCGCTCGTAATGTTCGGCGATCGGGAAGTAGCTGATATGCCAAGGCTCCATGCCGATTTGTTTGCCGTGATCTTGCATAAACGGAAAGTAGAAGCCGAATTGCTCCGCATTCACTAAAAGCCAATTGGTTAAACGTTGGAAATAACCGCCTGTCAGATATTCCCACGGTTCAAGCATGAGTTGTCGTCCTTCGGGAAGTAAATCCGGATCGAAAATATCGATTTCGGTTCCCCAATGATGGCGGCTTGCCCCCGGTACGGCAGACCAGCGTAAAATCGCTTGGCATTTTTGCCAATCGTCTAAGCAAGTCAAATCTAACGCACAGCCATTGTCATCGTGGACTTTACGTTCACCGTTAAATTTAGCATTCCAAATCCATTTTTGTCGTTCAAAATCACGATAAGTACTTGCTGGTTGCAAGTTAAAGCCCGCCTGTTTTGCCGCTTGTTGCAATTGTAAAAAAGCCTCAACCGTTTCGGCTTGCAAGGCATGTTTATCGGATAAGGCATTCGGCAGTGCGATTAAGTGAGCACGGCTTTTGCCGGTAAGAATATTAGGTAAATTTGCAAAATATTTCATGAAAGTGACCGCTTGTAGAATGCCGGTGGAATTATAGATCAAATCGGTTATTATGCCTAAAGATGAGCAATATTATTTGTGAAGTTATAGGAAAGAAAATGGAACATGTTGTGGAAGAAAATTGTTCGTGGATTGACTGGAAAGCGACGGTCGGCGACGCCGAATGTGCGTTAAGGCATTGCTTTCCGGCTTATGAATCAGTGTTTGAGCGGGCGACATTTCGGCAATTGGTTGAAAATTATAGTACGACGGATGCCGATACGTTTTTGCCGGCATTAGGGCAGGAGTTAAGCGGTGATGATTTAGTCTTGTATCAGGTGGATTCGGGTGATGACGGTTATGCACTCTACCTTTGCCGTAAGGATGAGTCGGACGCTTTTGAGCAACGTATGAAGGCGGAAAATATACCGCTATCGGCATTGAAACAACCCCATAAAAAGTGGGGAACGCCAGCAAAGAGATTAGATTGGGGGCAGCGTTTACCTTACCAGTGTCATAACGTATACGATATTTTGCTTGATTTTACTTATCCTTATACGTTTGCGCACAGTGTCGATGAGATTTATGACGGTTATTATCCGTCGGGGCGTTATTACACCTTCTTGGATTTAACCGTTTTTCCGCCGAAAGAAGAGGAGATTGAAATGCAGTATACCCCAGCATATTTGTGGGGGCATGACTATTCCGACGAACACGGTTTGTATTGTGCGGAATTCATTCATCTTGTGCAGGAAAAACGAAAACGTCATAAGCAGACTGTGATAAAGGTCGGGGCTGATCCGCTGAATTTCCGAGCTTGGGAGGAGATCTCTGTGCCGGAAACAATAAAAAGTGTTTTGGTTGACTGGATTGGTGATGACATTCTTTTAAGGGGCAATGAGGGCAAGTCGGGATGGATTCCTAACGCCGCAAAAGGTGGGCGCATATGTTATCCGTTCGAGTTGCCGTATGAGAAACAACCCTCGGCGTTGATTAGGATGGCGGACGGCAAAACGTATCTTGCCAACGACCGTTATGTGTTTGCAGCGGAATACGGTGGCGACGTGCTGCCCGAATGGAAAATTATTACCGAGTCGGACGACCCGATAGGCGGTTCGGATTGTGTTTCGTTGGAGCCTAATCGCTTTTTCTATGTTACGGCACAAGGATTCCGTGATAGCCCTATCATTAGTGAATTTGATATTCTTGCCGGTAAAGTGATTCGAACTTTCCGACCGGAACGCATGGATCATCAAACCCGACTTCAAAAATTGGATAACGAATGGTTGGTGGTTTATCGCATTGGGGACGGAGAAAAAGAATACGATATGGCGCAGTTTTGGAATATGAAAAGCGGTGAGCGTATTGCAATGCCTTTCGGCAGATTAGGGAAATATATTTTGTCCAAGGTATTGCCGCATCCGGACGGTTCTACATTGCTTTATGTCAATGACGCTGACTTTAACGGCTATATTTTACGCGTAGAAAATATGCTGGAAAGATTGAGGGCTATGCAGTGATATTGTCGAAGCTGCGGCGGTTTTTCAATAAAATTCCACCGCATTTGTTATCAACGGAAGCCCGGATCCATCGGGATGACTTTTTTTCCGGTGAGCTGCTCAATGCGCTCGGCGTAGCGGTTAAAGAAGCCGAATTCGTTGTGTACGATACAGACATCATTATGCTTAAAGGTATGATAATCGGCAGCACCTTGTTTATCCTGCGTGATGACGCCTAATGTACTTGAGCCGCTGCCTTTTGAGGAATACGCATTTCCGAGCGGGAAATAGGCAATGTCATTCAGATCAAAGATTAACGAATAGTCATCAACGGCAATGCCGATTTTTTGATTAACATCATCGCGCCAAATGACGGAGTCGTCTCGAAATTGTCGGCTGATTTCCAGCGGGCGGCGTCTTACGTAAGTTTGTTTGGGATGGTCGCGCATAATACCGATCGGTTCTTTAATAATCAGATAATCGCTGACAACTAATGCATTTTCATCGGGTGAATCGATTAAGTGTTGAGAATGGCGCTGGTTCATTGCTTTAAACAAGGTATAACCGCGTTCGGCGGAGAGTTGGGAGCCGTAAAAATAGGTGATTTCCAGTGCGATGTCGCCAAAATAGAACGTACCTTCAATGAACGGCGCATTTTCCTCTTCAAGTAGGGTAAATGACGAGGCGGAGCGCATTAATTCATGCTTTATTTGCTGATAGCTGATGTCCGTTAAAGAATCGTGGTAGCAGTAGCCGATCAAGCAGGTAATCGGGGCGTCTTGACGCGGCCAATTGAAGCGGTGGGTTAAACCGTTCAACAAAAGGTTGCCGAAACGAAGGGGATAAGTAAAGGTTGCGGTTCGATACGGATCATTGTCGAACTGCAAATGCGGGTTACGGGCGAGTTCTTCATAGGTGATGCCCCAACGGATAAACTGTTTTTGCGGCGCTTGAATTTCGAATCCAAGTGCGTAATCGTCATACCCGTTTAAGAGGGTGTAGTTGGTTTGCTGTTTTTTCCGCCATAGTACCAGTTTAATCGGCTTTTTATTGTTAAGGCAGGTAAAAAATACGCTATCGTCAAAGCCGAGTCGCCCGGAAAGCATCCGATACACTTTGGCGAAACCTTCGGAAGCCGAGTGGATAAACATCTCTTCATTTAAGCACAAATAAAGTATGTCAGCGAGCGCCTCACTTTCGTTGCGATAAAGATAAATATATTGCAGCGTATTCAAATCGAAATGCTGGCTGTCATCGTCCGTCTCTCTGATAATCGTATCACCTTCCAAACTGACTCTCGTGTTGTTTTTCCAAGAATAGTGTATGTCACCTCGGGTTATATCGAATTTATTAAAGAAGGATAGGAGCGTGGTAAATAGGTTTTTCATCGCAGACCTCAGATAATTTGTAATATTTTTGACGGAACCGACCGCTTGTTTAATGTAGTGTGAATTATAAAGTAAAAATCACCTGTGAGGAGGGGGGGGAGGATAAAATGAGGCCGCACGGACAGTGAGCCGTGCGGATTGTCGAGGTTTACTTCGTTTCAGAGGTTAATAATTTGCCTTTATATTCGCCGGTCAGTGCTTCTAAGAATGACGTTAATTCAGCCAATTCTTTATCGCTAAAGGTGACATTACTTTGGTATTTGCCCATAATGCGTACGGCTTCTTTCAGGTCGGTGATTGTGCCGTCATGCATATAAGGTGCGGTTAAGGCGACGTTACGTAACGTCGGCACTTTAAAGCGATGCATATCGTACGGATCTTTGGTTTGGGCAAAACGTCCGTGATCCGCTTCCGTGATGTTTCCGCCGCGATCTTTAAAGTAATCGCCGTATAAGCCCATGTATTCGTATGAGCGACCGCCCATGGCAATACCGGTATGGCAAGTATCGCATTTGGCGGATTTGAACAGTTCATAACCACGCTTTTGTTCGTCGCTTAAGGCATGTTGATCGCCTTTTAAGAATTTGTCGAACGCGCTGTTCGGTGTAATTAACGTTTTCTCAAATTCACCGATGGCATCGGTAATATTTGCCGTCGTTAATTCGGGGTAGAGTTCGGCGAATTCTTTCATGAAGGCGTCATCTTGAGCAAATTTGGCTAAAATGTCGTCCCAATGTTTTGAGCCCATTTCAACCGGGTTGGTCGGCGGACCGGCGGCTTGATCCGCTAAGGTTGCGGCGCGACCGTCCCAAAACTGGACAAAGTTGAATGCAGCGTTATACACCGTCGGCGCATTAATGCCGCCTTTTAAGCCGTCAATACCGGTGGAAAACTGTAAGCCGTCGACACCGCCGTTTGCCAATTGGTGACAAGTATGACATTGAATGGTGCCGTCGGCGGATAAGCGACCGTCGTGGTAAAGTTTATCTCCCAGTGCGACTTTGCGCGGATCCGTATCTAAGGCATCAGGAATAGGTTGGACGAGGCGGGTAGGATCCGTGCCCTGCGTATTTTTCGGGATAAAATGGGCGGTGCGTTGTTGATGAATCCAATCTAACACCGTTTTCTTCTCTTGTTCGTCAGGGCGTGATCCCCAGTGAACATGAATGAAACTGGCGATTGGCATGGTGTCGTTGCGTAGTACCGTTTCTAATTTTGCCAAATCGGTTTCAGAGAGTTTGGACGGATCGCGCATACCTTCTAACATTTTGTCCAAGCGGAAGAAGCGGTTACCCGTGGCAATGTCGTTTTTCATGATCTCACTGACAACAGGCACTTTGGCATAGAACGGCATGTCCACATTTGGGGTATGGCAATATTGGCAGCCGTTTTCGAAAAGCACTTTGGCTACGTCTTTTTGCGCACCGTTAAAGTTCGTCTGAGCCAGCAATTTTGTCGCCTGCTCTTGATCGAACGTATGCACATACCCCACCACGCCTAAAAAACCTGCCACGCCGAGGGCGATGGCAGAAAGTAGTAATTTTTTCATCGGTAATACTCCTGTGTAATAACTCAGGTGTATTATCCGTATAAAAATATAAGGTTATTTTGATCTGGTTCAATGGTTTTGATTTATAAATACTATTTGAACAATCGTTAAAAACGTTCAGTAATGACTCATTGTGTTGCAAGAGATGTATTTCAGTAACATACAGGGCGCATACTGTGTGTATTGCTAGCGGGTTAAAAGCTGCTGTGCAATCCGGTAATACACTTCGCCACATTTGCCCAAATCATTCACGTTCACACATTCGTTCACTTTATGAATGGTTTGGTTGATTGGACCGAACTCAACCACTTCCGCGCCCATTAATGCGATAAAACGCCCGTCTGATGTGCCACCGCCAGTATCTAGTTTAGGTATAATTTGTGTCACGTTTTCGACCGCTTGTATCGTGGCTTGAACCAGTTTTCCGTTGCCTGCTAAAAACGGTTTTCCCGACAAATTCCACTCAATTCGATGTTTTAAACCGTGTTTTTGCAACATTTCGGCAACTTTAGCTTTGATGATTTCATCATTCACTTCGGTGCAATAACGTAAATTAAACTGTACATAAAGCTCACCCGGGATCACGTTATTACTGCCTGTGCCAGCTTTGATATTGGCAATTTGCAGGCTTGTCGGTGGGAAAAATTCGTTGCCGTTATCCCATTGGTAAGCGGTCAGTTCGCTTAAAAACGGCAGAGCCGTATGAACAGGGTTTTCAGCTAAATGGGGATAGGCAACGTGCCCTTGAATGCCTTCAATATAAAGATTGGCGGTAATTGAGCCACGGCGACCGTTTTTCACCACATCGCCCAGCTGTTTGGTGCTGGACGGCTCGCCCACTACGCAATAGTGGATCGGCTCTTGGCGTTGCATTAGGGTTTCCACCACTTTCACCGTACCGTCTTTGGCTGCAGCTTCTTCATCTGATGTAATGAGCAAGGCAATTTTACCTTGATGGTTCGGGTTGTTCTTCACAAAGGTTTCACAAGCGATCACCATTGCCGCTAAAGACCCTTTCATATCCGCCGCACCACGCCCATAAAGCATATCATCGACAATCTCAGCGGAAAACGGCGGATAAGTCCATTGACTTTCATCGCCTTCAGGGACCACATCGGTATGCCCTGCAAACGTAAGGCAAGGCTCGCCTTCGCCGTGGGTTGCCCATAAATTTAAGGTGTCGCCAAAAGGCAACCATTCCAACTTAAATCCGACCGCTTGTAGCCGTTCGGCAATCAGTTGTTGGCAGCCTTCATCGTTCGGGCTGATAGATTTACGTTGGATAAGGGCTTGGGCGAGTGAAATAATTTGATTTTTCATCTTATTTTCTAAATGCTTTCTTATATTCTGCTTCATTAAACCCAATCAACGCCACATTATCGGCAATCACAATCGGGCGCTTAATTAAGGTTGGCTGTTCGTTTAACACTTTTAATGCCAGCTCTTTGTTGAGATTATTTTTGATTTCATCATCAAGCCCACGCCAAGTGGTGCTACGTTTATTGACTAAATTTTCCCAGCCAAATTCCTCTGCCATTTCAGCCAGCCATGCAGAGTCTAAGCCATCAACACGGTAGTCGTGCAGTTGTGGGTTTAAGTTGTTATCCGCAAGCCATTTGATTGCTTTTTTCACGGTATCACAGTTTTTAATGCCGTAGATTGTAGTCATAAATTTCTCTCAAAATAGGGGATAAGAATATGTGAAAATAATGTAAATACTCTAGTCTTTTTTAGCCGCTTAAACAAGGAAAGAGTGAGAAATTTTCTTAAAGCACGGATGATGGCAAGCTACTGTCAAAAAGTTAAATTTTTGTGATAAACAGCATTCGAATGCAAATATCTTTAACTGAGAATCGAAATTTTTGTACAATGTTACCCTATTCTTTCACATAACATGTTTTTATGAAAAAGCAGATTTTTAAAGCTATTCTTCTCGGGTCTTCTTTCGTTATCACGGCGTGCGGTAGCCTTTTCGGTACGAATAACAGTTCAACACCGCAGTATAAAATGTCGGATGACGAAATAAAGAAATGGGTAATTGAACGAAACAAAATCGAGCAATGCTTGTATCCGAGGGATATTCGGGCTACAAGAAGCTCTTTGTCTGAAGAACAGGATTTCCTATACCATATGACGGTGTACAGTCGTACGTTGTATCAGGTGATTGGTCCGATTCGTTACAACACGTTAATGAATGATTTGGCGTCTCAGCAATATTTGGCAACACGATTAGGTCAATTTGATCACACCAAACAGATGTATTTCGATAAAAAATGGTGCGATGACTTGAAGAAAGTGTATAGCCAGGCGATTAAACAAACAAAAGCGACGATAAAAAAAGAGCAGTCGATTGCCAAAGCAAAACAAGAGCAAGAGAAAAAATTGCAAGCGGAAAAAGAAAATCGGATCAGAAAAGAAGCCTATCGAAAAGGAGTAGAGGCTACTCAACAGGAGGCACAGCAGCAACAGCAAGGTAAGGAAACTCAACCGAAAATCCATTTAAACCGAACTAAAATCAGTTGGGAGCCGGCAACTCACGATAACTACTCATTTTAAAATTTAAACTCAAACACCTGAACGATAAATTCAGGTGTTTGAGTTTTTGGTAAACGCAGGGAAATCAGCTTTGTATCATCACCTGCCAAACTTTTAACGCATCCGCCGTTTCCGCCACATCGTGAACTCGCACGATCTTCGCCCCATTCTGCACTGCGAGCAATGCCCCTGCGATACTGCCTGCGACACGTTGATCAACAGGTTTATTGACCACATTGCCGATCATCGACTTACGGGAAAGCCCTGCCAACACAGGGTAGCCTGAAGCAACAAAGGCGTTTAGATGTTTTAGCAGTTGATAATTATGTTGCACCGTTTTACCAAAACCAAAGCCGACATCTAAAATAATATGCTCTTTGGGAATGCCAGCCATTGTGCAAACAAAAATACGTTGATTGAGAAAATCTGCAACTTCTTCCACCACATCATCATACTCAGGATGTTGTTGCATATTTTGCGGTGTGCCTTGCATATGCATTAAACAAACAGGCAAGCCTAATTCTACGGCAGTTTCTAAGGCGTTCGGCTCTTGTAACGCACGAATATCATTGAGAATATCCGCCCCAACTAAAGCTGATTGACGAAACACTTCCGCCTTTGAGCTATCCACCGAAATTAAGCAATCAAACCGCTTGCGAACCGCTTCAACCAATGGCACAACCCGTTCCAACTCTTGCTCAAGGGTAACGATTTCCGCATTCGGGCGAGTGGACTCACCGCCAATATCAATAATATCCGCTCCGTCATTGAGCATTTTCTCCACTTGAAACAGGGCTTTATCAAGGGTAAAAAATTTGCCCGAATCGGAGAACGAATCAGGCGTAAAATTCAAAATCCCCATAATTTTCGGGGAAGTGAGATCTAACAAGCGGTCAGATCCTTGGAAATTTTTGTAATGGATTTTTATCATATATCATTAATTAAATAGTCATCGAATTACTCCCCTCTTTAGCAAAGAGGGGCAGGGGGAGATTTGTGAAAAATCTTAACTTTACACAAAAGATAATTCTTCCAATAAATCTAATTTTTTGACTATTTACTCTCTCACGTTGCTATCTACTTCTGCCAAATCTCCCCTAACCCCTCTTTGCTAAAGAGGGGAATTTTTATTTCTCTGCCCTCAACTTCGCCAACACAGCTTTTAGTTGTTTATCCAACGGTGCTGTCACGACCATTTCTTCACCCGTTTTGGGGTGAACAAATCGAATAGAATGGGCGTGTAAAAATAGGCGGTTTAAACCTGCTTGTTGCATTTTTTGGTCAAATTCACGGTCGCCGTATTTATCATCAAGGGCAATCGGGTGTCCTGCGTATTGAGTATGTACACGAATTTGGTGCGTTCTACCTGTCACAGGCGAAGCCTTGACTAAGGTCGCTGTCGGATAACGTTCTTCAATTACAAATCGGGTTTCTGACGGTTTGCCTTCTTCACTCACTCGCACAATACGTTCGCCACTGGCTAATTCGTTTTTCAATAGCGGTGCTTTAATCACTTTAACGTGCGATTGCCACTGCCCACGCACGAGGGCGAGATAATCTTTCTGTACCACTTTTTCACGCAACTGTTCGTGCAAACTACGCAATGCGGAACGTTTTTTCGCCACTAATAATAGCCCCGATGTATCTCGGTCGATACGGTGAACTAGCTCTAAAAAACGGGCTTGTGGGCGTAACGCTCGCAAGGCTTCAATCACACCGAAACTTAAACCGCTACCGCCGTGAACGGCAATACCTGACGGTTTGTTAATCACTAACATCACATCATCTTCATAAAGAATTTGATGTTCAAGCTCTGCAACTTTGTTGAGTTTGGTTGAAATCGGTGCTTCATTTTTTTCTGCCACACGCACAGGTGGAACTCGCACAATATCGTCCGCTTGCAACTTATATTCGGGTTTAATCCGCCCTTTGTTCACTCGCACTTCGCCTTTACGCACAATGCGGTAAATCAGGCTTTTTGGCACGCCTTTGAGCTTGGTGAGTAAAAAGTTATCCAAACGTTGCCCGGCTTCATCATCGCTGATGGTAAAAAATTGAACGCCGGCACTGATGATTTTTTCGGTAGTCATATGATTTTAAGTATAAAAAAATTTGAGCGGATTCTAGCATAAATTCCCTCAAGGGGACTTTAGCCCATGTTAGAATAATATCGTTTTATTGATTATCGGAGTATAAAATGACAACAACCTCTGAAAAAACCAAAGATACCGCTTCTGAAATAGTCTTGCCGCAGGAAGCGAAAGAGATTATCAGTGAAGTGAAAAACCTGCAGTTTCAAAGCTTGCTGGATAATTGGATTATTCCTTACGGCACGAAAGTGCTTATTGCAATAACCATTTTTATTGTCGGTCGCTATTTGGCGCGCATTTTAAGCGGTTTGATCGGCAAAGCGGTGTTAGCCTCAAGTAAAGACGAAATGTTGCAGAGCTTTGTGACCTCGATTGCTTATTTTCTTTTTTTGCTGATTACCATCATTGCTTCCCTTTCACAACTTGGGATCAATACCAGCTCGTTAGTCGCGTTAATCGGAGCGGCAGGTTTGGCTATCGGTTTGGCGTTACAGAATTCATTACAAAACTTTGCGGCGGGTGTAATGTTGCTGATCTTTAAACCGTTTAAAAAAGGTGATTTTATTGAAGCGGGCGGTAAATCCGGTAAAGTGGAACAAATGGGGATTTTGATGTTGGAGCTGAGAACGGGCGATAATAAAACGGTGCTGATCCCAAACGGTAAGGTATTTGCCGACAGCATTACCAACTATTCCCGCAATGAAATCCGCCGTATCGATTTTATTTTTGATATCAGCTACGAGTCCGATATTGAGAAAGCCAAAGAGATTATCGCTCAAATTCTGTTTGAAGATGAAAATGTCTTGAACTACCCGGAACCTACGGTTGCGGTCGGTAATTTAGCGGCAAGCAGTGTGCAGTTATTTGTACGCCCTTGGGTTCAAACGAATCATTATTCAAGTACGCAATTTGCGATTTTGGAAAAAGTGAAAACAGCGTTTGATAAAGCGGGGATTTCCATTCCGCACGGTTAATTCGATTTGAATTTACCTGAGTGGGCGTGTATTCACGCCGTCTAAACCTGAAATATCATTACAAGCGGTCGGATTGGTGTTGTTTTTTGCAAAATGATTCAAACTAACCGCTTGATTTTTTTATCCTAAATTCCCCTACTTTTACCTTTCTATTTCTCTCTTAAAATGCCATAATGATTCGCTTTTTCCGTCTATGAGAACCGCACGGCGCTTTTGCTAAAAATAGCGAAAATCGCACCGCTTGTTATACAAGCTAAGTGATTGATTATGCAGTCAAAACTTGAGTGTAAGACATAAAACAGATCACATTAGAACATACGGCTTCAGTCAGTTTGTCCTCAGACAGTCGGGAGATTGACGTGCAAGCAAAAACACGAACCTAAGCCGTATGAGCAGAATGATATGAAAAATAAAATGAGAAAACACAATGAAAAGAATGTTAATCAATGCAACTCAAAAAGAAGAGTTGCGTGTTGCTCTTGTTGACGGGCAACGACTGTTCGACTTGGACATTGAAAGTCCGGGACACGAACAAAAGAAAGCGAATATCTACAAAGGTAAAATTACCCGTGTCGAACCGAGTCTTGAAGCGGCATTTGTCGATTATGGTGCCGAGCGTCACGGTTTCCTTCCGTTAAAAGAAATTTCCCGTGAGTACTTCCCCGAAGGCTATGTGTTCCAAGGTCGCCCGAATATCAAGGATATTATTCAAGAAGGGACGGAAGTCATCGTTCAAGTCAGCAAAGAAGAACGCGGTAACAAAGGTGCGGCGTTAACCACATTTATTTCGCTTGCCGGCAGTTACCTCGTGTTAATGCCGAATAACCCGCGTGCCGGTGGTATTTCCCGTCGTATTGAGGGGGACGAGCGTTTAGAGCTGAAAGAAGCGCTGGATTGCTTGGAAGTACCTGAAGATGTCGGTTTAATTGTGCGTACTGCTGGGGTGGGGAAATCCCCTGAAGAGCTACAATGGGACTTAAAAGTCTTATTACACCATTGGGAAGCAATCAAAAAAGCGGCGGAATCCCGCCCTGCACCGTTCTTAATTCATCAGGAAAGTGATGTGATTGTGCGTGCAATCCGTGATTACCTTCGCCGTGATATTGGTGAGATTTTGATCGACAACCGTAAGGTATTTGAGAAAGCGAAAAATCATATCCGCCTTGTCCGTCCTGATTTTATCAATCGTGTTCGCCTATATGAAGGCGAAGTACCGTTGTTCAGTCACTATCAAATCGAATCTCAAATCGAATCGGCGTTCCAACGTGAAGTGCGTTTGCCGTCAGGCGGTTCTATTGTGATTGATGTGACCGAAGCACTGACGGCTATCGACATCAACTCGTCCCGCGCAACTCGTGGCGGTGATATTGAAGAAACCGCATTAAATACCAACTTGGAAGCGGCAGACGAAATTGCTCGTCAGTTACGTTTGCGTGACTTGGGCGGTTTAATCGTGATCGACTTTATTGATATGACCCCGGTTCGTCATCAGCGTGAAGTGGAAAACCGTATCCGTGAAGCAACGCGTCAAGACCGTGCGAGAATCCAGTTTGGACGCATTTCTCGTTTCGGCT
>NZ_JBGYBX010000059.1:5000-39922 GCF_041817755.1 Glaesserella sp. | reverse complement strand
TATTAATTCAACTGTTCGGTTTTGCTGATGAAGTTATCCACGCCTACGCTACGAAACGAGTTTTATCTCTAGGGACACTCAAGCTGTGGATAACGTTATGGTTTAGTTGCTAGTTTACTATAAATTAAACATACAAGGGACACGACGCTTCGTGTCCCGATATTCACATTGATTGTACATTAATATTGGACGCCAAGCGTGGCGTCCCTACATATGAAAAAATACTGTTTTTAGAGAACAACAAAATGCAAAATCAATATCAAGGCAAAACCATCACGATTATCGGCTTAGGCACAACGGGCTTATCTTGTGTCGAATTTTTTGCGGACAAACAAGCTAAAGTACGAGTGATTGATACCCGAGCTAATCCGGCAGGGGCAGATAAATTATCGAAGGACATTCCACTACACACAGGCAGTTTAAACCTTGAGTGGCTATTAAGTTCCGATTTAATTGTGATTAGCCCGGGGCTTGCCTTAGCAACACCAGAAATTCAGCAAGCTATTCAAGCCGGTGTGGAAGTGGTTGGCGATATTGAGTTGTTCTGTCGTGAAGCAAAAGCTCCGATTATTGCGATTACAGGCTCGAACGGTAAAAGTACGGTCACGACTTTGACGACTGAAATGACAAAACAAGCAGGTGTCAAAGTTGGAATGGGGGGCAATATCGGCGTGCCGGCATTGAGTTTATTGAAAGGCGATTACGAGCTTTATGTGTTGGAATTATCGAGCTTCCAGCTGGAAACCACCTATTCCTTAAAAGCAAAAGCGGCGACCATTTTGAATATCAGTGAAGATCATATGGATCGCTATGAGAGCATTGAAGATTATCGCCAAGCAAAATTGAAAATTTATCACAATGCCGAAAATGTGATTGTAAATGGTGAAGATCTGCAAACCTTCCCAGAACAAGCGGTCGGATCTTTGAAAAAATTTGCAGAAAAAGACGCAGAATATACCGCTTGTAATGGAGAACTTTATTCAGGCGATGAAGCAGTCGTTGCGGTTAAGGAGCTGAAAATTACCGGTCGCCACAATGTGATGAATGCCTTGGCATCAATGGCATTGGCGGAAGCGGCTGGCGTTGATCGTTCGGGTATTGTGAAAGCTCTACAAAGCTATTCAGGATTAGATCACCGTTTCCAGTTAGTACCGACGAATGATGGAGTGCGTTGGATTAACGACTCAAAAGCAACGAACGTCGGCAGTACTGTCGCAGCATTAAATGGCTTACAAGTCGAAGGAACGCTTTATCTCTTGTTGGGCGGTGACGGAAAAGATGCTGATTTTTCCGAATTAAAACCGTTTGTGAATCAGCCGAATACGGTGTGTTACTGTTTTGGAAAAGATGGAGCGGAACTTGCCGCTTTAACTCAAAATAGCGTTTTAGTGGAAACAATGGCACAAGCTGTCGCACAAATTCGTTTACTATTAAAAGCAGGCGATATGGTACTACTTTCACCAGCCTGTGCCAGTTTAGATCAGTTTAAAAATTTTGAAGAACGTGGCAAGCAGTTTGCGGCGTTGGCTCAAGGGGTACAAGCGTAATGCTGGAAAAAGTCAAGCAAGAATGGGATAAGTGGGCGACGTTAACCCCGACAAATGCGTTATATGATCGCACGTTGATTTGGTTGTTCATTATTTTATTGGTGATTGGTCTGGTGATGGTGACATCCGCATCTATTCCTGTGAGTACGCGGTTGTATAATGATCCGTTCTATTTTGCCGTACGTGACGGTATCTATGTTGCGGCAGCAATTTGCGCTTGTGCTTTTTTTGTTCAGATACCGAGCGACCGTTGGGAAAAATTTAACGGTTGGTTTTTTATTATTTCATTACTTTTATTATTGGCGACGTTAATTGTCGGTAAAAATGTGAATGGGGCAACCCGTTGGATTCCTATCGGACCAATCAATTTCCAACCTGCCGAGTTGGCAAAATTAGCAGTCATTTGTTATTTCTCCAGTTTTTATGTGCGGAAATTTGATGAAATGCGGACAAAAAGTCTGAGTTTTATTCGACCGATGATTATTCTTGGTTTATTCAGCGTGTTATTGTTGTTACAACCTGATTTGGGAAGTACGGCGGTACTTTTCGTTCTGACGTTTGCCATGTTATTTATTATGGGCGCCAGAAAGTTCCAGTTTTTATTGCTGGCGATAACCGGGGGATTGGCATTCGCCTTTTTGGTACTCAGTTCGGAATACCGTTTAAAACGAGTAACGTCGTTTATGGATCCGTTTGCTGATGCCTATGGCGACGGTTTCCAACTGTCCAACTCTCAAATGGCGTTTGGTCAAGGTGAATTTTGGGGCAGAGGCTTAGGAAATTCCGTGCAAAAATTAGAATATTTACCTGAAGCGCATACGGACTTTGTGATGGCAGTTGTAGGAGAAGAATTCGGATTGTTTGGCATTGGGATTGTCGTGTTGTTATTAACCGCCTTAACGTTACGAGCATTAAAAATCAGCCGAGAGGCGTTAATTTTAGAAGAGCGGTTTAAAGGCTTTTTTGCATTCGGTGTGGGTGTTTGGATTTTTATTCAAGGTTTCGTTAACCTTGGTGTGGCATCCGGGCTACTGCCGACAAAAGGACTCACTTTTCCGTTGGTGAGCTACGGCGGTTCAAGTTTAGTGATCATGTCCATTGCGGTTGCCGTATTGTTAAGGATCGATCATGAAAACCGTTTGGCTCGTGTCGGACACGCACACTTAATTGACGATTAAGCCGTATTAGGAATCATAAAATGACAAAAAAATTATTAGTGATGGCTGGTGGTACGGGGGGGCATGTTTTTCCTGCGATTGCCGTTGCCCGAGAGTTGCAACAGCAAGGCTGGGATATCCGTTGGCTCGGTACAAAAGATCGTATGGAAGCGGATCTTGTGCCAAAACATGGTATTCCGATTGAATTTATTCAAATTTCAGGTATCAAAGGCAAGGGACTGAAAGCATTACTGACTGCGCCGTTTGCGATTTTTCGCGCCATATTACAAGCCCGAAAAATTATTCGGCGTTATAAACCGGATGCCGTATTAGGGATGGGCGGTTATGTGTCAGGACCGGGTGGTATTGCGGCAAAATTATGTGGTGTTCCGGTGATTTTGCATGAGCAAAATGCGGTGGCTGGCTTAACCAATGTGTGGCTTGCTAAAATTGCTCGTCGTACCTTACAAGCTTTTCCAACGGCATTTCCGAATGCGGAAGTCGTCGGAAACCCTGTTCGTCAAGATCTGTTTCAAATAGCACTTCCAGAACAGCGTTTTGCTGAAAAAGGTTATCCAATCAATATTTTAGTGATGGGCGGTAGTCAAGGGGCGTTAGTGATCAATAAAACGGTGCCGGAAGTTGCTAAAGTGTTAGGGCAACACGTTTTTATCAGCCATCAAGTCGGTAAAGGTAAATTACTCGGTGTGGAAGAGGTTTATCAAGCAACGGGTAACGGTACTGCCAGCGAATTTATTGATGATATGAAAGCGGCTTACGAATGGGCGGATTTAGTGATTTGTCGTTCGGGGGCCTTGACCGTATGTGAAATTGCCGCCGCAGGACTGCCTGCAATTTTTGTGCCGTTTCAGCATAAAGATCGCCAACAATTTTTAAATGCGGAATATCTTGCTCGGGCGGGTGCTGCGGTGATTATTGAACAGCAAGATTTTACTCCCGAAAATTTATTAAAAGCATTAGAACCTTTAATTGCCGATCGTCAAAAACTCACGGAAATGGCGGTAAAAGCAAGAGCGAAAGCCACACCATTAGCCGCAAAACGTGTGGCGGAAGTGATTGTGGAAAATAGTTTGTAATAACAATTAACCATAGATATTTTATATTTAACTGAGCAGATCCCCCTCTTTTGTAAAAAGGGGTAGGGGAGATTTAATCGGCGAAATAGCGAAGTGAGGTGTATATCATCTCGATATTGATTACTATATTGCCTGTTTGATTATTTTCTCTGTAATTTCTTTCTGCCAAATCTCCCCCTACCCCTCTTTGCTAAAGAGGGGAGAATAAAGGAACAAAAATGAAAAATTTCCAAGATAAAATTAAAAAATTAGTCCCTGAAATGCGTCGTGTCAATCAAATCCATTTTATCGGAATTGGCGGGGCAGGGATGTCCGGGATTGCCGAAGTATTATTAAATGAAGGCTATCGGATTTCAGGCTCGGACATCGCCGATGGTGCGGTAACGCAACGTTTAGCTAAAGCAGGGGCAAAAATCTTTATCGGTCATCAAGCGGACAATGTTATCGGTGCAAGTGTCGTTGTGGCGTCAAGCGCAATCAATGATACGAATCCTGAAGTCGCCGCAGCAAAAGCCGCACGTATTCCGGTTATTCAACGTGCTCAAATGTTGGCGGAAATTATGCGCTTTCGTCACGGAATCGCCATTGCGGGAACTCACGGTAAAACGACTACAACGGCAATGATTTCCATGATTTATACGGAAGCAGGGTTAGATCCAACCTTTGTTAACGGAGGATTGGTTAAATCAGCAGGCAAAAATGCACACTTAGGGGCAAGCCGTTATTTAATCGCAGAAGCCGATGAAAGTGATGCGTCATTTTTACATTTACAGCCGATGGTCTCGGTTGTCACCAATATCGAACCCGACCATATGGATACCTATGGTGGTGACTTCGAAAAAATGAAAGAGACTTATGTCCGCTTCTTGCGCAATCTGCCGTTCTATGGTTTGGCGGTAATGTGCGCCGATGATGAGGTCGTGATGGAAATTGCCCCAAAAGTCGGTCGCCAAGTAATTAGCTACGGTTTTAGCGAGAAAGCGGATTACCGGATTGAAGATTATCAACAAACAGGTTTCCAAGGACATTATACGGTGGTGTGTCCAACAGGTGAGCGCATTGACGTCTTATTGAATGTACCGGGCAGACACAATGCCCTTAACGCTACTGCCGCCCTCGCGGTAGCAAAAGAAGAAGGTATTGCCAATGAGGCGATTTTAGCTGCTCTCGCCGATTTCCAAGGCGCCGGCCGTCGTTTTGACCAATTGGGTTCATTTATTCGTCCGAACGGTAAAGTGATGTTAGTGGACGATTACGGTCACCATCCGACAGAAGTGGATGTGACGATTAAAGCCGCTCGTCAAGGTTGGGAAAATAAACGCGTTGTGATGGTTTTTCAACCGCACCGCTATTCGCGTACCCGTGATTTATTTGACGACTTCGTGCAAGTATTATCCCAAGTGGATGCGCTAGTGATGTTAGAGGTTTATGCTGCGGGTGAGGCGCCGATTGTGGGGGCTGACAGTAAATCGCTTTGTCGTTCAATCCGTAATTTAGGTAAAGTCGATCCGATTTTAGTATCGGATACCGCTCAACTCGGCGAAGTATTAGATCAAATTATCCATGACGGTGATTTGATTTTAGCGCAAGGTGCAGGTAACGTGAGTAAGCTTTCGCGTGATTTGGCGGAAAGATGGAAAGCATAATGATATTTAAACAAGCGGTTGGATCTTGCAAATTTTTTGCAAAAACGGACCGCTTGTAAAAGCACAAGACAGGAGTAGAAAGGTGAGCTTAAAAAACGAAAAAATTGCAGTGTTGTTCGGTGGTGTTTCTGCAGAACGTGAAGTCTCGCTCAATTCAGGCAAATCGGTCTTTGAAGCCTTGCAACGTTTAGGCTACAACGTTGAAGCGATTGATACGAAAGCATTTCCGATTGAAAAATTAAAAGAAAAAGGGATTCAGCGGGTATTCAATATTCTTCACGGCGGTATCGGTGAAAATGGCGTATTACAAGGAGCATTGGAACAATTAGGTATTCCATATACAGGCTGTGGCGTAATGGCTTCAGCGATTACCTTAGATAAATTCCGCACTAAATTATTATGGAATGCAGTCGGTTTACCAACGGCAGCAATGGAAGTGGTTCGTCGGGGACAAGCGGTCAATTCCGATGAAATTATTGCAAAATTAGGTTTGCCGTTGTTTGTGAAACCGGCGAGTGAAGGCTCAAGTGTCGGTGTGAGCAAAGTGAAAACCGCAGAGCAGTTACTGCCTGCGATTGAAGAAGCATTGAAGTATGATTCCATTGTATTGGTGGAAGAAAATTTAGCAGGCGCAGAATACTCCGTGCCGGTACTTGACGGTGAAGTATTGCCGGCGGTACAAATTATTCCGGACGGTGAATTCTATGACTATCATGCAAAATATATTTCGGATAATACCCAATATGTTGTGCCGGCGTTAAATGCTGACCGTCAAGCTGAAGTCGCTAAGTTAGTCAAACAGGCTTACGACGTGGTAGGGTGTCGCGGTTGGAGCCGCATTGATGTGATGGAAGACAGTGAAGGTCATTTCCGTTTGGTTGAGGTGAACACCTGCCCGGGCATGACCAGCCATAGTATCTTCCCGAAATCGGCTGCGACAGTCGGTTACAGTTTTGAACGTTTAGTTGAACGAGTGTTGGAGTTAAGCGTTTAATGGCAATGGTTTTTCGTAAGAAGCCTACATCGGTTATCCGTACAAATATCAGTAAACCGAAATATACGACAAATTGGTTGGTGTTTATTAAACCAATTATTGTGCTATTATGTCTCGTTTTTATGTATATAGTGTATAGTAATTGGTCAACTTGGCTGACCGCATTAGATAAAGCACCGATTAAGTCTTATGCGCTAACACACAAAACACAATTCACAACGAATCACGATATTCGGGAAGTGTTATCCAAAGAGCCTGTTTTAAAAGGCTATTTCGGACAAGATATTCAAGAAGTTAAAGATAAATTTCTGGAGGTGTCTTGGATAAAAGATGTCGTGGTCAGAAAGGTTTATCCTGATCGATTGAGTATCACGTTACTTGAGCATCGTCCCGTAGCAAATTGGAACGGCAATCAATATGTCTCTGAACAAGGTGTCGTATTTAGTTTACCTAAAGGTCGTTTTGACGGAAGCGGACTGCCGATATTATCTGGTCCGGATTCGGAAAGTAAAGTGGTTCTAGAGGCTTGGACCAAAATTAAAAATGATCTGAAATCCCGTAATTTAGGATTAAATTCGGTGGCGATGAATAATCGGGGGTCTTGGACTATTACCTTAGACAATGGTGTGGAGTTGAGATTAGGACGTGGTGATTGGCTACCGAAAATTGATCGTTTCGTGACTATATTCCCGGAAATTGATATTCCTGAAGGAAAGCAGTTGTCTTATGTCGATCTTCGCTATGAGCACGGTGCTTCCGTCGGATTTATCAATAAATAAGTTTATTCTTTTAGCAGATATCATTTAATTATGACAAAAGTAGCAGAATCTAAAATTGTAGTTGGCTTGGAAATCGGCACGCACAAAGTGGTTGCCGTTGTTGGGGAAGTATTGCCGGACGGGGTAATTAATGTGATTGGATCCGGTGTCAGCCCGTCGAAAGGCGTAGACGGCGGTGGCGTCGTCGATCTTGATGCGACGGTGATGTCGATTCAACGAGCGATTGAAGAAGCCGAATCCGTTTCAGACTGTAAAATAATGGGCGTTACATTAGCTCTTTCAGGTCCTCACATTACCGCTTTAAATGAGAGCGGTACGGTTCCGCTTTCCGGTTCGGTAAAACCGGAAGATTTAGATAATGCGATTCATATTGCCCGTTCGGTAAAACTTCCGGACGGATTGGAAACATTACATATTATTCCACAAGAATATCGGGTAGACAGACTGCCGGCGACAAAAAACCCGCTTGGTTTATCCGGAATGCGTCTGCAGGCTCAAGCACATCTGATTGCTTGTCATAATGACTGGTTACGTAATTTGAAAAATGCAGTGGAGCGAAGTAAATTAAAAATAGATCAAATCGTATTTTCCGGATTGGCATCCAGTTATTCCGTTTTAACGGATGATGAAAGGGAATTAGGTGTTTGTTTAATTGATATCGGCGGCGGAACAATGGATGTCTTGGTTTATACGGACGGTGCGTTGCGTTTTAGTAAAGTCATACCTTTTGGCGGTAATCACGTTACCGATCATATTGCTAAAGTCTTTGCTGCTTCTCGTAATGAAGCGGAAAATATTAAAGTACAATATGGCAGTGCGATTACGCCTCCAACAAATTTCCCTGAAAAGAAAATTGAAGTTGCGGGCTTGGGGGGCAGAATGCCGAGAACTTTTACCAAGGCGCAATTGTCTAATTATACGGCACAATGTTATGACGATTTATTAGGGGTTGTGGCTCAAGAATTAACACAATTGCGTGCCGAATTATATCAAAAAGGTATAAAACAGGAATTAATTGCCGGAATTGTTTTAACAGGTGGTGGTTCTCAAATAGAAGATATTGTAGAATGTGCAAAATCTGTATTTGGTTCTCAAGTTCGTGTAGGCTATCCGCTAAATATTACGGGATTGACGGATTATGTGAACAAACCACAATATGCAACAGTATTAGGGCTCTTACAATATAGTCATTACAATGATGCTGATAATAGCTCCGGTGGTGAAATCAGTGAGAAGGTAGGCGGCATTATTGATATTTTAGGTCGTGGTGCTAAGAAAGTTTATAATTGGGCAAAATCAAGTTTTTAATGCGTGTTGATGAATTATCGACACATTTAGGGAGAATCAAGAATGTTTGAACCTATTTACGAAGCATCACAAGATGCGGTAATTAAAGTCATCGGTGTCGGCGGCGGCGGCGGTAATGCGCTTAACCACATGGTAAACAGTACCCAGACGGATGTGGGTAGTGTTGAGTTTTTTTCAGTAAACACCGATGCACAAGTGTTACGTAGTAGTTCGGTTCGTAATACGATTCAAATAGGGGCAAGCGTAACGAAGGGATTAGGTGCGGGTGCGGATCCGAATGTCGGACATCAGGCCGCGGAAGAAGACCGTGAAGCATTGAGTAATATGATTGCCGGTGCCGATATGGTATTTATTGCCGTCGGTATGGGTGGTGGCACGGGAACCGGTGCGGCTCCGGTTATTGCGGAAATTGCGAAAAGCCAAGGCGCTTTAACGGTAGGTATTGTCACTAAACCGTTCTCTTTTGAAGGTAAAAAACGCTCGGGTTATGCGGAACAAGGTATCCGTGAACTTGCAAAATATGTTGATTCTCTCATTATTATTCAAAACGATAAGTTATTAAAAGTATTGCCTAAAAATGTTAAATTCAGTGAAGCCTTTGGTGTCGCAAACGATGTGTTACGTAATGCGGTACTGGGTATTACGGATATGATTACCTCGGAAGGTTTGGTTAATGTTGACTTCGCCGATGTGAAAAAAGTGATGTCGGAAATGGGACGCGCAATGATGGGAACGGGAATCGCCGAAGGGGAGAACCGTGCAGAAAATGCAGCTAAAGAAGCTGTTGCAAGTCCATTGTTAGAAGACGTGGATTTATCCGGAGCAAAAGGTATTCTTGTTAATATTTCTTCCGGTTTAGATATTGAACTTGCCGAAGTGAATACCATTATGGAATATGTAACCAGCTTTGCAGATCCTGAAGCGGCGATTATTTTTGGTTCGGCGTTTTATCCTGAAATGGAAGGAAAAATCCGCGTCACATTAGTGGCAACCGGCATCGGTCAACCGGAAGAAGCATTACAGGTTCCACCTAGAATGCAGCCTATTCATAACACTCAGCAAGGTTATCCGGCACAGCATCAAATGCAGCAACAGCAACCAGTACATAACCCTGTAGGGTATGGGAATAATGTTTCCGGATATCCTCAACAGAATCAATTCGGACAACAACAGCAAGCGGCTTCAAAACCGCAGCAAGTAGATAGTTCTCAAATGTTTTCCCCGAGCTCAATTCCTGGGTTTATGAGAAATGGTCAATAGAACCATAGGGGAATTAAGGATACGATATGATTAAACAAAGAACCCTTAAGCAATCAGCTAAAGTAACGGGGATCGGTTTACATAGTGGTAAAAAGGTAACGTTGATAGTGCGTCCGGCACCGGCAAATACTGGGATTATTTATGCTCGTACGGATTTGGATCCTGTCGTTTATTTCCCTGCCAGTGCAGATTCAATCCGTGATACGACACTATGTACTTGTATGATCAATGATGACGGTGTACGCATTTCGACAGTAGAACATTTGAATGCGGCAATGTCGGCGTTAGGTTTGGATAATCTTATTGTTGAAGTAAACGCACCGGAAATTCCGATTATGGACGGAAGTGCCAGCCCGTTTATTTACCTTTTACTTGATGCCGGAATTGAGGAGCAAGAAGCACCGAAAAAATTTATTCGTATTAAACAACATGTGCGTGTTGAAGACGGTGATAAATGGGCGGAGTTTAAGCCATATGCAAATGGTCTTAAATTGGATTTTACAATCGATTTTTCTCACCCGATGATTACGAAAGAAGTCCGTCATTATCAAATGGAGTTTTCGGCACAACATTTTATTCAGCAGTTAAGTCGGGCAAGAACATTCACCTTTATGAAAGATGTTGAATATCTTCAATCAATCGGCTTAGCCTTAGGCGGAAGCCTTGATAATGCGATAGTATTGGATGAATATCGTATTTTAAATGAAGAAGGTTTGCGCTTTAAAGATGAATTGGTTCGCCATAAAATGCTTGATGCGGTGGGTGACTTATTCATGTGCGGCTACAATATTTTAGGTGATTTCAAAGCTTATAAATCGGGTCACGGGTTGAATAATAAGTTGCTTAGAGCGGTACTGGCCAATCAAAATGCCTGGGAATTTGTAACCTTTGAGGATAAAGCTCAGGTACCACAGGGTTATCAAGTCCAAGAGCAAGTGCTTATCTAATTTGATTTACTATACTAATTGATAACAAGCGGTGCGATTTGCAAATTATTTTGCAAATCGCCCCGCTTGTCGTTGACGTTAACGATGGGCTTTTAGTTCCTCAATCGCCTTTTTATCGAAGAAATATTGCGTGCCGCAACATTCGCATTGCATATCGATGACACCGTGTTTCTCCGCCAGCATCTCGGCAATTTCGTCTTCCGGTAAGAGTAAAACCGCTGCACCGGAACGTTCTCGCGAACAGCCGCATTTGAATTCGGTTACCTGCGGTTCATAGACTTCCACCGTTTCTTCATGAAACAGGCGATAAAGCAGTTCTTCCGCGGTTAAGTCGAATAATTCTTCCGCTTTAATGGTGGACGCCAATGTCGCTAAATGTTCAAAATCCTCCGGTGAACCGGTACCATCCGGCATTATTTGCAATAATGTACCACCGGCAACCGCTTTGCCGTCATGCTCGCCGATACGAATTACAAGCTGTGTCGCAAGCTGTTCAGAGCGGGTGAAGTAATCTTCTAAACACTCGCTGATCGTGGGTTTGTCTAAAGCAATAACACCTTGATAGCGTTCGCCGTTTTCAGGAATAATGGAAATCACCAATACACCGTTACCAATCATTTGTTGAAGAGAGGCGTTTTCGGTAATCTCACCGTCTACGCGGGCCAACGCGCGCAATTGCTGATGTTGATTGCCGTTAACCAGTGCTAATTTTAAGGCGCCGTCTCCTTGAATTTGCACGGTGATTGTGCCTTCAAATTTTAAGGTTGCCGTCAATAAGCTGGTAGCGACTAACATTTCCCCGAGTAAATTTTGAACCGCAGATGGGTAGTGGTGGGTATTTAATGTTTCGGTAAAGGTTTCGTTCAAACGCACCCATTCGCCACGAACAGCACGGTTCTTGAATAAAAAACGATAAAGTTTATCGTTATCTTGTGTATAAGTTGTCATGATGTATCCTTATAAAATGCAAGCGGTGGGGAAATCCACCGCAAGTTGTACTTAATATGAGGGCAATTTGCTAAATTACAAATCGTTGTCTTGATATTTAAATTTAATCAGATCACGTCGCTCTTTTTTATTTGGTCGACGGTCAGGATGGGGCATCGATAATGCATTGGCTTTGCGGGCAAAGGCGAGTTTTTCACGCTCTTGGATGCTTTTTTCCGTTTCCCGGTAGAGCAGTTGGGCTTCAGGTGCGCCACGGCGTTGATCGCTTAACGCTAATACGACCACTTCTTTTTCCTCATTGCCTTGGCGTAATTTAATCGTTGCACCGATTTCTACGGTTTTACTGGTTTTTGCCCGTTGTCCGTTATAATGCACCTTTCCGCCCTCAATCATCGCCTTGGCAATGGAGCGGGTTTTATAAAAGCGAGCCGCCCACAGCCATTTGTCTAAACGGATTTCGGTGCTGCCAGTTGCTTTTTCTGCCATGTTTCCCCCTTTTTCTTACAATATTCTACTCTTTTTCCGTTATACAAGCGGTCAGAAAGTAGAAAAAATTTGCAAATTTTCGAATTTCGCTGTATTCTTCACCAACTCAATTCATAATCACTATTCTGAATTAATCTGATTTTAATCCAATCTTTATTGTAACCAACAACATTTCTATATTATTTCTATGCATTTAACAGAGTTAAAAAATACACCGGTCTCGGAGCTAGTTCAAATCGGTGAAGAACAAATGGGGCTAGAAAACTTAGCCCGCTTACGTAAACAGGACATCATTTTTGCTATTTTAAAACAGCACGCGAAGAGCGGCGAAGATATTTTCGGCAGCGGCGTGTTGGAAATTTTACCGGACGGATTTGGATTCTTGCGTTCAGGCGACAGTTCTTATCTTGCCGGTCCCGACGATATTTATGTGTCACCGAGCCAAATTCGTCGTTTTAATTTACAAACGGGTGATTCGATTGAAGGAAAAATCCGCCCGCCGAAAGAAGGCGAACGCTATTTTGCCTTATTGAAAGTCGATAAAGTCAATGACGATAAACCGGAAGTTTCCCGCAGTAAAATCCTTTTCGAAAACTTAACGCCGCTTCATGCCAATTCCCGCCTCAGAATGGAGCGGGGTAACGGTTCCAAAGAAGATTTAACCGCCCGTATTTTAGATTTGGCTTCGCCTATCGGTAAAGGTCAGCGCGGATTAATCGTTGCCCCACCTAAAGCCGGTAAGACGGTGTTATTACAAAATATTGCCCAAAGTATTACTTATAATTACCCGGAATGTGTGTTAATCGTGTTATTAATCGATGAACGTCCTGAAGAAGTCACGGAGATGCAACGTTCTGTCAAAGGTGAAGTGATTGCGTCGACGTTTGACGAACCTGCCGCCCGTCACGTTCAAGTCGCCGAAATGGTGATTGAAAAAGCGAAGCGTTTGGTGGAACATAAAAAAGACGTGGTGATTTTATTAGATTCTATCACCCGTTTGGCGCGAGCTTACAATACCGTGACACCGGCGTCAGGTAAAATTTTATCGGGTGGTGTGGATGCCAACGCGTTGCACCGACCGAAACGTTTCTTCGGTGCCGCACGTAATGTCGAAGAGGGCGGCAGTTTAACCATTATCGCTACGGCGCTTGTCGATACCGGCTCGAAAATGGACGAAGTGATCTTTGAAGAATTCAAAGGAACGGGTAACATGGAATTACATCTTTCCCGTAAGATTGCGGAACGCCGTGTGTTCCCGGCAATTGACTTTAATCGTTCCGGTACCCGTAAAGAAGACTTGCTTACCACACCTGACGAGCTGCAAAAAATGTGGATTCTGCGTAAGATTCTTAATCCGATGGGTGAGGTGGAAGCGATGGAATTCTTAATTGATAAACTCATGGTTGCCAAAACCAATGATGAATTTTTTGAGATTATGAAACGTTCATAACCGATAATACAAACGCCTCATGTCATTGAGGCGTTTTCGTTTATATGAAATTTGCAAAAAATGTGCTAAATCAGACCGCTTGTTATCGATGATTTTGCAGAATTTGTCGAACGCGTTCCAAATCTTCCGCCGTATCGACCCCGACTTGCGGTGCGGCTTTGGCTAATTCGATATGGATTTTCTCACCGTGCCATAACGCCCGAAGCTGTTCTAAGGACTCCAATTGTTCCAATTGAGTAGGTTCCCACGCTACATATTGTTTGATAAATCCTGCGCGATAAGCATAAATACCGATGTGGCGAAGATAGTTGTGCTGTCGGATAAATGCATCATCGCATTGTGGAAAACGGTCTCGTCCGAACGGAATGGTGGCTCGTGAGAAATAGAGCGCCATACCGTTTTTATCGGCAATCGCTTTGACGACATTCGGGTTAAACAGTTCTTCCCGAGTCTCCAGTTTTACACCGAGAGTCGCCATATTGACTTGATGGCGATCCAGATTTTCCGCCACCTGTGCGACGATAATCGGCGGAATTAACGGTTCGTCCCCTTGAATATTGACGATAATTTCCTTATCGTCGATACCCGTTTTCTCAATGACTTCCGCGAGGCGCTCCGTCCCCGAATTATGTTTATCCGAGGTCAAACAGATTTCACCGCCGAACGCAGTGACCACTTGTGCAATTTCTGCATGATCGGTTGCGACAATCACACGACTGGCTCCGGCTTGACGGGCTTTTTCCCATACATGTTGAATCATCGGTTTGCCCGCAATATCCAATAACGGTTTGCGGGGGAGACGGGTGGACGCATAACGGGCCGGAATAATGACGGTAAAATGCATATAAACTCCTAAATTTTGGTGAGATCGAATTTCTCCAATTCAATCTTATTCGGTGTGCCGTAAAATTCACTCAGCGCTTGGCGCAATTGCTCGGCACGTTTAGGTAATCCTTTTTCGGCATAGGTTTTGACCTGTTGATAAACGGTTTGCTTGAAGGCGGAATTGTCACCGGTATTACCGGTGAGATTATCGGCGCTGGCGAAATAACGAAAATTGGCGGCGGTCGCTAAAATCCATTCGATTGCCTGAGGTTTGACTTCAACTTGTTCAAATTCTCGTTGGCGTTCTTCCGAGCGACCGTCGGGTTCATACCAATAACCGAAATCTTCCAATTCTCGGCGCGCCTTACCCGCCACCAGCCAGTGTGCAATTTCATGCAATGCGCTACTGTAAAAGCCGTGGGCGAATAAGATGACATGATAAGGACGATCGCAGGGTATTTTCCCTTCGGCAAACCCGGCAGGTAAATAGATAGGATAGTCGCCGCCGGGAGCTAAACGGGTGTTGTAGCTATCGGCAAAACAGCGGTTAAAAATCTCTATTAAATCTTCATAGCGGTGATGATCTTGATTCATTCGACATCCTATTTCATAAAACTGACGAAACCGTCGATATTTTCCGTTTGACTGGCTGTCGTTACGCTTTCACTATCAAGCGGATTGCCAACCATGACTAAGGCAATAATTTTATCTGAGGCTTCACAGCCAAAAGCCTGACGTAGTGCCGAGCCGTCCACCCACTTATTACTGACCCAACAGGTATCAAAGCCCATCGCATTTGCCGCCAATTGCATGGCGTAGGTGGCGCAACCTGCGGTAAGCATCTGCTCCCAAGCGGGTACTTTGGCGATATCTTTTGCAATTTTTGCCACGACACCGATAATCATCGGTGCTTTTTGTTTTATGCCTTCGGCTTTTTTTAAGGCTTCTTCACCCATATTGAATTCTTCGGCGGCGGCAATCAAATGCTGATGGAGTGTTTCCAAACCGTTTTTTTCAATCACCACAAAATGGTAAGGTTTGAGATGTCCGTGATCGGGCGCTCTTAATGCAGCTTTAAACATGATCTCAAGTTGCTGCGGATTTGGGGCAATATTGCCGAATTTTTTTGAAGAACGACGGTGTTGTAATAACGTTAACGCATCCATTTCAGCTTCCTCATCATAAAAAAACGGTGGAAAGAATAGCATATTTTGTTAAATTTCGCTTTATTTTGTGGTAGCTTACGCGCTGATTTTCAAATTATAAAAGGAACAATAATGTTACGTTTTTTTAATGCGCTTTATCGGATTTTTCGCTGTATTCGAGAATGCGTGATGAACCTGTTTTTTATTTTATTTGCCCTCACCTTTTTTGCATTTACTGCCTTATTGAGTATGGAGTCATCCGGTCAAAAGCAACCGGTTCCGTTTGATAAAGGGGCATTAATGCTGAACTTAGACGGATATTTGGCGGATAATCATGATGAATTCGGCGATTTTCAGCGTTTTCTACAATCCGAATTAGGTGCAACGGAAGAACCGCTAAAAATCTCCACCTTTGATGTCGTCAGAGCCATTAATGCGGCACAATTTGACGATCAAATTACCGGGCTTGTTTTGGACTTAAGCTTTTTCGAAGGCGGTGACATTCCGTCTCTGAATTTTATCGGTAAAGAAATTACGCGTTTCAAACAATCCGGTAAACCGGTTATTGCTATCGGCGAACATTACAGCCAAGCGCAATATTATCTGGCTAGTTTTGCCGATAAAATTTATTTAAATCAAGCCGGTTTTGTCGGTTTACAGGGGTTAAGTTATTCCGCACTGTATTTCAAATCGTTATTTGAGAAAATCGAAGCCGTACCGCATATTTTCCGCGTAGGAACCTATAAATCGGCGGTTGAGCCGTTCATCCGCGATGATATGTCAGCGGAAGCCCGTGAAAATACGCAACTATGGATGGGGAAATTATGGAAAAATTTCAGTACTGATATTGCACAAAACCGTCAGATCAAAGCAGAAAATGTCGTGCCGGAATTTACACAGTACCTTCAGCAATATAAAGAAGCCAAAGGCGATGACGCGCAATATGCGTTAAACCAAAAATTAGTGACCGAACTTGTGACAACCCGACAAACTCACCAATTATTAATAGATCAATTCGGTAAAAACAGTGAAGGCTCATATAATCACATTGATTTTTTTGACTATACGCTGAATTTGAGTGATCGTTTTAATGTGAATGCCGAACATAAAATTGCGGTGATCAACGTCGAAGGTGAAATTGTGTGGGGCGAGAGTGACGAAAATATGGCGGGCAGCGATACGATTGTGCCGTTGCTACGTCAAGCCCGTGAAGATGATAAGGTCAAAGGCGTTATTTTGCGGATTAACAGTCCGGGCGGTAGTGCGATGGCATCGGAATTAATTCGACAAGAAGCCGAGGCGATTCAACAATCCGGTAAGCCGGTGGTGACGTCCATGGGCGGCATGGCGGCATCGGGCGGATATTGGATTGCGTCTACCAGCGATAAAATTATTGCCAGCCCGAATACGTTAACCGGTTCCATCGGTATTTTCGGCTTGGCGCTGACCTTTGAAAAAACGGCAAAAAATCTTGGGATTAACGAAGAGAGCGTGAATACTTCTCCGTTAGCGAATACATCAGGATTTGAAACCTTGCCCAAAGAGCAGGCGGAGCTGATGCAAGTCAGCATTGAACACGGCTATGATCGCTTCTTGGAATTGGTCAGCCAAGGGAGAAAAATGACGAAACAGCAAGTCGATCGCATTGCGCAAGGTCAAGTGTGGCTTGGTGAAAGTGCCTTTGAAAAGGGGTTGGTCGATCAATTGGGTGATTTTGGGGACGCTTATACGGCTGTCGTTGATTTAGTCAATCAGCAGCGTAAAGCGAAAGGTCAGGCGGAAATCGAACAGTTTGCAACCCAATGGCTTATTGACGAGGAACGTGATTTTTTAAGCCAAATCATGCGTGACTTTAAAATGAAATTAAAGTTGAATTTATCGGCATTCTTGGATCTCCCGGTTTCACATAAGTTGGAAAAACACCTCGGTCAATTGTCCACATTTACCGACCCGAAACGGATCTATTTATATTGTTTGACCTGCGGTCAGGTGAAGTAGGTCTCGTATCGAAAATACAAGCGGTCGGTTCGGATGCATTTTTTGCAAATTATTCAACGGAACCGACCGCTTGTATGCGTAGCGGGTATAATAGGGAAAGTTAAGCCGCCTCTTCGCAAAGGTGTTTTAACGGATAAAGATCCAATTTCGCCATCAATACTTGGTCATGATCTTCTTCAGGGTTTTCTGTCGTCAGCAATTTATCCCCATAGAAAATCGAATTTGCTCCCGCCATAAAACATAAGGCTTGCATGGCTTCCGGCATATTGCCACGCCCTGCGGATAAACGAACGTAGCTTTTCGGCATGGTAATCCGCGCAACCGCAATGGTTCTGACAAACTCCGTCCAATCCAAATCTTCCGCTTCGGCTAATGGTGTGCCTTCTACTTTGACTAATTGGTTAATCGGCACGCTTTCCGGTTGTGGATCAAGGTTAGCTAAACTTGCAATTAAACCAGCCCGTTCCGGACGGGTTTCATTCATTCCCACAATACCGCCACAGCACACTTTTAAGCCCGCATGACGCACTTTGCCGAGCGTGTCCATACGGTCGTCGTGAGTGCGCGTATGGATAATTTTGTGATAGCTGTCGGGATCGGTATCAAGATTGTGGTTGTAATAATCCAAACCGGCCTCTTTCAACTCTTCCGCCATACCGTCTTCCAGCATACCGAAGGTGCCGCAGGTTTCTAAACCGAGATCTTTGACTGCTGAAATAATTTTTGTGACCACTTCAATGTCTTTCGGCTTCGGTCCACGCCACGCAGCTCCCATACAGAAACGGCTTGCCCCACGAGCTTTGGCAATGCGTGCTTTTTCGAGAATTTCTTCTACGTCTAGCATGGTTTGACGCTCAAGCCCAGTATCGTAGCGGGCAGATTGCGGGCAATATTCGCAATCTTCAGGACAGCCACCGGTTTTAATCGAGAGCAAGGTGGAAAGTTGGATTTCTTGCGGGTTAAAGTTTTCACGGTGAACCTGTGCGGCTTTAAATACCAGTTCCATAAACGGCATGGCAAACAGTTCTTCCACTTGGCATTTACGCCAGTATTGCGCCGTTGGATGCGGGGTGAGTTCGCTTTTGGCTTTAAGGCGAAGATTGAAGGTGGTCATTGGGATTCCTTAAAATAATGTAACAAGCGCTAGATGGCGCACGTTTTTAACGTGTGCCGTATACTTCTTGTACTTTTATTTAGGCACTCGTTACAAACGAGCGCCATCTTGTGTAATAAAACATTAAATTTTACGGTATTTCGTATGCTGTTTCACCGCTTTACGGATTTGTCGTGTGCTGGTACGACGACGGTTTTTCGTGACATCGACTTTCGTTTCCGTTTCAGGCTTTAAGCCGACCAATTCACGTAAGTAATTGACTTGCTCCAACCCCATCTCTTCCCAACCGCCACGAGGTAAACTTTTTTCAAGTTTGATATTGCCGTAACGAATACGAATCAAACGGCTGACTTGAATCCCTTGTGATTCCCACAAGCGACGAACTTCACGGTTACGCCCTTCGGTTAAAGTGACGTCAAACCATTGGTTAATCCCTGTTCCGCCAACCGCTTTGATCTGCTTGAAATTTGCCGGACCGTCTTCTAACTGCACGCCTTTGCGTAGCCGTTGCAACATGGCATCGTCAACTTCACCGAATACCCGCACCGAATATTCCCGTTCGACTTCACGGCTTGGGTGCATGAGACGGTTGGCAAGTTCACCGTCAGTGGTGAAGAGCAATAAGCCTGAGGTGTTAATATCTAAACGCCCCACAGCAATCCAGCGGGAGCCGGTTAAACGCGGTAAGCGGTCGAATACGGTCGCTCTGCCTTCGGGGTCGGAACGGGTACAGAGTTCGCCTTCGGGTTTGTAATACATTAATACACGGCAGATTTCTTTTTGTGCAGGGATGAGACTGACTAAATTGCCGTCGATACGGATTTTGGTGCTGGAGCTAACCTGTACACGGTCGCCTAGTGTCGCAATTTTACCGTCCACACTGACTCGCCCTGCGGCAATCACTTCTTCAATTTCACGGCGAGAGCCTTGTCCTGCACGGGCAAGAATTTTTTGCAGTTTTTCACCGACGATTTTGTCGCTCGTTTTGTTTTCTGCTTCGATGGAAGCGGTCGGTTTCGGTGATTTTTTTACAAGTGGTTTACGGTTTTGCGTTTCTTGGCGTGTATTACGCGGAGTCGGTTTTTGCAAAGTTTTTGCAGAATCTGACCGCTTGTTGGCGGTCGGTTTACGAAATGTCGTCATTTAAGTTCCTTATTTGTCGCTTTCACAAGCGTCGGGGTGTTTCAATAAAACAAATTATTATCGGACACACGCAGTGTGTCCCTACTATCTTGTTACTCAAAAGGTGTCGGATCGCCCGATCCCACTCGAATAATTTCAGGGCTGTCTTGAGTTAAATCGATCACTGTCGTCGGTGATTGCCCTAAGTAACCGCCGTGGATGATTAAATCGACTTGATGTTCTAAATGCTCTCGGATTTCATCCGGATCGGATTGAGTAATCTCTTCATTCGGCAACATCAATGAACAAGAAAGAATCGGTTCGCCTAAGGCGGAAATCAGCGCCAAGGCAATCGCATTATCCGGTACGCGAATGCCGATCGTTTTACGTTTAGTCATTAAACGACGAGGCACATCTTTAGTCGCCGGTAGAATAAAGGTATAAGGGTTCGGCACATTATTTTTAATCAATCGGTAAGATTGATTCGTCACTAACGCATAAGTCGACAGTTCTGATAAATCGCTACATACTAGCGTGAAGTTGTGATTTTCAGGCAAACGACGAATTGCCACAATGCGATCCATTGCGTGCTTATCGCCCAATGCACAACCTAAAGCATAACCGGAATCCGTCGGATAGACAATGACACCGCCGTTTTTAATAATTTCCACCGCTTGATTAATTAAGCGAGTTTGTGGATTTTCAGGGTGAATATAAAAAAACTGGCTCATGATTTTCCTTAGCGGGTCGCGAAAATGGCGAGATTATACGCTTTTTAGTTAATCAGCGGTATGTGTTTATTGAAATTTGTTTTTAACTTATTGATCTCAGTAAAATTGCCTTGACTTTCTAATAATGCACTAGTTTAATAGTACAAAATAATTTTCAAGGAAAGCAAAATGAGCGTGCAGATTCAACAAAGGGAACTTCCTTATTACGCCGATACTACGGCGATTTTTCACTATTTATGTGGCAATCAACCCCATACACTTTTATTAGACTCGGCAGAAATTCAAAGTAAAAACAGCCTAAAAAGCCTGCTCTTTGCACAGTCTGCGTTACATATTTTTTGCGAAGGGCAACAGGTCAATTTTCAGGCTCTCACCGCAAATGGCAAAGCAGTTTTACCCTTAATCGAACAGGCGTTAAATCAGCTAAACCCAGCCCCAATTTGCAAATTTTTTGCGGAATCTGACCGCCTGCAAGCAGATTTCCCTGTGCTCAACGAAGCGTTAGACGAAGACAGCAAACTGAAAACCACCACCATTTTTGACGGATTGCGTACCGTCAGCCAGCTCTTTGCCGATGCAGTTTCCCCCATCTATTTAGGCGGTTTGTTTAGCTATGATTTAGTGGCTCAGTTTATCCCAATGGAAAATATTGAGCTAAAAGATGATGGATTGTCTTGCCCTGATTACAGTTTTTATCTTGCAGAACAGTTGATTTTTATCGACCACCAACAGCAACAAGCTACCTTGCATACCTTCTGTTTTGATCCAAAAGAACAGCAAAATCTTACTGAACAAGCGGTAAGATTTGCCGATAAATTAACAAATAATGTAGGGAAAGATCTCGATCTTGACGTGAAATCTGCTTCGACCGATGTTCAAGTAAATTTAGAAGATGAGCCGTTTAAAGATATTGTCCGCCGGCTTAAACATCATATTCATATCGGCGATGTGTTCCAAATCGTCCCCTCTCGCCGTTTCAGCTTGCCTTGCCCGAATACCCTTGCGAGCTATCGCCAACTGAAAGTGAATAACCCAAGTCCGTATATGTTCTTTATGCAAGGGGAAAATTTTACGCTGTTTGGTGCCTCCCCTGAAAGTGCGTTGAAATATTCACAACAAAATCGCCAATTAGAAATTTACCCGATTGCCGGTTCACGTCCACGTGGATTTGATGAGCAAGGTAACATTGATTTAGAGCTGGATTCCCGCCTTGAGCTTGAACTGCGTTTGGATCAAAAAGAGTTAGCCGAACATTTGATGTTGGTGGATTTAGCTCGAAATGATGTAGCTCGGGTGTCGGTTTCAGGTTCTCGCCGTGTTGCTGATTTGATGCAGATCGACCGCTATTCGCACATTATGCACTTAGTTTCACGTGTGATCGGTACACTTCGCCCCGATCTTGATGCCCTGCACGCTTACCAAGCCTGTATGAATATGGGAACGCTGACGGGCGCACCGAAAATCAAAGCAATGCAACTGATTTACCAGTTTGAACAGCAAAAACGCCATAGTTATGGTGGGGCGGTCGGCTATTTAACGTCTGACGGCAATTTGGACAGTTGTATTGTGATTCGTTCCGCCTTTGTGCAAAACGGCACGGCTTATGTGCAAGCAGGCTGCGGTGAAGTGCTGGATTCCGATCCGCAATTAGAAGCCGATGAAACCCGCCATAAAGCCAGAGCGGTGTTAAAAGCGATTGCTCAAGTGAATCAGTAGGAGATCAAAATGGCAAATATTCTTTTCGTTGATAATTTCGATTCCTTTACCTACAACTTGGTCGATCAATTCCGTCAGCTTGGGCATTCGGTGACAATTTTTCGCAATGACTACCCGTTGCAAGCCTTTTTAGAGAAGGCGTTAACCACTGAAGATTGTATTGTGGCGTTATCTCCCGGACCAGGTAATCCGCAAGAAGCAGGCAATTTATTAGCAATTATTCGAGAGCTGAAAGGCAAAGTGCCGATGATCGGGATCTGTTTAGGACACCAAGCGATTATTGAAGCTTTAGGCGGTGATGCCGTCCATACGGGGCAAGTCCTTCACGGTAAAGTATCAAAAATCGAACACGATAACCAAGCGATGTTTGCAGGACTCAATAATCCGATGCCTGTGGCACGTTACCATTCGTTAATGGGCGACAATTTGCCCGATGAATTAGAAGTGAATGCCCGTTTCGGCGACATTGTGATGGCGATTCGTCATAAACATTTACCCATTTGTGGTTTTCAATTTCATCCTGAATCGATCTTGACGGTAGAAGGGACAAAATTACTGAAACAGTCGGTTGAGTGGTTATTGAATTAAGTTATAAACGCTGGCGCGAGCGTCACGCTCGTGCCTGAACAAGCGGTCAGTTTTAATGAAAAATTTGCAAATTGTCTTATGTAAACAAAAGGATTTCCTATGCAACACGAATCACTATTAGAAAAACTCTTTAGTCGCCAAACCTTATCCCAAGCAGAATCCCATTGTTTATTCCAACAATTAATGCAGGGGCGACTGTCTAACGAACAGTTAGCAGGTATGCTTATCGCTCTAAAATTGCGTGGTGAAACCATTGAAGAAATCGCAGGAGCCGTCACGGCTACCCTTGAAAATGCACAACCTTTTGCAAGACCAAACTATCCTTTTGCGGATATTGTCGGCACCGGTGGCGATGGAGCGAATACGATTAATATTTCAACGGCAAGTGCCATTGTTGCGGCAAGTATGGGGCTGAAAATTGCTAAACACGGTAGCCGTAGCGTGTCGAGCAAAACAGGGGCAAGTGATCTATTAACGGCATTAGGAATTAATGTGGGGATTTCTGCCGATACCGCTCGCCAAGCACTGGATGAGATCAATCTCTGCTTTTTATTTGCTCCGCAATATCATCAAGGCTTTAAATATGCCATTCCCGTTCGCCAAGCATTAAAAACTCGCACGCTTTTTAATATTTTAGGTCCGTTGGTGAATCCTGCCCGTCCGAAACATCAATTACTCGGCGTTTATGCCCCTGAATTACTGAAAACCTACGCCGAAACAGTCAATAGCTTAAATCATCAGCATACGATTGTGGTACACGGTTCGGGTTTGGACGAAGTGGCGATTCACGGTGAAACACAGGTTGCCGAAGTAGAAAACGGAGAAATCCGTTACTTCACATTAACCCCTGAAGATTTTGGTATTCAACGCCATTCTCTCGAAGCGTTAAAAGGCGGAGAACCTGCTGAAAATGCCGAAAAAATCACGGCATTATTGCAAGGCAAGGGGGAAGCCGCTCATATTGATGCGGTTGCTGTGAATGTCGCCATGTTAATGCGTTTGTTCGGTGAACGGGATTTGAAAGTCAATGTTGAAAAAGTAAAAGCTCATTTAGCCACAGGAAAAGCCTTTGACACCCTGCAACAATTAGCGCAATTCCGCTAAAAATATCATTACAAGCGGTCATTTTCTTCCTATTTTTTGCAAAGAGAGAAAATGATTGAAATTGTTTAAAATTTCGCTCAATATATCGCCCTTAATTTAGCCCGCCTGTTGTGGGCTTTTCTTGTGTCAATTATAAGGAGAAACATGGCTTTTAGTTCACTATTTACATTGCTCGACGATATTGCCTCAGTACTTGATGATGTGTCTGTGATGACCAAAGCGGCAACCAAGAAAACCGCCGGTGTGATCGGCGATGATTTGGCTTTAAATGCCAATCAAGTGAGCGGTAAAGATATCAAACCGGAACGGGAATTACCGATTGTATGGGCTGTCGCAAAAGGCTCGCTGATTAATAAAGTGATCTTAATTCCGATTGCATTGTTACTATCGATTTACTTACCTGCGTTGATTAATCCATTATTGATGATTGGTGGAGCATATCTCTGTTTTGAAGGGGTGGAAAAATTACTACATAAATTTTTACATAAAGCAGACAGTCATGAAGAGCAAGAAGTGGTGTCGGAAGCAGATAAAATCAAAGGTGCGGTGCGTACCGATTTTATTCTTTCTGCGGAAATTATCATTATCGCCCTTGGGGTTTTACAAAACTCCCCGACACTGACTAAAATTTTATCGCTGTCTGCCATTGGTATCGGTATTACGGTGTTTGTGTATGGTTTGGTTGGGTTAATTGTTAAACTGGACGATATCGGTTTATGGTTGCTACAAAAGAAAAATGGATTTCATCAAACGGTCGGCAAAACGTTATTGTTTGTGATGCCGTGGTTTATGAAATCGCTTTCCGTGATCGGAACCATTGCGATGTTTTTAGTCGGTGGTGGGATTTTCACCCATACTGTGCCGTTTATCCATCATTTTATTGAAGGATTACAATTAAATGGTGCATTGCTCAGTATTGCTGATTTGGCGGTTGGCGTGATTATCGGTAGTCTCGCTTGTTTGATTATTCTTCCGACAATAAAACTGTTCAGTAAAAAAGCTTAGCATCAAGCGATTCAATCGCTAACAAGCGGTCAGATTGGCTCGGTATTTTGCAAGTTTAATTGACTGGTATAGTAGAAGAATGGGGACTAAAAAGTGGCTTAAAGTCTTATATCACGGGCTTTAAGCCACTTTTCTACTATACAGAGCTTTGGGGAATAATGCTAGACAATATATTCCTTTAATAATAAAGGCTGAACAATTAAAATCAGCCTTTTAAATCAAAGGAAGTAGGCTGCGTTTGCTCTATTAATTAACGCCGCCGAGATTTTGCAATAAACGACCAAGCAATCGTAATGGTCAATAAAATTGCTGAACCGATAAACATGAACGCAACGACTTGGTGAAAGAAAAATTGCTCGAGTACAGGGGTTGTGAAGATCTTTTGAGCATAGGTATAAATCATTCCTATACTGTAACCCCATAGAACCCAAGTCAGCATCGTGATGAATAGGCTTTTCAGCGTTAAAATCAACGGCAATTCTCTTGCCGGTTTGTGGATGATCATAGTGTCTTGTAATGCCATTTTGCTTATACTCCTCTATCTGGGCTCGTCCAAACGGCTAATTTGGATTTGTTTCTAAAAATCGCTTTCGGGATTCCGATAACGAGAGTAATTAGGTTCAGTAACCAATAAACATACGGGTACCAAATACAATACAGTGAATAACGGAATAAACCTTTTTCGTAACGACTGTCTATATACAAGCTAAATAAATATTGCCAAAAGAAGCAGAAAAACAATATTGTCATTAGCATTCTGAATACGGGGAGGTTTAGCCCATTAGTGGTTAATTCTAAAAAAATATCAATGCCAAGTATAATAATTAAGGCATATGCCCAAAATGCGGTAATAAAATATTCAATATACATCGGCCATAAGCGACGGTTTTTAATGCTCCAAATCATAGGGAAATATTTAATAATGGTTTCCGCTCCGCCTTGCGCCCAACGTAAACGTTGTTTAAATAAACCTCTGATGGTTTCCGGCATTAGCGTCCAACACAGCGCTCTCGGTTCATAAATAACGTTATAACCGGCGATTTGTAGCTTCCAACTGACATCGATATCTTCGGTAATCATGTTAACGCTCCAGCCATTGACTTCCCTAATGGCTTTGGCTCTAAACAAGCAACAGACACCGGACACGGTAAATATTGTTCCCATCAGACTTTGTGCGCGTTTAATCAGTCCGATAATTGAGCTGAATTCGGATGTTTGTAAGCAACCTAAGATGGTACTGCGGTTACGCACCCGAGGATTTCCCGTTACGGCCCCGCATTTAGGATTGAGTTCTAAAGACTGCACCATGTAATCTATTGCGTTGTAATCCAGTACGGCATCGCCGTCTATACAAGCGATATATTCGCCTTTGGCAACGGTTAATCCGTGATTCAAAGCACTTGCTTTACCGGAGTTATTTTGATGTAGTGCAATAATTCGGCTGTCTACTTTTGCCCACCAATCAATAATCTCTCCGGTATTGTCTTTACTACCGTCATTAATAAAGATCAGTTCGTATTTTGGGTATCTGAGCTTTAATAAATGAGGAATCGCATCATCTAAATTATCCGCTTCGTTATAACAAGGAATCATAATACTGACCATCGGTACGTCATTCGGATTCATCAGATGGTAGAACGGCTCCCTAAATTTCACTTCGATAAAGGCGCAATATGCGCTGGCTGCGGTAGACCAATAGATTGCCATCAATGCCGGATAGATGAACAGTGTGATATTGAGTATGTCAAACCACATTAATGTCATATGAGCGTCCTACTTTAATCCAACATCTGTACTTAATGAAAAATACGGTCTGATCTTTGTTAAAGATGGTGTATCCGTCATAGCATTATCGGGTTGATATCCAAAACTATAAATATTCAACTCTCTCAGATCTTTAATCCAATCAATTAATTCCTCATCGGAAATTGCATTTTGTGTTTTCAAATCGACCGCTTGCAGCTCAAATATCACTTGATCCGGGGAGGCAATCGCAAGCGTTTGTTTTACTATATTATTTAGCCATTTTTTAGCATCACGGGACGATAGATTTTGTACATTCGCCGAATATGGATTTGCCATAATGACGTTATTACTCTCATTCGCTTGAATATGTTCGGATAAATTTTGAGCAAAGTATGGAGATTGCGCATCAATGCCTCTTGCGGTTTTTAGTCTTTGCTTACCACCCAGTGCAAAAGGGGTGACGACTTGTTTCAACTGTTTTTCCAATTCAATAGATGCTTTGGCATCACCCGAGGTGTTGCTTGGGAAAAAGAGTCCGTCAAATTTGCTGTAAAACGAAAGATCCTGATAAATAGATTTCATGTTCTCATTAGCCACCGCATTTTTACCGTTGGCAACCAATTCCGGCATCCAAGCATAGACCTCTACTTCCGCCCTTGTTCTTAATGCCCAAGAGATATGGCTGAAGATATCGGCACGAACGGGAAGATATTTATTGTTGAAATATAATGCATCGGCAACACCATCGCGATTGCTATCCGAGAATGCTTGCAAATACACGGCTGTAATACCGAATTGGTGAATGCGTTCTACTAATTGATCCACATTCTTCTGTAGCTGAACCGGATTCGGATCATATAACGTATCCAATTCAACACGAACGGTTCGTTGAACTTTCGTTTGATCGGGATTGTGTGCCAAATATTTTGCAACCGTTTCGATAGAGGTTTCCGTATCTAACAATAAGCGACCGACATGCGGATCGTGAGGTGTATTGATCTTCGTTTCTCTTAACGAGAAATGCGCATCAAAACCTATTTGCTTTGCAATATCGACGGCTTCATCGTTGAATTGACCATAAGGCCAAATCATGATTCTTGGGGCAACACCTAAATTGGTTTTCAAAATATTGTAAGAACGTTGGAAATCATTTTTTAATCTTGTACGGTATTCTTGCAGTGTTTCATATTTTTTATTCTTGTATTGCGCTGCAAGTACCGCAGGCAAGCTACTTCCAGCCGGATTTGCGGCGATGCCGTAGTGGAGGTTATCCGTATGAGAGGCAATTTCAATCAGCCCGCTGTTCTGCATTTCACGTAGTTGCTGCCAAGTTACGAAAGCACGGCGGTCTAACTTTAATTTACCGTAGCTGATTTTCTTATTTGCCGGAGTATTAATCCAATCGGTCACGATAGCGTAGACGGCAGGGTAGTTGTACGCTTTCAATAATGGATAGATTACGGTATAGAAGCTTTCGTAACCGTCATCAAAGGTTAACAGTACCGCTTTATCCGGTAAGGGTTGCCCCCCGTTTTTAGCATCTAAAATTTGTTGCCAGCTTACCGGAGTATAACCATTATGTTTCAACCAGTTAAAATGATTCACCAACATCTCTACCGAGATTGTTTGCGGATAGTATTGTTGTCCTTTTTTGATAACGCTCTCGTCAACAACATCATGGTAACATAATACGCCAAACGTATTTTTGTTGGCGAATGCCGGCAAACTCACCAGCATGAGCAACATGGTGTACATTATCTTTTGTATATATTTCTTTAACATTATTATTTCCTTTAATGCAAAATTCCGAGTAATAAATCGTTAGAAGTAGACGGAAAGATCTGTTTTTATAAAGTTATTAAATTCAGGTACACCGTCATATACGGATTTTTTACGTCCCAGTTCATACGAAAGTCCCAATTTCTTACCTAAACGCCATTCATTCCCATAGGTAACGAACCATGTTTTGTGGCTGGCATAGTGATCTTGCCAATAGCGACCTACTCCGCCTTTTAAGTGATGCACTAAGTTAATTCTATGGTCGAACGGCTTGAAGTAAGATAAATCGAAATTACCTTCCGCAGATTGTGCTCTGAGAGGATTATAGTAATAAGCCGAAGGCGTTTCTTTATTGCGTTGATATGACCAAAACAAACCGCCATCCAAGTTCCAACGATCATGTTTAAATAAATTGAATGTGGAGAAAACCGATAAATTTTTACGTAAATTACCATCATCAAATTTCATCGCATTGATATGGGCGGTCATTTGAAATAAATTTGAATGCGTATAATGTGTAACGAACCCGATATCTTTTGCGTATACATCTTGATAAATTGCTTTAACAGGTGTATTGCTTCCGTTCAGATTGCCGTATAAATTGAAACGCCAATGTTGATTTAAACGGTATGACGTATCCAATGATAAATAATATTTGTCATTTAACTTGATGCCTTTACCTATTTCCGCTTTTGTCGCCACCGGATAGAAATTGATGTTGGCACCTACTCCTACTCTATGTTGCTCAAACTTATGTTCTAAATCAGGTGATTTACTTGCCGAATAATGAGCATAGATATCGTGTCCGCCATCGGATTTCGGTGAATAGAGATAATATTCTTGTGCTACTTCATTCGGTTTATTTGCCGGATGTGTTCGATGATCAACATCTACAGAGGCCACAAAGCGTGCGGATTTGGCTTGTTCATACTGATCGACGACATATTTCGCAGCATGTCTTTCTTCCGGTGTTAGCCCATTAATAATTGAACTAGCCGTCTTCCAGTCGTTGAGACTCAATGCAATATTTGCCCGTGTTACTTCAGCCCACCGATAATTGGTTCCTAAGACCGCAATGGCATTATCAGCCCATTTGAGAGCGTCGTCGCCTCTCATCCTAGCATTTTCCAATTCGCTTTTACGGAGCATCATCCAAGCATCGCCGGGGGTTTTTTCTAAACGCTCATCAATTAATTGGATCGCCTTGTCAATATCACCCCGCCATGCCAATAAATTAACTTTACCTAAGAAATATTCGTCGAATAACGGGTTTCTGACTTTTCTTGAATGGGTAAAGTCAGAAACGTAAACAGGCGGTTCGGAAACATTATTTTCCAAGTAGTGCTGTGCCTCTTCAAATTCAGCGGTATCGCTCAGTGCACTGACGATTTTCATCCCTAATGCGAAAGGTACTTTTTGTTTTTCTTGAAGATGACTTGTTTCGATTTCACGATAAATATTTAACGCACTGAACGGCGACCCCGATCTTAATAAATAGTCTGCATATGCTTCTTTTACAAAAGCGGGAATCGGTTGCCCGGATTGTTGTAATTGAGCGTAAGTCGCTTCGATTTCCGTGCTGTTTTGAAGCTTAGAAGCGACAACAACCATATCGCGCATAATTTGTAACTTGAGCTCGCCGATATCATCGGACGGAATCCGACTATTGGCATCACTTAACATTCGGTATGCCGTTTCCTGCTGTTCGCGAGTTGTTGCAACACGATATAAACGAATGGCTTCGTCATGTAAAAACCATAATTTGTCATTTTCGTTAAATAGATCCGGATAAGCGGCAACCAATTTTTCCTGAAGCGGAGAAATATTTAATTGAGTTGCTAAACGATATATTTTTTTAGCTAATTCGGTATTGTCCGGATGTTGTTTTAATTCATTTTGCCAACGGGTTAAACGGGCGGTTAAAGGCTGGCTACTGTCTAAGAGATAAATATAAGCTTCAGTATATTGGGCATCCTCGCCAAATTGTTTTTTATATTTCGCTAAATAATGGTTGGCTGCGTTATAATCGGGTCTTTCTATACTGACCAAAGCAAGCCCCAATATACCATTCGGGTTATCCGGTGCCGCTTTGCTTAACTGTGTATAGAAGGTTGACGCTAATTCAAATTGACGTTCATTACGAGCTGCTTTGGCAAGGTGTTCCAACTCATTGGCGGAGTATTGTGTCAATTGGCATTCTTGACATAATGCAATCGCATCTTTGTATCTTCCTTGGCGCACAAGGAGTGTAATCAAGTCGTCACGCACCTTGTGATCCAATGTGTCTTTATATAACGCCTCTAATTTTTGAGTTCCGATACGTAAATTTTCGTCATTCAAACGTGAGTAGTGGATAATACCTTCACGTAGCTGATCCGTGGTAGAGGCTGTGGCTCCTTGAGGATAATAAATCATTCCTAATAATACGGTAAGTGTGCTGAATTTGATTGTTTTCACAATAAGGTTTTCTCTTTTTAGTTTTAATAAATTGCCAAATGTTGGCAGTCATAAATATATTATCATTATATAAATAGTTAATTCGTGTTATATACTTTTCTTTAATCTTCTTTTCTTTTCTTGAATGTGAAATATTAAAATTTAACTACACTAGCTAAAAATTATTTTATTTAGCAAGTTGTTTTAGCAGAATATAAAGAATATATTTCACAGTGGAATATAAAACATATATTCATTATTGAAACCTTGAGATACAATGTTTTGCAAGCAATTTATTTTTATTTTTATACCTGAAAAGCGTTTAAATTTTTGCTACAATGACTGCAATTGAGTTTAGCAATGTTTGAGGAGCCACTATGGCAGTTTTAGCGCGTTATCATTCTTACGAATCTTGTGGTACCGTTGACGGACCGGGGATTCGTTTCATTTTGTTTTTACAGGGCTGTTTAATGCGTTGTAAATATTGTCACAATCGAGATACGTGGGATCTCGAAGGTGGTAAGGAGATCTCGGTGGAAGATCTTATGAAAGAAGTAGTAACGTACAAACACTTTATGCGGGCAACCGGTGGCGGAGTCACGGCTTCCGGCGGGGAAGCGGTTTTACAGATGGAATTCGTTCGAGATTGGTTTCGTGCATGTAAAGCTGAAGGTATTGATACCTGCTTAGATACCAACGGCTTCGTGCGTAATTACACGCCAATGGTTGATGAAATGTTGGATGTCACCGATTTGGTTTTACTGGATTTAAAGCAACTGAATGAAGAAGTCCACAAAGATCTGATCGGGGTATCCAATAAGCGTACGTTGGATTTTGCCCGTTATTTACAAAAACGGAACCAGCGTACGTGGATTCGTTATGTGGTTGTTCCGGGGTATACGGATGCGGATGCGGACGTGCATTTGCTCGGACAGTTTATTCAAGGTATGGAAAACATCGAAAAAGTCGAATTGCTTCCGTATCACCGCCTAGGTGCGCATAAATGGGAAACCTTGGGTTTTGAATATGAACTGAAAGATGTCGAGCCACCGACGAAAGAATCGCTTGAGCACATCAAATCCATTATTGAGAGTTACGGACATTCCGTGAAATTCTAAGCGGATTTCAGTTAATCACAAGCGGTCGGTTATTGGTAAAATTTTGCAAGTAACCGACCGCTTGTTTACTTTTCGCTTGGTATTTCTTGAATTTTCCCCAAACTATGAAGAAATTTTCATAAAAACAAAAGGAATAATAATGTCAAATCCACTTCTGAATCAGACCGGTCTGCCGGCATTTTCACAAATTAAACCCGAACACATTCAACCGGCAATAGTACAATTAATTCAAGATTGCCGTCATACCATTGATTCTGTTGCACAAATTGAATCCCCGACATGGGAAAATTTCTATTTACCGCAAGCTATGGCGGGAGATAAGCTTTCCCGTGCATGGTCGCCGGTCGGGCATTTGAATGCCGTAAAAAACAGCCCGGAATTGCGCGAAGCGTACCAAGCGTGTTTGCCGTTATTATCCGAATACAGCACTTGGGTCGGCCAGCATCAAGGGTTATATCAAGGCTATTTAAAACTCAAAAACAGTGCTGAATTTGCCCGTTATTCCGTTGCTCAACAAAAAGCGATTGAAAACAGTCTGCGTGATTTTGAGTTGTCCGGTATTTCCTTGCCGCAAGAAAAGCAGCAACGTTACGGTGAAATCGTTTCACGTCTATCAGAACTTAGCTCGCAATTCAGCAATAATGTGCTGGATGCGACCATGGGTTGGGATATTGTGATCGAAAATGAAGCCGAATTAAAAGGGTTACCGGAGTCCGCCCTTGAAGCGGCAAAAGTATCGGCGCAGAGCAAAGAAAAGTCAGGTTATCGGTTTACGTTAGAGTTTCCGAGTTATTTACCGGTAATGACCTATTGTGAAAATCGTAAATTACGTCAAGAAATGTATGAGGCGTATAACACACGAGCATCGGATCAAGGTGTAAATGCCGGTAAATGGGATAATTCGGCAATTATGGCGGAAGAGTTGGCGCTACGTTTGGAATTAGCTAATTTACTCGGGTTTAAAACTTACGCCGATTATTCTTTGGCAACCAAAATGGCAGAGAACCCGCAACAAGTCATGGACTTTTTAGAAGATCTTGCTGCCCGTTCAAAGGCGCAAGGAGAAAAAGAGTTGGCGGAATTACGTGCTTTTGCGGCAAAAGAATATGGTGAAACCGATTTACAACCGTGGGATATTGCTTTTTACAGTGAGAAGCAAAAGCAGGCATTGTATGCCATTAATGACGAAGAACTGCGTCCTTATTTTCCGGAAGAGCGGGTTCTTGTGGGATTATTTGAATTGATCCAGCGGATTTTCGGTATGCGTGTCGAAGAACAGAAGGAATTCGATACTTATCATGAAGACGTGCGTTTTTTCAATATTTTTGACGAAACCGACCGCTTGCGCGGATCATTCTACTTAGATTTATACGCCCGTGAGCATAAACGCGGCGGCGCGTGGATGGATGATTGTATCGGACAAAAACGCTTGGCGGATGGTTCGTTACAAAAACCGGTTGCGTATTTGACCTGTAATTTCAACAAACCTATCGGCAACAAACCGGCATTGTTTACCCATGATGAAGTGACCACGCTATTCCATGAATTCGGGCATGGTATTCATCATATGTTGACTGAAATCGATGTTGGTGATGTCGCGGGTATTAACGGGGTGCCATGGGATGCGGTAGAATTGCCGAGTCAATTCCTAGAGAATTGGTGTTGGGAAGAAGAGGCACTGGCATTTATTTCCGGTCATTATGAGACGGGCGAACCGTTACCGAAATCAAAATTAACCCAGCTGCTGAAAGCGAAAAATTACCAAGCGGCAATGTTCGTGTTACGCCAGTTGGAATTCGGTTTGTTTGATTTCCGTTTACACCTTGCCGTACCGCGTGAAAATCTGGTATTGGAAACATTAAAAGCAGTGAAGGCACAGGTAGCCTTAATTGAAATGCCGACATTTGTGCGTACGCCGCATAGTTTCTCGCATATTTTTGCCGGTGGCTACGCAGCCGGTTATTACAGCTATTTATGGGCGGAAGTGCTTTCAGCGGATGCGTTTTCACGTTTTGAAGAAGAAGGGATTTTTAACCGCGATGTTGGTCAGGATTTCCTTGAGCATATTTTAACCCGAGGAGGTTCGGAAGAACCGATGGTATTGTTTGAGCGCTTCCGTGGTCGTAAACCGACTTTAGATGCATTACTCAGACATAAAGGTATTGCATAGAACTAAAACCATGATCTGCACCTGGATGGTGAAAATCATCAAGGTGCAGATTAAATGAACAAAATGTGCGGATTAGAATTTCGCTAAAAGCATCGCTTCTAATTTCTCTTGGTCAATCGCAAATTTACGGATACCTTCTGCTAATTTCTCAACTGCCATCGGATCTTGGTTGTGTTCCCAATAAAATTCCGCTTCTGTCATCGGCGTTGGGCGAGCTTTCACTTCACCTTTGTACTCTAGTTTGCGCACTAACGGTGCTTCGCTCTCTTGCAATTCTTTTAACAACGCAGGGGCAATCGTTAAACGGTCACAACCGGCTAATTCTGTGATTTCACCTGCATTACGGAAACTTGCGCCCATCACCACAGTGTTATAACCGTATTGTTTGTAGTAGTTATAGATTGATGTCACAGAGATGACGCCCGGATCTTCTGCCGGTGCGTATTCTTTCTTATCGGAATTCGCTTTGTACCAGTCAAGAATACGTCCCACGAACGGTGAAATTAAGTAAACGCCCGCTTCCGCACAAGCACGCGCTTGAGCTTGGGAGAATAATAGGGTTAAGTTACAGTTGATGCCTTCTTTCTCTAATTGTTCCGCCGCTTTGATACCCTGCCACGTTGAAGCGATTTTGATCAGAATACGGTCGTTACTGATACCGGCCTCGTTGTATAACGCAATAAGTTTGCGCGCTTTCGCAATAGTT
>NZ_JBGYBX010000059.1:0-2500 GCF_041817755.1 Glaesserella sp. | reverse complement strand
GTGATAGCCTGCGATAAGCTTCGGGGAGCTGGCAAATTAGCTTTGATCCGGAGATTTCTGAATGGGGAAACCCACCCGCAAGGGTATCGCATACTGAATACATAGGTATGCGAGGCGAACCTGGAGAACTGAAACATCTAAGTACCCAGAGGAAAAGACATCAACCGAGATTCCGAAAGTAGTGGCGAGCGAAATCGGAAGAGCCTTCTAGTGATAGTCAGACGGTTAACAAAACGGAATGGAAAGTCCGGCCATAGTAGGTGATAGCCCTGTATGTGAAAACCGACTGGTGGTACTGAGCTAGAGAAAAGTAGGGCGGGGCACGAGAAACCCTGTCTGAATATGGGGGGACCATCCTCCAAGGCTAAATACTCATCATCGACCGATAGTGAACCAGTACCGTGAGGGAAAGGCGAAAAGAACCCCGGGAGGGGAGTGAAATAGATCCTGAAACCGCATGCTTACAAAAAGTAGGAGCCCGCAAGGGTGACTGCGTACCTTTTGTATAATGGGTCAGCGACTTACATTCAGTGGCAAGGTTAACCGAATAGGGGAGCCGTAGAGAAATCGAGTCCGAATAGGGCGTCCAGTCGCTGGGTGTAGACCCGAAACCAAGTGATCTATCCATGGCCAGGATGAAGGTGCCGTAACAGGTACTGGAGGTCCGAACCGACTAATGTTGCAAAATTAGCGGATGAGCTGTGGATAGGGGCGAAAGGCTAAACAAACTTGGAAATAGCTGGTTCTCTCCGAAAACTATTTAGGTAGTGCCTCAAGTATTACCTTCGGGGGTAGAGCACTGTTTAGGCTAGGGGGTCATGGCGACTTACCAAACCTATGCAAACTCCGAATACCGAAGAGTACAGCTTGGGAGACAGAGCACCGGGTGCTAACGTCCGGACTCAAGAGGGAAACAACCCAGACCGCCAGCTAAGGTCCCTAAAATTGTCTAAGAGGGAAACGAAGTGGTAGAGCTAAAACAGTCAGGATGTTGGCTTAGAAGCGGCCATCATTTAACGAAAGCGTAATAGCTCACTGATCGAGTCGTCCTGCGCGGAAGATGTAACGGGGCTAAGACAGGTACCGAAGCTGCGGATGTGCAATTTATTGCACGTGGTAGGAGAGCGTTCTGTAAGCCTGTGAAGGTGTCTGGAGACGGATGCTGGAGGTATCAGAAGTGCGAATGCTGACATGAGTAGCGTTAAAGGGGGTGAAAAGCCCCCTCGCCGTAAGCGCAAGGTTTCCTACGCAACGTTCATCGGCGTAGGGTGAGTCGGCCCCTAAGGCGAGGCAGAGATGCGTAGCTGATGGGAAACAGGTCAATATTCCTGTACCGATCAATAGTGCGATGTGGGGACGGAGAAGGTTAGCTCAGCCAACTGTTGGATATGTTGGTTCAAGCCTGTAGTCGTGCCCGGTAGGCAAATCCGCCGGGCTTAGATGAGGGGTGATAACGAGTCTGCTTGCAGACGAAGTGAGTGATACCCTGCTTCCAGGAAAAGCCACTAAGCTTCAGCTATTGACGACCGTACCGCAAACCGACACTGGTGCGCGAGATGAGTATTCTAAGGCGCTTGAGAGAACTCTGGAGAAGGAACTCGGCAAATTGATACCGTAACTTCGGGAGAAGGTATGCCGCAAGTAGGTGAACTTGAACAAAGGGAGCCCAAAGCGGTTGCAAAAAATCGGTGGCTGCGACTGTTTAATAAAAACACAGCACTCTGCAAACACGAAAGTGGACGTATAGGGTGTGACGCCTGCCCGGTGCTGGAAGATTAAATGATGGGGTGCAAGCTCTTGATTGAAGTCCCAGTAAACGGCGGCCGTAACTATAACGGTCCTAAGGTAGCGAAATTCCTTGTCGGGTAAGTTCCGACCTGCACGAATGGCGTAACGATGGCCACACTGTCTCCTCCAGAGACTCAGCGAAGTTGAAATGTTTGTGATGATGCAATCTCCCCGCGGAAAGACGGAAAGACCCCATGAACCTTTACTGTAGCTTTGCATTGGACTGTGAACCGGCCTGTGTAGGATAGGTGGGAGGCTTTGAAGCGTGGTCGCTAGATCACGTGGAGCCATCCTTGAAATACCACCCTGGTTTGTTTGCGGTTCTAACCTTGGTCCGTTATCCGGATCGGGGACAGTGCATGGTGGGCAGTTTGACTGGGGCGGTCTCCTCCCAAAGTGTAACGGAGGAGTTCGAAGGTACGCTAGGTACGGTCGGAAATCGTGCTGATAGTGCAATGGCATAAGCGTGCTTGACTGTGAGACTGACAAGTCGAACAGGTGCGAAAGCAGGACATAGTGATCCGGTGGTTCTGAATGGAAGGGCCATCGCTCAACGGATAAAAGGTACTCTGGGGATAACAGGCTGATACCGCCCAAGAGTTCATATCGACGGCGGTGTTTGGCACCTCGATGTCGGCTCATCACATCCTGGGGCTGAAGTAGGTCCCAAGGGTATGGCTGTTCGCCATTTAAAGTGGTACGCGAGCTGGGT
>NZ_JBGYBX010000058.1:0-75645 GCF_041817755.1 Glaesserella sp. | reverse complement strand
TGTTAAATATTTTGCAATCGCTTCGGCGTTATTTGGTGATTTGGTGAGTGCCACCGCATCATCTACCGAAAGCCATTGATACGCCAAATGTTCCGTCAATATCGGTTCGATCTCATCGGGCAATGCCAATAAAAACCAATGCTCCGTGTTATGCGTAACGTTAGGGGCGTATTTATAGCGAAATTGCGGAAAAATCTCAAATTTCACACTCGTTTTGCAATCATAAAGTGCTAAATTTTGAGCAAAAATATCAATTCCGACTTCTTCTCTCACTTCACGCAATGCCGTTTGATAAGGTGTTTCTCCTGTTTCAATCGTCCCTGTTACCGACTGCCAAAAGGTTGGATCGTCTTGGCGTTGGAGCATTAGTACTCGCCGAGTTTTTTCGGCATAAATCACGACGAGAACAGAATGGGGATTTTTGTAATTCATTATATTCAGCTTATTCTAATAATTTTTCTAGAGTTCTCACCATTAAATATAAGCGAGTCGGGCTTTGTTGAATCGGCATGAAGCCATACTTCTGATAAAAATCAGCTACACCTTCTTTAGCATCTACAACAATAATCGGAAAACCGATAATTTGACTGGCTTGATAAATATTTCTCAGAGCATCACGCAAAAGTATTTTAGCATAGCCTTGATGTTGATATTTTTTATCAATTCCCAAGCGAGCTAACAGCCCTGCTGAAAGGGGAAACTTTGACTGCTTTTGTAAACTATCAGGTAATTCAGCTAATTCTAACCTTGTCATCGTTAAAGTATAGAATCCCACAATTTCCGTTGGATTTTGTGGCTCGACCAACACATAGGTTCGAGCGGTATCTTTTATTGCCTGCTGATTTGCCATTTGTCGCAAAAACAGGTTTAAACTTTGATTACCACAATCAAACTCCGCTCGATTATGCACTTTCGTATTTAACAACTGAATTTCCATTGTTTATCCCTTTTCACTATTTTGGAAAAGAGCTTTCAACTGTTCATTCGGTGCTGGTGGGTTATCTAAGTAGTGTAGCAATAAGCGAGTATCTTCATCGTTAAATTGCGTTATTTTTTCCGCTTGTAAAATCGCATTCGCTTTTTCTATCGCAGCGTTAAGTACAAAAGAATTAATGCTGGAAATCCCAACTAAAGCCGCTGCATTAAGCAATAATTCTTGTGTTGCCGAATCAATCCGTGCAGTAATACGGGGTAAATTTGCCTGTGCCATTATTTCCTCCTGTGTCATTTTGGCACATTTTAGAAGCCAAAATCGAAAATAGCAAGACAAAATAAGGGGTGGAAAATATTCCACCCCAAATCTTATTACTCTTTTTCCACCGTTGTTTGAATCGCCAGCTCCGCCAAGGCTTTCGGATTACCGAAACTTGGGGCATCGGTCATCAAACAAGCAGCCGCCGTTGTTTTCGGGAAGGCAATCACATCACGGATATTTTCTGTGCCAGTAATTAACATCGTTAAACGGTCTAAACCGAACGCCAAGCCTGCGTGTGGTGGTGTACCGAATTTTAACGCATCAAGTAAGAAGCCAAATTTCTCTTTTTGTTCTTCTTCGTTAATGCCTAAAATACCGAACACCGTTTGTTGCATTTTCGGGTCGAAAATACGCACAGAGCCACCGCCCACTTCATAGCCGTTAATCACCATATCGTAAGCATTCGCCACAGCACCTTTTGGATTTTGAACCAGCTCTTCAGGGCTTAAATCTTTTGGTGAGGTGAACGGGTGGTGCATTGCTGACCAGTTACCTTCGTCATCTTTTTCAAACATTGGGAAATCGACAACCCAAAGTGGTTTCCAAGCGGTGAGATCCGTTAAACCTAAATCACGCCCCACTTTCAAACGTAACGCCCCCATCGCATCAGTAACCACTTTTTCACTGTCCGCACCAAAGAAGATAATATCGCCGTTTTGTGCATTGACACGCGCTAATAATGCTTTAACCACATCATCAGTTAAGAACTTAGCAATCGGGCTTTGTAAACCTTCTAAGCCAGCGTTGACATCATTCACTTTTGCCCACGCTAAACCTTTTGCCCCATAAATGCCGACAAATTGGGTATATTCATCAATCTGTTTACGGGTAATTTCCGCCCCATTCGGCACACGAATTACCGCAACACGCCCTTCAGGATCATTTGCAGGACCGCTGAATACTTTAAATTCGACATCTTTTAGAATATCCGCCACATCAACCAACTCTAACGGGTTACGCAGATCAGGTTTGTCCGAACCATAACGACGCATTGCTTCGGCAAAGGTCATTTGCGGGAACTCGCCTAAATCGACATTTAAGCGATCTAACCACAAGCCACGGATCATTCTTTCCATTATCGCACGCACTTCAGGGGCGGTCATAAAGGTAGTTTCCACATCGATTTGGGTAAATTCAGGCTGACGATCCGCACGCAAATCTTCATCACGGAAACATTTGACGATTTGGTAGTAACGGTCAAAACCTGACATCATCAGCAACTGTTTAAATAATTGCGGTGATTGCGGTAACGCATAGAATTTGCCCTTATGCACACGGCTTGGCACTAAATAGTCACGCGCACCTTCAGGGGTTGCTTTGGTGAGCATTGGGGTTTCAATATCCAAAAAACCGTTGTCGTCCATATAACGACGCACAAAGCTGGTAATTTTGGCACGGGTTTTCAAACGCTCCGCCATTTCAGGGCGACGTAAATCTAAGTAACGATATTTTAAACGCTGTTCTTCAGTGTTATTTTGATTGAAATCGAGCGGTAACACTTCTGAGTTGTTATACACCACAAGCTCTTTTACCAACACTTCAATTTCACCCGTTGCCATCTCTTTATTGATTTGCGACGCATCACGCGCAATCACTTCACCTTTAATTTGCACACAGGCTTCCGCACGCAACGCAGAAGCTTGTTTGAATAAGGCTTCATCTTTCTCATCAAAGAAAACCTGCACGATCCCTTCACGGTCACGAATTTGCATAAAAATAAAACGACCAAGGTTACGCACACGGTGTACCCAACCGCTTAATGTTACTTGCTCACCAACGTGAGTACGGTTTAACACACCGCAATAATGAGAACGCATCATATCTGGTTATCCTTCTTATAAAATTTGGAAAAAATTAGGCGGGATTATAGCGAAAAGCGAGAAGAGAAAACAGATTCCCTGCAAAATAATGATTTATACCTTGAATTCCCTTAATTTGTCGCTATATTAACGGTCGTTTTAATGCAATCATTTGCAAAATCACATTTCATGTTGTTTAGAGGACTAGCAATGACAAACCAAACAGAAAAGAATCAAACAGAACAAGACGTAACGAAAGAAACCGAACAAACTCAAGATGTTCAAACCACAGAACAAACGCCTGAAGCCGAATTGCAAAAAAATGAAGAAATCGACCCGCTTGCAGAGGCGATTGCTCGCGTACAAGAGCTGGAAGAATACATTGCCGAAGCGGATAAACGCGAACAAGATATTCAGCTGCGCGCCCGTGCGGAAATTGAAAATATTCGCCGCCGTGCCGAACAAGATGTAGAAAAAGCCCACAAATTCGCCTTAGAAAAATTCTCCAAAGAGATGTTAACTGTCGTCGACAACTTGGAGCGCGGTTTACAAGCTCTTGAAGGTACGGAAGAAAGCGTCAAATCCGGCGTGGAATTAACCCTCAAAGGTTTAGTATCAACTTTAAATCACTTTGGTATTGAAGCGGTTGGCGTAGTGGGCGAAGCCTTTAATCCGGACCTTCACCAAGCGATCTCAATGCAACCTGCCGACGGAATTGAAAGCAACCACATTAGTGTGGTCTTACAAAAAGGTTATACCTTGCACGGCCGTGTCATTCGCCCGGCGATGGTGATGGTCGCCAGTTAATGAATACAAATGGTATGGTTTATCCATACCATTTCATTTTTCCGAATTTGCAAAATTTTCCTCAAATCAGACCGCTTGTTCACTATGTCTCTACAATTTAATTCCGTTGCCCTGCTACTTGTCGCCTTAATTTTACTCGGTATTTTCAGCCAAAATAGTGCCGTGACCATTTCCGCTGCTGTCTTATTGATTATGCAACAAACATTATTGGCAAAATATGTACCTTATCTCGATCAATACGGCATCAAAATCGGCATTATCATTCTAACTATCGGCGTACTTGCCCCGCTTGTATCAGGACGAATTGCTTTCCCTGAAATCGCCCAGTTGCTTAACTGGAAGATGATTGTCGCAATCCTAGCCGGTGTCGTCGTTGCCTGGCTCGGCGGACGAGGGGTCAATCTCATGGGCAACCAACCTGTGCTAGTCACAGGATTATTAATCGGCACTATTATCGGTGTCGCCTTCTTAAAAGGCGTACCTGTCGGACCGTTAATTGCGGCAGGGATTTTGTCGCTGGTTGTAGGAAAAATTTAAATTTCAAAAAAACAAGGGCAACACATAATGTATTACCCTTAATTCTTATTTCGGTGCCTGAACACGTTCAACAAAATCTTTAAAGAATTTATTTGCTTCAACGACCTCTTTTAAAATTGGTGAGGCTTGTTTAAAGCATTCATATTTTTCTTTCCAAACTTCATAATTACCAATTACAAAGAAGCGTTCTTTTGCTCGGGTTGCTGCTACGTTCAATAAATTAGGCTTTGTAACCAACGGAGCTGCTCTACCAATATCGGTGGCATTTCTTCCCAAAACCAACAAAACAATACTATTTTCCTTACCTTGGAAAGTATGAACAGTCCCTACGTTTTTATCCACCCATTCAGAACCTTTTGTTTCAAAGGCTTTCCAAAGCTCTTCTTTGCTTGCAAGTGTTGAACGAATTTGCTCACAAATATCTTTAAATGGCGAAATTATATATACAGGTGGTAATATTTTCTTTTTATATTTGTAACTAAACTTACAAAGCTGATGGAATAGATCTGCCACAAATTCAATTTCTTTTTGTTCTTGTTCTTCTCCCTCTGAAAGGTTCAACCAAGCACTTTGCTGCATTAGCCAAGGATCGCTATCAGGAAATCGTTTATTCATTCCAAACACCATTTTACCTTGATAAGCTATTCGGTTTGAAATAGAGAACATAGGATCCAAGCAACGGCGATGAACACGTAAAGGACTACCAATCCAAGTTTCTTCATTGTCAAAATGAATACTTGCTCCATACGGATTTGCTTTATCTGAGAGAACTTGCACCGATGTTTTATGTGGAGAAACCTCAAAATCAACATTGATGTTACTTGCTTTAAGTAAAATATCTGTTAGATTTTCGGGCGTGGTAAACACGGGTTCAATTTGTAGTGGATCGCCCACCACTACGGCATTTTTTGCACGCCATAATGCTCCAACAGCGGCCTGAGGAATTGCTTGTCCAGCTTCATCCACAAATACCCAACCAAGACTATTTGCACCTAAATAACGGAATAAAAAACCAAACGAAGCAAAAGTTGTTGAGGCGATAGGCACCATCATAAATAAACTTTGCCAAATTACTTTTGCTGTTTCTTCTACTTTACTCTTATCTCCTTGAAGTTGTTGCCCACCAATCAGATTTTTTATAGCGAGTATATTACCACTAAATCCAAATCTCATACTTTCTGAGATCCACGCTTCATGAAGAACAAGTGCCGCGTGAAATAATTCTGCACGTTTCTGATTTAAATTTTCATCTGACCAAAATCCACTAATCTGCCACTCATCTTGCTCAATATTTTCGAACATGTCAGTTGGTGTACACACTTTACTTAATTGCTTCTGTAAAACACTTAATTGCTGATGAAGCTTAGTTTTTTCTTGTTTCTTTTGTTGAGCCAGCTCTAACGCATCTTCAGCACGCATTTTGTGATCTTTTTGCATTTTCTGTGCTTGAAAGTTTTCTCGCAATTTTTCTACATATGCTCTTTGTTTTTTCGGTATAAAAAGCTTCACAAAGAAATTTGGCTTACCTTGTTCAATAAGCATTTGATCTTGCTGTAAACCTTCAAGTAGTGAAATTGCACGCTCAATCAATTTTTGATTACTTTGAATTTCTTGTTCAACATCTAGCTCTACCCACTTTTTCCATTCTAATACTGTTTGCATATAATGTGAAAGCTGCTCAATGTGTGTTTCAACGGCTTTTTTCTTTTCTAAAAAGAATTTCTTCGCCTCTAAGAAATTAGGTCCTACATATTTTTGACGCCATGTGTAAATGCTATCAAAATAATTCTTTTTGAAACCATCTGCACTCTCATCCGGTGCTTGCGTAAATTGTTCAACAAAGAAATCTCGATTCGCTTTACGCCCTAAAATACACGCAATCAATCCCCAAGAAGATTGTTGAGGCTCAATCTCCTTGTATACTTTTTTCTTGTTAATCTTTTTACAAGCAGTCAAATTTCTTGCTACGTTTTGCAAATAGGTTACTTTAGGTTGATGTAGCTCATCTTGCCAATTTTTACCTAAGGCTTTTACTTGCGGTAACTCTTCTGAAATATTTTGTACCGCCGCATTATTTGAAGAAGTAACAACCATTTCATAACCTGTGAGATCATCTTGCAACACTGCTAATTCTAAAGTTGATTTACCAAATTCAACCTTAATTTTCTCTTCTTTAAAGGTACTTTTTACATCTTCATAATGCGCCAATACGCTCGCTCTGCGCACAATATTTTCTGAAAAAATATCACGCAACAATGTTGTCTTTCCTGTCCCAGGTGGACCATTCACTGAAAAAAGTGACTGACTTTGATGTTTTTTATCCACTTCTTTAAAAATTGTATTGATTGCAAATTGTTGCATCAAACTCATATGATGAGGGTTTTCACTAAACCAGTGCCCACGATTGATATATTGTGGTTTCAAATGCTCAATAATGCATTCTTTCCCCTCATCAGTATTGTATAAATCAATTCGTTTGTAGCTTTTACGAAGGTATGCATCCAACGTTGTGCCAACACTTTCTTGTGATTTCCCTGCACGAATCACTTTAGCAATATCTGTTGCAAAAAAGCTATTCATAATAGAAATTTGAATGTGCTCAACTTCTACACTAAAAGGCGCAATTTCACTATTCACTGTTTTTTCTTGTTTTACTGTTCCTTTACGTGGATAAAGATAAAGCTCAGGTAAACCTGTTTGTTCAGATTGAAAATACATCCAATCTGTCACTATTTGCACCAATTCTGCAATGTTCTCACCATTTAAAGCCGGTAATGGGTTTTCTTCAGTAACTTTCGGTTCAATCTGCGTTTTCAAAAAGTCCGCCAACAAATCTTTTAATGATTTCATTTCTCCATCAAATTTATCAAAATCAAGACAGCTTACATCTCCGCCGTGCTGACGAATTTGCCCTATTGCCCACGGTGCAGTAGAAACTTCAATATTACCCGATTTATATGGATCTAATCGCCCCAATTCATCCAAACTGATTTTAGCGCAACAACTTAACCCCTTGCCTTCTTCAGTTAAATTACGTTTAGTCAACTGATTTCCAATAAAACGAACATTGTCGCTTTCTTCTCCTAGGGCAAGCATCTCTTTTAGCTGCTCCCCTAGTTCCTCCTTTTCATAAATACCGATAAACAGATCGAAGCCCACCACAATTTCATTTTCACCTTTATAAGGATTTAACCAAAGATCCTCAGCTTGATAGGTCGAAATAGCTTGTGCGGAAAAAGGCTGATAAATCTGCTTTTTCTTTGTAATTTTAGAAAGTGCGTCTTGCAGATCGTAGGGTAGGAAAAATTCAATTTTGTGCCAAAAATCTAAAATGGCAATTTGTTTTGAGGTGAGTTTATTTTGAGACATCATGTTTGTTTGCAATTATGATTCTTTGAAATATAAGTCATTGTAGGGATTATACCGTATATAGGCAAGCCTAAAACCTGAACCAATCCTCGTTCTATGGTACAATCTTGCGCATTATCAAATACCATAAAATATCAGCGATAAAATGAAACAAAATTTGCAAAACAATAAAAAAAACCAACCGCTTGATGATACTCAAAAGGCGTTGTTAGCCCAATTAAAAGATATAACCAATTTAGATTATCGCCGTTTGCATTCTCGTATTAACGGCATTTCAAATATCAAAAATGAAAATGCTAAACAAGCCATTATTGCAGAAATTGAAACGGATTTGACCGCTTGTAAAAGCCGTTATCTCGCGCGTAAACAACAAGCCGAACAACTAAAGATTGAGTACCCTGATCTGCCTGTTTCTGCGCGCCGTGAAGAGATTTTAAAACTGATTGCCGAACATCAAGTGGTAGTAATTGCTGGGGAAACGGGGTCGGGCAAAACCACGCAGTTGCCGAAAATGTGTTTGGAGCTTGGGCGTGGGGTAAAAGGACTAATCGGGCATACGCAACCTAGACGTATTGCGGCTCGCTCGGTGGCGACACGCATTGCCGAAGAGCTGAAATCGGAACTCGGTTCGACTATCGGTTATAAAGTCCGCTTTAACGATCAAGTCAGTGATAACACGCTCGTCAAATTGATGACGGACGGTATTCTGCTTGCCGAAATCCAAAATGACCGTTATCTCAATCAATACGATACGTTGATTATTGACGAAGCCCACGAACGCTCGCTCAACAACGATTTTATTCTCGGTTATCTCAAACAGATTTTGGCAAAACGCCCTGATTTGAAGGTGATCATCACATCTGCAACTATTGATGTGGAACGTTTTTCTAAACATTTCAACAATGCACCGATCATCGAAGTGTCGGGCAGAACTTATCCTGTGGAAGTGCGTTATCGTCCGATTATTGAGGAAGAGGATCAAGACCAACTACAAGGCATTCTCAATGCGGTGGACGAACTACAAGCGGAAGGTCGGGGTGATATTTTGATTTTTATGAACGGTGAGCGAGAAATTCGTGATACCGCCGAAGCCTTACAGAAGCAGGAACTTCGCCATACAGAAATTTTGCCGTTATATGCCCGTTTATCAGCCGCAGAACAACAACGCATTTTTAATCCAAGCAACCTGAACCGCATTATTTTGGCGACCAACGTGGCGGAAACCTCGCTGACTATCCCGAATATCAAGTATGTGATAGATACAGGAACGGCGCGTATTTCCCGTTATAGCTATCGCACCAAAGTTCAGCGTTTACCGATTGAACCGATTTCTCAAGCGTCCGCCAACCAGCGTAAAGGGCGTTGCGGACGTATTTCGGAAGGGATATGTATCCGCTTGTATTCGGAAGAGGACTTTAACGCCCGTCCGCAGTTTACTGATCCTGAAATTTTGCGGACAAATCTCGCTTCGGTTATCTTGCAGATGACGGCGTTGGGTTTGACGGATATTGCTTCGTTTCCGTTTGTTGATGCGCCGGATCATCGGCATATTCAAGATGGTATTCGTCTTTTGGAAGAATTAGAAGCCATTGTAGGGACGCCACGCTTGGCGTCCTTGAACAATGTCAAAACGGACGCCAAGCGTGGCGTCCCTACACATAAATTGACGGAAATAGGCAAACAACTCGCCCAACTCCCTATCGATCCCCGTCTGGGTCGTATGGTGATCGAAGCGGTGAAGAATGGCAGTTTGCACGAAGTGATGATGATCGTATCGGCGTTGTCTATTCAAGATCCCCGTGAGCGTCCGCAAGAAAAACAGCAGTCGGCAGATGATAAACATCGTCGTTTTGCCGATAAAGAGAGCGATTTTTTAGCCTTTGTGAACCTGTGGCATTTTATTCAAGAGCAACAAAAGGAACTCACCAAAAATCAGTTCCGCAAGCTCTGCCAAAAAGATTATCTCAATTATCTGCGAGTGCGTGAGTGGCAGGATATTTATCATCAGCTTCGCCTTGCGGTGCGTGAAATGGGCTTGCCGATTAACAGTGAGCCTGCAAATTATCAACAAATTCACACCGCTTTATTATCGGGTTTATTGTCGCATATCGGCTTGAAAGATAACGAAAAAATGCACTATTTAGGGGCGAGAAATGCCCATTTCTACCTGTTCCCTAATTCTGTGCTTTTCAAAAAACAGCCGAAATGGGTAATGGCGGCGGAATTGGTCGAAACCACCAAATTGTGGGGGCGAATGGTGGCTCGGATTGAGCCTGAATGGGTTGAGCCACTTGCCAAGCATTTAACCAAATCCAGTTACAGCGAGCCACGTTGGGCGAAATCGAAAGGGGCGGTGGTTGCCGATGAAAAAGTATCGCTCTACGGTATTCCGATTGTTGCCAGCCGTCCTGTGATGTATGGGGCAATCGATCCTATTGTCAGCCGTGAGATTTTTATCCGCTCGGCGTTGGTGGAAGGCGAATGGCACAATAATTACAAATTTTTCAAAGAAAATAACCGCTTGATCAAAGAGATAGAAGAGCTAGAACATAAATCTCGCCGCCGTGATATTTTGGTGGACGAGCAAGTGCTGTTTGAATTTTACGATCAGCGGATCGGCACAGATGTCGTTTCCAGCAAACATTTTGATAGCTGGTGGAAAAAAGCGTCCCAGAAAGATCCTGAACTACTGAACTTTGAAAAATCGTTCTTGATGAATGATAACGCCAACAAAGTGAGCGAATTGGACTTCCCAAATTTCTGGTATCAAGGTTCGCTCAAATTGAAGTTAAGCTATCAGTTTGAAATCGGCTCACAAGCGGACGGGGTGACAGTACATATTCCGTTGCCGTTGCTAAACCAAGTTGAAACGCACGGCTTTGATTGGCACGTTCCGGGGTTACGTCAAGAGCTTATCATTGCATTGATTAAATCGCTACCGAAAGCCACTCGCCGTAGTTTTGTACCTGCTCCAAACTATGCGGAAGCCTTTTTATCTCGTGCAGAGCCGTTTAAAAAGCCGTTGTTGGAAAGCCTAAGTTATGAACTTCGCCGAATGACAGGGGTTTTAGTTGAGCCTGAACAATGGGATTTAAGCCAGCTGCCGCCGCATTTGCGGATCAGCTTCCGAGTGATTGATGAAAAGGGCAAAAGCCTTGTGGAAAGTGAAAATCTTGATGAACTGAAATTCAATTTGAAAGACAAAGTGCAAAATACCCTGTCTAACATTGCCGATGACGGCATTGAACAAAGCGGTGTACATTTGTGGAATTTTGCCGATTTACCACAATTTTACGAGCAGAAAAAACAGCATTTTAGCGTGAAAGCCTACCCTGCGATTGTCGATGAAAAAGATGCTGTTGGGATCAAGCTGTTTGAAACAGAATTTGAGCAAGCCAAAGCAATGCAAGCAGGCTTACGCCGATTGTTATTGCTAAACGTGCCGTCGCCGATTAAATATCTGCACGAAAAACTGCCGAATAAAGCCAAACTCGGTTTATATTTTGCCCCGTTCGGCAAGGTGCTAGAACTGATTGACGACTGTATCGCCTGTGCGGTGGATAAGTTGATGGAAGAGTTTGGTGGCTTTGTATGGTCGGAAGAAAAATTTAACGCCCTGCACGACTACGTTAGGGCGAATTTAAACGATACGACGGTCGAGATTGCCAAACAGGTTGAGAAAAATCTCACTCTTGCCTATGAAATCAACAAACGCCTAAAAGGTAAGCTGGATTTCACGATGGCATTTGCCCTGTCAGACATTAAAGCCCAAATCGACGGTTTGATTTACCCTGATTTTGTCACTAAAACGGGCTACAAACGCCTTGCAGATTTACACCGCTATCTCACCGCTATCGACAAGCGGTTAGATAAGTTGCTGGTGGACAGCAATGCCGACCGAGCTAAAATGTTGCGAGTGGAACAGGTGCAAAACGCCTATCAACAACTGTTGGCAAAACTGCCGAAATCCAAACCGATTTCCGATGAAGTCTTGGAAATTCGTTATATGATTGAAGAGTTGCGTGTCAGCCTGTTCGCCCAACAGCTTGGCACCAAATATCCGATTTCGGATAAGCGGATTTTGAATAGTATGAATGACATTAAATCATTGTAATATCGGCCGTCATATGATTTTTAGGTGACTGTTGATAATTTCACCGTAATCATAAAGAAAATCAACGTACTGCCCCGACACAACAAAGCGGTACGATTTTGTAAAATTTTCACAAAATCATACCGCTTGTTTATTTGGGAAATGTCATCGCGACTAAACAATCGACTATTTTTTTACGATCAAGGTAATCCCATCGACTTTGACGACTTCAACCGCATCACCGACTTTCAGATCCGCCCCGCTTACCCGCCAGGTTGTATCACCGAATTTACCGCGAACCGTGCCGTTTTCTAAAATTTCAACGATCGTTCCTCTTGCGCCGAGCATAGAATATTCCCGCGAATTTAATGCCGAAACTTTGTCGTCTTTAGTGTCTTTATCATGCTGATATTTCCACCATGCGACACTAAAAACAATTGCAAGAACGGCAAAAATAATGATTTGTCCGCTAAATCCCATCTCCGGAAATATGGCGACCAATCCCGCAATAATAATTGCGGCAAATCCCCACCACATAATAAAGATTCCCGGGGCAACGGTTTCCAAAATTAATAAACCGAATCCTAAAATCAGCCATGCTGCCCAACCTGAGTACCATTCTTCCATCATTGTGTCCCCCCGTTTTACCCGCTCATTTTGTTTTGCAGGAATGAGTGGTTATTTTTTCTCACCTTTCAATAGTTCTGCAATACCCGCAACCGAACCAATCAAATTACCGGCCTCTAGCGGCATCAGTACGACCTTGCTGTTTTCCGCCGAACCGATTTCTTTAATGGCTTCCGTGTATTTTTGAGCAATAAAGTAATTAATCGCTTTCGTATCTCCCGTAGCAATCGCTTCGGATACCATTTTCGTCGCTTTTGCTTCCGCTTCTGCCGCACGCTCACGGGCTTCCGCTTGCAGGAAGGCTTCTTGACGCTCCCCTTCCGCTTTCAAAATACGCGATTGTTTTTCACCTTCCGCACGTAAGATTTCCGCTTGACGGATACCTTCCGCTTCTAAAATATCGGCACGTTTGTTACGTTCCGCTTTCATTTGAGCATTCATTGCCGCCACAAGTTCTTTCGGCGGACGAACGTCACGAATTTCAATACGCGTGACTTTCACGCCCCAAATATTGGTTGCTTCGTCCACAATCGCCAGTAAACGACCATTAATCAAATCACGCTGGGAAAGCATATCGTCCAAATCCATTGACCCCAATACGGTACGCATATTCGTCATGGTTAAATTGACAATCGCCTGTTCCAAGTGATTGACTTCATAAGCCGCACGGCGGGCATCAATGACTTGCACGAAACAAACCGCATCAATTGACACGCTCGCATTATCTTTAGAAATCACTTCTTGCGACGGAATATCCAATACTTGTTCCATCATGTTGATTTTACGCCCGACCCGATCAATAAACGGCACCACGATATTCAATCCCGGCGTCAACGTTTTGGTATAACGCCCGAAACGTTCAATCGTCCAATGAAACCCCTGCGGTACGGTTTTTATGGTTGAAAACAAGATCATAATGACGAGTAAAACAAATACGATAGAAGCAATCGGAAGTTCGAAGCCCATAAGAAGTTCTCCATACGTTTGAATGAGTTATGATCTTATACTACTCCTTTTCCCCGTAATTGCTAGGGAATTTACGTTTTTCGGCGTATAATCAGACCACATTCCGTTTTACCTTTATCCAAATTTCTTTTAAGTTTATGAAACCAGCAACCGCCACCATTAACGGCAGTGCCCTACGCCATAATATCGAACTGATTAAAAACCTTGCCCCTCACAGTAAAATTTGTGCCGTCGTGAAAGCCAATGCTTACGGACAAGGTATTCATCGTGTTTGGCGTAACCTTGAAAATCATGTTTCCGCATTCGGCGTTGCGCGCATCAAAGAAGCGTTAGCCATTCAGGAAAGCGGTTACGCAGGCAACATCGTGTTATTGGAAGGTTTTTTCGATAAAGAAGAGCTGCTCAAAACCCTGTCGCGCCGTTTTGATACCGTGATTCACTGTATCGAACAGTTGGAACTGCTCGAAGAAGTCAACCAAGCTTGGCAAACCGAACAAGCAAAAGGGTTTTGGTCTCGCAAAACCAAAATTTACTTCCCGGTCACCGTTTGGTTGAAAATCGATACCGGCATGCACCGATTAGGTATCCATCCGGAGCAAGTGACCGAATTTTACCAACGCCTGAGCGCCTGTCCGTTGGTCGAAAAAATCAATTTTGTCAGCCATTTCAGCCGGGCTGACGAACCTGATTGCGGCTATACCGAAAAACAGATCGCAACCTTTGAACAGGCAACCAAACCCTACCCTTCGGCGGAACGTAGCATTTCAGCCTCAAGCGGCATCCTTTATTGGAAAGAAGCGCATTATGATTGGGTTCGCCCCGGCATTATCATGCACGGCATTTCACCACACAGTCAGCCGATTACCGATTTAGGCTTCAAGCCTGTTATGACGCTTTCTTCCTCTCTCATTGCAGTTCGTACGCACAAAGCAGGTGAACCCGTCGGTTATGGCGGAGCTTGGGTCAGTGATAAAGAGACCAAAATCGGCGTGGTGGCAATAGGCTATGGCGACGGCTACCCCCGCAATGCGCCGGAAGGCACGCCGGTATTTATTAACGGACGCAAAGTACCGATTGTCGGACGGGTATCGATGGATATGATGACCGTCGATCTCGGCGCCGACAGCCAAGATAAAGTCGGCGATGAAGTCGAACTGTGGGGGGAAAAATTGTTAATAGAGGAAGTCGCCAATGCTATCGGCGTGATCAATTACGAGCTGATCACCAAACTCACCCCGCGAGTGATTACCGAATATAGGGAAGCTTAGCCTGCAAGCGGTATGATTTGTATACTATTTTGCAAAATTTTTGCCACATCGTACCGCTTGCTATGTGATGTCCTCCATTCAAGGAACTATTGCCACCCTCCGCCCAATGCCTTGTATAAATGAATCATATTCTGTGCTGCGTTTAAATTGGATTGCACGAGCTGTTCTTGGTAATTCAAAGCGGAAATTTGTGCGCGTAGTGCCACATCCAGTGTTTTATCGCCGTGTTTGAATAAAAGCTGACTGTCTTTCGCCTGTTTCTGTGCTTGTTGTACGGTTTTCGTCAGTAATGCGGTTTGGCGTGCCAAACTTTGTTGCATTTGGTAACTGTTATCCACTTCTGCAAGCGCTGTGAGTAAGGTTTTATCATATTGAATTACCGCACCTTTTAAACGGGCATCGGCAGCATCAATGTTGGCTTCAATCCGCCCATTTGTAAAAATCGGCAACTGTACGCCTGCGCTGATAAAACTACCGATACCGGATAAATGCGACAGATCATTATTCAGCCCAATTCGCCCGCCTTGTCCGAGAAATTGAATATCAAAGCGTGGTAAAAGATCCGCTTTCGCACTGGCAAGCTTGGCACTATAAGCACGAATTTGTTGAGCGTTGGCACGTAAATCGGGGCGGCGGTTAATGATATCACTTGGTTGTTGCCCTGCCGGCGGATTTGGGATTTTAGCCAGCGGATTACCCTGTTTTACAAGATGAAAACCCTGCGGCGTTTGCCCGAGCAAAATGGCAATATTGCGTTCAAAACTGACCGCTTGTGCGGTTAATGTCGTTTGTTTGGCTTGAAGTGCGGTGATTTGTGCCGCAATTTCATTCACTTCATAAACGGTTGCTTGTCCGGCATTAAAACGCCCTTGAATATAACGTTGCAACTCGGCTAACACGGTTAAATTTTGCGAAATCAACACCTTTTGTTGTTCGGTGGCAAAGATTTTAAAGTAGTTATCGGCAATTTGGCTGGCAACTAACAATTGCGTGCCGTAAAGCTGTTCTTGTTGCCCGAGTGCTGCATAGTAAGCCGCATCGGCATCACTGCGTTTTTGCCCGAAAATATCCGGCTCCCACGAGGCGGAAAATCCGCCGTATCCGCCGCCACTTCGGCTGGAAGACGGGTTAATAATACCGCTATTGATATTACTGATCCCGCCACTTATTGAGCCGTTTAAACCGACATTCACGCCCATATCTGCTTCCGCATATTGGCTGTTTGCCTGTGCTTCTTTTAAGCGTATTTGGGCTAAGGCAATATCCAAATTATTTTGTAGCCCTTGTTCAATTAAACGGTTTAATTGAGGATCTTGCCAATGTTGCCACCATTGTTGTACGTTTTGCGAACCCGTTGCCTGTGCCGTTTGTTCAAACTGTGTTGGCAAGGTAACAGTAGATTGGGTATCGACTTGTGTCGCATTACAAGCGGTCAGAAATGCGATGAAAATTGCAATTGTTGTTAATTTAACGGTTTTCATTGTTTGTCCTTTTTTATCCCTGTCTTGAGAGCATTGTCTTAAATTGAGAAAGTGCGATAGCTAAAAAAGCGAAACCTAACACGATCATTTTTAGCAATTTATCCCAAACGAGTTCAAAACTTGCTCCCCTGAAGAGAACATCTTGCGTATAAGCGCCAAATACGGTTGTCGGGGAAAATTGCGTGAGCTGTTGGGCAAGTTCTGGCATATTTTCAATCGGTGAGTTAGCACCGGAAAGCAGATACATCACGACATACGTCGGGATACAGAGCAAACCGAACTGTGGCATTGTTGGTGCGATAATTGCCAATAAAATGCCCAATGACGAAATCGAAAATAAAAACGCTATGGCACCTAGGGCAAAGAGCGGTAAGGAACTTAATGCAATGGGCACACCCAACACACCTCGAACCATAAAGATCAAGGAAAGCATTGCTACCGTTAATAGCACCAAACCGTTAGCGACAATTTTAGCCACGGCAATTTCACTTGAAGTCACGGGCATCACCAATAAATGTTCAATGGTTCCCCGCTCACGTTCCCGAATAACAGCCGCGCCAACCAACAGCAATACAAGTAAATTTAAGTTCCCGACAATTTGCATTGTGCCCATCAACCATTTGCTTGAATGGTTTGGATTGTACAGCACGTTGATTGTCGCAAGGTTATCTAACGAAACTGAATTTAATCCTAAATATTGCGCCACTTCTTGATTAAAAATTTGCGCAATATAGTGACTCCCTACACCGGCTTGGGTCATTGCCGTAGCATCAATCAACAGCTGAATTTTCGGCGATAAGCCTTTCAACATATCCCGTTCGAAATTCGGCGGAATTTCCAACACAAAGGTATAAGCACCGGTATCCATTGCCCGATCCACTTCGTTTGCCGAGATTTCCTGTACTTTTTTGAAATTTGGCTCAATCAAGCTGTCTCTTAAGCGATAAGACAAGGTTGAACGATCGTTATCCACCACTGCGACTACTGCATTTTTCAGCTCCGTCGTCGGCATATTGGCGATGGTATAAAGTGCCACACTGAACATATATAAAATCAAAGCAATCAACGTCAGATCCGAAAACAAACTCGCAAACTCTTTTTTCGATAAGTACATCACATTCTTTAACCAACGCATCTTATTTCTCCTGTTTTTTCAATGATAAGGATGCCAAGATTAAATAGACCGAATAGATGATAATTAAAGCACCGTAGCTGGCAACGAAATCATAAAAGCCCAGCCCTTTGGTAAATCCGCCTAAACTAATTAGCTGAAACCAGGCACCTGGGAAAATATGAGCGATAACGTAGGTCGGCGTTGGTAATGTTGCTGTCGGGTACATCATTCCTGAGAAATTCATCGTTGGCACCATAATTAAAATAGCGGTGGCAAAAAGTGCCGCAACCTGCGATTTCACAAAGCTTGATACCACTAAACCAAAGCCTGTTGAAGCGGTAACAACCAATAACGCGCCTAAAAACATTGCCCAAACCGATCCTTTTATCGGTACACCAAAGATGACGACGGCGATAAAAATCAGCACCAAATAACTTAAAAACGCTAAAACGATATAGGGTAATTGCTTGCCTAATAAGAATTGCAATTTACTTGCAGGCGAACCGTATAAATTCATAATCGAACCGATCTCTTTCTCCCGAACGATCCCCAATGCAGTCATCATCGAAGGTACCATCATCATCGCTAACATAATCACACCCGGAGTAATCGCAAAAATACTCTTAAAATCCTGGTTATACATAAAACGAGGTTCAATCAGCGATGATGTCGTTGAATTTGCTGTAGCAGGAAAATTCTCCCGTACATATTGAGCAAGCACACCGTTTGCCGACGATTTCAAATTTTCCGCCGTGGACGGAAACGCCCCGTCAATAAAAATCCCGATTGGCGTCATTTGACCTTTTAAGATCGAACGCCCGAACTCCGCCGGAATTTCCAGCACCAACTTGACTTCGGCGCTTTTTAGCACCCGATCAATCTCCGCCGTGGAATAAATTTCAGGCTGTTCAATAAAATAAGGTGAGCCACGAAAATACTCGATCAATCGGCGGCTTTCCGAGCTGTTGTCATGATCCAATACCGTAAATTTCAGCGGGTTAATATCAAACGAAATACTCGATGCCATCGCTAACAACATAATGGCGGGGCCGCCAATCGCAAACAACAGGCGGATATTATCCCGTAGCAACTCTTTGCTCTCACGCAAAGCGAAAGTCCAAACCATGGCAAACCAAGCAAACAATCCGACCGCTTGTGAATGGCTGGCAAGCGGTTCGTTTTGCGCATTTTTTTGCAACTGGGGTTGGGTAATCTCGTCCGCTTGTTCTTCCAAGTAACGAATAAAGGCTTCTTCCAGCGTGGCGGCGTTTTTTCCGATCCGTAACTCCTCCGATGTACCAACGCCTAATACTTTGCCACGGTGCATAAAAGAAATACGATCGCAACGAGCCGCTTCATTCATAAAATGGGTGGTGACGAAAATCGTGATCTTATCTTCCCGAGACAGTTTAATGAGATATTCCCAAAACATATCCCGTGCGGCAGGATCAACCCCCGACGTCGGTTCGTCCAAAATTAACACTTCCGGCTGATGTAAACAGGCGGCAGCCAGTTGTAACCGTTGGCGAATGCCCAACGGCAACGAAGCCGGCGTTTGCTCGGCAAATTCAACTAGATGAAATTGTTCAAGTGAGCGTTGAATGTACTGCTCCCACTGCGAAGGTTCGATTTGATACAATTTGGCGTGTAAGAGTAAATTTTCCCGTACAGTAAGTTCTTCATAGAGTGAAAAGGCTTGCGACATATAGCCCACTTTTTTACGGGTATTGATATCGCCGGCATCAATCGGCTGCCCAAGCAAAGTTGCCGAACCTTCCGTTGGCTCCAATAAGCCGGTTAGCATTTTCATTGTGGTAGATTTACCACAACCGTTCGAGCCTAAAAAGCCAAAAATCTCGCCTCTTGGAATGGTGAAGCTCACATTATCCACCGACACAAAATTCGCAAATTTTTTGGTTAAACCGACCGCTTGTATTGCCGGTGGTTCGTTCGGGTTTGGGACAAAAGGCGGAATAACCAAGCCGTTCTCCGCTCCTCGTTTTTCGGGCGGTAACAATTTGATATAAGCTTGCTCTAAAGTCTCACTGTTCGTTTCTTGCATCACTTGGCGGGTCGACTTATCGGCAATAATTCTGCCGTCGTCCATCGCAATCAAATGTTCAAATCCTTCAGCTTCATCAATGTAAGCGGTGGCAACAATCACGGTCATTGTCGGGCTTTCTTGGCGTAAACTCTCCACCAATTCCCAAAATTGGCGGCGGGAAAGCGGATCTACACCGGTGGTCGGTTCGTCTAAAATCAGCAAATCGGGGCTGTGCACCAACGCACAACATAAACTCAGTTTCTGCTTCATTCCGCCCGATAATTTTCCGGCTGGTCTGTCGGCAAAGGGTAGCAAGCCAGTCGCTTGCAATAACCGTTCGATCCGAGCTTGGCGGTAGGCTTTCGGTAAGCTGTAAAGACGGGCGTGGAACTCAATATTTTCATAAATAGAGAGTGTCGGATAGAGGTTTTTCCCCAATCCTTGCGGCATAAAAGCAATTTTATGGGAGAGCTGATCGCGAGCTTTGCTGTCGGCAATGTTTAAGCCGAACACCGAAATATCGCCCTGTTGTAAGATTTTTACCCCTGAAATCAGCGAAAGCAAGGTTGATTTTCCCACGCCATCAGGCCCGATTAACCCCACGGTCACGCCTTGAGGAATTTGTAGCGATACCTCTTTCAGCGCCTGTGTTTTGCCGTATTGATGAGAAAGATGTTGGATTGAAATAGCGAAATTCATAGCATTTCCACATTATTATTCTGATGGCAATTTAACGTTGAGGGCTTCCGACCAGTCGATACTTGCATCGTATTTCACATATCCCATTGCGGTCATACCGCCTTTAAAGAATGCCGGATTTTGTTTTACGATCTCTTCGGGAATTTGTAGCTTGATTTTAAACATCATTTTGGTACGTTCTTCGGCAGTTTCGACCGATTTCGGCGTAAATTGAGCTTGTGAAGAGATATAGCTTACCTTGGCAGGGAAAACCGCATCCACGCCATCAACAATGACTCGGGCTTCATCACCGATTTTCACTTGATTGGCTTGATAAGACGGTAAGAATACGTTGATATACACGTCATCTAAATCCAAAATGCTGACCACTTTACCGCCGACACCAAGCACATTCCCCACATCGGCAAGCTGATATTCCACACGTCCGCTTAACGGCGAACGAATAAGCATATCTTCATGTTGAGATTGGGCATTTTGCGCATCAGCTTTGGCTTTGCCGACCATCGCTTGTGCTTGAGAAATGGTCGCCTCCGCTTGGCTCACGGTCGCTTGTGCTTCGGCTCGAGCGGCTTTTGCCGTCTCAATCGCCGATTGTGCCACTTTATAATTGGCTTGGCGGCGTTCTAATTCGCTGGCAGAAATCAAATTATCACGGCGTAGCTTTTTAGCGTTATCCAATTCCAATTTCGCCACGCTTAACTGTTGCTGTTGGGCATTAATTTCAGCACTCGCACGGCTGACGGTTTCCAACGCACGTTGCTTTTGGGCTTTCGCTTGTTCGACTTGTGCCTGCATCGCTTCAATTTGTGCCGAAGTCGCATTTACTTGGCTCTCAATTTGACTGGAAGAAAGACGAGCCAGCGCTTGATTTTTCTCTACATCTTCGCCTTCTTTGACCAACATTTCTTCCACTCGCCCCGCATAAAGTGTTGCCACATCAACACGATCCACCGTCAAACGCCCATTTACACCACTAATCCCGTCCGGTAAGTTCGAGCGGCTTTGCGTCTGTTTCCAATAGATACCGCCACTAACAATGGCAATTACCAAGAGTGCAATCCATACTTTTTTCATCTTATCTCCTTAATTCCTCAATATCGTCTAAATAAAAAGCAGTGTAGGAAAATCGTGAATCCGGCTCAATCATCAAAAAACAATAAAATGTTGCTTATCTCGATAAAAAACGATATTTTGTTGTTTATCCTGTTCAAAAAGGATGCAGATAAAAAGACAACAAATAGAAAAGAAGGCAAATGAAATGAATAAAGACGATATTCGAGTCATTAAAACCGCGAAAAGTATTCATCAGGCGTTTTTCAGCTTATTGGAAGAAAAAGATTATCAAGAGATTACGATTCAAGATATTTTGGACGTTGCACAGATTAACCGCACCACGTTCTATAAACACTATGCGAATAAAGATACGTTAGCTCGGCAGCTTGTTGAGGAATTTAAACAAACGGTTTTTTTGCCTTTGTTAGAGCAACGTTTTCATGAAACGTCTTTAGTATTTGCCGAAAAAGCGGCACCGCTCATTCTCAAAAACCGCGAAAAAATCCAACTGCTTTGGAAAATCGAAACGCCTAAAATTCACCTTAAACAAGATATGTATAAAATCATTCGGCAGCGATACATTGAAGTCTTATCGAAAGAAGTTGATGATAACGAATTAATCGATTTGGAATATCAAGGGCATTTATATGCGTCCTTTGCCATTGCGTCGATGACTTTCAGTTTTGAGCATAATAAAGCGCTCAACCCGTTGCATCTCATTGAAAATTTAAAAATGTTATTTGAACGGGCAATTTTATAATCCGACAAGCGGTGAGATCTTCCGAAAAATTTGCAAATTGCAAAATGTGGTCAACATCCGACCGCTTGTTTCAAGGTCGAATACGGCAAATCATATCGTTAAAAAGCTCACCTGATTGTCATTGCCGGCGTGTCATTTTAAGTTTTGACTTTTTCCGCTTGCCGATTAGAATACGGTCGTTTTTACATTGCTATCGATAACATCAAGCAAATAAAGGAAAAAAACGAATGAAAAAGTTTCTGGCTATATTATTAGGGGCTGCCGGTCTGAATGCTTATGCACATAACTGCGGTGGGCAAATAGCAATTAAACAATGTGAAGCTGATGGTGCAACCAATTGTAAAATTGTGATGCCCGAAGGCTGCTCCATACCTGACGGCATGTATGATTAAAATACACCGTTTTTTACTTGTGGCATTAAGGACAAAAGATGACTGAAAAACGTTTTGCTGTAACTGTCGTAATCCTCGCTACGCTGATCATGATAGCCTACTCATATATCAGTGCCTATTTATACTCCGAGACGACCGAACAATGGTCTTCTTCGCCCTCACGAATTCGCTGTGGTTTGTCATCCCGTTTATATTGGCATGGATACCCTATACTGCCGTTAGCGCCGCGGCGGTTTCCGGCGCTGCGTTCACCGCATTCGGTTTATTCGTTTATTTCGCCTTATACATTCATTCGATTGACGATCCCAAAGGTGGCGGCGCCCTTTGGCTGATTTATCTGTTTTGGATGGTGGGCTCGTTTATCGCCGCATTGTTCCCCGCAATGTCATGCCCCGTATTCTTTATCAAAACCGCAAAGCGAGCCTTTATTTCCGCCTGCGTTTTTACCTTGGTTGCCGGGTTTCTGATGGGATTTTTAGTCAGTAATCTTTTCTAGATGATTATGTGCAATACGATGAGGCGATTCTATAGAGATATAGGGATACGGCATAAATCCGTATCCTTTTTCATTATATGAGTACGTCCCGTCTTCCGGCAAACGAGTGGGAAAGCGTTGTACCGTCTACCGTTTCAAGTTCGCCGCCGACCGGAATACCGTGAGCTATGCGGGTCACTTTAATGTGATGCACCAGGCACATTTCCGCAATATAATTTGCCGTCGCATCCCCTTCAATAGTCGGATTCGTCGCCAAAATTACCTCATGAAACGATTCCTCTTCCAACCGTTTTTGCAGCAAATCCAAGCCGATTTCCCGCGGACCGATTCCGTCTAAAGGCGATAAATGCCCCATCAACACAAAATAACGCCCCGAAAATTGCCCGGTTTGTTCGATTGCCTGAATATCCGACGGCATTTCAACCACACAAAGTTGTCCGCTCGCCTGACGGCGTGGATTTTGGCAAATGGCGCACTCCTCTTCTTCCGTAAACGTGCGGCAAGACTTGCAATGCCCGATGTGGGTCATTGCCTCATTGAGCGCCTTGGCTAACGCGATTCCACCCGAGCGGTTGCGTTGCAGAAGATGATATGCCATACGTTGCGCAGATTTCGGACCAACGCCCGGTAACACGCGTAAGGCTTCCATTAAATTTTCAAGTAAAGGGCTGCTTTGCATATTGAATTGCCACTGACTAAAAAGGGATAGGGGCAAATCATGATTTGCCCCTACGGAAAACGATAAACTCTTGCAATAAATTTACGTTAAAGCGGCAGTTTCATACCTGCCGGCAATTGCATGCCTGCTGTGACGGCTGCCATTTTTTCTTTTTGCATTTCATCCGCACGACGAATCGCATCATTAAATGCCGCCGCAATTAAATCTTCCAGCATTTCTTTATCTTCTTCCATCAGAGACGGATCGATTTCAATACGACGGCAATTGTGAGCACCGTTAATCGTTATTTTGACCAACCCGGCGCCGGATTCCCCCGATACTTCCAACTGTGCAATTTCTTCCTGCATTTTTTGCATACGCTCTTGCATTTGCTGGGCTTGCTTCATTAAGCCGCCTAAACCACCTTTTCCAAACATTGAGGACCTCTCTTTAATTTTTAAAATAATCAAATAAAAAACGCCTGCATTCTACTGAACCAAATGCCTCGGCGCAAGCGGTTAGATTCGGCAAATTTAATTCGCTTTTCCGAATCAAAATAATCCGTCGCTATTATGTTAAAGAGAAGATACAATTAAATGAGAAAATTTCACCAAACTACGTTTTTCAGTGCATTTTTAAATGCGCGGATCAATTTGAGAACAATAATGAGCGAACAACAGATATTACGTCAAATCGTACTCGATACGGAAACGACCGGAATGAATTTTAACGGTGCGCCGCATATCGGACACAATATTATTGAAATCGGTGCCGTTGAAGTGATTAACCGCCGTCTGACGGGGCGAACTTACCACGTTTATATTAAACCACCGCGTGAAGTTGATGCCGAAGCTATTGCCGTTCACGGTATCACAAATGAAATGCTTGCCGACAAACCGACTTTTGCCGACATCGCCGATGAATTTATTGCATTTATCAAAGGTGCCGAATTAATTATTCATAATGCCCCCTTTGACGTCGGTTTTATCGACCATGAATTTTCATTTTTACCGAACCCGCCGCCGAAAGTCGCAGAAATGTGCAGCGTAACAGACAGTTTGCAACTTGCCCGTAAAATGTATCCGGGTAAGCGTAACAGCTTGGATGCGTTATGCGATCGCCTGCATATCGATAACAGTAAACGGGTTCTTCACGGCGCATTGCTGGATGCGGAGATCCTTGCCGATGTATTCTTAATGATGACCGGCGGGCAAATCGCCTTGCTTTCGGAAGAAGAACAGGAAACGCATCACTCGGTTCACACAGAAACGCTTGAACGTCGTGTAACGGTGGATACATCCGGTTTGATTGTGCTCATGCCGACGGAAGAAGAACGTGAAGCACATCAGAAATACCTTGAATTGATTGATAAGAAATCGAAAGGTAATTGCCTGTGGATAAAAGCGGAACAAGGCGATTCGATTGTAATAAACTAAAAAATGCGCAGCTTGTACAGTAAAAAAGCAAACAATCCGTTTTTTACAAAAAGTATTTGACGGTTAAAAACGAAATCATTAATATACGCCCCGTTCGCTGCGGAGTGGTAGTTCAGCTGGTTAGAATACCTGCCTGTCACGCAGGGGGTCGCGGGTTCGAGTCCCGTCCATTCCGCCAACTTATTTTAGATTCATAATATACCTCCTTAGTATGTTAAAGGAAAAAACCTCTGAGAAATCAGAGGTTTTTTCTTTTCTGTAAAAAGGCGTTTTACACGCCTTTTCAACACTTAAAGTGCAATACCGAATTTTTCTTTCACCAACGGTGCAAAATCCGAATAACCGCCAACGTGAACCTCATCTAAAAAGATTTGTGGCACAGTCGCAACGGGTTTACCCACACGCGGTTCTAAATCTTGTTTTTCGATACCTTCAGCGATCATATCGATAAATTTAAAATCGAAATCAGGTAATTCTGCTTTCATTTTTTCTGCAAGCTGTTTTGCTCGAACGCAATAAGGGCAACTTAGTCTGCCGTAAATTTCTACAAACATTTTTAATCTCCTATAAATTAGGGGCATTGTTGCCCCTACTTCTCATTACTTCGTACTGGTACTTGTCGTAGTACGACTTGCACGTTTACGTTCTACTTCAGTGAGTAATTTTTTACGAATACGCACAGATTTTGGTGTGACTTCCACTAACTCGTCATCATCAATAAATTCTAACGCTTGTTCCAAGCTGAATTTAACCGGCGTTGTTAAGGTTAAAGCATCATCTTTACCTGACGCACGCATATTGGTGAGCTTTTTCCCTTCAAGTGGGTTTACGGTTAAGTCATTTGAACGGCTATGGATACCGATTACTTGCCCTTCATAAATTTCTGCACCGTGATCGATCATTAGTTTACCACGATCTTGTAGTGCATAGAGCGAGTAAGCCAGAGCTTTACCTGTACCGTTTGAAATTAACACGCCGTTAATACGCTGACCGATTTCACCTGCTTTGACATCGTCATAGTGGCTGAAACTTGAGTAAAGTAAGCCTGTACCTGATGTCATCGTCATAAATTCGTTACGGAAGCCGATTAAGCCACGGCTTGGAATGATGTATTCTAAACGAGTACGACCTTTACCGTCTGGGATCATATCACGCACTTCGCCTTTACGGATACCAAGTGCTTCCATCACAGCCCCTTGGTGTTGTTCTTCAATATCAATAGTCACTTGCTCAAATGGCTCTTGTTTGCGACCATCAATCTCTTTGAAAATCACTTTTGGACGAGATACCGCTAATTCATAGCCTTCACGACGCATATTTTCGATTAATACAGACAAGTGCAATTCACCACGACCCGATACGCTGAAAACATCAGAGTCATCGGTTTCTTCTACGCGTAATGCGACGTTATGCACTAACTCTTTCTTCAAACGCTCTAGAATTTGGCGTGAAGTGACGAATTTCCCTTCTTGACCGCAGAATGGTGATGTGTTTACACAGAAGAACATTGTTACTGTCGGCTCATCAACCGATAAGGCTGGAAGCGCTTCAACATTGTTGATGTCACATAAGGTATCTGAAATGTTTAATTCGCCTAAACCAGTAATTGCAATGATGTCGCCGGCATAGGCCTCTGTTGCTTCATAACGTTGTAAGCCTAAGTGACCTAACACTTGACCTACGCGACCATTACGGGTTTTACCTTCTGAGTCCACCACCGTAACCGGTTGGTTCGGTTTAACCGTACCACGTTTGATACGACCGATACCGATAACGCCGAGATATTTGCTGTAATCCAACTGCGAAATTTGCATTTGGAACGGTGCGTCAAGTTCAACATCCGGCGGAGAAACTTGCTCTACAATCGCTTCAAATAATGGATCCATATTCGGAGCAAGATCTTCGTGATCTAAACCTGCGACACCATTTAATGCAGAAGCATAAATAATCGGGAAGTCTAACTGTTCATCGGTTGCTCCCAAGTTCACGAATAAATCGAAAACTTGATCCACAACCCAGTCAGGACGAGCACCTGGGCGGTCAACTTTGTTGATAACCACGATTGGTTTTAAACCGTGAGCAAAGGCTTTTTGCGTTACGAAACGGGTTTGCGGCATTGGACCATCAAAGGCGTCTACCACCAGTAATACCGAGTCCACCATGGAAAGTACACGCTCAACTTCACCACCGAAGTCTGCGTGTCCCGGGGTATCGACGATATTGATACGATAGCCGTTCCAGTTAATTGCGGTATTTTTCGCAAGAATGGTAATGCCACGTTCTTTCTCAAGGTCGTTTGAGTCCATTACACGCTCATCTACATCACCACGAGAAGTGTCTAATGTACCTGACAGTTTTAATAATTTATCAACCAGCGTGGTTTTGCCGTGGTCAACGTGGGCAATGATTGCGATATTACGCAGTTTTTGAGTATCTAATTGTTGCATTGAAATTTCTTTATTTTGAAAGTATAAAAATGGTGGGATACCCCACCAGACGAATCCTGAATTGTGATAGAGATCACAAAAAGACGGGCGATTATACAGAAATTCCGCCAAGCTGACTAGAAAGCAAGCGGTCAGATTGTCAGAAAAATTTGCAAATTTAACGTAGTGCTTCCAATAGCGCCTGATATTCCTTGGAATTCTGTAATAAAATTTGAGCCGCTTGCTTTAATTTGTTGACATCTCGGCTCGGTAAATAAAACGACGTATTGATATTCAGCACTGCTTTTTTCAATTCCGACTCCGGCAGTTCCTTCAACCCCAAGCTGACGAAATGTAATTCCACCCGTTTGTCTTTAGGTTGTTTTGCCATGGTTTTATTCCATTCGTCGACAAACCCACGGAAACGACGCAGCGTCGTTTGCGTATTGCGATCAATCGGCACATTGATGATCGTATTCACTACATCCATCGTTTTCGGAATATTTGCACTGTGATCGATTTCACCTGTTACTTCATTTTGGGCATTAACGCTGATAATCACAATCCGTTTTAATTTATTCTTTAAAGCGGTCTGATACATCCCTTCCTTGCCAATCAGATCATAACTATCGGTAAAGGCGGCAAGCCCCAAATTATCCGTTAGCCCTCCGTCAACAAGGTGAAGAAAAGGTCTGGTTTTACTGTCTTGATAAGCGGCTAAGGTTTCTCTAATCTCTTCGACATTTTTCGACTTTTGTGTATCCGCATTAACTGCAATCATCATATTAGTAATCTCGGGAAGATGATAATGACAATTGCCGCCATGATTATTAAACGTCAACGGACTAAAAATAAGCGGCACGGAACTTGAAGCGGCAACCGCCCTTGCAATTTCTACATGACTCAAATTCAAACATAATCCATCGAAAAATTCTTGAGTAAAAACGACTTTTTGTCCCAAGCTCATATCCGTCGCACTCACAATCACAAAAGGACCTTTACGCTTGCTCGCCAGCTCGCCGAATGTCTTGCCTTTATAAAGCGCCAAATTAAATTGTTCTTGAAGCAGATCCCCCCGCCCATATTGTTCCGATGTCAATTTAGGCACATTCGCCAATGAAAAGAACTGGCTCGTCAACTGGCTCTCAAAATCCTTTTTCAAGAAATTGTCTTCAAATTTCGGTACCACGTCTTTGCCTTCCAAAGAGAAATAGGTCGCCAACACCGAACCGCCCGACACACCGAAGACCAAATCAATGTTATCCAATAACGTCGACTGAAACGGATTGGAACCTATCGCCGTTTGCTTAAATTGTTCTAACACACCGTAACCGAGTGCCGCAGCACGGCTTCCGCCCCCCGATAGCATCAGAATAATTAAATTGCCGTCACGTTGTTCCATCAACGTTTTAACCCGATATCCTTTATCCGGCGTAATTTGACTGATCGTTTCAATCGGCTGAAACTGCGTGGAAGTACAGCCGCAAAGAAAAGCGGCTACCCCCAACATGAAAAACTTTCTCAACATAAGTCACATAAAAAAATAACAAGCGGGCTGATTTGCAAAATATTTTGCGAATCGCACCGCTTGCAGGTTAACAAATGCGGTTATATTGGCTGCAAATCACTAATCAAAACAAACGTTGTTTGCTACGACTGATTTCAAAACCATGTCCGCTACTGTTGCTGCAAATGAGCCCTGTAGGACGGCTGGTGCACTGCCATTCTTTGTTTTGCCGACCTTTACCGCGAATGGTTTCACCGTATTTCAATACGCGACTGTTCGGATCGGCTACGCTATCCCCTGCGCATACCATATCTGCCTTGCCGGTAGGTCCAAGGGTAAAATTGCCTTCCCAATCCAAATCGCAGTGTGGAGGCTTAGGCAGAGGAGGCTTGGCTGTACTGCCTGTCACTTGACAGGTTAACGCGTCTACTTTTTCTTCCGCATCGGAATGGTACAGGCAGTTGATATTGCCGCTTGGCGTTCGGAAAGACGTAAACCGAGTGTCAGCGGCAATAATAATCGAATCGGCATCGCGATAACCGCCTTCAATGGGATCGCTGATTTTCAGTGTGCCGTCGGCTTTATCCACCAAATAGGTAAATAAGTGCGGGGCGGTAGTCGGGTCACCGCCACATTGTGCATTATGTTTTTCATGTACGGAAACAGAAAAGTGGTTGCCTTTATCGTCGGTAATAAAGCTTAAACATTCGGCTCGAATATCGTTTGAATGTTTTTTCTCAATGGAAGTGCGTACCAAATTAACAGCCTGACTCTCTTCGGCAACAGGTGCGGCACAAACGGTCGAAGCAACAACCAGACCTAAGCCCGCAATGAATATACGTAAGTTTTTCATAAGAAGCTCTTTTTGTTGAAGTCATGTTAAATGTTATTTCTCAGGCGGCTTTGCTTTTGTTCGGGCTGCCTGAAAAAGAACGGAATATTTTTACATCCAATCATGTTGCAAACCGCACCGCTTGCAGGTTAACAGGAGTCACGTTCAATTAACGGGCAAGGCAAGTGGTGTACTTGCTTATCCGTTCGCCCTTCGATTAAATGCAAAGTGGCTTGTTCACCGATTTCATAATGCGGCAACTGAACGGTGGTCAACGGTGGCAAAAACAATTCGGCAACGCCGACCATATTATCATAGCCGATAACGGCAACGTCTTCGGGAATGCGAATGCCCCGACTCAGCAATAACTGGTATACCAACATGGCAATCCGGTCATTACCACAAATAATAACATCAAAGTCAAACGGCTCGGACGAACGGCGTAAGATGTCCTTTAACGGATCGGCTCCGCAAACATAATCGTTTAAATCCTTCGGCATAAAGAACTGAACGGGTAATGCCGGTTCGGCTTGAGCAAACCAAGCCGCTTCAAATCCTGTTTGTCTTTCCGCCGCAGCAATTGCATTCTCCGGAATATATAAGCAGAGAGGCTTTTTATATCCCTTTCGTATCACTAATTGCGTCGCATCAAACTGCCCTTGAAAATCATGCGGAATGTAGCTGGCAACACGCAGATCGTCCGTGACGCAATTCGCCAATACAATCGGGAATTGTTGTAACGCTTTCGGGATTTTAACCTTTTTTAAGCCGTTTCGGGTAATAATAATGGCGGAAGGACGGTGGGACAATAAAAGTTCCACCGCCTTCTCCACTTCACTGTCATCTTCTTCAAACGTATTAATCAAAAACGAATTCCAACCGAATTTACGCACCGTTTGCTCTATCGCTAAAATGATTTCAACGGAAAACGGCGTCGTCGCCGTCCCTAAAGACAGCACACCGATACTTTTATTCGCCGAATCCACTCCGCGAATCTTTTGTGCGGAAAGGTTCGGAACATAATTCAGATCCTCAATCGCCTGCTTCACTAATCGGTAGGTTTTTTCCGATAACTGCTCCGGGTTATTGATTGCGCGCGAAACGGTCATCAATGACACGCCGGCTAATTTTGCCACATCTTTTAATGAAGCCATTTAGACAAACTCCTTAATTTATCCGACAAGCGGTCTTTTTCTTGTTATTTTTTGCAATGTTTGCAACAACTTGACTAGTTTAATCTGAAATACGGTGATTTTCCGCTCACACTATAAAAAATGAGATCTTGATCACAAAAATGAAATGTTAACGTTAAAAATTGTGATGTGCATCACATTTTTAGCATTTACCCGCTTGATCATAAAAATGATAACGTTAACATAATGAACAAAGTTTAATCATGCCAGTCGAGGTTTATATGCAAACAGTCAATCCACATCAAGCCTATTACCTAAAAAATCGTAACTATTGGGTGTTTAGCGCTTACTTTTTTACTTACTTTTTCATTATGGCGACATGCTATCCGTTTTTAGGAATTTGGCTTGGTGATATCAACGGACTGACGGGAGAAGAGCGCGGCATTGTATTTGCATCCATGTCGTTTTTTGCCCTCTGCTTTCAACCGGTTTTCGGCTATGTTACCGACAAGTTGGGGGTGAAAAAGCACATGCTTTGGGCGGTTGCACTGACCCTCGTGTTTTATGCACCGTTCTTTATTTACATCTTTGCACCGTTATTGAAAACCAATATTTGGTTAGGCGCCATCTCAGGCGGTATCTATATGGGATTCGTCTTTTCCGGCGGAGCGGGCGCCTCAGAGGCTTACGTCGAACGGGTCAGCCGTCAGAGCAACTTCGAATACGGACGGGCAAGAATGTTCGGTATGTTCGGTTGGGGAATTTGTGCCTCTATTGCGGGGATCATGTACAGCAAACATCCCGACTCGGTATTTTGGTTAGGATCAGCCGCTTCCTTATTTTTATTGGTGCTGGTTGCACTGGCAAAACCTGAACAAAACTCCACGGCAAGCGTTGTTTCTCAGCTCGGCGCCAATAAAAATCCGGTTAGTTTGAAACAAGCCGCTGCATTATTGAAGCTGCCGCGATTTTGGGCGCTACTTGGGTATGTCGTCGGAGTTGCCTGTACTTACGATATATTTGACCAACAATTCGGTAATTTCTTCAATACCTTCTTTGATTCCAAAGAGAAAGGCATTGAAATGTTCGGCTACGTGACCACCATGGGGGAACTACTGAATGCTGCGATCATGTTCTTTGTTCCGCTTCTAATTAACCGTATCGGTGCCAAAAATGCGTTACTGATTGCCGGCTTTATTATGACCATCCGCATTATCGGCTCTTCCTTCGCAACGGAAGCGTGGCATGTCGTTGTATTAAAAACATTACATATGTTTGAGGTTCCCTTCTATCTCGTCGGTTTATTCAAATACATTGCCAATGTATTTGAAGTCCACTTTTCCGCCACGATTTACATGGTGGCTTGCCAATTCGTTAAACAGGTCGGCAATATGCTCGCCTCTTCCATCGTCGGCAGTTGGTATGACAAATTCGGCTACCAAGACACTTATTTTATCTTGGGCTGTATTGCCCTTGCCTTTACCGTACTGTCTATTTTTACTCTTACGGGCAAAATGTCGATTAGCGAGCGCTATCAACTCCAAAAACGGAACGTTCACGGTATTTAATGCTTCACACTGACACATTGAGAGGAATATATGATGAATCAAGTTATTCGTTTAACCAGTCAAAAAAATGATCTGATTTTAGTCACCGACACCAATCCGCGTATCATTCATTGGGGGGCACGTCTGAATCAATTCGTCCCCGAAAGCGTTATCGGGTTGGAACCCGGTGTTACAAACGGCGGATTGGATATTTCGGTTCCGGTATCGCTTGCCTGTGAAAACGGACGGGGTTATTTTGAGTCCAGCAGTATAGAAGGTCATCGTAACGGGCAAGATTGGGCGCCTGTATTTAATCAAACTCATGTCGAACAACATCATCAAACCGTAATTATTCGAAGCGTGGATGAACTCGCCGGTTTGGAATTTATCAGTGAATTTGAACTGGATGAAAAAACCTCCGTACTCAAAACCCGTAACAAACTGCGTAACCTCAAAGCGGAAAACTTCACGGTAAACCGTTTGGCCGTCACACTACCCTTACCGGAATATGCCGACGAGGTATGCAGTTTCTACGGACGTTGGGTGCGAGAATTTCAACTCAACCGACAAACCTTAAAGCACGGCGGGTTTATTCAAGAAAACCGTGTCGGACGCACTTCCCACGAATATCCGCCGAATATCATGATCGGCGAATCCGGTTTTAAAGAGCAAAGCGGTCAAGTATGGGGTTTCCACCTTGCTTGGAGCGGTAACCATCGTATACGTGCCGATATTGATATTCGCGGTCGCCGTACGGTACAGCTGGAGGCGCTTTACTTCCCCGGTGAAATTCAACTTAAACGGAATGAAGAAATCGCGACACCTTGGGTATATACCACTTTTTCAGACAACGGATTAAACGGGATGAGCCGACAATTCCATCAATATCTCCGTGAACATATCGTGCGCTTTCCGAAACAACAAACGCGCCCTGTTCATCTCAATATTTGGGAAGGCGTGTATTTCGATCATCAACCAAATCATATTATCGCCATGGCAAGAGCCGCCGCAGAAATGGGGGTGGAACGTTTTATCATTGACGATGGTTGGTTTATCGGTCGTAACGATGATTTTGGCGGTTTGGGAGATTGGTATCTCGATGAAAATAAATACCCAAACGGCTTAACGCCGATTATCCGTGAAGTCAAAGCATTGGGCATGCAATTCGGGATTTGGGTTGAGTTGGAAATGATCAATAAAAACAGCCGCCTTTACCGTCAACATCCCGACTGGATGCTTCAAATCGAGGGCTATGATCAACCTGAAGAGCGCAATCAAAATGTCTTAGATTTATGTCATCCCGACGTATTTGATTATCTTGTCGAACGCATGGATTGGCTGCTCGGTAATCACGACATCGACTACATCAAATGGGACATGAACCGTCGAATCGTACAAGGTGCACATCACGGTCAAGCCTCCGTCACCAAACAAACGGAAGCCTTATATCGATTATGCGATGTGCTTTGTCAAAAATATCCTCATATCGAGTTTGAAGCCTGCGCATCCGGCGGCGGACGAATCGACTATGAAATATTAAAACGCGCTCAGCGCTTTTGGACCTCTGATGACAATGATGCGTTGGAACGTCAAGTCATTCAACGGGGCATGAGCTACTTTTATCCGCCTGAAATCATGGGCGCTCATATCGGTGGCTTCCATTGCCACACGACCTATCGTAAACTGGATGCCGGTTTTCGGGGGCTAACGGCGCTCTTCGGTCATATGGGGGTCGAACTGGATCCGGTGAAAGAAGGAGAAGCCGAACGCCAAAGTTTCCGTAAATACATTGCATTACACAAACAACTGCGTGATCTATTGCACAGCGGTGACGTGTTCCGCTTGGATCGCAAAGACCCCGCGTCATTGATTAACGGTGTTGTCAGTAAAGACAAATCGCAGGCGGTGGTTTTAATCAGCCAACTTGCCATGTCGGATTATTTGCAACAGGAACTGCTCCGTGTGCCTTATCTGGATGAGGCAAATTATGCGGTACAACTGTTAGATATGCCGCGTAACTATCAAGAAGGAAAATTCGGTCACTTAATGAAAAAACTGCCCGAATGGATGACAAAAGTCATTGCGGGAGAACCGGTAATCATAAACGGAAGCTGGCTGGCAACCTTGGGACTGGTTCTGCCGAACCTCGATCCGGCAAGCGCCCTGTTGCTTCGATTCCAACGTGTGTAACTGACATCCGCGGTAAGCTATTTGCAAAATTTAACCGCAATCTTACCGCTTGTTCTATCGAATAATAAAAGGAGGCATTATGCTATTCGCCGATTATTTTCAAAACCCTGCCGTGTTGCACCTTAATACGCAGCCCCATCACGCTTATTTTATTCCTTTTGCAAAGGGGCAAACGGCGTGTCAAATCGAACGCGAATCGTCACAGTATTTCCTCAATCTGAACGGTGATTGGGATTTTCACTACTATGCTGGTTATCAATCTCTTCCGACACAATTGGCGGAAATCCCCTTTGCACATCGTATTCCCGTACCGTCAAATTGGCAAAACCATGGATTTGATCACCATCATTACACCAATATCAACTACCCTTTCCCGTTTGATCCGCCTTATGTGCCGATTGAAAATCCGTGCGGCGTTTATCGTCGCATTTTTGAGTTGAAGAAGAACAACAGCAAACGTTACCTGCTGAACTTTGAAGGCGTGGATTCCTGTTTGTACGTGTACCTCAATCAACAATTTGTCGGCTACGGGCAAGTCAGCCACAGTACCAACGAGTTTGATGTGACGGATTTCTTATATGAAGGCGAAAACCATCTTATCGTTTTTGTCCTGAAATGGTGCGACGGCAGCTATTTGGAAGATCAAGACAAATTCAGAATGTCGGGAATTTTCAGAGATGTCTATCTGCTCGAGCGGGAGCAAAATTACCTGCAAGATTTCTTCGTCCGCACCGCTTTGTCCGATGATTTACATACCGCAGAGCTCACGGTGGAATGCCAATTTGCACAAACGCCCAAATCGATTGAATACCAACTGTTCGCCCCAAACGGTACGTTAATTTGTCGCGAGCAAGGAACGTATTTTTCAGTCACGCTGAATAATGTGCAATTATGGAATGCCGAACAACCGCAGCTTTATCGGTTACACCTAATCACGGAAGAAGAAATCATCGAACAAAAAATCGGCTTCAGACACATTCACATTGAGCGCGGCGTGCTGCGTCTTAACGGACAACCGATCAAATTCCGTGGCGTCAACCGACATGACAGCGATCCGAAAACCGGTTACGCCATCAGCCGTGCGCAAGCACTCCAAGATTTAGCCCTGATGAAACAACATAACATTAATGCGATTAGAACGGCGCATTACCCCAATTCACCATGGTTTAGCGAATTGTGCGATCAATACGGCTTTTATCTGATCAGCGAAAGCGACATTGAAAGCCACGGCGCGAGTATGCTGTATGTCAGTACCCCTGAGCAGAGTATCTTTTTAAACCATTCACAGATTTGTGAACACGAACGGATCCGCCAAAAAGCGATCGATAATTTCTGCTACTTTGCCCGCGATCCGCAATTCAAACAGGCGATTTTAGACCGCACTTATGCCAATGTTGAACGGGATAAAAACCGCACCTCCGTCGTGATTTGGTCGCTCGGTAACGAAAGCGGTTACGGTGAAAATTTTGAAGCGGCGGCGCAATGGATTAAACAGCGTGATCCAAGCCGCTTGGTGCATTATGAAAGCTCGATTTATCAACATTCACAACATCAAAACGATTTAATGCCCCTTGATTTTTACAGCGAAATGTACGGCAGCCCTGAAGATGTAGCACGCTACTGCCAGCAGCCGCAAACCAAGCCGTTTCTGTTATGCGAATATAGTCATGCCATGGGGAATTCCAATGGGGATTTGGAAGACTACTTCCAAGTTTTTGAGAAATATGAACATGCCTGCGGCGGCTTCATTTGGGAATGGTGCGACCATACGCCTTATCTGCCCGACGGTTCGGGTAAGTTAGGCTACGGCGGTGATTTCGGCGAATATCCTCACGACGGCAATTTCTGTGCCGACGGCTTGGTGTCGGCAGAACGTATCCCGCACAGCAACCTGCTAGAACTCAAAAATATCAACCGTCCTGCACGGGCGAAGCTTGTCGGTCATCAGATTGAATTGCAAAATTATTTGGATTTCACACCGCTTGCAGAGGTACTATCCGTTCATTATCAATTCAGTGAAAACGGCGAAGTGACCTCGCAAGGCACGCTTGAGGTTGATTGCGCCCCTCATCAAACCGTACAACTTCCGTTAAGCTTGCCGATCAACAAGGGAAAGCTGACTGTTCTAACCTTAACTTACCTTGCCCGCCGAGCAAGCGAATTTATCCAAGTCGGTGATAGCTTAGGCTTTGATCAAATTGTCTTTAATGAAGACGTGTTAGTGAAGCCTGAAACGCATTTCCCTCAACAACGCTTTGATGTCACGGAAAATAATTGCAAAATTTTCATCAAATCCGACCGCTTGTATTTTGAATTTGATAAAAACAAAGGGATTTTCAGCCGAATCAAACGGGATCATCAAGACCTTATTCAACAGCCGTTGGATTTTAATATTTGGCGGGCGCCGACGGATAACGACCGTTTGATTCGGGAATTTTGGGCGAATGCAGGTTATAACCGCGCCTATACGCGTGCTTACCAAACTCAAGTCACCCGACATGCACAAGGTGTAGACATTCATGCGCTATGTGGCATCATTGCCGTATCCAAAGCCAAAATATTGGCATTAGATGTGACATATCGTTTACATCATAACGGAAAATTAGACGTAATCATTCACGGGGAAAAATCCCCCGAACTGCCGTATTTGCCACGCTTCGGGTTACGTTTTTTCCTTGAGAAACAGACTCAACCGATTGAATATTTCGGCTACGGTGAGGGTGAAAGTTATATCGACAAACATCACGCGACGCAGGTAGGGCGATATACGACAACCGCCGCACAAAACCACACGGATTACTTAAAACCGCAAGAAAACGGTAGCCACTTCGGTTGCCACTATGTGAAAACACAGAACATGTTGATTTCAAGCGATCGCGGTTTTAGCTTTAATATTTCACCTTATATGCAAGAAGAATTGACCGAGAAAACCCATGCATATCAATTGGTAGCCTCATCTTATGATATTTTATGTATCGACTATAACATGAGCGGAATCGGTTCCAACTCGTGTGGTCCGAAGTTGAAACCGCAGTATAGATTCAACGACTGCGCTTTTTCGTGCCGTTTCGCCATTGAATTGATTCCGAAATGATTTTTGTGAGCCACGTCATAGAACGAATTTTAGAATTTAACTATACTATTACGGCTAGGAGGAATACATAATGAGCGAACAATTTGCGATACATGATCACCCGCACCGCCGTTATAACCCGTTGAAAGACGAATGGATTTTGGTTTCGCCCCATCGGGCGAAACGTCCGTGGAGCGGTCAGGTGGATAAAGCGGCGGTTGAACAGCTGCCAAGCTATGATGAAAAGTGCTTTCTTTGCCCGACGAATACCCGTGTTTCAGGCGATGTAAACCCGAATTATCAAGGCACTTATGTTTTTAACAACGATTTTGCGGCATTAATGCCCGATACGCCTGACGCACCACCATCTGATAATCCGTTGTTTAAAATTCAGGGAGTGCGAGGTTTGGCTAGGGTGATTTGTTTTTCGCCTGATCATAGTAAAACGCTCCCTGAATTGCCTGTGGAAAAAATTCGTGGTGTGGTGGATACGTGGAATGCTCAATTAGAAGAACTAGGTAAAGATTATCTGTGGGTTCAAGCCTTTGAAAATAAAGGGGCGATGATGGGTTGCTCACAACCACACCCACACGGGCAAATTTGGGCGAACTCATTTTTACCTAATGAAATTGCAACCAAGGATAAAAACTTACGTCGTTACTATGAACAATACGGTTCAAATTTATTGGTAGATTATGTTCAAGCCGAATTAAAAGACGGCACGCGTACTGTCACGGAAACAGAGCATTGGCTTGCTGTGGTGCCTTATTGGGCGGCGTGGCCTTATGAAACAATTTTGATGCCAAAACGCCATGTAAAACGAATGAATGAGCTGAGCGAAGCCGAAAAAGACGATTTAGCTTTAGCGATTAAAAAGCTGACCTGCCGTTATGACAATCTGTTTGAATGTGCCTTCCCGTATTCAATGGGCTGGCATTTTGCCCCGTTCTTTAAAGACGGGCAAGATATTGAACATTGGCAACTCCATGCTTATTTCTATCCGCCACTACTCCGCTCGGCAACTGTACGGAAATTTATGGTCGGTTATGAAATGTTAGCCGAAGCCCAACGGGATTTAACCCCGGAGCAAGCCGCCGAGAAGTTAAGAGCGGTGAGTGAAGATGTTCATTATAAACAAAGATAATTGAATGGGGCGAACACATCGGTTCGCCCCTACATAAAAAATAACAAAGGAAGATAACAATGAGCCCAATCCAACTCTCTCAAACCCAATTTGAACAACATTTTGGTTATGCCCCGCAGCAGACGGTTTTTGCCCCGGGGCGCGTAAACATTATCGGTGAACATACCGATTATAACGACGGTTTCGTGATGCCTTGTGCGATCAATTATGGTATGGCAGTGAGCTTTGCTAAACGTGATGATTCCATGTGGCGTGTCTATGCGATTGATATTAACGAAACCGATGCCTTTGATATTAAAAAAGAGATTCCGCAAAGCGAAGATAAATGGAAAAACTATGTGCGCGGTGTGGTGAAATATATTCAAGAACGTTGCCCTGAATTTATTCAAGGTGCGGACATTGCAATGACCAGTGACGTGCCGATGTCGTCGGGATTAAGCTCGTCCGCCGCCCTTGAAATTTCTATCGGCAAAACCTGCCAAGTACTGGGCGACTTGCCGCTGACGTTAACGGAAATTGCCCTGATCGGACAACAAGCGGAGAATCAATTCGTCGGTGCCAAATGCGGTAACATGGATCAGCTGACCTCCGCATTAGGCAGAAAAGAACACCTTATCATGATTGACTGCCGTTCGCTTGAAATCAACCCGACACGGGTTCCGAAAGGATATGCTATTGCCATCATTAACTCCAACGTAAAACATGACTTGGTCACCGGTGAGTACAATAGCCGTCGAAAAGAATGTGAAGCCGCTGCGAAATTCTTTAAAGTCAAAGCGCTACGTGATGTCACGCCTAAAAAATTGGAAGAACGTGCCGACGAACTACGAGAATACAGCGAAGTGGTCTACAAACGGGCAAAACATGTGATCACCGAAAATCAACGCGTACAAGATGCCGCCAAAGCGCTAAAAACCAATAATATGCAAAAACTCGGGGTATTAATGGCGGAATCCCACCTCTCTATGCGGAATGATTTTGAAATCACTATTCCGGAAATCGACTACCTTGTCGAGTTGGCTCAAGCGGCAATCGGTAAAAACGGCGGAGCAAGAATGACGGGCGGCGGTTTCGGTGGTTGTATCGTCTGTCTCGTACCGGATGATAAAGTAGAAACCTTGCGTAAATCCGTTGCGGATAACTACCAAAAGCAAACTGGTATTCAAGAAACCTTCTATGTTTGTACGGCAAGTGATGGCGTGAGAGTGGTTTAATTTCTTAATATTTGTCGGCGCGAGCCTCTCGCTCGTGCCTTATTATCTATTGTTTACGGCAAGAGCGGGACGCTCGCACCGGCTACAAGTTAAGGTATCTTTATGCAACTCTACACTCTCGAAAACGATCATCTCAAAATCACCCTATCTGACTTTGGTGCATCTTGGCTTTCTTGTATTGTAAAATTACCGAATGAACAGCGGGAAGTCCTTGTCACCACCACACCCGAACGCTGGCAAAAACAAACCGCCTATTTCGGCGCAACCGTCGGACGCTACGCAAACCGTATCGCTAATGGGTGTTATCGTTTAAACGATAAAGAATTCATACTGGCTCGGAATAATGGCGAAAATAATTTACACGGTGGGGAGTTAGGCGCCGATAAACAGCTCTGGCAAGTAGAATCCGCCTCGTTACAAGCGGTCAGATTGAGCAAAAAATTTGCAAATGGTGAAGAGGGCTTTGGCGGAGAAGTAAATGCAACGGTAGAATACCGCTTAAACGGTAATCAACTTGAGATCGAATTCAATGCGCAGAGCGACCAAGATACACCGCTCTGTTTCACCAATCATGCCTATTTTAACCTCTCAAATGCGCCGACGATTCATCAACATGAATTGCAACTGAATGCAGATTATTACCTGCCTGTCGGCTCAAACGGGATTCCGAATGCACCGCTAAAAGCGGTTGAAGGTACAAGTTTTGATTTTCGCAAGCGTAAGAAAATCGGGCAAGACTTGTTGACTGATGCAGATCAGCAAGCCGTGCGCGGTTACGATCACGCTTTCAGACTTGCAAAACATTGCCAAGATCTGACCGCTTGTCAACCGGATGCGACGCTTTCAGCGGGCGGAATTACCCTTGAATTACGCACAACCAAGCCTGCATTACAAGTTTATACCGGCAACTGGCTGGGTGGACAACCTAACTTGACGGGCGGCAGCTATCCTGATTATGCAGGAGTCGCCCTAGAACCTGAGTTTTTCCCTGATACCCCGAACCACCCCGAATGGTGGAAAATCGGCGGTATTACTCGAGCCGGAGAAACTTACCGCCATCGGATTCATTATTGTTTTAAAACCGCATAAAAAATCTGCACCTCAAACGTTGAACTAAGCAACGGGTTAAGGTGCAGATTATCATACGCTTGTACCTTTTTATCAATTTATACGGCTTTACTCATCTTCAAAGCGTTTTGCTTTGTATTTCGGGTTCATCAAGTTTTCGACGGAAAGAATATCGTCTAATTGCGCTTCCGTCAGTAAACCGCGTTCTAACACGACTTCGCGTACGCCTTTACCGGTTGTAGCACAAATTTTACCGACAATATCACCTTCGTGGTGTCCGATAAACGGATTGAGATAAGTTACAATACCGATCGAATTGAATACATAGCTTTCACAGATTTCTTTGTTTACCGTAATACCGTCGATACATTTATCACGCAGGTTCACGCAAGCATTCGATAAAATCTCAATGGATTCAAACATCGCTTGACCGATCACCGGTTCCATGACATTTAACTGTAATTGACCCGCTTCAGCGGCGAATGTCACGGTCGTATCGTTACCAATGATTTTGAAGCAGACTTGGTTGACCACTTCAGGTACCACCGGATTGACTTTCGCCGGCATAATCGATGAACCCGCTTGCAATTCAGGCAGATTAATTTCATTTAAACCGGCACGCGGCCCTGATGAAAGTAAACGTAAGTCGTTACAGACTTTTGACAATTTTACCGCAGTACGTTTTAACGCACCGTGAACCATCACATAGGCACCGCAGTCTGAAGTCGCTTCAATCAGGTTTTCCGATAAGGTACACGGAAGTTGTGTCACTTCGGACAGATATTTCACTGCCAGCGGTGCATAACCTTCCGGCGTATTTAACCCTGTTCCGATAGCCGTCGCCCCCAAATTCACTTCCAATAGCAACTCCGCCGTACGTTTTAAGTTTTTCACTTCTTCGTCAAGTAACACAGAAAACGCTTTAAACTCTTGACCGACCGTCATCGGCACCGCATCTTGCAATTGGGTACGCCCCATTTTCAAGATATTGGCAAACTCATTGGCTTTTGCTTCAAACCCTTGTTGCAAGTAAAGGACTTTACTAATCAATTTCATAATGCTGTTATACACCGCAATGCGGAAGCCGGTCGGATAAGCATCATTGGTTGATTGGCTGGCATTCACATGATCCATCGGATTTACAATGTGGTATTCGCCTTTTTTATGTCCTAAAAGCTCAAGCGTCAAATTCGCCACCACTTCATTGGTATTCATATTGACCGAAGTGCCGGCGCCGCCCTGATACACGTCTGACGGGAACTGATCCAAACAGCGCCCGTTCACCAGTATTTCATCACAAGCCTGTACGATTGCCTTGGCAATTTTTTTCGGTATCGCCCCCAACTCACCGTTCGCCAATGCGGTGGCTTTTTTTACCATGACCATACCGCGCACAAATTCCGGCACATCCGAAATAGTGTTTTTTGAAATCTTAAAGTTTTCTACTGCACGTAATGTGTGAATGCCCCAATACACTTCATTCGGTACTTCACGCTCACCTAATAAATCCACTTCAATACGAGTATGACTCATAATTTTCCCCTTTGTTATTTGCTATGAAATTGCGATTCATCATACTGACTTCAACGGAATAAAAATGCGATCTAGATCATATTTTTCAGAAAGTCACGGGCGATATAAATTGCCGTTTCGGATTAGTTTTTTTTATGCAAAAAAAAACGGGAACACTGCGTGTCCCCATTCTTAACGTCTTGAAACTTATCTTAAAATAGTCAATTCACGTACTTTCAATTCGGTTTTGTTCCACTCTCTGTCAATTTCGCCGTAGACGCGAATAACGTTTTCCGAACTGACATTTTTGCCTTGCCAAACATGGTTGTCGATTTCAACGCGGATCTGACCGCTTGAGTCCGCCAGAATATACTCATCGTTATCGACTTGATCCAAAATAGAACCTTCCAGTGTTACATAGCTGTCGTCATAAGCCGATAACGCTTGCTTTACGCTGATCACACTGGATGGTACGTTGGCACCGAACTGCTGTTGGTTGGCATACGGATTGCTACAAGCCGTTAACACCAATGCACCGGCTAATAACGATAATGACATTAATTTTTTCATGTGATTTTCCTCAACATTTACTTGCTAATACGTTTTACATCAATTTCCGTTCTATTATCGTCTCGGTCAACTTTACCGTGAATACGGATTCTGGTTTTGGAATCCACATGTAATCCGCCCCACGCATCATCATCGACATCAATCCGAATTTGACCGCTCGAATCTCTAAAAATAAAGCTGTCCTCATCAAGTTGCTTAACAATGTAACCGGAAATGGAAACCGGAGCATCATCATAGGCTTTTTTAGCTTGCGCAACCGTCGTGATACTTTTTGCCTTTTTCCCTTGGAAACCGCCGCCATTATTACCTTGAAAACCGGCAAACGCCGATGTTGAAAGTGTTAAGATTGAAACTAAAGTGATTAATTTTTTCACTGCAACCATTCTCCGAATAGACATTCATTCAATAAACCGCCGCGTGTTACCGCTTTCTCGAGCATTAGAACAGTAAAATCTTAAAAAATTCTTAAGACGGATAAATTTATTGATTCACTCTTCCATCGCATAGCCGCCAGGCGGTAAACGCTGGTTATCCAAATAGGCATAGCCGTCTTTCAAATATAAACGATCAGTACAAAACCATTGAATCACTAGCGGATAACAACGGTGTTCCTGTTCATAAACACGTTCAATCACATCGTCTAATTCATCATCCGGATAAATCGGCACTTTCGCTTGCAATACGATGGCGCCGCCGTCAACCTCTTCGTTCACAAAATGAATACTCATTCCGTGTTCTTGTTCACCGGCTTCCATTGCCCGTTGATGGGTATGCAATCCGGGGTATTTCGGCAGTAAAGACGGATGAATATTCAAAATTTTACCGTCAAAGCGACGGGTAAATTCCGCCGTTAAAATTTTCATATAGCCAGCCATCACGATTAAATCGGCATGTAGTACTTCGATTTGTGCCACGATTGCCCGATCCATATCAAGGCTCGTGGCAAAATCCCGACGTTCAAACACAAAAGTCGGGATATTCGCTTGTTTGGCACGTTCCAAACCGTAAGCAGACGCTTGGTTTGAAATGACCCCGCAAATATTTCCCTTGATTCTGCCCGCTTGTTGGGCTTCAATAATTTTTTGTAAATTCGAGCCATTGCCCGAAATCATGATCACAATATTTTTCATCATATTTTGCCGAAATTACATAGACGAAAGGGCGTATTTCCTACGCCCTTGATAAATAGTATAACCCGCCGAATCTACAAGCGGTCGGTTCAGGCCAAAATTTTACACAATTTCAACTTGTTCGCTACCGCCACCCAAATTCTCAATTTTTCCGATTACCCAAGCCGTTTCACCCGCTTGTTTCAATACGGCAAGCGCCGTTTCCACATCACTTTCGGGTAACGCAATAACCATACCGACACCACAGTTAAAGGTGCGATACATTTCATAACGACTAATGTTGCCCTTTTCTTGTAACCAAGTAAAGGCGGGTTGCCATGTCCAGCTTGATTCGTTAATCACGGCTTTAACATTATTCGGCAACACGCGCGGAATATTTTCCCAAAAACCGCCGCCGGTTAAATGCGCGATTGCGTGTACATCAACTTGTTTAATTAATTGAAGCACCGATTTGACATAAATTTTCGTCGGCGCCAAAAAATGCTCGCTTAACGGTTTGCCGTCCAATAAGTCCGACGGTGCAGCACCGCTGACTTCCAACACTTTACGAATCAGTGAATAACCGTTTGAATGAGGACCACTCGAAGCTAACGCAATCAGTACATCACCGACTTTTACGTTTGAACCGTCAATGATCTCGGATTTTTCGACCACGCCGACACAGAATCCGGCTAAATCATAATCGCCTTCGTGATACATGCCAGGCATTTCCGCCGTTTCACCGCCGACTAAGGCACAACCTGACTGCTCACAACCGTTGGCAATACCTTTGATGACCGAGCCTGCCACATCGACATCCAATTTTCCCGTCGCGTAATAATCAAGGAAAAAGAGAGGCTCGGCGCCTTGAACGACAAGGTCATTGACACACATTGCCACCAAATCGATGCCGATAGTGTCATGTTTGTTTAAATCAATCGCTAAACGCAATTTAGTGCCGACGCCGTCCGTACCGGAAACCAAAATAGGTTCTTTATATTTGCTTGGTAAGGCACACAACGCCCCGAAGCCGCCTAATCCACCGATAACTTCCGGACGACGGGTACGCTTCACATCCCCTTTAATACGCTCGACCAGTTCATTCCCGGCATGAATATCAACACCGGCATCTTTGTAACTTAGTTGTGTTGTCACGATTAAAACCTCAATCAAATAAAAAAGCGGAGCAAGTATATCACCATGCAAACGTTTGCGATAGAGATTGTATAACGATCTTTATCTAAAAACAGCGAAGTACAAATTTCATACTAATGCACGGAATACATTGAACAAAATAAAAAATACCGACTCTTATTCAGATATTTGTTATCGCAAACACTGTACGTTTGATGTTTTTTATCGGCTGCGCATAAATTGCACAAAATAATTTGCTAATTGAAGCAAGTTCTGTTATTTATACGCGCCTTTAAATATAACCCTAATAACCCCTAAACAGCAGTATCTTAGGGAAGACGATTCCAAGAAAACAGGAGTGAATTATGACTCAAGTGGCAAAAACCACTTCTTTAAGTTTACTGGCTCTTGCCGGTGTGTCGCCTTACGAGCCGAGTAAGAATGAAGAATACATGAACGATGCCCAAATCGAGCATTTCCGTAAAATTCTGAAAGCATGGCATGCGCAAATTATGGAAGAAGCGGAACGTACCAAAAGCCAAATGCAAGATGATGTGACCAATTTCGCCGATCCTGCCGACCGTGCAACACAAGAAGAAGAATTCAGCTTAGAATTACGCAATCGCGATCGTGAGCGCAAATTACTGAAACGTATTGAGCAAACATTAGTGAAACTGGATGAAGGTGACTACGGCTATTGTGATGCCTGCGGAATCGAAATCGGTTTAAAACGTTTGGAAGCGCGCCCGACCGCCGAACTTTGTGTCGATTGCAAAACACTCGCCGAGATTCGTGAAAAACAGATGGGCGGCTAATCATTAAAAATACGATAGTTAGACAATATTGAAAAAGTAGGGACACACTGCGTGTGTCCGTTTAGCATATGTTTACGGTGTTCCTACATTTCTATGTCATAGTAATGAGGTGACTTATTTTAAATTACATCAAATCTTTTTTTGGTCGCAAAAAAAAAGGACGATATCCCACCGCTTGCCGAAACCACACAAGCGGAACACAACTTTCATCCCAAACGGTTAGAACCTAAGCCGATTGAACACCCCAATCGCACACCGAAGAAAAAATCACACAGAACGCACACGGTACCGAATCATATTCTGCACAAAAAGTTTACCCTACCGGCAGGACATTACGGCATTTCGCCGAAAGATTTCCCTAGCAATGCTATCGCCATTGTTAATAAGTTGCAAAAAAACGGTTATGAAGCCTATATGGTCGGCGGCTGTATCCGCGACTTATTGTTAGGGCAAAAAGCGAAAGACTTTGACATTGCTACCAATGCGCGCCCTGAGGAAATTCAAAAAATCTTTGGTCGCCAATGCCGCTTAATTGGTCGGCGTTTCCGTCTGGCTCATATCGTTTTCGGGCGTGAAATCTATGAAGTTGCAACATTCCGCGCGGATCATCACAGTAACGCGACGGAGAAAATGTCCAAAACCAGTGAAGCGGGAATGCTATTGCGAGACAATGTCTACGGCTCATTACGGGAGGATGCGGAACGCCGTGATTTCAGCGTCAATGCCTTTTATTACGATGTCAGTCATAATATGATTTACGACTTCTTCAACGGGATTGATGATCTGAAAGCAGGCAAATTAGCACTGATTGGTGATCCCGTCACTCGTTATCAAGAAGATCCGGTGCGGATGCTGCGTGCCGTCCGTTTTATGGCAAAACTCGACATGTTTCTTGACAAGGCAAGCGATGAGCCGATTCGCAACATGGCGCCGTTGTTAAAAAATATTCCGGCGGCCCGCCTGTTTGACGAATCACTGAAATTGTTGCAATCGGGTTACGGCTATAAAACCTATGAATTATTGCGTCAATACGGTTTGTTTCAGCAGCTTTTCCCTGTGTTAAGCCGCTTTTTTACCGAATACGGTGATTCCGATACCGAACGCATGATCGGCAAAGCGCTTCGGTCAACGGACGAACGAATTCGAGATAACCTACGTGTGAATCCCGCATTCTTATTTGCAGCACTGTTTTGGTATCCGCTACGCGAAAAAATCGATGAGCTGAAAAATGAAGGGGGTTTAAATAACCATGATGCGATGATGCTGGCGGCAAACGAAATCCTTGCCGACAGCGTGAAAGCCGTTGCATTACACCGTCGTTATACCACGGTAATTCGAGATATTTGGGCATTACAATTCCAATTTCCGAAACGCACCGGCAAACGCCCGCAGCAAACCCTCGAACATATTAAATTCCGCGCGGGCTTTGATTTACTCGTAATGCGCGCCGAAATTGAAGGCGGCGATCTCGTGGAATTAAGTGCATGGTGGCATGAATACCAATTCAGCAATGAAGCTCAGCGGACTGAAATGCTGAAAAATGTAAAAAGTTTACCGACCTTCCGAGATGAAGAAACAAAGAAAAAACGCCGCCCGCGCCGCAAATTCAGCCGCAAAAAGAAAGTGACTCAAGGAGAAGCCTCATGACGACGGTTTATGTGGCGCTGGGTTCAAACCTTGAAAATCCGTTGCAACAGCTCAAACAAGCGGTCTCTTCACTGCGAAAATTTGCAAAAAATATCCGAGCGAGTTCATTCTATGGCAGTAAACCTCTCGGACCACAGGATCAACCCGATTATGTTAATGCCGTGGTAAAATTCGATACGGATCTGACTGCTATCGAATTACTCGATCAATTGCAACGCATTGAGAATGAGCAAGGTCGCGTGCGCTTACGCCGTTGGGGCGAACGCACGCTTGATTTGGATATTTTGCTTTACGGCGACGAACGAATCCAAACGGCACGTTTGACCGTTCCCCATTACGATATGCACAACCGCGAATTCGTCATCGTACCGCTTTATGAAATCAGCCCCGAATTGATTTTGCCGAACGGCACCGCACTGCGAGACCTCTATCAACAATTTGCCGATCATCAAATGGTAAATTTCGGATAACAAAAGACCGCTTGTCAGCGGTCTTTTTTGCTATTTACCTTTTACATCAATAATCACGACTTCCGATTGTGAGCCCAAACGCATTGGGATCCCCCAAAAGCCATAGCCCGATGTCACGAAAAAGTGCCCGTTGCCGATTTTTTCATAGCCGTAAGATAACACATACATCGCCGATGTCATGATATTTGCCGGGAACACCTGTCCGTTATGCGTATGACCTGAAACCTGAATATCAATCGGTAATTTTGCATGTTGTTCGATTTGCGTCGGGCGATGGTCCATTAAAAATACCGGTAAATTCGAATTAACGCCTTCCAAAAGCTGCTCCGTATTCGGGCGGGTTTTATTCATCTCATCATTCCGTCCGATAATGGTAAATTTTCCGTCCAAACGGACCGCTTGATCCCATAAAACCTGAATTCCCGCCGCGCGCATTTCCTTGGCAATCTGATTCTGCGCACCGAAGAAATCATGATTCCCCAAGGTGGCGTAAGTGCCTAACGGCGCCTTTAACTTGGCTAAATGCGGACGCATATTTTCGGCAAAATAGTAATTTAAATTATCGTCCATAATATCGCCGGGCAGTAAAATTAAATCGACTTTCTCTTTATTAAAAATCTCTGCCAGTTGATCCAATTGCTTTCCGCCGAATAATTTACCTAAATGTAAATCACTTGCCACCCCGATGCGGGTCGGTTGCATCGGTTTATCCAATGTAACGGTATAACGAACAATGGTCGGCGTATAGGCGTTATATACCGAAAATCCCACCAAGGCTAAAAACCCTATCGGATACATTATCCTCAGCGCATTATTCAATTTACGCGAATCCATAAACCGCTTGCCTGCAAAATAAACCGCCGCCGTTGCAATACGGACGAACAGGGCAAAAAGCAGGAATAGTAATATCAGCGCATTTAGTCTAAAGCTGCGCAATATTTGCGTGAAATGTAAAAGAATAAACAGATTGACGGTAACATAACTTGACACCGTCACGAGCCAACGCCCCCGTTTGGATAAATTAAACAACCACGCCGTGGTTCTGGAGAAGTTTAACAATAATAATTGTAATGCGATTACCACAACCACAATGGTGATGTAATGTCTGGCTTCCAAATTTATAATACCTATCTAAATAAAACGGCATTCTACACATTTATATTGAGAAAAAAAGCCCAACTGCTGTTGGGCTTTTAAGTAAGCAAATGCCAAATAAAGGAGAAAAGTCGTCTTCGCTTATTATTTCATCAGCTTTTGACGAATCGCATTTGCTAATTCTGGGCTAACTTTTTCAAAGTGAGCCATTTGTCTTTCTACGATTTCAGGGACAGTGACACCGGATAAACCTGCTGCAAAGTTACCTGCCAAGCGATCTTTTTCTTCCGCTGTAAACAAGTTATAAAGTGCTGCTGGTTGTGAGTAGTAATCTTCATCGTACTCACGGAAGTTAAAGTGTGCAGCTTCACGCTCAATTTGTAATGGTAATTGGTCGTGGGTCGGCACATAAGTATCAAAACGGTTCGGTGCGTAGTTAGGGTGGTTACCACCGTTTGCATCTACACGCATTGCACCATCACGGTGAGTCGTGTGGTATGGGCATTTTGGTGCATTTACAGGGATTTGGTGGTGGTTTACACCTAAACGGTAACGCTGTGCATCTTGGTAAGAGAACAGACGACCTTGTAACATACGGTCTGGCGAGAAGCCGATTCCCGGAACGATGTTAGAGGGTGCAAATGCTGCTTGCTCTACTTCAGCAAAGTAGTTTTGTGGATTACGGTTTAACTCTAATACACCCACTTCGATCACTGGGTAATCTGCGTGTGGCCATACTTTAGTTAAGTCAAAGGCATAGTTATGTTTGTGAGCATCTGCTTCTGGCATAATTTGCACTTGAACAGTCCAACGTGGAAATTCACCACGCTCAATCGCTTCATATAAATCTCTTTGGCTAGATTCACGATCTTCACCTACAACTTTAGCTGCTTCTTCGTTAGTAAAGAATTTGTGACCTTGTTGTGTTTTGAAGTGGAATTTCACCCAGAAACGCTCGTTGTTTGCGTTTACAAAGCTATAAGTGTGGCTACCGTAACCGTTCATATGACGTAAAGTCGCAGGAATACCACGATCTGAGAATAATGTCATAATTTGGTGCATTGACTCAGGGTGACGTGACCAGAAATCCCACGCGGCATTTGCATCACGCAAGTTCGTTTGCGGATTACGTTTTTGTGTATGGATAAAATCCGGGAATTTTAACGGATCACGGATAAAAAATACCGGCGTATTGTTACCCACTAAGTCCCAGTTACCTTGTTCTGTATAGAATTTTAATGAGAAACCACGCACGTCACGCTCTGCATCGGCAGCCCCACGCTCACCGGCAACCGTTGAGAAACGTAATAATACTTCAGTTTGCGCACCCGGTTTAAATACTGCAGCTTTGGTGTATTTGGTAATATCTGCAGTGACAGTGAATGTACCGTAAGCCGCTGAACCTTTAGCATGAACCACACGCTCAGGAATACGTTCACGAGCAAAGTGAGCTAATTTCTCTTGGAACCATACATCTTGTAAAAGAAGCGGACCGCGTGGGCCAGCAGACATGGTGTTATCGTTATCTACAACAGGTGCGCCTGCTGCATTAGTTAAGGTTTTAGAACCATGATCAAACGGACATTTTGACATCATTGTATTCCTCTGTAGTTAATAGGTAATTGCTTTAAATAAATTATAGTTTGATAGCTAAAAACTTATCAAACTATCAATTTAATCACAAATAACTATTAAACAAAGAAAATCAATAGTCAAAATGTCTTTTAGCATACAAAGCTGATCTTTTTATAAAAAATTATTACGCCGGAATAATCGCAAAAACCCGCGCGTTAAAACCGGAAGCGTTCTCAATTTTCGGTACTCCGATAAAAACGGCACCGCCGGTTGCGGGAAGATCAGCTAGATTATTCAACACTTCCACTTGGAATTTATCTTGAGAAAGCCAGTAACGTTCACCGATCAAGTCATTGTGCTTAACGAAATCCAATGCGCTGTCCGTATCAAGCGTTTCATGTCCGATGGCGGCAACATCTCGTTGTTGGTGTAAAAATTCAAGCGCTTCCAAGCTCCAACCCGGCGTATGAGCCTGTCCGTTTTCATCTTTATTATAAAACGCTTGATGATCTAACCAGCGCGACGACCAACCGCTGGCAAACACCACGAAGCTTCCTTCGGGGATTTTTCCGTACTCCGCCTCAAAAGCCAAAATATCCTCGACGGTTAAACAATAGTCGTGATTGCGTTCCACCTCTTTTTCTTTATGGAGAACAATCAGCGGCAATACCAATTCCAGCGGCTGAATTTCCTCCAAATAACGTTTACCTACCGCAAAGTGAACCGGTGCATCAATATGCGTACCGTATTGACTCGCTAAAGTAAATTCATTGGCAAGGAAACCGTCTCTTTCCACGGTGAAAAGAACCTTGCTTTCAATCGGCTTAAAGGCGGGGAAATACGGGATAGTCGGATTAACCGAATGGCTTAAATCGACCCATTTCTGTTTTTTTAATACTTGAATTGCATTGAGAATATCAGACATATTGCCTCCTGATGAATGAGAAAGACGTCAATCTAACGAGAGACGTTTTTAAATTCAAATAACTAAACGTTATAACCTAGAAATCAATATCTTTATACAAATCTCCCTTGAAATTTGACTTTTACGCCTTATTTAGTAAGCCATTTTTTATGACAAGCGGTCTGTTTCCGCTTATTTTTTACAAATTTAAGAGGACTTATGAGTACAAACCAAGAAACCCGTGGCTTTCAGTCGGAAGTCAAACAACTACTTCAATTAATGATCCACTCACTCTATTCTAATAAAGAGATCTTTTTGCGTGAGTTAATTTCCAATGCGTCAGACGCTGCCGACAAATTGCGTTTCAAAGCCCTTTCTCAACCTGAACTTTATGAAGGCGATGGTGAATTGCGTGTACGTATTAGTATTGATGAAACCTTAGGCACCATCACCATCAGCGATAATGGTATCGGTATGAGCCGCGAGCAAGTGATTGATCATCTCGGTACTATCGCTAAATCAGGTACCAAAGAGTTTTTAAATGCACTCGGTTCAGACCAAGCGAAAGACAGCCAATTAATCGGGCAATTCGGTGTGGGCTTCTATTCGTCTTTTATCGTTGCCGATAAAGTGACTGTTCGCACCCGTGCCGCAGGCTTAGAAGCCAACCAAGGCGTATTGTGGGAATCTGCCGGTGAAGGCGATTACACCGTTGCCGATATTGAAAAAGCAGGACGTGGCACTGACGTGATTTTACACTTGCGTGATGATGAAAAAGAGTTTTTAAGCGAATGGCGTTTGCGTGACATCATCGGTAAATACTCTGACCATATCGGTTTAGCCGTAGAAATTCAAACCAAAGAGTATGACGATGAAGGCAAAGAAACTGGCACCAAATGGGAAAAAATTAACAAAGCTCAAGCACTTTGGACACGCTCTAAAAATGAGATTTCCGATGAAGAATATAAAGAGTTCTACAAACACATCAGCCACGATTTTGCCGATCCGTTAATTTGGTCGCACAATAAAGTTGAAGGCAAACAAGAATATACCAGCCTACTTTATGTACCGAGCAAAGCACCTTGGGATCTTTTCAACCGTGAACAAAAACACGGTTTGAAACTCTATGTCCAACGTGTGTTTATTATGGACGATGCGGAAGTCTTTATGCCGAATTATCTTCGCTTTATGCGTGGTTTATTAGACTCAAATGACTTACCGTTAAACGTTTCTCGTGAAATTTTACAGGATAACAAAACCACATCGGCACTGCGTTCGGCATTAACCAAACGTGCATTACAAATGTTGGAAAAACTGGCGAAAGATAATACCGAACAGTACCAACAATTCTGGAATGCGTTCGGTTTAGTGTTGAAAGAAGGCGTAGGGGAAGATTTTGCGAATAAAAACCAAGTGGCAGCGTTAGTCCGCTTTGCTTCAACGCATACTGACAGTAGCGAACAAGCGGTCAGTTTGAACGATTATATTGCAAGAATGAAAGAAGGTCAGAAAGCGATTTACTTCTTAACTGCCGACAGCTATCAAGCGGCGAAAAACAGCCCACATTTAGAGCTGTTTAACAAAAAAGGCATTGAAGTCTTACTGCTTTCCGACCGCATTGATGAATGGTTTATCAGCCATTTAACCGAATTTGACGGCAAGCCACTACAAAGTATCACTAAATCAGACTTAGATTTAGGCGATCTTGCCGATAAAGCGGAAGAAGAAACCCAAAAAGCACAAGAAGTTGAATTTGCGAGTTTCTTAGAGAGAGCCAAAGGCTATTTAGGCGAACGTGTCAAAAAAGTGGTCTTAACTCACCGCTTGACTGATACGCCGGCCGTTGTTTCAACTGACAGCGATGAAATGACTACGCAAATGGCAAAACTGTTCGCAGCAATGGGACAACAAGCCCCTGAAGTGAAATATACTTTTGAGTTAAATCCTGAACATTCAATGGTAAAACGTGTGGCTGATATTGCCGATGAAGCGGAATTTAACGACTGGATTGAACTCTTGTTTGAACAGGCATTACTCGCTGAACGTGGCACATTGGAAAATCCAACGGCGTTTATTAAACGGATGAATAAGTTGTTGGGGGCATAAAATAAGGGGCGTAAGCCCCTTAATTTTTAATCCGATTCTTGCCTCAAACGGCGGATTAATTCAGTATTCGCCGGTGGAAACTGCCCTTCTTCCAACTCTTGCTGAGCGATCCAAAAGCCGTCTTGACCTTCCCGTCCGAAAGGTTCACCGACCCATTCTTCCACTAGATAGAAGAAAAGCTCGATCACTTTCGTCGGATATTCAAAACTAAAATGCTCGTAAGGAAACGCGCTGAGCACATGAATACCGATTTCTTCTTCCAATTCGCGACGTAACGCTTCTTCAGGCGTTTCATCTTGCGACACTTTACCGCCGGGAAACTCCAACGATTGGGCAAAATCTTGCCCCTCAAGGCGTTGTGTTAAATAAATTTGTCCGAATTCATTACGGATAATGCCCGCAGCGACTTGAACAAGGGGTTTAGACATAAAAGTTCCTATGGTTATATAGTGTTACAAGCGGTCGGATTGGTAAAATATTTTGCAAATCCGACCGCTTGTCAATTAGGCATATTTCGCTTTACTGCCGTGACAATGCTTGTATTTCTTACCCGAACCGCATGGGCAAGGTTCATTGCGTCCGATATTCAAATTTTCATAATTCTCTTCACCGCTTTCCGCTTCACCTTCGGCATGGTAATGCGCACTTTCTTCTTCCGCATGAGCTTGACGTTCACGTTCAGCTTGTTCTACTTCTTCTTGGCTACGCACTTGGATACGGCTTAATACGCTGATCACGTTTGATTTTAAGTGGTCAAGCATATCGGTGAACATTGCAAAAGACTCTTTTTTATACTCTTGCTTCGGATCTTTTTGGGCATAACCGCGTAAGTGAATCCCTTTGCGTAAGTAATCCATTGCGGATAAATGCTCTTTCCAAAGTTCATCAAGGTTTTGTAACATCACGCCTTTTTCAAAACTACGCATAACTTCTGTACCCACCATCGCTTCCTTCGCTTGATACTGCTCTTTAGCAATGTTGATGATACGTTCACGCAAGGTTTCTTCGTGTAAATCATCTTCTGCTTCAAGCCATTTTACAATCGGCAGATCCATACCAAACTCTTGTTTCAAGCGGTTCTCTAATGCTGGAACGTCCCACATTTCTTCGATAGATTGTGGCGGAATATACTGGTCAATTACCGCATTAAACACATCTTCACGCACGGTGTTAATCATCGCTGAAATATCGTCTGTTTCAAGTAAGTAGTTACGTTGCTCGTAAATCGCTTTACGTTGTTCGTTTGCGACATCATCGTATTGTAGAAGCTGTTTACGTCCGTCAAAGTTGTGCGCTTCTACTTTTGCTTGAGCTGAAGCAATCACTTTAGTCAGCAATTTCGATTCCATTGCTTCGCCTTCTTCGGTAAAGGCTTTACGCATCATATTAAGCTTACCTTCATTGAGGTAAATTCGCATTAAGGCATCATCTAATGACAGGTAGAAACGTGATGAACCAGGGTCACCTTGACGGCCTGAACGACCACGCAACTGGTTGTCGATACGACGAGATTCGTGGCGTTCTGTACCGATAATGTGTAAACCACCCGCTTGCATTACAATGTCGTGACGCTCTTGCCATTTTGCTTTGATCTCGTCAATTTGCTCTTGGGTTGGGTTTTCTAATTTTGCAATTTCCGCTTTCCAATTACCGCCAAGCACAATATCCGTACCACGACCAGCCATATTCGTGGCAATGGTAACTGCCCCCGGATAACCTGCGTCAGCAACGATTTCCGCTTCTTGTGCGTGGAATTTGGCATTCAATACTTTATGCGGAATACCTGCCTGTTTTAGTGCTTCTGACAGTGCTTCTGATTTTTCAATCGAAATCGTACCGACTAATACAGGCTGATTACGAGCCATACAGTCCTGAATATCCTTAATCACCGCTTGGAATTTCTCCGGTTCGCTCTTAAACATTAAATCGGTTTTGTCGTCACGGATCATCGGGCGGTTAGTTGGGATCACGACGGTATCTAAGCCGTAGATTTGTTGGAACTCAAAGGCTTCGGTGTCCGCTGTTCCCGTCATACCCGCTAATTTTTCATATAGACGGAAGTAGTTTTGATAAGTGATAGAGGCAACAGTTTGGTTTTCGCCCTGAATGTTTACCCCTTCTTTGGCTTCAATCGCTTGATGTAAACCATCTGACCAACGACGGCCAGCCATTGTACGACCGGTATGTTCGTCAATGATCACGATCTCGCCATCTTTCACGATATAATCGACATTCACTTCAAACAGCTTGTGGGCGCGTAATGCCGCATAAACGTGGTGTAATAAGCTAATACGGGCCGGGTGATAAAGGCTTTCCCCTTCGTGCATTAAGCCCATTTCCGTCAAAATATTTTCGACTTTTACCTGACCACGCTCAGTCAAGTGGGCTTGTTTGCTCTTCAGATCAAGGGTGAAATCGCCATCGCCTGTGTATTCTTCGGTATCTTCTTTATCTTGTGCAATTAAATGCGGAATAACCTTATCAATCGCTTGATAAATTTGTGTCGCATCTTCAGCAGGGCCTGAAATAATCAATGGAGTACGTGCTTCATCAATTAAAATCGAGTCCACTTCGTCCACTAACGCGTAGTGTAACGGGCGTTGGAAACGCTCTTCTTTTGAGTGAGCCAAGTTATCACGCAGATAGTCAAAGCCAAGCTCGCTGTTCGTTGCATAAGTAATGTCCGCCAAATAGGCTTGACGTTTAACATCGGACGGTAGCCCCGGAATATTCACCGCAACCGTCATTCCTAAAAATTCAAACAACGGACGGTTGGTTTCCGCATCACGACGAGCTAAGTAATCATTCACCGTCACAACGTGAACCCCTTTACCCGTCAAGGCATTTAAGTAACAAGGTAGGGTGGCAGTTAAGGTTTTACCTTCACCCGTACGCATTTCTGCAATATTACGTTCGGTCAGCACCATACCGCCGATTAACTGCACATCGAAGTGACGCATACCTAACACACGCTTACTCGCTTCACGCACAGTGGCAAAGGCTTCGTGTAATAAGCTGTCTAGCGTTGCCCCTTCTGCTAAACGTTGTTTAAATTCAGCGGTTTTCGCTTGTAATTGTTCATCGGTTAATTTTTCAAATTCAGCTTCTAAACGGTTAATTTGTGCGACACGCTTGTTTAAACGGCGTAAAGTACGATCATTGCTACTACCAAAAATAGCGGTCATTAATTTTGTAAACATATCAATTTTTTCCAATAAAAATAATAAGGTAATAAGTATTAGTAACGAATTTCCGCTCCCCCTGCTTGCGGGGGGAGCTGCCGAAGGCTGAGGGGGATTTTGTGACTCACTTGCAACGTTAGTCCCCTTCCGTCTTCGGCACATTATTCACTCGCTCACCCTACGGGTCGTTGGCAAAGCCAACGCTTAAATGCTATCGCATTTGTCCGCCCGTAAACGGGGGAAGGAAAATAGATGAATTACGCTGTTGGCCCGGCTCGAATCGGCGGATTTGACACTTGATACAAGCGGTATGATTTTGCAAAAAATTCGCAAAAAACCACCGCTTGTTTGATAGGTATGATAAGAGGTTGCTGCTCCAAATGCAGTAAGTGAGCCGCTTCCAACTCAACTTTCTGAACGGAAGAAAAATCACTTAAACGTAAAACAAGCTGCTTTGCCGGAAGCACATCACTTTCGTTTGCCAACGGCTGAGTCGCAGGCAAAGCAAAAATCGCAACGATCCCCAATAGGAATTGCGATAAAAATGCCGGTTTATGAAAATGACGTAAAAAATTCATTTTGTTCTCAATAGAAAAAATAATGCCGATTATACGACATTTTTGTAGAATACGGCAGATTATTGGGGCAATGAGAATAAAAACAAGATAAACGGGAAAGGGAAAGATGAAAAATTCGACAACTAAAAATATTACGGAAATTTTGCAGAACTCCGGTCTGTCTCATATTGTCCAACGGGTCGGAGAATTACATGAATTAAACCGAAAAATTCAACAGTTACTACCCGAACAATACCGCAGACTTTACCGAATTGTCAATTTGTCCGATAATTCACTGATATTTGAAGTTCAAAATGCCACGATCCGTCAAGGATTGTCGTTACAAAAACAATATTTGCTTAAATGCATTCAAACGGATTTTCCGCACATAACCGAGCTTCAATTTAATATCAATCCGGATTTTAAATACGTTTAAGTCATTCGATATTTACATGAAGAGGAACGCAATATGAAAAAAATAGTATTCGTCACGACGTTAACGACGATGTTGGCGGCTTGTTCACTATTACCGTCAAAAACGGTGTCAGGTACATATCAAGGTACGTTACCTTGTGCAGATTGTGAAAAAATTGAGGCCGAGCTTATCTTAAACAAAGACAACACTTATCAATACAATACGGTATATTACAAAAATAAAGAGAAACATCCGTTCCACGAAAAAGGTCGCTATACTTGGGATCCGAATAAATCCAATGTGATTCGTTTAACCAATTCAGGAAACATGGCAGTTCAAGTATCGGATAAATACGTAGAATTTTGTGATGCCAGCGGCAACACGGTGAAAAGCAGCCATAATTACAAATTGCAGAAAGTGGCGCCTTAACACGTGATTTCATTCGGAAGATCGCCTCGGCGATCTTTTTCACATAAAAAGATCCCCGAACAATCGCTCGGGGAGTAACCTGTTAAGGAAAAAGTATTCGGTTAGTTAATTGGACTTAACCAAGGAAATATCTATGAAAACAGTAAAGGAATCTTTCTTATTGAATGGCGGTGAGAGGGGGATTCGAACCCCCGATACGGTTTCCCATATACACGCTTTCCAGGCGTGCTCCTTCAACCACTCGGACATCTCACCGAATCAATAAAAAATGTGCTTCAAAAGCACATTTGAAAGACGGGCGGAACTATACCGATTTTTCATTGTCTCGGCAAGCAATTTCTTTATTTTATGAAATAATTCTCTAATGACCGTGCCCCACGCAGTTGGTCGATGCCGGAACAACCTCTCCACCATCATACCACTCCGTCGGTGTATAAAGGTGTAACGCGAGCGCATGAACACCGTTTTGCAATTCTTGAGACAAACATTGATAAACGGCACGGTGGCGGGAAACGGCACGTAACCCGTCAAATTTTGCCGAAACCAACGTCACTTTAAAATGCGATTCGGCACCTCTGCCGGAACTGTGTCGATGGCTTTCATTTTCAATTTGTAACATGACGGGCGCAAATTCGGTAGTTAGTTTTTGTGAAATTGTCGATTCAACGGACATTTTTATACTCTCTATTTGGAAATTTATGCAGAATAATACTATACTTTACTGCGATTTTATTCATCAACAAGGAATCTTTTATGAAACTCAGCAAAAAAACGATTCTCGCCGCAACGGTTTTAGCTACCGCTGTATTAACCGGCTGTCAAACACAGTCAAATACATTAACCTTCACAACACCGTCACCGACAGCCATGTTCAATACCAACAACCAAACGGCACTGGTGAATGTGTCCACTCAAGATCTTCGTCCGTCGGCAGAAGTGGCAAGTTATACCAGCGGGGGTAATGTCACCCGTTTGAATGCAATGCCTGAAGTTGCCCAATTGTTCCAACAAGTGATGCAACAAAATCTCAACAGCAAAGGATTCGGTGTGGTGCAAGGTGCCGGCAATGCAAACGTAACCGTCAAAATCCACAAATTTTTTGCCGATGTCGAACAAGGGAACTTACGCCATAAAATCACGGCGAATGTCGGTATTGAAGTTGTCGTACAAGGTTCGAGAGGTCATTTCAGTAAAAACTTCAACACCTCCCGTTCTTATGAAGGCGCATTCGGTGCCGATAACGCCGATATCCAAAAAGTGTTGAACCAAGCCTATGACGATGCAGTGAATCATATCTATAACGATAATGAAATCGGCAATGCCGTTCATCAATTTAAATAATCCTTTACTCCCTTTACAAGCGGTGAGATCGGCTGAAATTTTTGCAAAATTTTCCACATATCTCACCGCTTGTTACATTACGCCAATCAATGAATAATAAATGAGAATTCCAAGAATCTATCACCCCGAACCCCTTGCCGGAAAAAACAATTGTGTCCTAAGTGACGAAGCGGCAAACCATGTCGGACGCGTATTACGTATGCAAGAAGGCGCCGAATTGATTTTATTTGACGGTTCCAATATGACCTTTCACGCCGTCATTCGCCATATCGGTAAAAAACAGATTGATGTTGCGATTCGGTCAAGTCAAACGGATGATCGCGAATCTCCTCTGTCGATTCACCTCGGGCAAGTGATTTCACGCGGTGATCGTATGGAATTTACCATTCAAAAATCCGTCGAATTAGGAGTCAACGTCATCACGCCGCTTTGGTCGGAACGTTGCGGAGTCAAATTGGACGGTGAACGCCAAGACAAAAAAATTCAACAATGGCAAAAAATTGCGATTGCCGCTTGCGAACAGTGCGGACGAAACATGATTCCGGAAATTCGACCGATCATGAAGTTATCCGATTGGTGTAAAGAACAAGACGGCATGTTGAAGTTGAATTTACATCCGCGAGCCCAATATACGTTAAAGTCACTCCCAACGATTCCTCGTGAGGGCGTGCGTTTATTAATCGGCTCTGAAGGCGGACTCTCTCCGAAAGAAATTGCCATGACTGAGGAAGAAGGTTTTACCGAAGTATTACTCGGTAAACGTATTTTACGTACCGAGACGGCTTCTCTGGCAACCATCACCGCCTTACAACTGTTGTATGGAGATTTAAGTTAGATGATGAATTTACAAGGGCAATTATTGGTTGCGACTCCCGACATGAACGATGATTACTTTGATCGGGCCGTGATCTATCTGTGCGAACACAATGAACAAGGTGCCATGGGCGTCATGATCAATTCTCCGACGGATCTGTCCGTAATGGAGCTGCTCGCTAAAATTGATTTTTTAATGGCCAATGAGCGTAATTATACGAAAGATCAATTGGTTCTCAGCGGCGGTCCGGTCAGCCAAGAACGAGGCTTTATTTTACATACGCCGACGGAACGCCAATTTCTGCACAGTTACCCGACCGGTAACGGTATTATGCTCACTACCTCCGGCGATATTTTAGAAACCTTCGGACGTGAAGACGCCCCCGAGCATTTTATGGTCTGCTTAGGTTGCTGCACATGGAAAGCGGAACAATTAGAACAAGAAATCGCCCGAAATTATTGGATTGTCACCCCGGCAACCGAACAAATTCTGTTCAAAACAGGTTATTTGGATCGCTGGGTAGAAGCCAATGAATTATTGGGTATTGAAGGTATCCTTGCTAAAGCGGGGAGAGCCTAATGACGCAGACCGTTATCGCCTTTGATTTCGGCACCAATAGTATCGGCTGTGCCGTCGGACAAAGCATCACCAAAACCGCACAACGCCTACCGGCGTTTAAAGCGCAAGACGGTATTCCGAATTGGGAGCAAATCGGCAAACTCCTTACCGAATGGCAGCCTGACCTTTTGATTGTCGGTTTACCGTTGAATATGGACGGTACGGAGCAACCACTGACTCAACGTGCTAAAAAATTTGCCAACCGGCTTAACGGGCGGTTTAATTTACCGGTAGTGTTACAGGACGAACGTTTAACGACAGTAGAAGCCCGCTCGGAAATTTTTTCCCGCGGTGGGTTTAAAGCGTTAAAAAAAGATAAAGTGGATTCGATTTCCGCTTGCCTCATTTTAGAAAGTTGGTTTGACAGCCATTAAGCCCATCGAGGTTATACAAATTCCACGATTTACTTGTTAAAACGAGCGAATACCGCTTTTGGACTGAATTTCTTCTCGTTAAATCCATGAAATTATGCTATGTTAACGCCCGTTTTTCTCTTCGTAGAAAAGAATCGTGTTTTATTTTTTAATTTATTGATTTTTAAGGAGCCCTTTTATGCAACAAGGCAGCGGAATGGAAATGATCTTTATTTTGGTTATTTTCGGTTTGATCTTCTATTTCATGATCTATCGTCCACAAGCGAAACGCCAAAAACAACAACGTGAACTATTGGCGAGCTTGGCAAAAGGCGAAGAAGTACTGACAAGCGGTGGTTTAATCGGCAAAATTACCAAAGTCAGTGCAGATAACGACAATATCGTGATCGCACTGAATGATACGACCGAAGTAACGATCAAACGTGATTTCGTGGTTGCCGTGTTACCAAAAGGTTCACTCAAATCTCTTTAATTTATTCTTTCCTTAAAAAAGGGGACTTATTGTGTTAAACCGTTTCCCTCTTTGGAAGAATCTAATGGTGATCCTTGTGGTCGCCATTGGTGCTTTATACGCCCTTCCAAATTTATATGGTGAAGACCCGTCCGTACAAATTTCCGGTACGCGTGGTCAACAAGCGTCGGCAGAAACGCTGACTCAAGTACAATCCGCTCTGGCATCTTTAAATATTACGCCCAAAGCCATGAACCTGGAAAACGGTTCCATTTTGGTTCGTTTATCTAAAGATGAAGAACAACTTCCTGCCAAAGAAAAAATAGCCGACGTTTTAGGTAATAATTATTCCGTTGCATTAAACCTTGCTCCGGCAACCCCTTCGTGGCTTACATCAATTGGCGGTGAACCGATGAAACGCGGTTTGGATTTACGCGGCGGCGTTCGCTTTCTCATGGAGGTGGACATGAATACTGCGTTAACCAAACAGCAAGATCAGTTGCAAGACACCTTACGTAACGAGCTACGTCGCGAAAAATTGCAATATAAATCATTCAAAAAAACCGATAACTTTGCGACGGAAATCGAATTTGCCGACAGTGACACCGTAGATAAAGCAATTCGCTTTGTTCGCCGTAATCACCCGACATTAGATGCTAATCTCGTGTCATCGACAGTCGTAACACTGACACCTTCGGCACAAAGCCTTTCCGAATCACGCGATCTCGCTATCGAACAAAACTTATCCATTTTACGTAAACGGGTGGAAGAACTCGGCGTATCCGAACCGACAATCCAACGCCAAGGTGCGGATCGTATCGTTGTCGAACTACCGGGGGTACAAGATACCGCGCGCGCAAAAGAAATCTTAGGTGCGACGGCAACCCTTGAATTCCGTATCGTGAATCAAGAAGCAAATTTGGATTCGGCTACGCGCGGCATTATCCCTGCCGGTTCCGAAATAAAATATATGCGTGACGGTACGCCGGTTATCTTAAAAATGCGCCCGTCTTTAGGCGGAGAGCACATTATTAATGCCAGCTCCGGTACGGATGAACGCGGTTTACCGCAAGTCAGCATTACGCTTGACAGTGAAGGCGGCAATATCATGTCGGAAATCACGAAGAGTAATGTACAAAAACCGATGGCAACCCTTTACAGTGAGTTTAAAGATTCGGGCAAACGGGATGCTAACGGTAAAGTCGTACTGGAAAAACACGAAGAAGTGATCAATGTGGCAACGATCCAAACCCGTTTGGGCAGTAATTTCCAAATTACCGGGATTAACTCTGCGGCGGAAGCGCAAAACCTTGCCGTACTTCTCCGTTCAGGGGCATTAATCGCACCGATTGTGATCGTTGAAGAACGTACGATCGGCGCGTCTTTGGGGGCGGATAACGTCGCTCAAGGTATGGATGCCGGTTTATTGGGCTTAGGTTTAACCATTTTATTCTGCGTGGTTTACTATAAAGTATTCGGTCTGTTTGCAACCGCAGCCCTACTGGCAAACTTGGTGTTGACGGTCGGCTTAATGTCACTTATCGGCGCTACGCTCACTATGCCGGGGATTGCGGGGATTGTCTTAGCGGTTGGGATGTCCGTGGATGCAAACGTATTGATCTACGAACGGATTAAAGAAGAAATCCGCAACGGTCGCTCGATTCAACAAGCCATTCACGAAGGCTATAACGGCGCATTTACCAGTATCTTCGACTCCAACTTAACAACAGTCTTAACCGCACTGATCCTTTATGCCGTCGGCACCGGTCCGGTAAAAGGTTTCGCCGTCACCTTGGCACTCGGCGTGATGATTTCCATGTTTACCGCCATCACCGGGACCCGTATGTTGGTTAACTGGGTTTACGGCGGCAAACGTGTGAAAAAACTTTGGATTTAAAGGGAGAACAACATGTCTGTTCAAACAGAAAAAGATATTGCAGAAATCAAACTGCCTTATAAATTAATCCCTTTCATGCGATACCGTTTTATTGCTTTCGCATTTTCTATCTTGCTCACTGCATTTTGTATTTTCACAGTGGCGACGAAAGGATTTAACTGGGGGCTGGACTTTACCGGCGGTACGGTGATTGAAACCAATTTCTCACAACCCGCCGATCTCGGCAAAGTGCGTGAAGTCTTAGATGAAAGCGGTTATCACAGTGCATTGGTTCAAACATTCGGCGGACAAAAAGATGTCATGATCCGTTTACCTGCATCAGCAGGCGATACCACATTAGGCACAAAAATCATGGATCTGATCCACCAAAAATTAGATGCAGGTGCCCGCATTCAAAGTATTGAATTCGTCGGTCCGAATGTCGGGGAAGAACTCACGCAAGGCGCGATTTACGGTACGCTTGCCACACTCGCCATGCTATTACTCTATGTCGGCATCCGCTTTGAATGGCGCCTTGCCGTGGGTGGGATTATCGCACTATTCCATGATGTAATGGTGACAATCGGCGTCTTTTCTTTCCTGCAAATAGAGATTGATTTAACATTTGTGGCGGCAATCTTATCGGTTGTCGGTTACTCCCTGAACGACAGTATCGTGGTATTTGACCGCGTACGGGAAAACTTCCCGAAAATTCGTCGGGCAAATTCCACTGAAGTGATCGACATTTCATTAAGCCAAACACTTTCCCGTACCTTGATGACCTCGGTTACGACGTTGTTTGTGGTGTTTGCCTTGTACTGGCTCGGCGGTCCGACACTTCACAGCTTCTCATTGGCTTTGCTAATCGGTATCGGTTTCGGTACGTATTCGTCTATCTACATCGCTATCGGTGTGGCATTACAGCTTGGCTTAAAACGCGAACATATGCTTCAACCGGTTGTCGAAAAAGAAGGCGCAGATCAGCAATCCCTTTCCGATTACTAAATCTACAAGCGGTGAGATTTGAACATTATTTTGCAAAACTCACCGCTTACACATTCACTTAATCATAGGAGAGCATATGTTACAGCAGAAAATCATTGATAAGCTCAATGAACAAATTAATCTGGAGTTCTACTCATCCAACACCTACTTGCAAATGAGTTCTTGGTGTTCCAATAACGGTTATGAAGGCGCGGCTAAGTTCTTGCTTCGTCATGCGGATGAAGAATTAGAACACATGCAAAAACTATTCAATTACGTCAGCGAAACCGGGGCGTTACCGATTCTCGGTAAAATTGAAGCGCCGTGCAAAACGTACAATTCCTTAAAGGATTTGTTCGAAATCGTACTTGAACACGAAAAGCATGTTACGGCCAAAATTAACGAATTGGTTGAAGTGACGTTTGAAGCGAAAGACTACTCTACCTTTAACTTCTTACAATGGTATGTAGCGGAGCAACATGAAGAAGAGAAGCTTTTCAGTGAAATTATCGATAAATTCACACTCGTCGGCGAAGGCGGAAAATCACTTTACTTTGTGGATAAAGATTTAGAAAACTTAGATCAAGGAGCGGCATAATGTTATCCGAAAATATTATCAAACATCTAAACGATCAGTTAAACCTCGAATTCTACTCTTCAAACGTCTATCTTCAAATGGCGGCGTGGGCGGACAACAACTGTTTTACCGGTGCGGCCGCCTTTTTGAAAGCGCATGCGCAAGAGGAAATGGATCATATGCGTCGTTTATTCACCTATTTAAACGAAACCGGCGCATTAGCCGAAATCGGCGCAATCGAAGCACCTCAAGCGGACTATGAAAGCCTCAAAGAATTATTTGAGATTGTCTACGAGCATGAAAAACATGTGACCGCACAAATCAATAAATTAGTGGAAGAAACCTTTGCGCAAAAAGACTATTCCTCCTTCAACTTCTTACAATGGTATGTTGCAGAGCAACATGAAGAAGAGCATTTATTTAAGACCATTTTAGATAAATTCGCTCTACTTGGCGATGATAGCAAAGCGTTATACTACATCGATAAAGATTTAGCCGAATTGGCCGGCTCACATTAAAAAAAACGGCACCTTAACTTTAAGGTGCCGTTTTCTTATATGAACTCATTATGCTTTGCTTGCTTTGAGGTCTTTCAAAATATAGTAGGCATTCACACATACCACAAAAATATTCAAGCCCGTTACCGGGAATGAATCAATCAACAAACCGTAAATGACAAAGCAGATTGCGCCACATGAATTGACGATACGCAATTTAATGACATCTTTTAATAAAAAAGAACCGGCAACTAATACCATTGCCACATAACCTAAGATTTCAATTCCGTTCATATTTTCCTCTTTTTAGCTTGATAATATGGTTATGAATTGCATTCTACTCGCTCTTTTTTCATTTGTCGGCAAGAGGTTAAAACGCAAAGGTTTGCGCGAAAAAACTTTACAAAAGACCTGATTTTTCACAAGAAATAGCGTAAAATCTCAGACTACTTTGTACTAGTAAAGTAGTATTTCAAATGGAAACCTTACTGCAATTTTTAACAACCTATTTCACCAACGTCACTTGGATCGGCGCATTAGAACTCGGCTTGATTTATGCCTTGGTCGCTCTTGGCGTGTTGATCTCTTACAAGATTCTTGATTTCCCCGATTTAACTGCCGACGGTAGCTTTCCGCTTGGCGGCGGCGTATGCGTATTATGCATTCTAAACCACATCGACCCTTGGCTTGCCACCTTGTCCGGCATGCTGGCAGGAGCGGTTGCCGGCGTGATCACCGCCGGTCTGCATATCGGTTTTAAAATCGAAAAACTGTTGACCAGTATCTTGATGATGATCGCCCTTTATTCGATTAATTTACGCATTATGGGATCGCCGAATGTTTCTTTGCTGGGAGAAACGACGATTTACGATGCCGTCACCGCCCACGATGATGTGCAATTAGCAATGGTACGTCTGCTGATTGCCGTTTTTGTCGTGATTATCGCCAAACTACTGTTCGATCTGTTCTTTGCCACACAAGTCGGTTTAGCGGTTCGTGCGACAGGCACGAATCCCCGTATGGCAAAAGCGCAAGGTATTGCCATTAACAAAATGACACTACTCGGTATGGCAATTTCAAACGGACTGATTGCACTGGCCGGCTCACTTTATGTTCAGAGTAACGGGGGATTTGATATTTCGATTGGGGTCGGTACTATCGTGATCGGGTTAGCGGCAGTCATTATCGGTGAAGCGATTTTCCCGGTAAAACGGATTGTTTGGCTGACGTTCGCGGTGATTATCGGCTCTATTCTCTATCGTTTCTTTATTGCTTTAGCCTTAAACAACGACACCTTAAACGGTATCGGCTTCGGTCCTCAGGACTTAAACCTCATCACCGCTTTGCTCGTCGTTGCGGTGTTAGCGCTTCCCAAATTTAAACAACCATTCGCTAAACGAGGAAAACCATGATCGAATTAAACAACTTATTTATCACCTTTAATAAAGGTACGGTCATTGAAAATCCTGTATTACGAGGCTTAAGCCTGAAGGTTGCCGAAGGCGAGTTTGTCTCGGTCATCGGCAGCAACGGTGCCGGAAAATCGACCTTACTGAATGCGATCAGCGGCGATTATCCGATTGACTCGGGCGAAATTTTTATCCAACACAAAGAAGTGAGCAAAACGACTTGCTGGCAGCGTGCGCACCTTGTGGCTCGAGTGTTTCAAGATCCGATGATCGGTACTTGCGAAGCCCTCACCATTGAAGAAAATATGGCTCTCGCCTATCAACGAGGTAAAAAACGCAGCTTAGGTTTTGCATTGAACCGCCAATTAAGAGAGATGTTCAAAGAAAAATTATCACTGCTCGGACTCGGTTTGGAAAACCGCCTCACCGATCAAATGGGGCGCCTGTCAGGCGGTCAGCGACAAGCGGTCAGTTTGTTGATGGCTTCGTTACAACCATCAAACATTTTACTATTAGATGAACATACCGCCGCCCTTGATCCGAAAACCACCGCATTCGTTTTGGAATTGACCAATAAAATCGTGAGAGAACAAAAGCTCACCACGTTAATGGTCACCCACTCAATGCGACAAGCCCTCGACTACGGTGACAGAACAGTGATGTTACATCAAGGACAAGTTGCCTTCGATGTGGCAGGAGAAGAGCGTAAGCGAATGGATGTACCGGATTTATTGCGCTTATTCGAAAAGAGCCGTAATGAGCAACTGAGTGATGACGGTTTATTGCTAGAAGGCTAAAATAATAAGACTAATTCTGGAAAGGGTTAGTCTTTTTTATTACGCTGTTCCCGACTTTTATATGCGGTTATACAAGGAGTAACATGAAACTAAATAAAGATATCGCCAATATGATTGTAAAACGTGCGATGCAAATTATTCCGAATTCAGTGAATGTTATGGATGAAAATGGGATTATTATTGCTTCCGGCGATCCGAAACGTCTTAATCAAAAACATACGGGAGCGGTGATCACATTACGCAAAAATCAAATTGTCGAAATTGATCATGAGTTGGCTAAATTATGGAATTATGAAGCCAAAGAGGGAATTAATTTACCGTTAAGCTACTTAGGATCTAATGTTGGAGTGATAGGAATTTCCGGAAATCCAAATGAAGTGAGACAATATGCTCAATTAGTCAAAATGGCAGCCGAGCTGATTATGGAACAATCTTTCTTACTCGAACAAGAGCGTTGGCAACGCCGTTACAAAGAAGAATTTATCAGAGAATTACTTAAAGGCGATTTAAATCAAATAGAAATTAGCGAACAAGCGCAGTTTTTTGATATCCCTTTCCATCAATCTTTTTCGGTTATTCTACTGAAAGTACAAGATCCTACAGCCGATAAACTTCAAACACTATTAGCCTATATAGAACATCATTATCCTAAATTACCGACCGCTGTAATAGGTCGAGATCGAATTGCATTACTTAAATCATCCGCTGACACCCCAATTCAGCATAAAAAAGAAATCATCGATTTTTCGCATCCTGAGATTCAATTTAAAGCCATCGTCGGATTACAAGTCAATGACCTATCCCAAACACATATCTCTTATCAAACCGCTTGCTATGCGGCAGAATATACGGAAAAGACTCAAAGTAAAAAACATGTCATTCAATTTGATCAAGTCAAATTACCTGCCCTATTTCAAAATTTTAGTCATACTTGGCAAGCGGATATTCTACTTTCCAGCTTCAAAAAGTTGCTAGAACAAGATGAACAGCAGATCCTCATTAAAACCTTACAAATTTATTTTGTATCAAATTGTGATCTCTCTCACACCTCACAAAAACTCTTCGTACATCCGAATACCTTACGCTACCGTTTAAGTAAAATTGAACACATAACATCCTTATCTTTCAATAAGATAGAAGAAAAATTTATCCTTTATTTAGGCACAATGATCTATCAAGGATTGTAAAAAATCACAATACAAGCGGTCTCTTTCGGCTGCTTTTTTGTAAAAAAGAACAACGCTTTTTTCATCGAAAATATCAATAATAAGCTCACATTTTAAGCATAATACGGAGCTTTCTATGACGGGTATTTCTCTTATTATTAGTTTTACGATTGCTATTATTGTGATGATTTGGATGATAGCAAAACTCAAAGTTCACCCCTTCTTAGCCCTAATGTCAATTTCCTTAGCATTAGCGTTGATAGCCGGTATTTCTCTTGAACAAATTCCAACCATTATCGGTAACGGATTTAGTGGTACCTTCCGCAGTATCGGTATTGTGATTATTTTTGGTGCGATCATCGGTACCGTTCTTGAAAAAACAGGAGCTGCACTCAAACTTGCCGATATGGTCGTCAAGGTCGTCGGACAAAAACGCCCCGAATTAGCCATGCTGATAATGGGTTGGGTTGTCGGAATTCCGGTTTTCTGTGATAGCGGATTTGTGGTGTTAAACCCGATTCGTGAAGCGATTCGTAAAAAGATCTTAGCCAATCCTGTCGGTATGGCGGTGGCGTTAAGTGCGGGGCTTTACACTTCTCATGTGTTTATTCCACCAACACCCGGCCCGATTGCTGCAGCCGGTGCAGTAGGCTTGGGTGGAAATTTATTACTGGTGATATTAATGGGGACGGTCGTCTCTATCCCTGTTTTAATTGCAAGCTACCTTTTCGCAAAATATATTGGTAAAAAAGTGACTATTGATGAAGAAAAAGAAGCGGATAGTGTGATAGCACAAAGCTACGATGAGCTGCTTAAACAGTACGGCAAATTACCAAGCGGTTTCTTAAGTTTAGCCCCGATTTTTGCTCCGATTTTTCTGATGGCATTAGGCTCAGTGAGTAAAATTATGGGTATCAGCGGAGATTTAGGTATTCTATTACAATTCTTAGGTAACCCGATTATTGCATTAGCTGTTGGTGTTGTCTTTTCAATCATTTTATTATTCAAAACAGGTAAAATGGACGAATTTGACGGTTTAACCAACAACACGTTAAAACTTGTTGGTCCAATCCTATTTATCACCGCTGCAGGTGGTGTATTGGGTAATGTGATTACTCAAGCAGGTTTTGTCGATTACATCAAAGAAAATGCTCATATCATCAGTGCGGCAGGAATCTTCTTCCCATTCATTATTTCAGCGATTCTTAAAACTGCACAAGGTAGCTCCACAGTGGCAATTATTACCACCGCCTCTATTATGGGTATGTTCAATGCCGGCGATTCATTAATGAATGCATTAGGGCTTACCACCGAAATGGCTGCGGCGTTAACGGTAATGGCGATTGCAGCAGGTTCAATGTGCGTTTCTCATGCAAATGACAGCTACTATTGGGTGGTAACGAACTTTACCAAACTCACACCACAACAAGGCTATCGCACTCAAACTACATTAACCTTTATTATGGGTATTGTCGGTATTCTTACCGTTTATATTTTGTCGCTCGTGCTGTTGTAAAAAAGGATGTCAACATGAATATTGTTATCGCCCCCGATTCTTTTAAGGAAAGCCTGACTGCATTAGAGGTCGCGCAGGCGATTAAGACGGGATTTGAACGTATTTTTCCACATGCCGGGTATCAGCTCGTACCGATGGCCGACGGCGGTGAAGGAACGGTTCAATCATTAGTGGATGCCACACAAGGCAATTTGCAAAAAACCACGGTAATCGCACCGCTTGCAAATCAAGTAGAAGCCTTTTGGGGATTATCGGGCGATAAACAAACCGCCTTTATTGAAATGGCGGCGGCCTCAGGTTTACATCTTGTTCCCCCAGAACAACGCAATCCGTTAATTACCACAAGCTACGGTACCGGTGAATTAATTAAAGCGGCGTTGGATTATGGTGTGAAGAAAATTATCTTAGGTATTGGCGGCAGTGCGACAAATGACGGCGGCGTTGGCATGTTGCAAGCCTTAGGTATCCGTTTTCTCAACGCTCAACAGCAAGAGATCGGCTTTGGCGGAGCGCAATTAGCAACGATTTCACATATTGATCTAAGCGGTCTCGATCCCCGTTTAGCTCAAGTGGAAATTGAGGTTGCTTGTGATGTGAATAATCCCTTATGTGGAGAGCGAGGGGCTTCCGCAGTGTTTGGTCCGCAAAAAGGGGCAACGCCGGCAATGGTCAATCAACTCGATCATGCGCTTACCCATTTTGCACAGGTGACAGAACAACAATTGGGGATTCAAATCGCTCACCATGCCGGCGCGGGAGCGGCTGGCGGAATGGGAGGCGGTTTATTATTACTGCCGAACGTGATCCTCAAATCAGGGGTACAAATTATTATTGAAGCGACTCATCTTAGCGAGGAAATTCAACAAGCCGATTTGGTAATTACGGGTGAAGGCAGAATGGATGCGCAATCTATCGCAGGTAAAACGCCTATCGGCGTTGCCCGGCTTGCCAAACAATTTGATAAACCGGTCATAGCGATTGTCGGCAGTCTTAGAGAAGATTATTCCGTGGTTTATCAACATGGTATTGATGCGGTTTTCCCGATTATTCGTCAGTTGAGTAGTTTAGATGAGCTGCTCAAACAAGGGAAAGAAAATTTAATTTCAACTGCAGAAAATGTAGCGAGACTAATAAAACTTGGATTATAAAATCGGGGCATGAGCCCCGATTTTTAATAATATCCGAACCCGATTCCTACCCCGGAATGATGACGCCCATAATAATGATAACCTATATGCGGGCGAATTCGAGGATGAGGATAGTGATGATAAACGTCAACTTTTGCCCGTTTATCACTTTGATTCAGCTCCCATTCTTCCGAATCGTTTGAATCCACCGTTTTCCTAGAAGCCACACGTTGTTTATATTCTTCGACGGCTTGCATATCCATCGGAATAGAACTTTGCTGTACCGGCGTAGAACAGGCAGCTAACATAAAGGACAATACCGTTAACACGACTTTTTTCATGCTTTTCCCCTTCAATTTGCAAAAATGCTTTCATATTTGACCGCTTGTTTAGCGAATTTCTCCGCCATTTGGCATAGTTTACCGACAAAAAAGGACGCTCGAAAGCGTCCTCATTTATCTATTCTTTAAAATTAAAGAGCAGATTTTGCTTTAGCAACTAATGCTGCGAAAGCCACTTTGTCAAATACTGCGATATCAGCAAGGATCTTACGATCGATTTCAACAGACGCTTTTTTCAAGCCGTTGATGAATTTGCTGTATGATAAACCGTTTTGACGAGCTGCCGCATTGATACGAGCAATCCATAATTGACGGAATTGACGTTTACGTTGACGACGGTCACGGTAAGCATATTGTGCAGCTTTAACTACTGCTTGGAAAGCAACGCGATACACGCGTGAACGTGCACCATAATAACCTTTAGCAGCCTTAAGAACTTTCTTATGGCGTGCTCTTGCAATAACACCACGTTTTACACGAGCCATTATTAAATCTCCTACTATTTAAGCGTAAATTAACGCTTTGACATTATTAAACTAAAAATTAACTAATCGTACGTTGTACTTCATTTACGCTTATGCGTATGGTAAGCACGCTACGACTAAAACTTGGTCTGCTTTCGCTACCATTGATTTGTGACGTAATTGACGTTTACGTTTAGTTGTTTTCTTAGTCAAAATGTGACGTAAGTGAGATTGTTTACGTTTGAAACCGCCGGAAGCTGTTTTTTTGAAACGCTTTGCAGCACCACGTACTGTTTTAATTTTAGGCATTGTTAAAATAACTCCGCATTGTTTATGTTAATAACCAGTAATCAGGCGAATATTGTTGCCAATATTACTTGGAAGCACTAATTACATCTTAAGGTAACGGACTATTTCTTTTTCGGAGCCAGTACCATTACAACTTGGCGACCTTCGAGTTTGCCAGGAGCAGACTCTACTACGGCAATTTCCGCTAAATCGTTTTTAACACGCTCTAGCACGTCCATACCAATTTCTTGGTGAGCCATTTCACGTCCACGGAAGCGAACCGTGATTTTGGCTTTGTCGCCATCTTCCAAAAAGCGAATCAGGCTGCGTAGTTTTACCTGATAGTCGCCTTCGTCTGTACCCGGACGGAATTTAATTTCCTTCACTTGTACAACTTTCTGCTTTTTCTTCTGCTCTTTTGCAGCTTTCTCTTTTTCGTAGATGAACTTACCATAGTTCATAATACGACAAACCGGCGGTTCCGCATTCGGGCTAATTTCAACTAAGTCTAACTCAACTTCTTCCGCTTTTGCTAATGCTTCTTGAATTGATACGATACCAAGTTGTTCACCGTTTTGGTCGGTTAAACGAACTTCTTTTACGCGAATTTCATCGTTAAGGCGATGCGCGCGATTTGTCTGAACGCGTTTTACGGGTTTAATAGTATTATTCCTCTTGTAAATTTATCTTAAGATCATACCGCTTGCAGAAGATATGATTGGTTGCTTATTACGCCCCACCTGAGCAAGGCAAAACGGGCGGGATTTTACTCATTTTTCAGTCTCGGAGCAAGAAGTTTTTCTATATCTGTCCAATGCATGTAAGGCGTATTTTCTACGCCTTACATTTCACAGGGAGAACTACTCTTCCCCTAGTAACTTCAACTCACGTCCACGCACTTGTTTTTTGAGGATATCGATAAACTCTTCCACTTTAAACGTGCCTAAATCTGTACCTTTACGGGTACGCACAGAGACTTTGCCTTCGGCGATTTCTTTATCACCGCAAACAAGCATATATGGCACACGGCGTAAGGTGTGTTCACGCACTTTAAATCCCACTTTTTCGTTGCGTAAATCCGCTTTCACACGCAAGCCTGCGTCAGAAAGTTGTTTCACCACTTGTTGAACGTATTCTGCTTGGCTGTCAGTAATGTTCATCACAACCGCTTGAGTTGGGGCTAACCACGCCGGGAAGAAGCCTGCGTATTCTTCGGTAATAATGCCGATGAAACGCTCGATTGAGCCTAAAATCGCACGGTGGATCATCACTGGTGTTTTACGGTCGTTATCTTCCGCCACATAAGAGGCACTTAAACGCTCCGGTAAGAAGAAGTCTAACTGGATCGTACCGCATTGCCATTCACGATCTAAACAGTCACGCAAGGCAAACTCAATTTTCGGGCCGTAGAATGCACCTTCGCCTTCTTGAATTTCAAAGGCTAAGCCATTAGCCGTTAATGCAGCCGCTAAGTCTGCTTCGGCTTTGTTCCACATTTCATCTGTACCGATACTGTTTGCCGGGCGAGTTGAAAGCTTCACTTGAATATTTTCAAAACCGAAAGTGCTATAAATGTCATACACCATTTTAATGCACGATGTCACTTCGCTTTCTACTTGCTCTGGCATACAGAAAATATGGGCGTCATCTTGGGTAAAACCACGCACACGCATTAAACCGTGTAATGAACCAGACGGCTCGTTACGGTGGCAAGAACCAAATTCCGCCATACGCAACGGTAAATCACGGTATGATTTTAAGCCTTGATTGAAGATCTGAATGTGACCTGGACAGTTCATCGGTTTGATCGCATATTCACGGTTTTCCGATTGGGTGGTGAACATTAAATCGCCATAGTTTTGCCAGTGACCTGTTTTTTCCCATAACACACGATCCATCATAAACGGACCTTTCACTTCTTGGTAATCGTACTGTTTTAACTTAGTACGCACGAAAGTTTCAAGCTCACGGAAAATCGTCCAGCCGTCATTGTGCCAGAACACCATACCCGGTGCTTCTTCTTGCATATGGTATAAATCTAACGCTTTACCGATTTTACGGTGGTCACGTTTTGCCGCCTCTTCTAAACGGTGTAAATAGTCGGCAAGTTGTTTTTTATCCGCCCACGCCGTACCGTAAATACGTTGCAACATTTTATTTTTGCTGTCGCCACGCCAGTATGCGCCCGCCACTTTTTGTAATTTGAAGTGATGGCAAAAACGCATATTCGGCACGTGTGGACCACGACACATATCAATATATTCTTCGTGATGATAAAGTGCCGGACGATCATCTTTACTGATATTTTCGTCCAAAATCGCCATTTTGTACAACTCGCCACGGCTTTCAAACGTATCTCTCGCTTCCTGCCAGCTCACACGTTTTTTCACCACATCGTAATTGGTTTTCGCCAGTTCCAACATACGCGCTTCAAGTGCATCAAGATCTTCCTGTGTTAAAGAGCGGTCTAAATCAATGTCATAGTAAAAACCGTTGT
>NZ_JBGYBX010000057.1:0-16311 GCF_041817755.1 Glaesserella sp. | reverse complement strand
GGAATGTGATGAAGTTTTGCCACCTCGCGGATACCAACATCCTGCTCGATGACCAATTTGATAATGTCTAAACGAAATTGATAAGGATGGGACATAATCTGCACCTCAAATTAGGTGTCCAAGTTTTGGGGTGCAGATCATTTTCTATTACAAGCGGTCGGTTTTGTGTTGTTTTTTACAAATTATCGGGCGACGTCGGCTAACGCCATTCTGACTTTTAATCCCATAGAACTGGTTAAGCCGGTCGTGTGATTGATGACTTTTCCGTTTTTGATGAAAAGAATCGTCGGTGTCGCTTGGATATCCCAAGCTTTAGCTAAATCCCCCTCGGGATCATTGATCACGGAAAAGCTATAACCGTTTTGGTTTAAATAATCCGCCACCTCTTTTACGGAACCGGATTTTAACGCCACGGACAATACCGGTATGCCTTGATCCGAAAATTGCTGAATCGACGGTGAAGTGAAGCGACAAAAGCTGCACCATGTTCCCCAAAAATATAATAACATCGGTCTCTCATGACTCAGCTGCGCAATCACCTTCGGTTGCTGCCGTATATCGTAGAAAACCTGTTCCGCAAATTGTAACGGGGGCGTCGGTTTACGAAACCAGTCCACCACAATACTGAGAATGATAAAGAGGCTGCCGAACAGCGCAATATTTTTGATAAAACGCATGATTAGCGGGGGCTTTTTCATTCATTTTCCTTACTATGACTGGCGGCATAACTGGTCGCACCGCGGGTCAGCATGCGCAATTGCATGACGACGCGTTCTTTTAATTTTTCTCGTTCTTGGGCGTTCATATCTAACGCATGAGAACCGGCGGTAAAAACCAAGGTGACTAATCCTTCGGATTGAATATACGCCAGTTCACGATTGATCCGAGGATCTTTCATTTGAATATATTCCGCCAGTTCCGCCACGAAATGTTGAATTTCACGGGATGCCGCCGTACGAAAGGCTTGTGACGTGCCTGAACTTTCCCGCAACAAGAGTCGGAACATGTTCGGACGTTCATCGATAAATTCAAAAAAAGTCGCCACCGAAATCACTACCACGCTACCACCTTTTTCCAAGCGTTTACGGGCTTGTCGCATGAGTTGGCGCAGAATTAATCCGGATTCGTCGACCATTGCCAAGCCGAGCTCATCCATATCTTTAAAGTGACGATAAAAGGATGTCGGCGCAATCCCGGCCTCTCGGGCGACCTCCCTTAAACTCAAATTGGAAAAACTTTTTTCGGCGCTTAATTGATTAAATGCCGCGTCAACCAAAGCCCGACGGGTTTTTTCTTTTTGAACGGCGCGAACACCGATCACGCTCATTATAGACCTTCCATAATTTGTTTGATTTCTTTAGCTAAACGTTCATAACGAATACGCAACGGCGAACCCGGGCGATAAATTAAGCCGATCTGGCGATAGGGCTCCGGTTCATCAAAATGCAAATATTGAATATGTTTCGTATACGCAATTTTCGTCGCCAATTCCGGAATAAATGCAATCCCGACATTTGCCGCCACCATGTTACGTAACATTTCGATACTGCTTGCTTTGAAATGCGTATTTTCTTTCGCACCAACCGATAAACAATAATCCATCGTTTGCATGCGCAAGCAATGCCCGTCATCCAACATTAACATTTCTTTATCTCGCAGATCGGACAACAATAAACTTTTTGCATTCGCCCATTCATGCTCATCCGATACCGCCAGCAGCATTTTTTCATGAAAAATCGGTACTTCGATAAACGGTTCGCTTTCTTTTGTGAACGCCAACAAACCGCAATCTAATTGGCCGGTTTCTAACTGTTCTACCAAAACGGAGGTTTGTAGTTCGTAAACATACACTTCCAATGCAGGGAAAAGTTGTTTGAGTTGAGGCAGAATGATTGGCGCAATGTAAGGTCCTAAAGTCGGAATCACGCCGAGATGGAGCGGACCGGACATTTCTTTGCCTTGGTTGCTCGCCATTTCCTTCAGAATTTTCACTTCTCGCAGGACGGCTTTGGCTTGATCGACTAAAGTCAGCCCGGATTGTGTAAACAACACTTTACGACTGGTACGTTCCAATAATACGGTACCTAATTCATCTTCCAATTTTCGAATCTGACCGCTCAACGTCGGCTGACTGACATTACAGGCCTCCGCCGCTTTACGGAAATGCTTAAAATCGGCGAGTGCGATGAGGTATTCGAGATCCCGAATATTCATGAGTTTCCCCCTCTATTAATTTAATAGGCGGAATTATGTCACATTTAGGTGTAAAATGTACGAATTTTTAAAACACCCATAGGAGAAAAGAAATGGCTTTAAAAGATATGACCGGACAAAAAGTACCAAACGTAACCTTCAAAACCCGTCAAGGTGACGCATGGGTCGATGTAACGACGGACGAACTATTCAACAATAAAAACGTAATCGTGTTCTCTTTACCGGGAGCCTTTACACCGACGTGTTCTTCTACCCACTTACCGCGTTACAACGAATTGGCAAAAGAATTCTACGCATTAGGCGTAGATGAAATCGTTTGTATGTCGGTCAACGACACATTCGTGATGAATGCATGGAAAGCGGATCAAGAATCCGACAACGTCACCGTAATTCCGGACGGTAACGGCGAATTTACCGAAGGTATGGGTATGCTTGTCGGTAAAGAAGATTTAGGTTTTGGCAAACGCTCATGGCGTTATTCTATGTACGTGAAAAACGGCGTAGTTGAAAAAATGTTCATCGAGCCGGAAGAACCGGGTGACCCGTTCAAAGTCTCTGATGCCGATACCATGATCAAATACTTAAACCCGAACTGGACCGCAAAACCGTCCGTGTCTATTATCACCAAACCGGGCTGCCCGTTCTGTGCAAAAGCGAAAGCATTATTAGAAGTGAAAGGCTTCCAATATGAAGAAATCGTTTTAGGTCGTGATGCAAGCACCACCTCACTACGTGCAATTACCGGTCGTATGACGGTTCCGCAAGTATTCATCGGCGGTAAACACATCGGTGGCAGCGACGATTTACAAGCGTACTTTGAGTAATCCGTTCGCCTAATCGAATAGTCGAATCAAAAAAGCTAAGCTCCTCGGAACTTAGCTTTTTTTACGTTCGCCATCCAATCATTTGCAAAAAAATCGGCGAATCAGACCGCTTGTTATTCCGCCCTCAACGAAATTTCACCCATCGCAAAACGGCGGATAATTTCCCCTTGTTGCAAAATCAATTCCCCTTCTTCATTAATTCCAAGGGAGATCCCATGAATTTCTTCATTTTCAGTGATTAATCTGACCGCTTGATGACGGAAAATATCAAACTGTTGCCAACGTTCCGCATAGGGTTCAAAGGTAGTTTGTGGGTAAGTCGCTAAGGCATTTTGTAAACGTTTTGCCAGTTCAGCAACCAATTGGGAACGATCTATCTGATGTTCAGACAGATCGCTCCAAGCCTGCGTGACCACATTTTCATCGACATTGTTCATTCCTAAATTCAAACCGATGCCGATCACAAGGTAAATTCCTGTTTTATCGACACGACTTTCAATTAAAATGCCTCCCATTTTTTTACCTTGATAGTAAATATCATTGGGCCATTTAATTTGAATATGTGGTACATTCAGTGCTTGGAAGGTCTCGGCGATTAATACCGATACCACCAAACTTAACGACGAAAGCTGTGGAATTTCCAATGAAGGATAATGCCACAACATGGAGAAATAAACGTTCTGGCTTTCTGGGGAATACCATTGCCGTCCACGTCTGCCCCGCCCTGCCGTTTGGGACTCAGCGACACAAAGCGAGCCTGACGGCAAGGTTTTATAGTGCGTCAGCAGATATTCGTTGGTGGAATCAATCTTTTTAAATACAAGAGCTTGCCCTTGCGCTAATGCCGATGTAATTAAATGTTGATCAAGTCCCATTGCCAATTACCTTGTCACCAATTCACTATCCACTTCGCCCTGTCGTCCCATAAAACGTACTTCAGGATGTAATTCAACGCCAAATTTTTCACGGACTTGACGACGGACTTCTTTGGCAAGTGCCACAACATCAGCCCCAGTGGCATTCGCTTTATTAATCAACACCAACGCTTGTTGGGTATGGACTGCCGCTCCACCAATTTGGAAACCTTTTAAATTCGCTTGATCAATCAACCAACCCGCAGGTAATTTGACCGAACCATCCGCTTGCGGATAGTGTGGGATAGTCAGGTAAGCGGTCTGAATCTGTTGAAATTTTGCAAATTCCACTACGGGATTTTTAAAGAAACTGCCCGCATTACCAAACTCATCTGGATTCGGCAATTTCGCACGACGTACGGCACAAACTTCATCAAACACTTGCTGTGGTGTCACTGTTTTTGGATCAAATTGAGCCAGAGAACCATAATTTAAAACAGGTTGCCACACCTTTGCCAACTTCAAACCGACAGCAACAATCGCATAATGCTCACGATATTGATGTTTGAATACACTTTCACGATAGCCAAACTCACACTCGTTTTTCGTTAAACGGAACAGCTCACCCGTTTTAAGATTTAGTACATCGACATAATCGCAAACACGTTCAAATTCCACCCCGTAAGCCCCGATATTTTGAATCGGTGCAGAACCAGCAACACCAGGAATTAACGCCAGATTTTCAAGCCCGCCAATCCCTTGTCTCAACGTCCATTGCACCAACTCGTGCCAATTTTCACCGCCAGCGACCTGTAAATAATGAAAATGATCATCTTGACGATGCTCAATCCCTTTGAGCTTATTGACTAATACTGTGCCGTCAAAATCGTCTAAAAACAGCACATTAGAGCCTTGCCCTAGCAACAAAATCGGTTGCTGTGCTTGATCGGCTTTTTGCCATTCGGTTAATAGTTGTTCAACGCTGTTGAACTCAATAATGACCGACGCTTTTGCGGGCAAATGAAAGGTATGAAATGGGGTTAATGTCTGACTCATTGACTACTCCAAATTTTGAATTTGCTCACGCATCTGTTCAATTAACACTTTCAGCTCAACGGCAGAATTAGTGACATCGGCGTTGATGGATTTTGAGGCGAGCGTATTCGCTTCACGATTTAGCTCTTGCATCATAAAGTCTAATTTACGCCCAACCGCACCGCCTTTTTTCAAAATAGATGTGGTTTCTTTGACGTGTAGCTGTAAGCGGTCTAACTCTTCCGCCACATCGACTTTTTGAGCGAGTAGTACCATTTCTTGCTCTAAACGTTGCGGATCAAGTTGCAAGTTCAGTTCATCAAAACGCTGTTGCAAGCGGTCTTTTTGCCATTGTAAAACGCTAGGCATCTGAGTTTGTACTTTTGTTGCTTCTGTGGCAATCGCATCTAAACGTTGTTGAATTAAGGCTTGTAAATTTGCCCCTTCACGTCCACGCATTGCGATAAATTCTGCAAGGATCTGCTCAAACCCTTCTAATAAATCTTGGCTGATCTGGTCGAGATCTTGATTTTGGTTATCGACAACACCGGGGAAACGCAGAATATCCACTAAGTTAATTTCGCCTTCTTGAGCCGTTTCTTTTAGCCATTGTAATGAGCTAATCACCTGTTTGGCATACTCTTGATTTAAGGTTAACCCATTGTTTTGATTAGCATTTAATTCAATGCGTAAACTACACTCGACTTTACCACGGGTTAATGCTGTACGCAGACGTTCACGCAAGGTCATTTCCAAATTGCGAAAGGCTTCAGGCAGACGGAAATAGGTTTCTAAAAAACGTTGATTCACCGAACGGATTTCCCATACGGCGTTACCCCACTCTTTTTTAAGCTCAAGGTGGGCGAAAGCGGTCATACTGTAAATCATTGTACTCTTTTCTCTTTGTTACAAAATTTGGCATATTGTACTTGGTATTCTGCTAGAATAGGGGAAATTTTTGCAGACAGGAGGAAGAAATATGCGCCCGAATAACCGTTTAGACAATCAAATCCGACCGATTAAAATCACCCGACATTACACTCGCTATGCCGAAGGTTCCGTGTTAATCGAGTTCGGTGAAACCAAAGTGTTATGTAACGCTACGGTGGAAGAAACGGTTCCGCGTTTCTTAAAAGGTCAACAACAAGGTTGGGTCACGGCGGAATACGGTATGCTTCCCCGCTCAACGCACAGTCGTATGCAACGTGAAGCGGCAAAAGGCAAACAAAGCGGTCGTACGATGGAAATTCAGCGTTTAATCGCCCGCTCTTTACGTGCGATAGTTGATTTAAAAGTGCTTGGCGAACGGACGATTACTGTGGATTGTGATGTGATTCAAGCCGACGGCGGCACACGTACTGCGGCGATTACCGGTGCTTGCGTTGCCGTACATGATGCCGTCAATAAATTATTGGCTGACGGCGTACTGAAAGAAAATCCGCTGAAAGGATTGGTTGCTGCTATTTCCGTCGGCATCGTCGACGGTGAAGCCATATGCGATTTGGAATATGTCGAAGACTCTGCGGCAGAAACGGATATGAACGTCGTGATGGTCGACAGCGGTAAGTTGGTTGAAGTACAAGGCACGGCGGAAGGCGAGCCGTTTACCCACTCCGAATTATTGAATTTACTCGGCTTGGCCGATCACGGTATTCGTCAATTAATTGCCGCACAGCGCGAAGCGTTGGCAACCGCCGATTAAGACGACAAAGGGCGTATCACATACGCCCTTTATGATTTCATGTCTTACACCTCGTCGGCATGGTGAATCAAGACAAACCGTTCCCACAGCTGTTCGTTGCTTTCAATATGATCCGGATCGGTAATAATGCAATTATTGATTGGGCATACTTTTTGACAAGTCGGTGTTTCATAATGTCCTACGCACTCCGTACACAAATCCGGATCAATCACATAAATGTCCTCCCCCATGGAAATCGCCTGATTCGGACATTCCGGTTCGCACATATCACAATTCGTACATTTGTGGGTAATCAATAACGCCATAAATTCCTAAAAAACACCTTTGTTTATTTGAGGCGGCGATTATACCTTTCCCCTCAAAAGTAGAAAGTCTTTATACACAATTTTGCAAAATTTCTGCTCAAACGGACCGCTTGACTATACATTTTTATCGAAGAAAGCAATGACAAAATTCATGAATTCGCCTATTATCTCTCAATCATTGTGAGGACGAATTTATGACAGACTTTGCTTATCTTCAACAAAAACGCAAACAGCTTAAACTGAAAGTGAATGATGTATGCGAACAAGCCGGTGTCACCCGAGCCTATTTCAATCAGCTGGTGACGGGCAAAATTAAAAACCCGAGTGCGACCAAACTTAAAGCACTGCATCGAGTATTAGGCATTGTCGAAGAGCCGAATCAGCGTATCGGTGTGATTTTCGGTAAGTTTTATCCCGTTCATACCGGTCATATCAACATGATCTATGAGGCGTTCAGTAAAGTCGATATCTTGCATGTTATTGTTTGTACCGATACCGAACGTGACTTACAACTGTTTAACGACAGTAAAATGAAGCACATGCCGACCAACGAAGATCGCCTCCGCTGGATGCAGCAAATATTCAAATATCAACAGAAACAGATCTTAATCCATCACTTGGTTGAAGACGGTATCCCGAGCTACCCGAACGGCTGGGCAGGTTGGGCGGATCGGGTAAAAAGCCTGTTTGCCGAAAAAAACATTCAACCAAGCATTGTATTCAGCAGCGAAGTTCAAGATAAAGAACCTTATGAAAAATACCTTGATTTAGAGGTACATCTGGTCGATCCGACGCGCAGTTCCTTCAACGTGTCGGCGACTAAAATCCGAAATAATCCGTTCCAATACTGGCGTTTTATTCCGAAGGAAGTGCGTCCGTTTTTCGTCCAAACCATTGCCATTTTAGGCGGTGAAAGCAGCGGTAAAAGCGTTTTGGTCAGCAAATTGGCTAACGTTTTTAATACGACATCCGCTTGGGAGTACGGGCGGGAATACGTCTTTGAGCAGCTCGGCGGAGACGAGCAGGCGATGCAATATTCCGATTATCCGCTGATGGCGTTAGGGCATAAACGTTATGTCGATTATGCGATGAGACACGCGCATAAAGTGGCGATTATTGATACGGATTACATCACAACCCAAGCATTTTGTATTCAATATGAAGGCAAACCGCATCCGTTTTTAGATTCAATGATCAAAGAATATCCGTTTGATGTGACGATCTTACTTTCAAACAACACGAAATGGGTCGATGACGGTTTACGCAGCCTCGGTTCACAAAAACAGCGACAACGATTCCAGCAACTGTTGAAAAAATTACTGGAAAAATACAATGTTCCTTACATTGAAATCGAATCACCGAGTTATTTAGATCGCTACAATCAAACCAAAGAAGTCATTGAAGCCATATTGAATGAAGAACCGATTCCGTTAACCTATAACCCGACCGACGAGACAAGCGAATGATACTTTTTGCGGGCGATCCTCACGGAAGCTACGCCCATCTTTATCCCTTTGTCAAAGCGCATGAAAATGTCGCATTAATCATTTTAGGGGATTTACAGTTGACGACGGCGGTGGAGCTTGACCGCCTTGCACAATATTGCGATATCTGGTTTATTCACGGTAACCATGACAGTAAAACCGTCGCGGCTTTTGATGCCATTTGGGGAACGGAGTGGAAAGCGCGTAATCTTCACAGCAGAGTCGTCAATATTCAAGGCGTGAAGATTGCCGGGCTTGGCGGCGTGTTTCGCGGGCATATTTGGATGCCGCCGCACCGTCCGATGTTCTTTGACCCGATTCACTATTGTCAATATGCACCACAAGAACGTATTTGGCGCGGTGGCGTACCGCTACGCCATCGAACCTCGATTTTTCCGTCGGATGTAGAGGCGTTGGAAGGACAAAAAGCTGATATTTTGATTACTCACGAAGCTCCCCGTCCGCATCCGCAGGGCTTTGCCGTCATTAACCAATTAGCCCGTAAACTGGGGGCGAAGAAGATATTTCACGGACATCATCATGATAACTTCGACTATCGCCCGATTAATCGCAATAAAGCATGCGATATTTATAATATCGGCTTTAGAAGCCTCGCCGATATTGACGGCAATTATTTGTTGATCGGTGTCGATGATCGGGAAAAATGATGCTGATTAACTGCTAAAAACAAGCGGTTGGTTTTGTCCGGAATTTTACAAAATTATTAACCAAATAAACCGCTTGTAATCTCATAAAAAAGCGCAACGGCGTTGACACCGTTGCGCTTTTCATGAATTTATACCACGAATGGCTTTTATTTGGTCGTCGATTTATACATCACTCGACCATCCGCATTGTTTAGATTGCCGACCAAACTGACCGTTTTTTCGACTTCGATAGTACCGAGAGTGTTATCAATACCGCCGTTTTTGGCGTTTACCGCTACGTTTTTACCACTGATTAAGCCTTGATAGTTAGCCACATCTTGAGCAATCATACACACGTTTTGTACCGCACGTACAGTACCCAGCATATTGTCCACCGAATAACCGTTACTGTTTACCACGACGTTTTTACCGTCAACCAACCCTTGATAATTGGTTAAGCCTTGTGACTGGATGGTGACGTTTCCGGCCGCGCGGACGGTACCTTTCGTGTTATCCGTTTCATTACGGCTATACACATTTACATTCCCGAATTCAGAGGCGATTTTACCTTCAAAATTGCTTAGCTTGCCGTTAAGGTAAATATTCTTCGTAGCCACGATAGCACCTTGCGTGTTATCGATTTCATATTGCTTGACATCGTTTACCGTGACATGTTTGGCAACAACGACGCCGAGTGCTTTAGTGTCCACCACCACGGTTTTCGTCGTCAAGGCACCGTGCAGTTTACCGTTGACCTCTACGCTGTCCGCGTTGATCAAGCCTTGGGTGTTCGTTAAACCTTGAGCAACCACAAGCGCTGTTTTTGCGGCACTAATCACGCCTTTGGTATTGTCTAATTGAGCATCACTTTGAATAATCACACCGGATTGTTGAGACACGATTTTACCTTCCAGGTTATTTAAACGACCGTTGATATAAACGCCTTCGTTGCCTGAAATGGTGCCACGGTGATTATCGACAACCGCCCCTTTACTCTCGATAACAACAGCTTTGCCGGTAATTAAGCCTTGGTTATTCAATAAACCTTTTGTTTTTACCAACGTCACTTGGCTATCAATCGTACCTTGGATATTATTGGTTGTACTGCCTTTACTGTCTAACGCTACCACATCGCCTTTGATCAACCCTTGATTATTCGTGATACCTTTTGCGCTCACGGTCACGGTACTGCCTTTAATTACCCCTTTCGTATTATTGACTTGGGTATCGCTGTCAATCACGGCGGAGGCTGTTTCCGACGCCACTTTACCTTCAAAATTGTTCAAACGACCGTCAATATAAATACCTTTGTTTGCTTCGATCGCACCTTGGGTATTATTGACGACAGCGCCGTAACTGTTGACCTTCACCGTTTCGCCTTTGATCAAGCCTTGTCGGTTCATGACGCCGTTAGCATTCACCACCACGCCTTTATCCGCACGGATCAGCCCTTTGGTGTTATTCACTTGTTCTTTACTGTTGATATATACGGTTGACGCTTTGGATTCGATTTTACCTAACGTATTATCCAATTGCCCTTGAAGGCGGACGTCTTGCTGAGCGACAATCTCACCTTTATTGATGATTTTACCCTTCGCATTGATCTGAACGTTATTCGAACTTGCGCCTAACTGACCGGCATTACGTACCCCCAAACCGGCTTCGGTGCCGATTAAATGAATTTTCTCCGCATACATACCGCCCAATTGTCCGACATCCACCGCAAATTGTGGTTTGGCTTCATGAGTTTGCGTTGTTTTTTTGTTTTTACTGTGAACGATTTGAACATCTTGTTGGCTTGATGACGAGCCGCCAACTTTACCGCCCATGACTAAAATTTCTTTTTTAGACCAGATTTCCGCATTAATTTCATTACTGCGGGCGATGATCTCCGTGTAATCGGTTTGGCGGTTGTCCATTCCTTTACCGGATACGGTGATTTTTCCTTTCTCAACAACGAACGAATCCAAATGACCGTTTATCATTTTTGGTTTACCTGTGGTGAATGTTGCACGACTGGCATTGATTACCCCACAACCATCACAGTGCAGTCCGTTCGGGTTAGCAATAATGACCTCGGCTTTTTTACCCGCCACTTCAACGTAACCCTTCAACGTACTCGGGTTGTTAGAGGTCACTTCGTTTAAGATCACTCTGGCTTCACCTCTAGCCAAGTGCGGGTTAGCGGCAACGTTGCCGGCTAATTGCGTATTCGCCCCGTGGCGGCTGTTATTTAAGATTGCCCCTTGGGTATCAACGTTAAATTGGTGGTATTTATTGTGTGACAAACCACGGCTGTTCGGCGCTTGAATATTCACCAACTGAACACTTTGACCTACCGTCGAAACAGTAGCCTGTTGGTGTTTAGGAGCCGTTCTGTCCGCTTGAATAGTCAATGCATTGGCGGATGCAACGGAAGACAATGATACAAAACCTAATGCACAGAACAAACCGAACGCAACCGGTTTGAGCGTATTCATTACCGATGTGCATGTACCGGCACCTTCGGGCGTATTCGAAGAAGATTTGCAATCCGATTTAGAAATCTCAGAGACAGCCACTAAACACTGCTGAGTTTTACTGAAAATCACACGGAAACATTTTTTATTCATAGGTCGAGCCTCTATATTAATTTCGTCATACAAAGGTAGTTCAATGGAATATGTCCGCTTCACTACCACACTTTTATTTTATTCATTCCGTTAAAGGAATTTTTGCTTTTCCATCAGAGGGATGTCTCACCGGAATCCGGCTGGATGTCCTGCTTTTGCAAACAAACCAATTTATCGAAAATAATAACTACCCGTTATTTCCGAACCTTCTCCATGAAGATCATCCCGAGTGCCCAAGCCTCCTCGCCTGTGCGAATTACAAGCGGTCGGTTCCGTTGAAAAAATTAACAAATTTTTTCGGTTCTTACCGCCATTCACCATGCTTTATCATGACGTAAATATAAGATGGTGATAATGAAGTTTGTTTATTTCTTAAAATGCATAGTTCAGGTTAAATCCCGTCACCACTTTTGACGTCGGGAAACTTTGAGGTTTACGAATCGGCGCACCGATAAAATAATCATAACTAAGTCCTTTCCAATGCCCTTTGAACCCGGCAACTCCACCAATCAGATGGTGACCGACTTGAGATTTTCGATTATCCGTTCCCCGCACATCACCGGCATCCATCGCGACATAAAAGGCATGATCGCTGTGATTGATAAACCAATTCACATCATTACGCCACAACCACCCACGGTTCCCCAACAGACTGACTTCACCGTTAAACCCGCGTACGGTATAACGCCCGCCAATGCCGAACTGATCTTGGGCAATCAATGGCGTAAAACTCCATTGCTGATTCCAACTGCTGTTCAGGCGGAAATCCTGTTCAACCCATTTGAACGGTTTCGTATAAGACAAGGACACGCTTAAAATCTTCGGGCGGGAAGTTCCTTCGCCATAGTGCTCTTCCGGTGCCCTCAATGAACTGTTCGCTCCCGTACCGCGCTTGAAAGTCGCCTCTGCATCAATCGTACCGTCCCCCCAGTATTCGCGATGAGAAAGCCCGACTTCCCACCCTGACATGTTGCGTCGCTGTACTTCAATTTCGGTATTATCGATATAGTTATAAGATCTTCGATTCCATATCCCGAAAGATGCCGATGTTTTACGTTGTGCATCACGATAAATCACGCGCGAAAGCGTCAGTCTGCTTGTGTTGCTTTTCCCCGAATAAAGATAGCTGTTATCCAGGTTAAAAATTTCCTGTTTATAGCGATTGTCATTTTGGGAAAACGTCAGATTCCATTCCCTAAAGGGAACGGAATAATACAAAATCAAATTACGATTACCCCGTTTCCCCGGATCATCACTGTGACGTTTAATGCTATGCAAGAAATAAGCGTAGAATAAATCGTTTATAGACAATAGGTTATCAACCAAAAGTGTCGCCGAACCTTGCCATTTTCCCGTTGACTTTGAGCCGGCATCATCCAAACCTAACACGAAACGAAACGGAAAATGTTGTTGGTAGCTGACTTTGACGTCGCTTTCACCGATTTTGACATCATCACCTTCACTCGGAATGATTTCGATGTTCGCCTCAACCGTCGGCACACGTTTGAAGTTCTCCAAAGATTGCTCCAAATCGCGCAACTGTAAGATATCTCCTTTTTGTAATGTCATTCCGTTCCATACCTGAAAACGGGTAAAACGCGGGACATTACTGTTATCTTCAATCAACGTATGGCGTAAACGCCCGGGAACCGCCATCAAAGTCAGCAGACCATTCGTTAAATCCTGTTCCGGAATCACGACTTGCGTCGTGATGTAGCCTTGTTTAATGATCTCATGTTGAATGCGCTTGGCTAACGCACTGATACCATTTCCTCCAAAACAGTGCGGTAGTTCAAGATTCAAATCTCGGATCACCTTTTGATAAGCCCAATCAAATTGGCTGGCTGAAGAGGGGCTACCTTCTTGATAATCGACAAAATTAATACGATTAACCGAAAAACAATTCGACTCCTTTAACGGAAAGCCCGCTACGTCATCCGTATCGCTAATATCCAAACGCACGTCCGCCTGAGGCTTCAAACGCTCTAATTGTGTTTCGGATTGCTTTAATTGTCGTTGCTGTTGCTGTGCATCAACCCCCATTAATTCCCTTTGCAAATTCGCATTTGCAATTGGAATAAAAACAACAAACGGCAACAACCTCAACATATTTTTATACATATTCGGCACCTGAATTTATTTTTATAATATAAATGCCTATTGATCGTACTCATTCTACAAATTTTATAAAACTGAAAAGTGAGTGATTTATTTAACTTTTAACTTTAAAAATAAAATTACACAAATTGATAATCAGACATTTATTCATTAAAAACAATGAATTAGCTAAAATTTTAGCTACCTCAAAAAGTTAAACAACCCCATTTAAAATAAAGCACATCATTAAAAAATAATAAGATCACCTCACAAATACATTAATTTACAAAAAGAATATAAATAATGATATTGAAAATGGAGTAAGAAAATAAAAAAACACTCCGGTAAAAACGTAAAATTATTGCTTAACCAATATATACAATACGCTAAACACATTAATTTTTAGCAATTTATTTTCAAATACTATATTGTTTGTCTTTTTTAGATAAAAAAATACCTGTATCCGAGCAATTCGGATACAGGTATCAATATAACGATATACTGCCAAACGATACGTTTAGATTATTCGCCTTCTTCCAGTACCAACCAGCCGTTATCCAGCCAATCACAAAGGCTGTCGAGCTGTAATTCAAGCTCGTCTTGATTTTCAACCTTAGAGGCCAGTTTATTCCAAGAAATGGAATCACCGTTTGCAATACGGATCAATAAACGCGCCTCCGATTCCGAAAGCTCGTCAATCCATTCACCGTTGACATAGACCCGTAACGGATTTTCAGTGTAGAGAATTTTCACATTAGCGTCTTGTTCAACCCAGCCGCCGGCTTCCAAGATCTCCTGCACTTCATCAGGATAAAATTCATTATTGTGCGAAAGCTGTTCATAACGGCGAGAACTCACCGCCGTTGCAACACTGTGCAAAAATAACTCATCCAATTGGGTCGAATGTTGCAATAAATCCAATAACTGTCGTTTGAGCGTTTCCACCATTTTCGGATCCAATAATGCATTCGGTTGCACCGAAGGCGATAAACGGAACGGTACGGTAAATTGTGACGACGGCATGCCTTCAAGTTGATATTCGATCGTCTGGCATAGGTTGGCGAGCAAATCCGTTGCATTCGGATAACGCAAACCGAATGAAAAGGTTAAACAATCGTCTTGTGCGACACCATAATGCGAAAGACGCGACGGCACATAAAGCACATCGCCCGGTGCCAATACTTCATCAAAAATGATATCGCCCATATCATCAAAAACACGAATCGGTTGGTTCGGTTTGAACTCCGTATTAGGATCACACCATTTGCCTAACTGCCAACGGCGATGTCCGTAACCCTGCACTAAAAATACATCGTATTCATCATAATGTTTACCGACGGAACCGCCCTCCGGCGCATAAGAAACCATAATGTCGTCGCGTTGCCATTGCGGGATATAACCGAAAGCTTGCCATAACGAACCGAGCTCCGTTGCCCATTGTTCTAAATTTTGTATCAGTACCGACCACTGCTTCGGTAAATTTTTAAAATCCTCAGGATCCAACGGACTACATTTAAGCGACCATTGTTCGCCCTCCTCCGTTTGATGACACTCGATTAAACGCGAGGTGACATATGGCTCCTGAGCGAATTCAATAATATCCTCAGGCTCAAACAACCCCACGATTTGCGGTAAGCCGTTACGGATTAAAAGCGGTCGTTTTTGCCAATAATTTTGCAAAAACTCTTCAGGGGTAATGTTTTCAGGTAAGCAGAACGGGATATTCATAAATCACTCCTAGGTTTGGGTGTTGAGGTGCTATTCTACCGAGCAAATCAAGATAATTCACGGATTTTAGAGGGAATTTGTGAGATTTCGCAAAAAATTCCAAAAATCTGACCGCTTGTCGGCTATAATAGCCCGCATTTTTGAATGAATTTTTAGGAAAAAGACAATGACAGCGAAATTTAACGTGAAAACTTTCCAAGGTATGATTTTAGCCCTGCAAGATTATTGGGCAACCCAAGGTTGCACCGTGGTCCAACCATTCGATATGGAAGTCGGTGCAGGGACCTCTCACCCGATGACCTGTTTACGTGCGTTAGGTCCTGAGCCGATGGCGTTTGCTTACGTTCAGCCTTCACGCCGCCCGACTGACGGTCGCTACGGCGAAAACCCGAACCGTTTACAACACTACTATCAATTCCAAGTGGTGATCAAACCGTCACCGGATAACATTCAAGAACTCTATTTAGACAGCCTGAAAATGTTAGGTTTCGACCCAACGCAAAACGACATTCGCTTTGTGGAAGACAACTGGGAAAACCCAACGCTAGGGGCGTGGGGCTTAGGTTGGGAAGTGTGGCTAAACGGTATGGAAGTGACCCAATTCACCTACTTCCAACAAGTGGGCGGTTTAGAGTGTAAACCAGTGACAGGCGAAATCACTTACGGCTTAGAGCGTTTAGCGATGTACATTCAAGGCGTGGACAGCGTGTACGATCTTGTTTGGTCGGACGGCCCACTTGGCAAAACCACCTACGGCGATGTGTACCACCAAAACGAAGTGGAACAATCTACTTACAACTTTGAATATG
>NZ_JBGYBX010000056.1:0-66887 GCF_041817755.1 Glaesserella sp. | reverse complement strand
GCACAACAAACGAAGACAGGTAAGACCGTCGAAGAAATACGGGCACAAGTGAAAACGGAGATTCATACCGACAACGCCGAAAGTCATAGTGGCAAGTTGGAAAACCGTTTTGATAAAGCTGCCGTCCAAAATGAGTTGGATTATCAAGTAAAAGTACTTCAAGAATTTGACAAAAACAGAAAAGAGGTGACAGATTATTTTTATACAAAAGCTGAAGAAAACAGAGCTGAGGCAGTAGAAATTAGAAAAACAACAGAAATAAATGGAAAAACAGGTTATAACACGGAAGTCTCTCTCGAGCTAGAAAGAAAGGCGGATATTTATGACTCTATTGCTTTGGGTACTGATTTAGTTCTTGGAGCAACATATGGTTGGGGAAATTCTAATTTATTAAATTATGCAGGCATTGGAGCAGTCACAACTCCGGTAGTAAATGTAGCGACAGCCCCAGAGCAGATTTGGGTAACAACTTGTCAGCAGGATTCATTATATTGTGCGGACAATAATATGGACGGTTCAAAACGCCCGACGGAAAGCGGCAAGGTGCAGATTGGTGATAAACGGCAGATTTTCGATATTACTGAAATAAAACCGTCGGAGACAAGTGGTGTGATTACGCTTTCCAATAATGGAATTTTAAATCCACTGGACGATGCACTAAAAAATGCAATTAAACAAAATAAATGGGAAACCAATAAAGAGGGAATTGTGGTGGTTTATAACAGACCGACAGGAAACTATGTTTCAGAGTTGTTATATGCAGCTTATGATAAAACGAATGACTTATTAGGGGGTAGATTACCGCTAACGACAGCAGAGAAAGCCAACTTAAAACTTTATGGCTATGCGAAACAAAATAATTATGTTCTTGATGTCAGTAGTCATAGTCGGGGAGGGCTAACGGCAAGTGTTGCATTACAAGAAGCAAATAGAATTGGGTTAAAAAATATTCCGATTCGGGAGTCTCGCTTTTTTGGTACGGCAACGAATGTCAAAGATTATGCAGGTTATTTGAAAGAGAATAATCCGAATGCAGTAACTAAGTCAGCCGTTCATAAAGCGGATTTTGTGGGTAATAAATGGAATGTAGGGTTAATGGGATTTAATGATACAACAGGAGGCGATTGTATATTCTGTTATTCTCATAGTAGTTATTTTGCAGAGAGACCTAGTGAGTATCTCATAAATGAAAAAGGACAGTATATTGATCTAAAAGGAAATATGGTAGATAAAAATGGCAGAGTTAGGAATGAATATTATAATGAATTTATTAAGAAATGGAATTCTGAAAATAATATTTACAATCAATCGTTGCCAAAAACAATAACGCCTAGTCAAGGAGATAAATAATGAAGATGATAATTTTAACCATAAATTTATTGTGTCTTTCAAGTTGTGTATTTTTTCCTGATAGTTACTTTATTAGGATTTGGAATGACGGAGTTCGTCCATCAGCTAAGGAAATGGAAATGTTTTCACAATGCTTAGATGAGTTCCAAAGGAAATATTCTAAGATAGAAGATCCCCATAAGGTAAAGGAGATGCAATATACAAAAGATTGTATGAAGAAAAAAGGGTATTGGTAGGGGGTAAATATGATATTTAAATCATCAGTTCATAAAGCGGATTTTGTGGGTAATAAATGGAATGTTTGTAATGCCTAAAGACAAAGGAGAAGAAAAATGAGATTTTTAATTTTTATTCCGTTTTGTTTTAGTTTGTTAGGTTGCTTTTCTGCAAATAGTTATTTTGTTCGATGGTGGAATGGCGATGTGTTAGAAAAACTCTCCCCAGAAGAAAAAAAATATGGGCTCTATGTGATCTAGAATTAAAACATCTTCCAGAAAACACTGCTGATGAGAGAAATAAAAATACTTTATTATTCCTGAAGTGTGTTAATGACAAGAAATCAAACTAAGGAGGTGTTCCACAAAGTATGCTGTTCTTGAAAACACAGATTTCTTCATCATAACAGAGTAATACAAGCGGTCATTTAAGGTTAGTTTTTTGCAAAAATTATCGTTAAACAGACCGCTTGTTTTCTGTTCTAAAATTAAATGGTAAGGGGGAATAAAAATGAAAAAGAATATTTGGATGATAGTTATATCTACTTTTTAACTTCTTGTTGCACGAATAATAGCAGCTGTGTTGCTGTTAGAGCTTGGGATGGCACTTATTCTAGAGAAAGAATTCACCAAAAAGCAGAAAAAATCCGAGAAGAAAATTATGAAAATGAATCTCCTGAAAAAAACAATTGAGACAGAAGAATCAAAAAATTTGCGACGAACTCAGCTTTTTTATTTTTAATAAAACTAAAAAGGAAGAGCTAGAGAAAATTATAAATATGAGTGATTTATATACGGATTGTATGAGGGATAGAGGAACACCGGAATTTTAGGGGTGTTCCACAAAATATGATGTGTATAAATTGACCTTGTTAAAAATCTAGAAATAGAATTTGGGACTGATGGGGTTTGATGACACCACAGGAGGAGATTGTACTTTCTGTTATTCTCATAGTAGTTATTTTGCAGAAAGACCAAATAAGTATTTGAAAGAATTTAACACAATATGGGTTCCTATTGATAAGAAAAGCAATCCATCATTACCAGAAGTACTTAATTCTAAACAAGGAGATAAATAATGAAATCATTAATAATTTTAGTCATAAGCTTTTTTCTCTTGTCTGGATGTTTCTCAGCAGATAGTTATTTTGTTCGATGGTGGAATGGAAATATTCCTATGTCAGATAGTGAACGAAGAGCTTGGAGCTATTGTTTTAAAGAGTCTGAATTACAGTATCCTGATAGTATAGATCCATTGGGTAAAGAACAATTAAGATATCAGAGAGAGTGTATGAAAAGAAAAGGCTATTAGTATTGTATTATTTTAGGGGATGGTTACAGATACGATAAAAAAGCCCGGCATACACCGGACTTTATTCTTTAAGGTATTATTGAATAGCTCTCGTCACTTTCGTTTTTTTTACCTTAATCGGCTTGGTGGAATGCGGTACAATCTCAATCCCTTCAGGCGGATTTTGTAACGCAATCGCCAATACTTCATCAATGGTTTCCACAGCGTGAATGGCTAGAGCTTGTTTTGCATTTTCAGGGATTTCTTCCAAGTCTTTTTCATTCTCTTTTGGAATAATCACTGTCTTGATGCCGCCACGATGTGCCGCTAACAATTTCTCTTTTAAGCCACCGATTGGCAAGACTTTACCACGCAAAGTAATTTCACCCGTCATTGCAACATCTGCACGCACCGGATTGCCTGTGAGACTGGAGACCAAAGCCGTACACATGGCAATACCTGCACTTGGGCCATCTTTCGGCGTTGCACCTTCAGGGACGTGAACGTGAATATCACGTTTTTCGTGGAAATCGCTCGCAATACCTAATTTTTCAGCTCTTGCACGCACGACCATCATTGCCGCCTGAATGGACTCTTTCATCACATCACCGAGAGAACCTGTGTAAGAGAACTTCCCTTTACCAGCCACAGAAGCGGTTTCAATCGTCAATAAATCACCGCCGACTTCCGTCCACGCCAAACCAGTCACTTCGCCGATACGGTTCTGGCTATCCATTTTACCGTAGTCAAAACGCGGTACGCCCAAGTAGTCTTTTAAGTTTTCTTGGCTAACGGTGATCGATTTGAGTTTCTTATCCATCACTAACGCTTTTACCGCTTTACGACAGATTTTCGCAATCTCACGTTCAAGGCTACGCACCCCGGCTTCACGGGTGTAGTAACGAATAATGCCCAAGATTGCACTGTCATCAATTACGAGTTCCCCCGCTTTTAAACCGTTATTCTCTTGCTGTTTCGCAATCAAATGCTCTTTCGCAATGTGCATTTTTTCATCTTCCGTATAACCCGAAAGGCGAATAACTTCCATACGGTCTAACAATGCAGGCGGAATATGCATTGAGTTTGATGTCGCCACGAACATCACATCAGACAGATCGTAATCAACTTCTAAATAGTGATCGTTAAAGGCTTTATTTTGTTCAGGATCAAGCACTTCAAGTAGAGCTGACGCAGGATCGCCACGCATATCTTGTGCCATTTTGTCGATTTCATCGAGTAAGAAAAGCGGGTTTTTAACGCCAACTTTTGCCATTTTCATCATCAACTGACCTGGCATTGAACCGATATAAGTACGGCGATGTCCACGGATTTCCGCTTCATCACGCACGCCACCTAATGCCATACGCACATATTTTCTGCCTGTCGCATTCGCAATCGACTGACCCAGTGACGTTTTACCCACACCCGGCGGCCCAACTAAGCAAAGGATCGGGCCTTTGAGCTTGTTCAAACGGCTTTGTACCGCAAGGTATTCCAAAATACGTTCTTTAACACGCTCTAATCCGTAGTGATCTTTATCCAACACTTCTTGAGCTTTTTGCAAATCTTTCTTCACAACAGACCGCTTGTGCCACGGCATTTGTAAAATCCAGTCGATATAACCGCGCACCACGGTCGCTTCTGCCGAACTTTGCGGCATGGCTTTCAGTTTATTGAACTCGCCGTCGACTTTTTCTTGCACTTCTTTCGGCAATTTCGCCTCAGCAATTTTCACTTTCAGTTTATCCAGTTCGCTCTGTTCTTGCTCTTCTTCACCGCCCAACTCTTTACGAATTGCCTTAATTTGTTCGTTCAGATAATAATCGCGTTGATTTTTTTCCATCTGCTGTTTGACACGATTACGGATACGACTTTCGGTCTCCATCGTGTCCATTTCCGTTGCCATTGCCACCAATAATGCTTCAAAACGAGCGATTAGGTTCGCCTCTTCTAAAAGCGCCTGTTTTTGTTTGACCGGTGCGACAAGATTCGCCGCCATGGTATCTGCAAGGCGATCTTCAAAGGTGATTTTTTGTAATTTCGGTAAAATTTCTGCCGGGACTTTTTTATTGCTTCGGACGTAATTTTCAAATTCATTCAACGCCGTTTTGGCGATCGCTTTCAGCTCTTCATTATCATCTTGATAATCGGAGGCTAACGGTAACACGCCTGCCCAAAAGCCGTTTTCATCATCATGAACATAGTCGATTTTGCCGCGTACTTGTCCTTCTACCAGCACTTTGACCGTACCGTCAGGTAGATTTAACATTTGGATAATGTTCGCCATTACCCCTACATCATAAATATCGTCAACGGTCGGATCTTCTTTATTCGGGTCTTTTTGTGTCACTAAAAACAGTTGTTTATTGGTTTCCATTGCCGCCCGTAAGGCTTGGATGGATTTATCCCGCCCGACGAATAACGGCATTACCATAAACGGAAATACCACTACGTCGCGTAGGGGTAATAACGGTAATTCGATTGCTTTCTTTTTTCTTGCCATGGAATATCTTCTCCTAAAATTCAATGCGCCAATTATGGGGGCAGAATCGGGAAATACAAGGGGAAAATCACAATAAAATAAAAGCATTCAAAACCCCCTTAAAAAATGCTATATTCCATCGAAATTTTGTCAGCAATGTTAGAAAATGACCGATTATCAAGATATTTCCATTGCCTTGGCAGGTATATGCCAAAGCGCAAGCCTTGTTCAACAATTCGCCCATAAAGGCGTTGCCGATCGAGAGGCGTTTAAACATTCCCTAGAAAGCTTACTTATTACGCAGCCGGATTCCACTCTTGCCGTGTTCGGCGGCGATCTTGCCCATTTGAAACAAGGCATTGAAACCGCACTGGCGCAGTTCGGCGGCGCCAGGGGAAAACTGGATACGGAAATCGGTCGGTACTGGATTGGCGTATTAGCCTTAAGTCAAAAACTGGCTAAAACCCCCCAAGCGAAAGCCGAGTTGGCTCAACGCTTGCAACAACTTGAACGCCAACTGGCGTTATATGACAACGATATTCTGCACGAACAGATGATTTCCAACATCGCAAGTATTTACAGCGATATTATCAGCCCGCTGGGTTATCGTATTCACGTACTCGGCGTACATGACTATCTCTCCCGCCCCGATATTCAAAACCGTGTACGGGCAGCTTTATTGGCTGGAATCCGCGCCGGGATTTTATGGCAACAAGTCGGCGGCAGCCGTTGGCAATTTTTCTTTTCCCGCAAAAAAATTCTGAATGCAACACAATCTTTATATTTACAACTCTAACGGAGAAAACCCTATGCAACTTAATGCTTTAACTGCATTGTCCCCGATTGACGGTCGCTACCAAGACAAAGCTGCCGCACTTCGTCCGATTTTCAGTGAGTTCGGCTTGCTTAAATTCCGAGTCACCGTCGAAGTCCGTTGGCTACAAAAGCTGGCTTCTCACGCGCAAATTCGTGAAGTTTCAGCTTTGTCAAAGGACGCAAACGATTACCTGAATCACATTATTGAACATTTCTCCCTTGAAGATGCCGAGCGGATTAAAACGATTGAGCGTACCACTAATCACGATGTAAAAGCGGTTGAATATTTTTTGAAAGAGAAAAGTGAAACGTTACCTGAATTAGCTCAAATCAGTGAATTTATCCATTTTGCCTGTACCTCTGAAGATATCAATAACACTTCTCACGCTTTGATGCTCAAAACGGCACGAGAAGAAGTCTTATTGCCTGAATGGAAAAAAGTGATTGACGCAGTGGTTGAATTGGCAAACCGCTACAAAGATATTCCGTTACTTTCCCGCACGCACGGTCAACCGGCAAGCCCGACGACCATTGGCAAAGAGATGGCAAACGTGGCGTATCGTTTAAAACGTCAATATAACCAATTAGAAAACTTAGAGATTTTGGCGAAAATCAATGGTGCGGTAGGCAACTATAACGCTCACCTTTCCGCTTACCCTGAAATTAACTGGCATACATTCAGCCAAGAGTTTGTAGAATCTTTAGGGGTGACGTGGAACCCGTACACTACCCAAATCGAACCGCACGATTACATTGCCGAATACTTTGATTGTGTCGCTCGATTTAATACGATTGTGATCGATTTCGACCGTGATATGTGGGGCTATATTGCATTAAATCACTTTAAACAACGCACCATTGCAGGGGAAATAGGTTCTTCTACCATGCCACACAAAGTTAATCCGATTGATTTTGAAAATTCTGAAGGTAACTTGGGATTAGCCAATGCGGTGATGAGCCATTTGGGGCAAAAATTGCCGATTTCCCGCTGGCAACGTGATTTAACCGACTCGACTGTGTTGCGTAATTTAGGCGTTGGTTTAGGTTATGCATTGATTGCTTATGCATCCACCTTAAAAGGGATCAGCAAATTGGAAGTCAACGAGCAACATTTGCGTGATGAACTCGATCAAAACTGGGAAGTGTTGGCTGAACCGATTCAAACGGTCATGCGCCGTTACGGCATTGAAAAACCGTATGAAAAACTCAAAGAGTTGACTCGCGGCAAACGGGTGGATGGCGAAGCCATGCGTCAATTTATCGATGGCTTGGCATTACCACAGGCAGAAAAAGATCGCCTCAAACAAATGACACCGGCAAGCTATATCGGCTATGCGGTAGAGCTGGTTGAAAAATTGTAAAATTCTGCTGAAAAGTGACCGCTTGTTCAATACAAGCGGTCACTTTTAGGAAGCATTTTGCAAATTGTGAATTGGGAGAATAAAAATGAAACAATCCATTCGCCATCATAAAATTATCGAATTAGTTAACCAACTTGGTTATGTCAGTACGGAAGAGCTTGTCGCTCAATTGAACGTCAGTTCTCAAACGATTCGCCGTGACCTGAACGAGTTGGCGGAAAACAACTTGATCCGCCGTCACCACGGTGGCGCCGGCGCACCTTCCAGTACGGAAAACAGCGACTATACGGAAAGAAAATATTTCTTTCCGGAGCAAAAAGAATGTATCGGCGAATGTGTTGCCAAGATGATCCCGAACGGTGCCTCACTGTTTATCGACATCGGTACTACACCGGAAGCGGTGGCGTTTGCCTTGTTGTCTCACAAAAACCTGCGCATTGTGACCAATAATTTGAATGCGGCGCATATCCTCAAAGAGAAAGAAGATTTTCAAATTACCATTGCCGGCGGCGGTTTGCGTACGGACGGTGGTATTATCGGTGAAGCGACGGTTAATTTCATCAATCAGTTTCGCTTAGATTACTGTATTTTGGGCATTAGCGCGGTAGAATCCGACGGTTCAATGATGGATTACGACTACCACGAAGTGCAAGTTAAACGGGCGTTAATGCGCAATGCACGGAATATAGTGTTAGTTACCGATCATTCAAAATTTACCCGCAATGCTATCGTGCGTTTGGGCGATGTCAGGGAGGTCAACTGCCTGTTTACCGACAGACCACTACCGCTCGAATTGCAAAATCACCTTATTCACAGTGATGTATCCGTGCATATTTGTAACGAAAAATAAAGAATGAAACAGCACTTTACCCAAGATAAACGGTTGGCTTACGTGCAATTGATGCGCTTGGATAAGCCTATCGGCACGTTTTTATTGCTATGGCCGACGCTTTGGGCGCTATTTTCGGTATCGAACGGCTTTCCGCCGTTACCGATCTTGATCGTCTTTGTCCTCGGCGTAATTGTGATGCGTGCCGCAGGTTGTGTTATTAATGATTACGCCGATCGGCATATTGATGGCAACGTTAAACGCACCTCGCAACGCCCGCTTGCGACAGGCAGAGCAAGTGAGAAAGAAGCCAAAGTACTATTTGCCGCATTGATTGCCGTTGCGTTTTTATTGGTTCTACAACTGAATACTTATACTATTTGCTTATCCTTTATTGCCGTGGGGTTAGCGACGGTGTACCCTTTTATGAAACGTTATACTCATTTACCGCAGTTCGTATTGGGCATGGCGTTCGGCTGGTCAATTCCAATGGCATACGGCGCAGTCAGCGAAAGTTTACCCTTAGAATGTTGGTTACTCTTCTTTGCCAACCTTGCTTGGACGGTTGCTTACGATACCCAATATGCCATGGTTGATAGGGACGATGATTTACGCATCGGAGTGAAATCCACCGCCATTCTATTTGCACAGTACGACAATAAAATCATTGCGTTACTACAAGCAACGGCATTGGTGTTACTTGTTCTTTTCGGTAAAATCAGCCACTATCAGACCGCTTACTTTATTGCATTAGGACTAACTGCCGTTTTATTTATCTATCAATGCAAACTCACCAAACAACGTGAACGGAAAGCTTGTTTCAAGGCTTTTTTAAATAACCACTATGTCGGCATGGGGATCTTTATCTCCATTTTAATCGGCATTTATACCGCGTAGTGTTGAAAATAAAAGCAACCAATTGAAATCCGATGATTTTTGCTTGCATAATAACGCGCAGATTTCTATAATCTGCGCCATTCGATTGCCAGCGTGGCGAAATCGGTAGACGCAGCGGATTCAAAATCCGCCGCCCTTAAAAGCGTGTCGGTTCGAGTCCGACCGCTGGCACCATATTAAATTAAACCCCAAAGGAATAATCCATTTGGGGTTTTTATTGTCGATCAATTGCAAAAGTTTGGTCGAAACTGACCGCTTGTGTGTTGGTTGCATAACAAATAAACGCATACGATTGATCAAACCGTATGCGTTTTTCGTTCGTATCAGCGTAAAAATGCCGGAATTTTACTTTCGTACTCTGCAATTTTGTCTTCGTATTGTAGAGTTAAACCGATATTATCCAAGCCGTTTAACAGGCAGTGGCGGCGGAATTCATCCAACTCGAAGTGATAGATTTTTTCACCGACTGTCACAGTCATCGCTTCTAAATCAATGTGAATCGGTTTGCCTTCATTCGCCCACACCCATTGGAAAATTTCTTCCACTTCCTCTTCGCTCAGACGAATCGGCAACATATGGTTGTTTAAGCTGTTGTTGTAAAAGATATCGGCGAAACTCGGGGCGATCATGGCTTTAAAACCATAGTCCGCCAATGCCCATGGCGCATGTTCACGGGAGGAGCCGCAACCTAAATTTTTACGCGCCAACAGAATGGTGGCACCTTGATATTGAGGATAATTCAACACAAATTCAGGGTTGGGCTGCGTTCCTTCAACATCCAAATAACGCCATTCATGGAATAAATGTTTGCCGAAACCGACACGGGTAATCGCTTGGAGAAATTGCTTCGGAATAATTGCATCGGTATCGACATTTGCCGCATCAAGCGGTACCACTAAACCGGAGAGTTGTTTAAAACCTGCCATGATGAGTTCCTTAATTTAAGTCTAGATGACGAATGTCAACAAATTTGCCGAAAACGGCGGCGGCGGCGGCCATTGCCGGACTGACCAAATGGGTACGTCCGTTACGCCCTTGACGTCCTTCAAAATTACGGTTGCTGGTTGATGCGCAGCGTTCCCACTCGCCCAGACGGTCGTCATTCATGCCTAAGCACATAGAGCATCCCGGGTTACGCCATTCTGCCCCGGCTTCAATAAAGATTTTATCCAAACCTTCTTTTTCCGCTTGTTCTTTAACCAAACCGGAACCCGGCACGACGAGTACGCGTTTTACGTTGTCGGCTTTTTTGCGTCCTTTCATCACGGCAGCGGCGGCGCGTAAATCTTCAATACGGGAATTGGTACAAGAGCCGATGAATACTTGATCGACCGGGACGTTTTTGAAATCCGTGTTTGGTGTTAAACCAATATATGCCAGTGCTTTTTCGGCGGAAGCGCGCTGCACAGGATCCGCCATATCGGCAGGATTCGGAATAACTTGATCGATGCCGATCACCTGTCCCGGGTTCGTTCCCCAAGTCACTTGCGGTGAAATTTCTTTTGCGTCTAGAGTAACGACCGTATCAAATTCGGCGCCTTCATCGCTTTTTAAGGTTTTCCAATATGCAACGGCATCGTCCCAATCTTTTCCTTTCGGTGCATGAGGGCGATCTTTTAAGTATGCAAACGTAGTTTCATCCGGTGCGATTAAACCGGCTTTTGCCCCCAATTCGATAGCCATGTTACACACGGTCATGCGACCTTCCATCGATAAATCACGAATGGCTTCGCCGCAGAACTCTACGACGTGTCCGGTACCGCCCGCCATGGTGGTTTTACCAATAATGGCAAGCACGATATCTTTTGCGGTAATACCCGGCGCGACTTTACCACGGACTTCGATTTTCATATTTTTTGCCCGAGCCTGTTTTAAGGTTTGGGTCGCAAGGACGTGTTCCACTTCGGAGGTGCCGATACCGAACGCCAATGCACCAAACGCCCCATGCGTTGCAGTGTGCGAGTCGCCGCAAACAATTGTCATGCCCGGCAAAGTGAGTCCCTGTTCCGGTCCCATCACATGCACGATGCCTTGTTCTTTGGTATTCATGTCAAATAAGGAAATACCGGTGGATTGACAGTTTTTTTCCAGTTCCAATACTTGGATTTTGGCTTGACCTTCCAGTTTACTGACATCACGTACTTGAGTGGAAATGCTGTGATCCATTGTGCCGAATGTTTTTTCAACTTGGCGGACTTGGCGATTGGCGACACGCAAGCCGTCAAAAGCTTGAGGACTGGTCACTTCATGAATCAGGTGGCGGTTAATATAAAGAATCGGGGTTTCGCCGGCTTCTTCATGCACCACATGGGCATCAAATAATTTTTCGTATAGGGTTTTTTTCATAATGGTTTCCAACTCTAAAGATAAATCTGAATCAACAAGCGGTGAGATCCGTAAAATAATTTGCAAATCCCACCGCTTGTATCACTGACAAAGGAATATAACTGCTCTTAAAATGAAAGTAAAATGCTATTTTTGTGCCGATTCCGTGTTTTTATGCTGATAAATCAGTAAAAAATTACCTAAATTTAACGGTATAAAGTATAAAATGCTGAATTTATTTCATTTTACAGGTGCGGATCGGTCAAGTTTTTATTTCTGAGGGATTTCCTCAGTTTCAGGTTCCTGACGGTGATAAGACAAAAAGTAATAGCAGGCGACGGAGCCGATAGAACATAGCGCCATCGTAAACAACATCGGGCGTTCCGTTGCTAACGGGATATGGGATAAGCCTGCGCCGATAATCGAACCGATACCGAATCGTGCCGTTCCGGCAACGGCATTTGCCGTCCCCGCCATTTGCGGGTAACGATCCAAAATAGCTGCCGATGCATTACTGCCCACGGTCGGTCCCATGCCAACGAAAAGGGCAACGCCGAGCGCCATACTCCATAAACCGAGTTGAAAGATGGCGGATACCGCTAACCAAATGCCGGCGAGTAGTTGTAAGCTCAAACCGATACGTAACATATTTTCAGAGCCGATCTTCATGACTAAGCGCCCGTTGACGAAGGTCATGATCGTCATCACAATAATGTTCAGCATGAAAAAATAGCCGAAATGCTCTGAGGATACACCGTACAATCCGATGTAAACCAACGAACCTGACGTTAAAAAACTAAACATGCCCGCAAAAGAAAGTCCGCCGACTAATACGTAGCCGAGGGTGGCTTTATGTGAAATCAGTTGCGTAAAGCTGTTGAGGACTTTACCGAAATTTAGCGGTAGGCGGTTTTCAGGCTTTAAGGTTTCGGGGATACGGATACTGACCAAGATGACGCACAGGATCCCCATGATCATGAGCAGATGGAAAATGGTGTGCCAGTGGAACCATTTGGCAATATATCCGCCGGCAATCGGTGCAAGCAGCGGTGCAACCATGGTGATGATCATAATGGTGGACATCATGCGGGCAAATTGATTGCGTTCGAATAAATCTCTGACCAATGCGCCGAGTACGACGGCGGGAGCCGCACCGAATAAGCCTTGTACCAAGCGCCAAAGGTAGAAGTTTTCAATCGTAATGACTTGGGTCAGAAAAAAGGAGGCGACTGCCCCGCCGCTCAATCCGAGTAAAATGATCGGCTTGCGTCCGAAGCTGTCTGCAATCGGTCCCCAAAAGAGCTGACCAATGGCGAAGCCGAAAGTGAAAATGGCAAGGGTTGTTTGAACCTTTTCCTGAGAAACGCTCAGATCTTTCGCAATATCGAGAAATGACGGCAGATACATATCGATTGCCAAAGGCGGAAGCATGGAAAGCAGCCCTAAAATAATAATAAAAAAGCCGTTGGGTCTAGTGGATGGATTCATTTAAAACTCGCTATTTCTTCCGGGGTTAACATTCTGAATTCGCCTTCTTCCAGTGTTTCATCAAGGATAACATTACCGATACGCCAACGATGTAGGGCTTCTACCTTATTGCCGAGTGCGGCGAACATTCGTTTGACTTGATGATAACGTCCTTCGCTGATGGTAAGGTTGACATTGTAATCATCTAATATTTCCAACTTCGCCGGTTTGGTCGGGGTCTTTTCGCCGCGCAATAAAATGCCTTCAGCCAGTTTATCGGTATAAAAATCTTCAACGGGATCGGCAAGAGTCACTAGATAGGTTTTTTCACAGTGATGCTTTGGAGAGGTAATACGGTGCGACCATTGTCCGTCATCGGTCAACAGGACTAATCCCGTGGTATCCGCATCCAAACGTCCGGCACAATGCAGTTTGCTGTTGAGCGGAGGATCAAAAAAGCGGAAAACGGTAGGGTAATCGCCTTCATCATGAGAACAAACGCAGTGTTGTGGTTTGTAGAGCATGAAATATTGCCCGGCTTCCGTCCAAGTGAGCGGTTCGCCGTCAAAGCAAACCTCGTCTTGAGCGCTGATTTTTAACGCACTGTTTTTCTCAACGATGCCGTTGACAGTCACTTGTCCGGCGCGTAATGCCTTACCTGCTTGAGAGCGGGTCAGTCCGGTATTTTCGGCAATAAATTTGTCTAAACGCATAGTATCTTATTGGGTGGTTAAAAAGATATTATAGATCCATTTAACCGGCTCCGTTGTAAATTTTTGCAAGCCTTTTGTGATATTCCCAAGTATAATACGTCATAAATTTTAGCGATATTTTTTGAGCTACCTTGTGGAAAAAGTAATTAATTTTGCAATCTATTTGCAGTTTTTTATCGGTCTTTTTGCGATTGTTAACCCGTTCGGCACGTTGCCGATTTTCTTTAGTATGACCGCCCATCAATATGAGGCGGATCGTAACCGTACGAATTTGATCACTTCTGTATCCGTCGGCATTATTTTGCTGGTCAGTCTGTATTTCGGCAAAGTGATTTTGGATGCGTTCAGTATTTCCTTAAATTCGTTTCGCGTTGCGGGAGGAATTTTGATCGTCAGTATCGCAATGACGATGATTAGCGGTAAACTTGGTGAACATAAACAGAATAAAGAAGAGAAAAATGAGGATGTCACCGAATATGAAAATATCGGTGTTGTACCGTTGGCGATGCCGATTATGGCGGGACCAGGGGCAATAGGTTCGACGATTGTGTGGGGAACCCGTTATCATTCTTGGGTAGATTATATCGGATTTAGTCTCGCGATTATTTTATTTGCCACGATTTGTTATGTGTTATTCCGTTTTTCTGCGCCGTTGGTGAAAAAATTAGGCAAAACCGGCTCTAATGTCGTGACCCGTATCATGGGATTGATTTTGATGGCATTAGGGATTGAAATTATTGTCGCCGGGTTAAGTAATTTATTTCCGGGGCTTACTGCAATAAATTAAAGGTATGATCGTTTCTTTACTGAAAAAAATCACAAAAGTTGTTGTATGTCTGGCGTTATTGAGCGGTTGTGACGAAATTACGGCACCGCTGACGAACGATAAAAAAACGGTGCAACTACCGGAACGAGAACTTCGCCGTGCGATTTATACAACAAGTTGGCAGTTGGATCCGCATTTTGTGCAAAGTGCCGCAGAAGGCGCATTATTGCGCGATATGTTGGTCGGCTTAATTGCGTTTAATGCCAAAGGGGAAAGTGTGCCTGCCGTGGCAAAAGAATGGGTTAGCGAAGACGGAAAAAGCTGGCGTTTTATTTTAAATGACGATTTGTCTTGGTCTAACGGGGAGAACGTGAATGCTCATGATTTCGTCGCCAGCTGGCAACGTCTAGGCGATCCGCAACAAGCTTCTCCTCTGGCACCTTATCTTATTTACATGGGTATTGAAAATGCCAAAGCCGTCATTGCAGGGGAAAAGCCGGTAACGGAGTTGGGGCTTCGCGCACTAAATAACCAAACTTTACAAATTCAACTGGAACAACCGAATTTTCAATTGCCAAGAATGTTAACCCATGTGGCGTTGTTACCGACTTATCAGGGGAACAAACCGACAAGCGACTCGTTGTTAGTGAGTAACGGCAGTTATAAAATGGTGGCGAAAACAGCGGATCGTATCGATCTTCAAGCCGTATTAGCGGAAACATCGTTTCAACAAGTCAGCTATCACCGCTTGAATTTAGGCGCTATGCCGACGCATATTGATGTCATTGAAAACCCGTCGGAAAACAGTCCTCTTCTCCAAATTACAATGCCGCGTTTATGTACGTATTTTTATGAATTCAATTTTGCTGATCCGATCATACGCAAACGGGAAGTCCGCCAAGCCATTCGGGCAATGCTTTCCCCGGCGGAAATCAGCCAAAACCTAGGCATACCGACGCATTTGGTGCTACCGAAATCGATGTTACCGGAACAAGAGCGCCAACTTTCAACCGTCAGTTCGGAACAATTACTACATCAGCTTGGTGTCGAAGCGGGTAATCCGATTAAAATCAGCCTCACTTATGATGATCAAGGGCAGCACAGCCACATTGCTCAGCGAATCGGGCGGACGTTAGGGCAATCGGATTTGTTTCGCGTCAGTTTGCAACCGGTCACATGGCAGCAACTGCTGGAACAACGACAACAAAAAGCATTTCAGCTTATTCGATCGGGCTGGTGTGCCGATTATGATGATCCGCTACTGTTTTTAAATCAATTTCATTCCGCCAGTTTGGATAACAAAAGCGGCTACAAAAATGAAACGGTAGACAAACAGCTGGAGCAATTACACAAAGAATTACTGACCAAGGCACAACGCGATCAACTTATTCTCAATATTGTTAACCAGTTAGAGTATGATGTTGCTGTGCTGCCGTTATTTCAATATCAACGCAAGCTTGCGTTGGAACCGACCATTCGCGGAATTCACCTGAATAATTCCAGCGAAGTGATTTACAGCAAAGATTTATATCGACAAGAATAAGGATAAACAATGAATCAATTGAATGAACAGCAACTGGCTGAAATTAAACGAATTTTACAAGCGTTTACACACCCGACGTTACAAAAAGATTTAATAAGCTTAAATGCGTTTAAAAAAGCGGAACTCGGCGCAGGAGTTCTACGCATAGAATTGGTGATGCCGTTCGCTTGGAACAGCGGATTTGAAGCACTGCAAGCCGAAACCGACGCAGCGCTCAAACAAGCCGCTCAGGCGACAAACGTGAAATGGGTATTGACGTACCAAATCGCCACCTTGAAGCGGGCAAATAACCATCCGGCGGTCAATGGCGTGAAAAATATCATTGCCGTCACATCCGGTAAAGGCGGTGTCGGTAAATCGACCACTTCCGTCAATTTGGCATTGGCGCTCAAAGCGCAAGGCGCGCGCGTCGGGATTTTGGATGCGGATATCTACGGGCCGTCTATTCCGCATATGTTAGGTGCGGCGGATCAACGTCCGACATCACCGGATAACAAACACATCACGCCGATTGAAGCGCACGGCTTGCAATCCAATTCCATCGGCTATTTAATGGAGGCAAACAACGCCACCATTTGGCGCGGTCCGATGGCAAGTAGCGCATTAAGCCAACTGTTACAAGAGACTTGGTGGAACGAATTGGATTACTTGGTGATTGATATGCCGCCGGGGACAGGTGATATTCAACTGACCTTATCGCAACAAATTCCGGTCACCGGTGCGTTGGTTGTCACCACACCGCAAGATATTGCATTACTGGATGCCGTCAAAGGCATCGCCATGTTTGAACGGGTTTCCGTTCCGGTGTTGGGGATTATTGAAAACATGAGCGTACACATTTGCGCCAATTGCGGACACCATGAACACATTTTCGGCTCAGGCGGCGCGGCTAAAGTGGCGGAAAAATATCACACTCAAGTCTTAGGGCAATTGCCGTTACACATTCGCTTGCGTGAAGACTTGGATAACGGCACACCGACGGTTATCGCCGCTCCGGAGCATGAAATCAGCCAGGCTTATCGCGAGTTAGCGGCAAAAGTCGCCGCCGAATTATATTGGCAGGGAAGCGTCATCCCGTCAGAAATCATGATTCGGGAAGTGAAATAGTCATTGCGTGCTTTTTGCAAATTTCAGCGTAAAACTGACCGCTTGTGTCATAGGAAAGTATGCAGTAAGGTTTAAACATTCCCCCTCTTTTCTAAAGAGGGGCGTTTATTGAATAATATACGGGAACGTTGATAAAAACGACAAACGCTAATAATCTTCGATGAAGCTGATCCAAAGTGAATATAAGATAGCAAGACAGCCAAGCCCGCCGATACCCCAAGCAAAATAAGCGACAGCCGGTCTTTCAACCAATAATCCGACGGCAGTGCTTACCCCCCCCCATAACAACTAAAGCAAATAAATGCAACAGAAAAGATGTAAATGAACGTAATATTCTTTCAAACACAGTGATTCTCCTTTTGGTTTTAATTATCAAAGCCGATTTAACGTAAATATACAACGCCGTTTTTTAAAATGATAGTGCCATAGGTAAAAATAACAAGCGGTACGATCTTGCAAAAATTTTGCAGAATCGTACCGCTTGTGTATAGGTAGAATACCTGTCGTGGTTACTGTTTTTGACCGCCGAAGGCGACGTTTAGATTCGGATTGCTTTCAAAGCGAACAAAGCCGGCTGCCTCTTTGGCGCTCGGTCCGAATAGCGCGCCTTCATAGTTGCCGTTAATGCCGTCCGAGGTTGCCGTACCGTTGAAATCGACTCCCGATAGGGTGCCGCGATTGAGTGAAATGTCTTTTCGAGAGCGCTCATCGGAAAATAAAATACTGCCGTTCACTTTCTTCTCTTCAAAGTCAACATATAGCGTAGTGATTCCGCCGTGCTTAAAATGATTGGCTCCGTCCATCCATACCGCCTCGCCGATATAGGTATATACACCGGCTTTCGGGATGTCGTGAGAGGTCGCTTTTGTACCTTGGTAACGGTAGTCTTTTTGCGTTGCGTCATCCCTTAACCATACCCCGTAGAATGAATGGTTGCTGTTTCGACCGAATAAGCGTCCTTCTTCGGTATACAGTTCAATAATGCCTTTCGGCGACAGCGTAAGATTAATTTTATCGCCGTCAGGCGTATGTGCATTCCCCGAACCGCCACCACCGCAAGCCGTAATAAAAATCGTCGACGCCATTAGAGAAATAAGTTTGAACGTTTTCATGGTTTTTTTAATCCTTATAAGAAGTCAAACAGTGTGGGTATTATAGTATGATGAATTGAAAAGGAAATCGGGATTTGCAAAATCGTATTGTTTGCAATAGACTGTTGGAAACATTACATAATTATAGGCTATTTCAAATACCCTTTTCCTTGTAAATCAGCAACACAATTATTTGTTAAATCTTGAATAATCATCTCTACTGCAGTGCCAAAGTTTGCATGCCAAGTAAAGTTACCTTTAGGAACATCTTCATTGCCAAGAGTAGTTACTAATTGATGTTGATAAGTTTTAGTTGATAATCTTTTGCCGTTTTCTGAATAATTGCATACAAATTGATAATTATCTATTGCAGTTTGACCTATCAATCCTAAGGTCAAGCTATTGACCTGAGAATCAACGATGGCTTGTGCTATATTTGCAATATTATTAAGTGTAGCTTTAATTTTTTTATCTGAATTTTCATCTATAACTATAACCTTTGTTCTAGTAAATGCATTTTCAAAATCATTTTGAATTTTTTGTTGATAATTATGTAACACTTCATCATTACGCATAAGTTGAGCCTCAATTCTCACAGGAATAGGATATTTAGGTTGTTGCAAATTTTCCTGTTTAATTTGTTGAAAATTATTATTGGTATATATGTTAGTACTTAAACAACCGGCTAAAAAAAATGGTGTTGTAGTTGCTAGAAGTGTTTTTCTCATAACGTGGTTCTCTAACTATATAATATATTTAAGTTTTTGGATTTATAGTAAATTTTAAATAGTCTTTATCAATATCTAGGTCTCAGCATGGCTACCTGTGCCATTAAGGAAGAGAAAAACTCAAGAGAAGTTCTCTTGAGTTTTTACGTAGATTATTGGTTTAAGGTTTTGGATACTGAGGCAGGATGAATATCATACATGCCGCCGTTAAGCGGATCGACGATTAACCAGCCGACTAAGCCTCCGAAAATGAAATTCCCCAAGATATATTTTGCATTGGGTGAAGTGGATAACGGGTATGTTGCGGTTTGGTAACCTTCTTTATCGAACGTAACGGAATAGGTTTTTTTGCCGAAATAGCTGCCGTCATGTTTTGGTAATGTGACGGTTGCCGGCGTGGTACCTTCATGAACGGTTTTCCCTGTTTCATCAATGATTTTAAAATGCGCACCTTCAGGCGTTGTGCTGATCGGTAACGATTGCGTTTTGTCGCCAAGAATAGTGGCACAGCCCGTGAGTGAAAGAACAGAAGTTAAAGTAAGGATAGAAAGTAATTTTTTCATCGTAAGATCTCCAAATAGTGATTGAATTATTGTTTTTTACCGCCGAAGCTGACATCTAAGCTGCTGTTATTTTTAAATTGCACCAAACCGGCGGCTTCTTTGGCGCCATCTCCGAATAAGGCTCCTTGGTATTGACCGCCACTGTTACCGAGTACGCTGGCTCGCCCTGCGAACGAGGCTCCGGACAGTGAACCTGTATGCAAGGTGATATCACGTCTGAATTCATCGCCGTTAAATATAGAGAAGGTGATTTTTCCGTTAACGGTTTTTTCATCAAAATCAACCTTCAGGGTGGTATTCCCGCCTTTTTGGAAGGAGTTGTCGTACCCGCTTATCCAAACTGCATCCCCTTTGTAGGTGGCAACGCCCGAAGTCGGAATATTGGTGGCTTCGGTGCCTTGATAGCGAAGTTCCCGCAAGGTTTTGGCATCATTACGCCATACACCGTAAAATGAGTCGGCATTGTTTTGTCCGAATAATCTTCCTTCGGGCGTATTTCCTTCCACCGTTCCTTTAGCGCTAATTTCTAAGTCAAATTTTTTTCCGTCAGGTGTTTCAGCCGTGCCACCACCGCCACCACCGCCGCCACAGGCGGAAAGAATGCCGGCAATCAACACAATGGATGTTATGTGTAAACGTTTCATCATGGGTCTCCTTAGGTTAAAAGTAATGTTAAGTAAAGTTGTTAATACTCTCTGATTGAGTATTTTAATAAATATACAATTCTATAGAAATAAAAACAAGAGTATAAATAACAAAAAATATCACTCATTGAGTAAATGTTTGATGAGTGGCAAAAATGACGAAATTTGTAGCAACGGATGTGGATTTGGCAATCGGGAAGAGAATCGTACAACGACGTAAAGAGGTCGGATTGAGTGCGGAGGTGCTGGCGGAGCAAATCGGGGTGTCGCAACAACAGTTTTCACGTTATGAGCGTGGCGCGACGAAAATGAATGTTTCCCATTTGGTCAATATTGCCGTGATTTTAGATACGCCTATCAGTTGGTTTTTTGCCGACAGTAAAGCGGATAATCTGACGTTTTCGGATAAGGAGCATTATGTGCCGATTCGAAACGATGCGTTAAAGCAACGTTTGGACTACCATTGGGCAAAATTAAACAATGAGCAAAAGCGGAATTTGATTAATTTTTTGGATTCGATGAATAAATAAGCCGAACTGTGGCGACAAGCGGTACGATTCGGCAATTATTTTGCAAAATACTCAAGGGCGGAGCGGTTATGGTTGATGAAGCGCTTTGTATCTGTCACAGCCTTCGGCTTCGTTATCGTCACACGCCATGCCATAGAACCGCTTGGCTTTTTGAAGATCTTTCGGAACGGTCCGGCCTTCTTCATACATTGCGCCGAGGGTAAGACAGCCTATTGAATAATACGGCTCCGAGGAGTAGCAGGCTTTATTTAGTAATGCCATTTCCTTTTGCAGATCAATCGGTAGCCCGCCGATACCGGCACCGTAATAATTGGCTAATCGTAGGCAGGCTTTGATGACGTTGGCTTCACAGGCTTTTTCAAAATAGCGGCGGGCGTGCTCATAATTTTTACCATCGATATCATATGAAGTTTCAACGCGTTCGCCCCGCTCGTAACAAGCGTGCATTTCGCCCATGTCACAAGCCCGCTGATATAATTCGTCGGCTTTATCGCGACCGGGATCGTCGTCATAATTTTCTCCCCAGCCTCGTGCATACATTTCGGCAACCATGTAACAGCCGGACGGGCTTTTATCTTGTTCGCACGACTGCTTAAATGCGTGAAAAGCTTTGCGGTAATCCGAATTATATGTGATAAGCAGACGGCTTCCCTTTTCAAAATGACTTTCGGCAAAGGCGGCGGTCGCAGAGAGGAGAGTGAGTGACACGCTGATCAATTTATTCATGTAGCAACTCCGTTTTCATTATAGAAAAGAAAATTCGGGCGCTCGTGCGCCCGAGGTCGCGTAACTTATTTCACCTGTTGCAATTTACGGTAAGCCGCCAACAGTTTTTGATGAGCCTGCATATTTTCAAGGCTTTCATCTGAACCGTTTAAGCCGTGGAACGGGTTACCGCCTTGTACCGCAGACCACGCAAAGTCCACCGCTTCTTTGCCGTACATTTTGTTAAATAGCATACGGTATTGTTCCGGTTCACGTCCTTCATCTAAGAACAACTCAATCGACTGAATCAAACAGCGGTAGTAGTTATTGCGTTCTGCTGAGAAGACGGAGGCATTCATATTGGCTGTCCAGTTTGCCCAATCTAACGCTTCTTCAAGGTTACCTAAAGCAAGGTGTAACATTGATTTTAACTCGCCAATACGCAAGGTTTGTAAGGCTGAGCCTTTCTCTGCCACCACGCCAATAAACTCACGCACACGGGTCATATCGTCAATGCTTTGTTCGTCCAACTCGTCCAGTAACTCTTGGTAGGTGTCTTGATCGTGGTGGAAATATGGCAAGTCGAGCAAAATCTCACGCCATTCCATTCCCATATTGTTGTTTGCATAAATTAGGTCGTCTGACGGATAGATGTTTGACATACCTGGGGCAAGAATACGGCAAGCGTAAACGCCTAAATGCTCGTAATCCATAATATAAACTTCTTGTTTATGCTTATTGAAGATTGCCATTAAGTTGGCAAATTCTTGTTCGGTTGTGCCTGAAAAATCCCAGTGAACGAAATCATAATCCGCTTCGGATTTGAAAAGATCCCACGAAATCAGACCGCTTGAGTCAATGAAGTGAGTTTCAAGGTTAGCGTGATCCGCTACATCTTCATTATTAAACGAAGGCGGTGCGAAAACATCTAAATCTTTTAAGCTACGACCTTGTAATAATTCGGTGACAGTACGCTCAAACGCCACTTGGAAGTTCGGGTGTGCACCGAAAGAGGCAAAGCAGGTGCCGTTGTTCGGATTGAGTAAAATCACACAAATCACAGGGAACTCACCGCCTAATGACGCATCGTAGCAGAGGATCGGGAAGCCTTCTTGTTCTAATTTTTCGATAGAGGCTTTGATTGTCGGGTAGCCGTCAATCACACTTTGTGGAATTTCAGGCAGACTGATCGCTTCTGTAATAATGCGGTTTTTTTACAAAACGCTCAAACACTTCCGATAAGCCTTGCACACGGGCTTCGTTTTTGGTGTTACCCGCAGACATACCGTTCGATACGAATAAGTTACCGATAATACTTTGCGGAATATAGACCGTTTGACCGTCGGATTGACGGGTATAAGGCAACGCCACGATACCACGATCTGCATTGCCCGATTGTAAATCGATCAATAAATCAGGGGTTAAATCGCCGTGAGGGTCGAAATAATCACGCAAGAACGGATCTAAAATGCCTTCCGGTAAAGTTTCTTCATCTTCAATTTCAAACCATTTTTCACTTGGATAGTGAACAAATTTGCCTTCGGCAATCTCTTTGCCTAAATAGAAATCCGCCCAGAAATAATTGGTCGATAAACGTTCAAAATACTCCCCTAACGCAGACGCTAACGCTGCTTTTTTACTTGCCCCTTTACCGTTTGAGAAACATTGTGGGCAGTCTGCATCACGAATATGCACCGACCATACATTCGGCACAGGGTTGAGCCACGAGGCTTCTTCAATATTAAAGCCTAAGTCTTTTAATTTCGTCTGGAATTTTTCGATACTCTCTTCAAGGGCTGCATCTTTACCCGTAATAAAGGTTTTTTCAGTCATGGTTTTTTCTCTTTGCACAAAATGGCGTGCAGACTATCAAATTCTTGCCGTAAATCAAAGGAGAGATCACTTTTTGCAAAAAAAGTTAACAAACTGACCGCTTGTTTAGGTAAAATTCGTCAATTTTTCAATTAAATATAAAGATTCAAATGAATTGTGCAGAATTATTAGTCAACGTCACACCCAGTGAAACCCGTGTGGCGTTAGTCGAAAACGGGATTTTAAAAGAAGTCCACATTGAGCGTGAGGCCAAACGTGGGATTGTCGGCAATATTTATAAAGGACGCGTGACCCGTGTCTTGCCGGGGATGCAATCGGCTTTTGTGGATATCGGGTTGGAAAAAGCGGCGTTTTTACATGCATCCGATATTGTGTCTCACACCGAATGTGTCGATGAGAACGAGAAAAAACAATTCGTGGTAAAAAATATCAGTGAGTTGGTACGCGAAGGGCAGGATATTGTTGTGCAGGTTGTGAAAGATCCTCTGGGTACCAAAGGAGCGCGTTTAACGACAGATATCACGCTGCCTTCACGTTATTTGGTCTTTATGCCGGAAAACAGCCATGTCGGCGTGTCTCAACGGATTGAAAGTGAGGAAGAACGTAACCGCCTGAAAGCGTTGGTGGAACCTTACTGTGACGAGCTTGGCGGCTTTATCGTTCGGACAGCGGCGGAAGAGGTCAGTGAAGAAAGCCTTGAACAAGATGCGATGTTTTTAAAACGTTTATGGCGGAAAGTGTTAGAACGTAAAGGAAAATATCCCGCAAAATCTATGTTGTACGGTGAGTTGGCGTTAGCGCAACGCGTGTTGCGTGATTTCGTCGGTACTCACATTAAGTCCATTCAGATTGATTCGAAAATGACTTACGAGCAGGTGAAGGAGTTTTTGAGTGAATTTATGCCCGAATTGGCGGAGAGTGTCAGTTTATATAGCGGTTCTCAGCCACTGTTTGACGTGTATCGGGTGGAAGACGGTATCCAAAAAGCGTTGGATAAACGGGTGGATTTAAAATCGGGCGGTTATTTGATTATTGAGCAGACGGAAGCGATGACAACCATTGACATCAATACGGGGGCGTTTGTCGGTCATCGAAATCTGGCGCATACGATTTTTAATACCAACATTGAGGCAACGCAAGCGATTGCTCATCAGCTGCAATTACGCAATCTCGGCGGTATTATCATCATCGATTTTATTGATATGTTGGAAGAAGAGCATCGTGAACGTGTATTGGAATCTTTAGAGTTGGCATTAAAAGGCGATCGAGTAAAAACCAATGTGAACGGCTTTACCCAATTGGGCTTGGTTGAAATGACCCGTAAACGTACCCGTGAAAGCCTTGAGCGGGTATTGTGCTGTGATTGTGCCTCTTGTAAAGGCAGGGGGACGATCAAGTCAGTTGAAACGGTCTGTTATGAGATTATGCGTGAGGTTGTTCGAGTTCATCATTTATATCGTTCGGAACGTTATGTGGTGTATGCATCCCGCAATGTGGCGGAATATTTAATTCATGAAGAATCCCATGCGCTTTTAGCGGAATTGGAAGTGTTTATCGGTAAGAAAGTGGAAATCAAAATTGAACCTTACTATCACCAAGATCAATTTGATGTCGTTGTGATGTAGAATTTAGGCTGTCAGCTTAAAAAATGAACGAATTTGCAATAAATTTGTTGCAAAATGTAGGGGGGGGGGCTTAGAATGCCCCCCGTCTTTCATGCGAAAGGCAGGTATTTGTTGGAGTGATCCAAATCTTCTTTTTTTACTCATTTAGGAGAACACATTAATGAAAAAATGGGCTGTCGCATTCACTTCTGGTATGGTGATGTTAAGTGCAAACAGTGCGTTGGCAAATGAAACCGTACACCTTTACACTTGGACGGAGTATGTGCCAGAAGGTTTATTAGAAGAGTTTACGAAAGAAACCGGTATTAAAGTCGTCGTTTCAACCCTTGAATCAAATGAAACCATGTATGCAAAATTAAAAATTCAGGGTAAAGACGGTGGTTATGATGTTATTGCCCCGACAAACTATTTCGTGTCAAAAATGGCGCGTGAAGGTATGTTAATGGAGCTTGATCACAGTAAATTACCTGTCATTGCGGATCTTAACAAAGATTGGTTAGACAAGCCTTACGATAAAGGTAATAAATACTCTTTACCGCAATTATTAGGCGCTCCGGGTATTGCTTATAATACCGGTTCATTCCAAGGTAGCGATTTCAGTTCTTGGGGTGATTTATGGAAGCCGGAGTACAAAGGTAAAGTTCAATTATTAGACGATGCGCGTGAAGTGTTTAACATTGCATTATTAAAATTAGGTCAAGATCCGAATACCAAAGATCCGGCTGTCATCAAAGCGGCTTATGAAGAGCTATTAAAGTTACGCCCGAACGTGTTGGCATTTAGTTCAGACAACCCGGCTAACTCATTTATTGCAGGTGAAGTTGAATTGGGTCAATTATGGAACGGTTCGATTCGTATTGCGAAAAAAGAACAAGCACCGGTTGATATGGTATTCCCGAAAGAGGGGCCTGTGCTGTGGGTGGATAACTTAGCGATTCCGTCTAATGCGAAAAACCCGGATGGTGCTCACAAGTTAATCAACTACTTATTAAGTGCACCGGTAGCTGAAAAATTAACGTTAGAAATCGGTTATCCGACATCAAACGTCAAAGCGTTGGAAAAATTACCAAAAGAAATTACCGAAGATCCGGCAATTTACCCTACGTCCGAAGTGTTGCAAAAAAGCCATTGGCAGGATGATGTCGGTGATGCAATCGAACTCTATGAAAAATATTATCAAGAGTTAAAAGCGGCAAAATAATTTTTTATTGATTGAAAACCCTAAGCGCGTTCTTAGGGTTTTTTTATTGTGAGCTCACAGTAAATTTTCTTGCATTTCCCTTTAATTAACCTAGAATCCGAAACGCCACAATGTGGTAAGTGGTTATAACAAAAGTGTATAACCAATGCGCCAACTCCCTTATTTGGAGACTCGAAAATGAAAAAATGGGCTGTCGTTTTATCCGGAATGATGATGTTTTCCTCTCATGTCGCTATGGCAGACAACAATACGGTTTATCTGTATACCTGGTCTGAATATGTGCCGGAAGGATTATTGGATGATTTTACAAAACAAACCGGTATTAAGGTGATTGTATCGAGCCTTGAATCCAATGAAACCATGTATGCCAAACTGAAAACGATGGGCAAAAACGGCGGCTACGATGTGATTGCTCCAACAAGCTATTTTGTCTCTAAAATGGCGCGAGAAGGGATGTTGATGGAGTTGGATCACAGTAAGTTACCGGTATTGAGTGAATTGGATCCGAAAATGTTGGATCGTCCGTTTGATAAAGGGAATAAATACTCTATCCCGCAGTTATTCGGCGCAACGGGAATCGCCTACAACACCGAAACACAAGACCCGGCGAAGTTCCAATCTTGGGGCGATTTGTGGAAGCCGGAATTTAAAAATAAATTGCAGTTATTGGATGATCCGCGTGAAACGTTTAATATTGCTTTATTGAAAATGGGACAAGATCCGAATACGCAAGATCCGAAAATCATTAGAGCAGCTTACGAAGAATTACTAAAATTGCGTCCGAATGTCTTGGCATTTACTTCGGATAATCCGGCGAGTTCGTTTATTTCGGGAGAAGTGGATATCGGCATGTTATGGAACGGCTCGGTGCGTATTGCGAAAAATGAAGGGGCAAAGATTAACATGGTATATCCGAAAGAAGGTACACCGCTTTGGATTGATAACTTAGCCATTCCGGTCACGGCAAAGAATCCCGAAGGCGCATATAAACTGATTAATTATATGTTGTCAGCTCCTGTTGCCGTAAAATTGACGGAAGCCATCGGTTATCCGACTTCTAATATAAATGCATTAAAATTGCTTCCGAAAGAATTGGTTGACGATCCTGCAGTCTTTATTCGACAAGATGTGATTGAGAGAAGCGATTGGCAAGTCGATGTCGGTGATGCGATAGAGCTTTATGAAAAATATTATCAAGAGTTAAAAGCCGCAAAATAATGTTAAAAAGCCTCGAATCATCGGGGCTTTTTTTATGTTGCGGTAAAACTTTTCCGAGAATTTTCGTTCTATATTGCCATTGAAATTTATGATATGATTCAACACTATATCTGTGTATAAGAGACGCTATGAACATACGTTTAAATATTATTTTAATCTTGATCGTTGCAGTGTTGGGGGGCTGGTATTACAGTCAACAAACATCGGATACTATCGGATTGTCCCTTATTAAAAAAGAAGGTGAACCCGAATATGTTGGTCAACAGATGACTACCACGGTCTATGATCTTACCGGAAAACCGCAATATTTTGCCGAAGCGAAAGAGATTAAACGTTACGAAGAGACGGAGCGTACGGAATTTTTTAAACCGTTACTGAATTTGTTTGATAAAGAGACGGCATTTAAACAATGGAAAGTCACGGCGGATTATGCGGAAGTCACCAAGGATAAAATGCTTAATTTAAAAGGGCACGTGAAGATTGAAAGTTTGGATCCGACTTCCCGTTTGCAAAAAATCGAAACCGATTCACTGTCCGTCGATTTAAATACGCAGGATATATTCTCCCAAAGTATCGTCAAATCTAACGGTATGGGATTTACGACTACCGGTACCGGATTAACGGGAAACTTAAAAAAACAAGTCGCCACCCTGACGAAAGATGTCAAAACATATATTGAACCTACAGTAATTAGACCGGCTGATAAAAAAGTCAGTGATTCAACCGAGTAAGGATAGAGAATGAAATTTATAATGAAATCAATTTTTCTCACGACATTGTTCAGTGTCAGTTTTTCTGCGCATGCTTTAAAAGGTGATACGGATCAGCCGATTAATATTGATTCCGGCAGCCAGTCCCTCGATATGGAGAATAACATTGTTACATTCAGTGATAATGTCGTGATTACGCAAGGCTCAATCAAAGTCCATGCATCCAAAGTGACTATCACACGCCGAGAGGGCAAAAAAGAAACGATCGATGCGTCAGGTGCTCCGGTAACGTTCCAACAAACGTTAGATGACGGCAAGCCGGTCAACGGAAAAGCAAACAGTGTCCATTATGATTTAGGAACCGAATTTTTAACACTTATCGGTAATGCGGAACTGAAGCAGATGGATAGTGCGATTAAAGCTGAAAAAATCACTTACGATGTTAAAAAGCAACAATTAAAAGCGTCCGGTGGCGGCAAAGCGCGTGTCAATACCGTTCTCATTCCAACTCAATTACAGAATAAAAAGTAGGTCGAAAATGCCAACGCTTTATGCAGAACACTTAGCGAAAAGTTATAAAAACCGCCAAGTCGTTAAAGATGTCAGTTTGAATGTGAAGGCGGGCGAAATTGTCGGCTTGCTCGGACCGAACGGCGCGGGTAAAACCACGACGTTTTACATGGTTGTCGGGTTGGTTCGTCATGATCAAGGTAAAATTCGTATTGATGATTCGGATATCAGTGTGTTGCCTATGCATGATCGGGCAAAACAAGGTATCGGTTATTTACCACAGGAAGCATCCATTTTCCGCCGATTAAGCGTTTACGATAATTTGATGGCGGTGTTGCAGATCCGAAAAGATTTGGACGACTTACAACGTAAAGCGCGAGCCGATGAATTGATTGAAGAATTCCATATTGAACATATTCGCCATAGTCTTGGACAATCTCTGTCGGGCGGTGAGCGTCGTCGGGTGGAAATTGCCCGAGCATTGGCTGCCAATCCGCAGTTTATTTTACTTGACGAACCCTTTGCCGGGGTTGATCCCATTTCGGTTATCGATATCAAAAAAATTATCGTAAATCTGAAAGAAAGGGGATTAGGGGTGTTAATTACCGATCATAACGTTCGCGAAACATTAGATGTCTGCGAACGGGCTTACATCGTCGGTAGCGGGCAAATGATCGCCAGCGGAACGCCGGAAGAGGTGTTAAATAATCCGGACGTTAAACGCGTTTACTTAGGTGATCAATTTAAACTTTAACTTTTAACAAGCGGTGCGATTTGCAACATTTTTTGCAAAACAGACCGCTTGTAGACAGAAGAATGATGAAACTTACAGCATTTTTATCTCCCGAAAATGTCTATCAGGGTGTTTTACTGTCCAGTAAAAAACGTGCGCTGGAATTGATTGGCAAAGTAGTCGCGGACTATATCAATCAACATTTTCCACAGGATAAAAGTAACCAAGTGTGTCCGATAGAATGTTTTTCAGAGCTGTTCAAACGGGAAAAATTAGGAACGACGGCAATCAACAACGGTGTAGCATTACCTCATACGAAGCTACCTATAACGCTCGGGGTGGCATTGGACGAGCCGATAGCCGTCTTTTTGCAATTGGAAACTCCGATTGATTTTGACGCAAACGACAACAAAGACGTGGATCTTATTTATGCCGTATTATTTCCGGAAAATAGTTGTGAACGTTATAAGGATTGTTTACCGTCAATTGCACAACAATTAAGCGATAAAAATGTGTTAAAGCATCTTCGTGCCGCCAAGTCTTCAGCAGAAATATGGCAGGTGTTGGAGTATGCGGAGCACCAACAACTTATTGAGGAAGCGAAATCTACTAAGGAGGAATAGGTATGGAGTTAATTATTATCAGTGGGCGATCAGGCTCAGGTAAATCGGTTGCCTTACGTGCTTTAGAAGATGTCGGGTATTATTGTGTGGACAATATTCCGTTACCCCTGATTCCCCAACTTGCCGAGTTTTTGGCGACTTCCGATCGCTCAGCCGTGGTCAGCTTGGATATCCGCAATTTGCCGGATGATCCGAACGCATTGGAAACTATCTTAGCCCAGTTACCGAAAGACATTACTACCAAATTGATTTTCTTGGATTGTGAACGTAACGCCTTAATTCGTCGCTATAGCGATTCCCGTCGTTTACATCCGTTATCAAATCTGAATTTATCGTTAGAGAGTGCGATTGATCACGAAAGCAGCTTACTTGAACCGCTGATCCAACAAGCCAACTATATCATTGATACGACGCATATTTCTTCCCATGAATTAGCCGAAAGTTTACGGGGGTTATTGCACGGTTCATCGGATAAGGCACTAAAAATTATTGTGGAATCCTTCGGTTTTAAATACGGTGTACCGGCGGATGCCGATTATGTCTTTGACGTACGATTCTTGCCGAATCCGCATTGGAATCCTGAACTTCGACCAATGACAGGGTTGGAACAACCGGTGATTGAGTTTTTAGAGCGTCAAACCGAAGTACATAATTTTATTTACCATACCCGTAATTATTTGGAAATGTGGTTACCGGCGTTAGAAAAAAACAATCGAAGCTATTTGACCATTGCTATCGGATGCACCGGAGGGAAGCACCGCTCTGTCTTTATTGCCGAACAGTTAGGGCAGTATTTCGCCAGCCGAGGAAAAGATGTTCAGATCAGACATCGTAGCTTAGAATATCATCATAGAAGTATTTAATATGAAAACAGCAGACATTGTGATTATCGGCGGAGGTATGGTCGGATTGACGTTGGCAGGATTACTTGCAGAAAGCGATTGTCGGATAAAACTCATTGAAAAATCGTCTCCACAAATTGACCCCGACCGTCTTTCCAATCGTGTCAGCGCCATTAACTTCACCAGCCAAAATCTATTGACCCGAATCGGCGCTTGGCAAGCCATCCCGAGTGAGCGTCTTTCGCCTTATGATCAAATGTATGTGTGGGAAAAAGACAGTTTTGCCAACATTCATTTTGACAACAATGACTCAACGATTAAGCAGCTTGGTTTGTCACATCTGGGTTTCATCGTGGAAAACGAACAAATTCAAGCGGCACTGTGGGAAAAAATCAGTCGACAAAACAATGTTGAGATCATTTTAAGTTCACCGAAAACATTAGGCATCAGCGATAATGGAGCCTTTTTAACATTGGAAAACGGCGAAATGCTTTCAACCCGATTGGTTGTCGGCGCAGACGGCGCGAATTCTTGGGTGAGACGTCAAACGCACATTCCGTTAATTAGCCGTGATTACCAACATACGGCGTTGGTTTGTAATGTCAAAACGGCGGAACCACACGTTAAAACGGCGCGCCAGATTTTTGCCCCTGACAGCATATTGGCGTTTCTGCCGCTTCATGATGAACAGCATTGTTCTATCGTATGGTCATTACCGCCTGAAAAAGCCGAAAAGTTGCTTGATTGTGATGCCGAAACCTTCAATTGGCAATTAACTATCGCTTTCGACAACCGACTTGGGTTGTGTGAATTGCAAAGTTCTCGTGCGATCTACCCGCTTGTAGCCCGTTATGCGCGTAATTTTGTGCAAGATCGTATTGCGTTAATCGGCGATGCGGCACATACGATTCACCCGCTGGCCGGCCTGGGTGTTAATTTAGGTTTTGCCGATGCATTTACGTTAGCGGAAGAGCTTAAACGTAACTTGGCTTCAGGCCTCGATATCGGGCATTACCGCCATTTACGCCAATTCGAACGAGTCCGTAAAGTTGAAGCGGTGAAAATTTTGACCGCCATGGAAGGGCTGAAGCAGCTTTTTTCCGGTGATCACCCACTGAAGAAACTAGTACGTGGCGTCGGTTTAAGCGTGACAAATCAAAATAATTTCGTAAAAAAAATGTTAATCGCTCAGGCAATTGGGGTATGATTGGTTGTTTTTTGTTCATGTAAACCGATTGTGCTGAGTTTAAATGAACAAATTTTCCTTCATCAAGTCTATTAGCAGTACAATATGTCGTGCCTTACGTATGTGAGGTTTGTTATTTCTTTACTCTTAACTATTCGAGGAATGTTCAATGAACAAATTTACCAAAATCAGTGCGACAGCACTATTCGCCATTTTCTTAACAGCTTGTGATAAACCTGCAAATAAACCGGCAGAAGCACCAAAAGCGGAATCAGCGCCTGCAGCTCAACAAGCACCTGCTGCGGAAGCGGCAAAAACAGAAGCGGCTCCGGTAGAGGCAGATCAACAAGGTGCTGAAGATTTCAAAAAAATTGTTGATTGGAATCTTTCTCAAGAGAAAGCTTTGGCCGGTTTCCAAGCTGAGTTACAGCAAAAATTAGCAAGCCAAGATAAAGCGCAAATTGAAGAAGCATTAAAAACCTTCACGACTAAAGTAGATGAAGTCTTGAAAAGCTTAGATGCGTTAGAAATCAAAAATGCAGATGTCAATGCATTTAAAGCAAAGACCAAAGAAACATTAACATTGTCTAACGAATTAATCGCAGAATCTGTAAAAGCGATGGCAAACCCGAGTGCGACAGACGTACAAAAAGTGATTCAAGACAAAACCCAACAGTTAATGCAATCCGGTGCGGATTTACAGAAATTACAAGCTGAATTACAACAAAAATTCGGTCAAAAATAATTTCTTGTGATGAATGTAAAAAGGTTAGTGGGGAAAAATACTAACCTTTTTAAATATCCAAATAGGTGGTTTAGTGGACAAAAGATATTTTGTCTACTAAGCTTATTTCATGGTTAATAGTGGTATACATCAAAATCTTCAAAAACTTTATCACCTTTATAATCCATTTCAATCACTCGTTCCACCCTTGCCGAGCGGGGACCATGTTGTAACCATTCACGCAATCTTGCGATTTGTTCTTCCGAACCTTGGGCGATCACTTCGACACTGCCGTCACTGCAATTTCGTACCGAACCGACCACGCCGATTTTATTGGCTGTTTGCCAAGTGAAAAAACGAAAGCCGACACCTTGCACTAAGCCGTAGATAAAAAATTGTTTGGATTGCATTGTTCCTCCTTCGATAGCTGTTTGCAAATTTTTAGGAAAATCAGACCGCTTGTAACCTATGTTAACGAAATTCGGTTGTTCATTACAGCAAAAAAGCCGATAATACACGACATTTTTTAGATTTTCTGATGATAAATTCGTGGGTTAAATGGTTGAGCATATTCTGTTAATTATCAGTACGGCGTTAATCAATAACTTTGTGCTTGTGAAATTCTTGGGGCTTTGTCCGTTTATGGGCGTGTCGAAAAAGGTTGAAACGGCTATCGGTATGGGTATGGCGACGACCTTTGTTTTGACGGTCGCTTCCCTTGCCGCTTATTTAGTGGAAAGCTATCTGCTTGTTCCCCTTGAAGCTCAGTTTTTACGCACCTTGGTCTTTATTTTGGTGATTGCGGTGATTGTGCAATTAACCGAAATGATCGTACATAAAACCAGCCCGACTCTTTATCGTTTACTGGGTATCTATTTGCCACTGATTACTACCAACTGTGCGGTATTAGGGGTGGCGTTGTTGAATGTGAATTTATCTAATAATCTTGTGCAGTCTGTGCTTTACGGCTTCGGTGCGGCGGCAGGGTTTTCATTAGTTTTAGTGCTTTTTTCAGCTTTGCGTGAACGGTTAGTAGCGGCAGATGTGCCTAGAGCCTTTCAAGGTGCGTCCATTGCGTTAATTACCGCAGGGTTGATGTCGTTAGCCTTTATGGGCTTTACAGGTTTGGTAAAAATCTAATGTTCGATCATTCCATTATTCTCTATATTTTACTTGCGATTGCAGCGATTGCCTTGGTTTTTGGGGCGATGTTGGGCTATTCGTCGGTTAAGTTGAAAGTTGAAGCCGATCCAATTGTTGAACAGATCGATGCCTTGTTACCACAAAGCCAATGCGGGCAATGTGGCTACCCTGGTTGTAAGCCCTATGCGGAAGCGGTGGCGAACGGCGACGACATTACGAAATGTATCCCGGGTGGGCAAGCGACGGTGGTGAAAATCGCTGAGTTACTTGGGGTTGATGTGCCTGAAACATCAGGCGAAGAGCCTGTGGCGAAGGTGGCGTATATTCACGAAGAACTGTGTATCGGTTGTACCAAATGTATCGCCGCTTGCCCTGTTGATGCGATTATCGGGACAAACAAAGCGATGCACACGGTGATTGCCGATTTTTGTACAGGGTGCGAACTCTGTGTTGCCCCTTGCCCGACTGATTGTATTGAAATGATAAAAGTGAAACAAACGACACAAAACTGGAACTGGAAATTTGATGCGAATTTGGTGATCCCGATTGTGAATACCACTGAAGTTGAAAAGAAAATTGTGGTTGGGGGAAGTAATGCAAGCTGATGTATTAAGCCGTATTCGTGAAGGGAAATTATGGGATTTCCCCGGTGGTATCCACCCGCCTGAAATGAAAAAGCAGTCGAACCAAAAGCCGATCCGTTCGTTACATCTGCCAAAATTTTTCTATGTTCCTGTATTGCAACATTCGGGAACAGCTGGGGAAGTGATTGTTCAGCAAGGGGATTTGGTGCTGAAAGGGCAAGCCCTGACGAAAGGGGATAACTATCGCCAACTGCCTGTTCACAGCCCGACTTCGGGAAAAGTGGTCGCTATTCAGCCCCACGTTTCGTCACACCCATCGGGCTTACCTGAATTAACCATTGTGATTGAAACGGACGGCGAAGATAAGTGGATCGAGCGTCAGCCGATTGATGATTTTTTAAGCCTAACAAGCGATCAGATTATTCAGAAAGTTTACCAAGCCGGGATCGCAGGTTTAGGCGGTGCGGTATTCCCGACATCACATAAATTACATTTTGCCGATAAACGCTGTAAGTTATTGATTATTAACGGTGCAGAGTGCGAGCCTTATATCACTTGTGATGATCGTTTAATGCAAGATTACGCCGATGAGATGATCGAAGGTGTGCGGATTTTACGCTATGTGCTTCGCCCTGAAGAAGTGGTGATCGCCATTGAAGATAATAAATCGAAAGCAATTAAAGCCATTGAAAAAGCATTAAAAGGAGCGAATGACATTAGCCTGCGTGTTATCCCAACTAAATATCCGTCGGGGGCAAGCGATCAGTTGGTGCAAGTACTGACAGGGCTGGAAATTCCGCAAGGCAAACGGACTATCGAGATGGGCATTGTGATGCACAATGTCGGCACAGCCTTTGCCGTAAAACGTGCGGTAATGGATGATGAGCCGTTAATTGAGCGAGTGGTGACGCTGACGGGCGATAAAATTCGCAACAAAGGCAACGTGTGGGCAAGGCTCGGTACGCCGATTTTGCATTTGCTTGAACAGGTGGATTATCAAGCGGACGAACGTTTCCCTGTCTTTTTGGGCGGACCGATGATGGGCTTTATTCTGCCGTCACTACAATCGCCGATAACCAAAACGGCAAACTGTATTATCGCCCCTGATCACTTTGAATATGCACCGCCAGAACCAGAGCGAAACTGTATTCGCTGTTCAAGCTGTTCTGATGTTTGCCCTGTGGGTTTGTTACCGCAACAACTTTATTGGTTTGCCCGTGCGGAAGATCATGATAAATCAAAGGAATACCATTTAGATGCTTGTATAGAGTGCGGTGTGTGTGCCTATGTTTGTCCGAGTTATATTCCGCTAATCCAATATTTCCGCCAAGAAAAAGCCAAGATCAAAGAAGTCGATCAAAAAGCAAAACAGGCGGAAGAAGCGAAGATCCGTTTTGAAGCGCGTGAAGCACGTTTAAATAAAGAGAAAGAAGCTCGCACGGCACGTATTCAACAAGCCGCAGAAAAACGTCGTGAAGAAGTGGCAAATAGTCAAGGTGAAGACCCGGTTAAAGCGGCACTTGAACGCTTAAAAGCGAAAAAAGCAGAAGCGACTACCCCTGTTCAAACCAAAGCCAACGGTGAACCGGATAACCGCGAATTGATGGCACAACGTAAGGCAAGACGGTTAGCAAAACAGGCAGAAGACGCACAGCAAGCGGCGGTTTCCGATGAAAATGTTGCAAAAGCTGAAGTTGCGGAAGATCCTAGAAAAGCGGCTGTTGCAGCAGCCTTAGCCAGAGCGAAAGCGAAGAAAGACGCTCAACAAGCGACGGTTTCCGATGAAAATGTTGCAAAAGCTGAAGTTGCGGAAGATCCTAGAAAAGCGGCTGTTGCAGCAGCCTTAGCCAGAGCAAAAGCGAAGAAAGAAGCTCAACAAGCGGCGGTTTCCGATGAAAATATTGCAAAATCTGAAGTTGCAGAAGACCCAAGAAAAGCGGCTGTTGCAGCAGCCTTAGCCAGAGCAAAAGCGAAGAAAGAAGCTCAACAAGCGGTGACTTCAGAAGAAAATTCTGCAAAAGCTGAAGTCGCAGAAGATCCACGCAAAGCGGCAGTCGCGGCAGCGCTAGCGAGAGCAAAAGCCAAAAAAGAAGCACAACAAACGGTCACTTCTGACGAAAATTTTGCAAAAGTTGAAGTTGTAGAAGATCCACGCAAGGCAGCAGTTGCAGCGGCAATTGCAAGGGCAAAAGCGAAAAAAGAGGCTCAACAACAAAACCTATAATCATAAAAGGAACATAAATGAACGAATTATTCCCCCCATTTCCGTGGTCGTTTTTGTTTATTCAAGACTTGATTGGTACGATTGTTTTTGCGATTTCAGGGGCGATTGCGGCACGCCAGCACAAAATGGATATTTTCGGTATGTTTGTGTTAGCTTTTGTAACGGGCGTGGGCGGTGGAACTTTGCGAGATGTGATGATCGGCAGTACCCCTGTGTTTTGGATGAAACAGCCGATTTATGTGTTGATGATTTCGGTGGCGGTGGTGATTGTGGCGATTTTGAGAAATCAGATCGACCGTGATTATTGGAAAAAAGGCTTGTTGATTTTTGATGCGATTGGCTTGGGCGTATTTACCGTAATTGGTGTGCAAAAAGGGCTGGATTTTGGTTTGCACCCGTTAATTTGTGTCGCCTTAGGTGGTGTGACAGGCTGTTTTGGTGGGCTTATTCGGGATATTTTACGCAACGAAGTGCCGATTATTTTACAAAAAGAAGTGTATGTAACCGCAAGTCTTGTTGGCGGTATTATTTTTATTTTGTTCCGTGATGCCGGGTTTGAAAGTAATTGGATTGATGTGGCAACGGTAACGACGGTAATTGCAATCCGAATGCTCACGATTAAATTTAATATGCATTTGCCGAAGATTTAGCAAATTTAGACGATATAAAGGAAACATTTGATGTTTAAAATGATCAGTTCCCCCCATACGCACTCCAACAACCTGACGGCAAATTTTATGCTGTGGGTGATTGGGGCGATGTTGCCTGCGTTGGTAGTACAGTGGTATTTCTTTGGTTATGGGGTGTTAATTCAGGCGATCTTGGCGATTGGCTTGGCGGTGGTGATTGAAATTGCCGTTGCAAAATTGCGTGGTAAAGCGACCGCTTTCTATTTGGCGGATTTGTCGGGGATTTTAACCGCATTGATTTTAGCAATGGCAATTCCGCCTTATGCACCTTATTGGGTGATTGTGATTGGCGTGATTGTGGCGTTGTTGCTGGCAAAGCACGTTTATGGCGGTTTGGGGCAGAATTTATTTAACCCTGCGATGATTGGCTATGCGTTGTTGTTGGTTTCATTCCCTGTGCAGATGACGGCGTGGTTGCCACCGTTGGCGTTGTTGAACGAACCGCCAACGTTAGCGGATAGTTTTTCGCTGATTTTTGCGAATGTCACCACGGACGGTTTTAGTGTTCATCAACTTATTCAAAGTGTCGATGGTGTGTCGTCTGCCACGGTGTTAGACGGCTCAAAACAGGCGATGAATAGCATTAAAGATAATGTGACCTTAGGTATTCAGTTAGAGAAACTCTTTGCTGATGTGCTGATCGGCGGTTGGGGGCAAGTGAATTTAGCCTTTTTGCTTGGCGGTTTGTTATTGATTTATAAGCGAATTATTCATTGGCAAATTCCTATGGCAATGTTAGGGACTTTTGCTGTATTGAGCTTTGCGACAGATTTTGTGTCGGAAACGGCTCGTTGGACGGCTCAAGCACAGTTATTTAGTGGGGCGATGATGTTCGGTGCGTTTTTTATTGCGACTGATCCTGTCACCGCTTCGATTACGCCAAAAGGTAAACTGATTTTCGGGGCGTTGGTCGGTTTGTTGGTTTATTTAATCCGTTATTATGGCAATTATCCTGACGGCGTGGCGTTTGCGGTCTTGTTGGCAAACATCTGTGTGCCGTTAATCGACCACTATACTCAACCCCGTTTATACGGTACAAAATTAGGACGGAAACAATGAAAACATCAGTGATTACCACACGTTACGCCCTGATTTTAGGGGCAATAGCGTTACTCTGTACGGCGGTTTCAACGGGCGTTTATCTGCTGACTAAAAGTCGAATTGATGCGGTTACGGCAGAACAGCAACGACAATTATTGATAGAAGTTGTGCCACAAGTGCATTTTGATAATGATTTATTGGCAACCTGCAAAGTGGTTAAACTTCCTGAAGCCCCGTTTTTAAATAAAATCTATATGGCAAAAAAAGGCTCGGATCTGACCGCTTACGCTATTCAAGCCACCGCCCCGGACGGCTATTCGGGCAATATCGTGCTGTTGATGGGTATTCAACCTGACGGAACGGTATTAGGCGTGCGAACCCTTGCCCATAAAGAAACCCCTGGGCTGGGGGATAAAATTGAAACCCGAATTGATGATTGGATTTACAGCTTTACCAACCGCAAATTTAGCTTAGAGAATGAAGGTGAATGGGCGGTAAAAAAAGACGGCGGTACCTTCGATCAGTTTACAGGTGCGACCATTACGCCTAGAGCAGTGGTGAATAATGTTCGCCAAAGTGCAAAATGGGTGATTACTCAGTTAAAGCAAAAGCCAGAGATGCTTGAACAATTTGAGAGTTGTCGATAATGCAAAGTGAATATCAAAAAATGATTAGCGGACAACTTTATGATCCTGCTGACCCAAAATTGAAACAAGATAGAATAACTGCACAGGATTTATGTTTTGAGTTAGCTCAACTTAAACCAAGTAGGCTTGCAGAACGGATATTACTGTTAAAACAGTTATTTCGTCGTGAGCAGGACGATTTTCATATTGAGATGCCTTTCCGTTGTGATTATGGTTATAACATTTCGTTAGGAAAGCATTTCTATGCGAATTATAACTGTACGATGTTGGATTGTGCCAAGATTACCATTGGTGATAATGTGATGTTTGCCCCTAATGTTTCATTATTCACGGCAACTCACCCGATTGATGCGGAAAAACGCAATAGTGGCATTGAATTTGCAATGCCGATTACCATTGGAAATAATGTTTGGATCGGGGGGAATTCCGTTGTGATGCCGAATGTAACCATTGGTAACAATGTCGTGATCGGTGCGGGAAGTGTGGTAACAAAAGACATTCCCGATAATTGCATCGCCGTCGGCAACCCTTGTCGGGTGCTGCGTGAGATTGATGAGCGGGACAATATATTTTACTTTAAAGAAAAACGATTTGAGTAATAATTATGGCAACAGAACAGCAAATTCCGATTATCCAAATCGATACTGAATCAAGAGCGGAAGCGCCTTCGATTTGGAAAACCCTTTTTATGCAAGGGCTATGGACAAATAACTCAACATTAGTTCAGTTACTTGGTCTGTGTCCCTTGTTGGCGGTATCCAATAATGTTACCAATGCGTTAGGTTTAGGCTTGGCAACGTTATTGGTATTGACGATAACGAATACCATCGTGTCGATATTCCGCAAGGTGATTCCGCACGATATTCGTATCCCGATTTATGTAATGATTATTGCTACGGCGGTGACAACCATTCAGTTGTTAATGAATGCCTTTGCGTTTCCGGTATATCAATCGTTGGGGATTTTCGTCCCGTTGATTGTGACAAACTGTATCGTGATTGGTCGGGCGGAAGCCTTTGCGTCAAAAAACAGTGTCGCCCATTCGGCTTTTGACGGTTTTGCAATGGGGCTGGGGATGACGTTAAGCCTTGTGGTGCTTGGGGCGATACGAGAAATTATCGGTAACGGCACACTGTTTGACGGCTTGGATTTATTGCTAGGCAGTTGGGCAAAATCGTTAAGAATGGATCTGCTTCATTTAGATTCAGGCTTGCTATTAGCTATTTTACCGCCGGGGGCGTTTATTGGCTTGGGTTTGATTTTGGCAGTGAAAAATATTATCGACCGTAAGAAATAGGGCAAAAGAATGTCAGAGCGAGAAACATATCGAGTAGGTTATCAACATCAGTTCCAAAAAGCCTTTTTACACCCGAAATATTGGGGAATTTGGCTGGGTATTTTGGGATTAGTGATTTTGGCTTATGTGCCATTTCGTTGGCGTGATAAGTTGGCGACTTGGGTCGGAAAAATTGTCACTAAAAAACTGAAAGGGAAAAAGCAATATCATCGAGCGGATACTAATTTACGCTACTGTTTTCCTGATTGGTCGGAAGAAAAGCGGTCAGATGTGATTGAAAAAATGTTTATTACCGTAGCTCAAACGATGTTAGGCATTGGTGAAATTGCCTTACGTCCCGTCGATCATATTCAAAAGCGCAGTGAATTTTCAGGTTTGGATATTGTACGAGAAGCGAGAGCGAACGGTAAAAACGTGATTTTACTTGTGCCCCACACGTGGTCGATTGATGCGTCGGGGATTATTATGCATACCTATGGAATGCCGATGGTATCAATGTATCACCCGCATCATAATCCCCTTGTCGATTGGCTTTGGAATCGTACCCGCGAACGCTTCGGCGGTAAAATGCACACCCGTCAAAATGGGATTAAACCGTTTTTAAATGATGTGCGTAAAGGTAATTTAGGTTATTTTTTACCCGATGAAGATTTTGGTGAAGAGTTAAGCGTGTATGTACCGTTTTTTGCGACCGAAAAAGCGACATTGCCGGGGTTGGCGAAAATGGCTCGTGTGGCAAATGCGGTCGTGATCCCAATGTTCCCGATTTACAATGCGGAAAAAGGCGTATATCAAATTGAAATTTTACCCCCTCTTGAATTTGCTGGTGATGAACTGCAATCCGCTCGACAAATGAATGAAGTGATTGAGTACTTTGTGCCGAAGAATCCGGAGCAATATGTCTGGATCTTGCGTATTTTAAAAACCCGCCGTGATGGTGAAGATATTTACAAGCGGTAGGATTTGAGAGATTTTTTGCAAATGACGGCTAGTATTTACGACAACCCGATTTTCTTTGAACGCTATCTTAAACTGCGTGAAAACCCGATAAGCCTAAATGAAGTGGTGGAAAAGCCCACGATGTTTTCGCTTTTACCTGATCTGAACGGAAAAAAAGTGCTGGATTTAGGTTGTGGGGCTGGTGGGCATTTGTTGCATTATATGGCACTGGGTGCGAAACAGGTTGTAGGCTTAGATTTATCTCAATCTATGCTTGAACAAGCTGAAAAAGATTTTGCAAAAAACGGGGTTGATCCGACCGCTTACCGCTTTTATTGCTTGCCGATGGAAGCCCTATCCAGCATAGCAGAAAGCGATTTTGATCTAGTCACCAGCTCTTTTGCTTTTCATTACATAAAAGATTTATCCGCCTTATTAACGCAGATTTCTGCAAAATTGAAACCACAAGGACAACTGATTTTCTCGCAAGAACACCCGATTGTGACCTGTTTTAAAGAAGGTGAGCGTTGGGAAAAAATCAATAAACAACAAGTCGCATATCGCTTAAATTATTACCGTGATGAAGGTGAGCGTGATCGTAATTGGTTTCAGCAATCCTTTAAAACTTACCACCGCACTACCGCCACGATTTTAAATACCCTTATTCAAGGCAATTTCACTATTGAGCAAGTGGAAGAACCTATGCTTGCCGGTCAACCGGAATGGTACGACGAGTTTAAAGATCTTCGCCACCGCCCCTCATTACTGTTCATAAAATCAGTGAAAAAATAAGGCTTTTTCTATCCACACAGCCTGTGGATAACTTTGTGGATTACTTTTTTTAAACATTCGAAAACCTTGATGATACATGGGGTTTTCCGCTCTCCTTTACAATTGGATATAAAATAACTTATTCAATAAAATCAATGTGTTATGTTTTTTCTAGGGATTTTAAAGAAAAAAAATTGAATTTTTTTCGATTTTATCTATTGACAATGTCAGCCTGTGCAAAACTTCTCAAATCGGCTATTTTTTTTGTATTAAAAATAATTTCTAAATTCGCTAGACTTTCTACGTTAACACTCTACAATTCACTGTGATTATTTTGATCTTAGTCAACTTTTCGGGGAAAATTATGGAAACGATCGTGATTGTCGGAAGTGGTGCCGGTGGCTTGGAATTAGCGACATATTTAGGTAACAAACTCGGTAAAAAACAGAAAGCGCATATTATCTTAATTGATAAAAATATTAGCCATTTATGGAAGCCGTTGTTACACGAAGTGGCAACCGGTTCATTAGATGATGGTACGGATGCATTAAGCTATCGTGCGCACGCCAAGAACCACCATTTTGAATATCAGCAAGGCACTCTGACCGCCGTCAACCCTGATGCAAAGACGGTTGTTTTGGCACCGATTTACAACGCGGAAAATGAATTGTTGGTGGCGGAGCGTAAAATTCACTACGACAAATTGGTTATTGCGATTGGTAGCCGCTCTAATGATTTCAATACACCGGGAGTAGCGGAGCATTGCATTTTTCTCGATAGCTCGGAGCAAGCGAAACTATTTCATGAGCGCATGATGGAATTATTCTTAAAATTCTCCAACAACAACGAAAAAGAAGTGCATATTGCCGTAGTAGGCGGCGGTGCAACGGGGATTGAATTGTCAGCCGAGTTGTATAATGCAGTGAAACATTTAAATTCTTACGGTTACGGTAAATTGGATAATACCAGTTTGAAAGTGACCTTATTGGAAGCGGGAGAGCGTTTATTACCTGCGCTGCCGGAGCGTGTTTCTGCGTCGGCAATTAAGGAATTGCGAGCATTGGGTGTGGATGTGCTGACGAATACGCCGGTTATCCGGGCAACGGCAGACGGGTTAGTAACCAAATATGATGAGAATTTCAAAGCGGATTTAATGGTATGGGCGGCGGGAGTCAAAGCGCCCGAAATAACGAAAAATTTCGGCTTTGAGACGAATCGAATCAACCAAATTGCGGTGAGAGATACGCTTCAAACCTTAACGGACGATTCCGTTTATGTTATCGGTGATTGCGCTTTTTTAATGCAGGCAAACGGTAAACCGGTTCCGCCTCGTGCCCAGTCGGCACATCAAATGGCGACCGTGTGCGGTAAAAATTTAATTGCGCAATTGGAAGGCAAACCGTTGAAACGTTTCGTCTTTGACGATAAAGGATCATTAGTGTCGTTTTCCCGCTTCGGTACGGTCGGTAGTCTAATGGGAAATTTAACCAAAGGCTCCATGTTTATTGAGGGATCGATTGCACGTATGGCATACCTTTCATTATATCGGATGCACCAGGTCGCATTGCACGGCTGCGTGAAAACCGGTTTGATTATGCTGGTAGGGCGTATCAATCGCTTCTTAAGACCAACAATGAAGTTGCATTAATCAAGAAAAAAGGCGGATAGTTATTCCGCCTTTTGTTTATCTTATCGAGCTATAGGCGGAAGTTCCGTCATTGGCCAACGTGGCTTCACACTGATGGATAAATCGGTGTGTTCGCCGTTTTTCAAACGGAGAAATCCTGCATAGGCAATCATGGCGCCGTTATCGGTGCAGAATTGTGGTCGCGGATAGAATACCTCACCGCCGATTTGTTTCATCAATTCGGCTAAATCATGACGAAGTTGTTTATTGGCACTCACGCCACCGGCGATAACCAAGCGTTTATAGCCGGTTTGCTGCAATGCTCTGCGACATTTGATGATAAGCGTTTCAATCACCGCTTGTTGGAAAGCATGGGCAATATCACAACGGGTTTGTTGATCAAGCTCGCCTTGTGCGTTTAAACTAGCGTTAATCGTATTTGCCGCAAACGTTTTGAGCCCGGAAAAACTGAAATCCAATCCCGGGCGATCTGTCATCGGTCGGGGAAACACAAAACGGTTCGGCGTGCCGTTTTCGGCAAGTTTTGCTAAAGCCGCTCCGCCCGGATAATCCAAACCAAGTAATTTGGCGGTTTTATCAAAGGCTTCACCCGCTGCATCATCAATTGATTCGCCTAATAATTCATATTCGCCGATATTTTTTACATCCACGAGCTGGGTATGCCCTCCGGATATGAGTAATGCCACAAACGGAAATTCAGGGGCATTTTCTTCTAACATCGGGGCAAGTAAGTGCCCCTCCATGTGATGGACGCCCAGTGCCGGTACATTCCACGCATAAGCTAAAGAGCGGGCAATAGTCGATCCGACCAATAATGCGCCCACCAGCCCCGGGCCTGCCGTATAAGCGACACCGTCGATATCGGCGGTCGTCAAATTCGCTTCTTTTAATGCCGCTTGAATCAGCGGTAAGGTTTTACGGATATGATCGCGGGAAGCCAGTTCCGGCACGACACCGCCGTAATCGGCGTGCATATCAATTTGGCTGTAAAGTTGGTTGGCAATGAGTCCTTTTGTTTCGTCATAAATCGCCACACCGGTTTCATCGCAAGAGGTTTCGATTCCTAAAATTCGCATAATGCCGTACTCAACATAAAATGGGAAAGGGGCGAATTCCGCCCCTTCAAAAAATGGTAAAATTTTGCCTAAAACAGACCGCTTGTCAGAATTGTTCGCCGTACGACGGTTTGTTAATTTCAGGGAAGGTTTTGTCTTTGTTTGCTTCAATCAATGCGGCGACTTTTTGTGCGGAGCTTTGAATCCCCATAGCCTCGAAAGACTGTTTTAAAAGCGGTAACGCATTATTGGTGGCTTGGCTGTCAGGATGGAAGCGAAGCATTTCTTCCACGCGGTTTACTACGGCAACATAGGCATCGCGTTCCATGTAGAACTCGGCAATGCCCAATTCATGTCTGGCAAGACGATCTTTCAGATATACCATCCAATGTTGTGCGTCTTGAGCATATTGGCTGTACGGATAACGTTGAACAATGGTTTGGAAGTTACCATAAGCATTACGCACATTTTCAACCGCTCTGCCGGCATCGTTAACGCCAAAGAAATCTTGGATCCAGTTATCTGCCAAACGGGTATTGCTGAGTGCAGCAAGGTAAAAAACATAATCCATACTGGTACTGTCAGGATAGGCGCGAGCAAAACGTTCGGCGGCATCCAATGCTTTGTAATATTCGCCCAATTTATATTGGGCATAAATCAAGCTGAGTTGAATTTGTTCACCGTAAGTACCGTCTTGAGCGCGGGTATCAACCGCTTCCAAGTGACGGATAGCATTATTGTAATCACCTTTTTGTAAATAGGTTTGTCCTTGATTATAAAGATCTTGCGCAGGAATGCCGTCAAATTCGCTTTTCTTAGAAGAGTTGGAACAACCGGCAAGAATAAGGCTTGCTAAAATAACTGAAGCAAGAGATGTTAATTTACGCATAATGATTTTACCTGTAAAAAGTGTTGCGAATTCATGTACAATGCCTTTCGACTCGGCACCGTTTGCAAAGTTCATGCAAAAAATGGTGCTATTTTATAGGACATCAATCAATAAGAAAACATAATTTGGAATTTTATCATTAATGACTCAACAAATTACTTTACAAACTGAAGTGACTTCAGATTTATTAGGGGCAAGATTAGACCAAGCCCTTGCGCAATTATTCCCTGACTATTCCCGTTCACGCATCAAAGTTTGGATCGAAAATGATCAGGTGTCCGTGAACGGCAAAATTGTGAACAAAGCACGTGAAAAAGTCTTTGGCGGAGAATTGATCGAAATTCAGGCGGAAGTCGAAGAGGAGGTGCGATTTGAACCGCAAGACATTCCGTTAAATATTGTCTATGAAGATGATGATATTTTAGTGATCAATAAGCCAGTAGATTTAGTGGTTCACCCTGGGGCGGGCAATCCTGACGGCACGGTGCTGAATGCCTTATTACATCATTATCCGCAAATAGCAGAAGTGCCACGTGCGGGTATTGTGCATCGTTTAGACAAAGACACGACGGGGTTAATGGTGGTGGCTAAAACGATTCCGGCACAAACCCATTTAGTGACTGCGTTACAAAAACGTGAAATTACCCGTGAATATGAAGCGGTTGCCAGCGGCATTATGACCCAAGGCGGAAAAGTGGACGAACCGATGGCGCGCCATCCGACCAAACGTACAGCCATGGCGGTACACCCAATGGGTAAGCCTGCCGTCACCCATTATCGCATTATGGAACGTTTCCGTAATTACACGCGTTTGCGCTTGCGTTTGGAAACGGGCAGAACTCACCAGATTCGTGTTCACATGGCGCATATTGCCCATCCGTTGTTAGGCGATCAACTGTATGGAGGTCGCCCACGCCCACCGAAAGGGGCAACACCGGAGTTTTTGGACGTATTGCGTAATTTCAAACGCCAAGCGTTACACGCCGCTATGTTGCGTTTGCATCATCCGATTACCGGTGAATTAATGGAATGGCATGCGCCGTTACCGGATGATTTTGTCGAATTAATCCATGCGCTCAAAGCAGACTATCAGTTGCATAAAGACGAGTTGGATTACTAAAATTAAATGTGCTTGTAGGGCGGACTGTTGTGTCCGCCTTTAAACACAAAGCCCCAGTACAAAGACAGCCACAACTGCAAATTCCAACATCCCCACCTGTTTAATGTTTAAATTTTGCTTCGGCACAATCACGGCGCGTAGCAAGCCAATCAAATAAGCAAAGGCAATGCCGTAATCGCCCATTGCCACATAGCTTAACCCCAAGACAATATGCACGGCTAAACTGAGTTGGCGATAACGGGGATTTTTCCTCTCCCTTGCTACGCTTTTAACATAGAAGGTTGTCGCAATAAAAAACAGCGTAGGGTGGAGTAGGATTGCAAAATTATATTGTTGAGTTGCCAAATAGAAACTTGCCATACCGATTACGCCGAAGGTTAAAATTCCGGCGATGTCGTTCATTAAATTGCGTTCATCTTTCTGTTTTGCATAATGAATTTGCACCGCAACAAGCGGTAAGATCGGCAATAAAAATTGCAAAACGGAAAATTGAGTTAATAGCAGAGGAAAGGCAAAAAGGGCACTGATGAGCGCATAAATTAGCGTCCAACGTTTATATTTCTCGTTATTTTTCTTACTGAAAATGGCTAAAAACGGATAAGAAAAGAGATAAATAAACAGCCAGCTTAGCCCTAGCCAAAGATGTGCCGTTACCCAATGGCTTTCAAAAATGCCGTAAAGAAAAGGCGCGAACGCCATGACTAAAGCGCCGTGCTGATTTGAAATGATCGGTTTTTCTTTGAACATAGTCAGTGATTTAGAGATAGTTTTCAAGATTAATCACTTTATCACAACTTCGTTCAATCAAAAACGGATCGTGGCTGACAATAATTAACCCGCAGTTTCTCGCTCTACATTGTTCAATCAGCAATTTGATCGTTTCTTGTTGGGTGATCGGATCTAAACGAGAAGTCACTTCATCGGCAAACAGTAGCACAGGCTCAAGTAACAAGGCACGCAAAATTGCAACCCGTTGCAACTCGCCACCCGATACGTTATCGGCGTTGCGTTGCAGAATGTCAGGCGACAGTGCGAGCTGTGTTAATAACGCTGGAATTTGTGAACGGTCGAGCTGATGATGCTCGATCACATCGTCCAATAGTTGTTGTAAGCTCACATTCGGTGCAAAGGCTTCGGGCGGATCTTGATACAATTTCAGCACTTGATGTTTTTTATGGCTGTGGCTATGCCAAATCACTTCGCCGGATTGCGGTTTAAGTAGTCCGCAAAGTACGTCGGCAAGGGTGCTTTTGCCTATGCCACTGTATCCGACAATGCCTAAAATTTCGCCTTGGTGTAAATCAAAGGAAAGCTGTTTGAACAGCGTTCTTGTTCCCCGTGCGACCGTTAAATTTTTGACAGAAACAAGCGGTGTTTTGGGCGTAGAATGTTGCAAATCAGCCAAAGGTTGCCAATGTTGCGGATCTGCACCGATTAAGGCTTGAGTATAAGGATCTTGCGGTTGGCTCAGCAGTTGTTCCGCTTCGCCTTGTTCGATCAATTTGCCTTTTTTCATAACAAAAATATAGCCACCGAGAGCGGTCGCCACTTCAATATCGTGAGTGATCGTCAGTAAGCCACCGCCTGTTTCATAGGCTTGTTTCAGCAAGTTAATCACTTCCGCTTTGCTATTCGGATCAAGTCCTTTAGTTGGTTCATCGGCAAGCAGAATTTTCCCTCCTGATGCGGTCGCTATCGCAAAGGAAGCTCTTTGTGCCATACCGCCCGAAAGTTGGTGTGGATAGCGTTGTTGAGCTTGAGATAAACCCAGTTGAGTTAAAGAAATCTCGCTCGCTTTTTCCGCATTTTTTTGGCTTAAACCAGCGACAAAACGAAAACTTTCCCACAGTTGTCGGCTAATTCGCATCAGTGGATTTAATGAACGGCGTGGTTCTTGGGGGAGCATCACTAAGGTTTTGCCCCAAAGAGATTGCAAGCGGTCGGATTGCCCGTCTATTTTGCAATTTTCCACCACAATCTCACCGCTTGCGGTTAAGCCTTGCGGTAAAGCTCCCATAATCGCTTGAATTAACAGGCTTTTTCCTGATCCTGTTTCGCCTAAAATGGTGATGTTTTTGCCACGTTCAAGACAAAAGCTGATCGGCTCGACCAGCTCAATGCCATCGAGTGTTTGAACAGTGACGTTGGTTATTTTGAGTAATGACACGGTATATCTCTTTTTTATGTTGGGTGTTAATAAAACATCTCCCCTCTTTAGTAAAGAGGGGCAGGGGGAGATTTGTCAGAAGTTATAGCGAAGAAAATAAGTAATTCAGAAGATAGTAGAAGCATACAAGTGCCTCTAATAACTCTCTCACTTGATTTATCGTCTGCCAAATCTCCCCTAACCCCTCTTTGCTAAAGAGGGGAACACTTCCTTACTTCACCTTCCCCGCCAACAACTGCAAGCTAAATACCAATAGGAACACAGCAATCACAGGTTGCAGGAAAATCAGTGGGGCTTGATAGTAATAGGGGAACAGCTCCGTCATCATCAGCCCTAATTCAGCCGTAGGCGGTCGCAATCCCACGCTGACAAAGCCGAGTGTTGCAAGGGCTAAAATCGCATTGCCGATTGAAAATGCGGTTAATGTGGCAACCATCGGCAATAAACGGGGAAATAGGTGACGTTTAATGCAATAAAACCAAGGCATTCCCATCAAACGAGAAGATTGCAGTTCTGAGCTGGAGGCAAGGGTACTGGTGATCGCCCTAATAACACGGAAAAATTCAACCCAAATCACTAAGGCAATGCCTAAATAGAGTGTCCAAAATGAACCAGGGGAAAGCGAAGCAAACAACAAAATCAGCAATAAACCCGGTAATGCCATCACCAAATCGCAGATAAAGCTAAACAGGCGATCTAACCAACCACCGAATAATCCAGCCAGAATACCGAATAACAAGCCTGCCACCAATGCACAAGCGACGCTAAACAGCGATAAACCGAATGAAAGGCGAATGGCAGAGGCAAGACGGGCAAACATATCTCGCCCTAAATGATCGGTGCCAAACCAACTTTCTGCGTCAGGGCTTGCCAACATATTGCTGAGATCTTGAAAACCAATATCCATCGGGTAGAAATAAGGCTGTAAAAATGCAGTGGCGAGTAACAGTAGCAGTAACAAGGCTCCGCAACGTTGTCCAACGGTTAATTTCATACTGTTCCCCCTTCACGAATACGCGGATCAATCCACGCATTAAGTAGATCGGCGAGCATATTGAGTACCACAAATAATCCCCCCATCACTAATGCCGTACCTTGTATCATCGGCACATCTCGTGCAATGATGGCGTGAACTAAGGCGTGTCCGCTTCCCGGCCAAGCAAAAAGGCTTTCGACAATCACCACTCCTTCAACCAGGTAAACCAGTTGTACACTATGATAAGCAATCACCGGCACGGCGATATTCGGGATCCCGTGTCGCACAAAGGTCTGCCAACGACTTAAACCTTTGAGTTGAGCAAATTGATAGTAATCGGATTGCATCACCTGCACCATCGCTTGACGTGTCACACGCACCGAAACGGCACTTAACCCTATCGCCAAAGTAAGTGCAGGCAAGACAAAATGCAATGCCGTGCCGTATCCGCCTGCAGGTAGCCATTTCAACTGAACAGAAAAGAGCGTAATCAACCCAATCGCAATGATAAAAGCCGGCACGGCACGGAATAGACTGCTTAAGACTAAGGTCAAGCGGTCAAATACGCCGTTTGGTTTACGCGCCGACAATACGCCTAAGGTGGGGCCGATCAGCAAGGCTAACAGTAAGGCTATCACGGCGAGACTAAAAGTATGCCCGAATTGATGTTCAATTTCGTGCCAAACGCTGTCGCCTGTGACTAACGATTTACCTAAGTTAAACTGCACTAAATCCGCTAACCAACTGCCGTAGGTTTGCCACCAAGGTTGATCCAACCCAAGTTCTGCTCGCACCATTTCTGCTGCAGCAGCATCGGTTTGATCATAACCATAGCGACTTGCCGCAATACGATATGCCATATCGCCCGACAGCTGCCGAGTTAAAATAAAAGTCAAAGTCCCGACCGACCAAATCACCAACAGGATTTGGGATAGTCGTCTGAATAAAATAGAAAGCACGGGGATCCTTTTTATATTATGGTATTCATTGATATTTTGCTGGCGCGAGCGTCTCGCTCGTGCCTCAATTTGCAAAATTTTATTAAAATCGGAGCGCTTGTAAGTTGGCACGAGCGAGACGCTCGCGCCAGCAGCAAGATAAACCCGAGACCAACTATCTACTTACTCAACAATTCCAAAAAGAAGCGTCTTTCAAAAGGATCTAGTGTCACATTTTTCACGTCTTTATGTGCCACCACATTTTGTTGATAGTACACCACAGGAATAATCGGCAGTTCATCGTGGATAATTTGACTCACGGTTTGTTTTAACGCTTTCGCTTTTTGCGGATCACGTTCTGTTTCAAGCTGGGTTAAGGCATTGTCTAATGTCGCATTTTGCCAATTCATCACACCCCAATCGCTTCCTGTTTTGGCATAATCCTGCACGATCACGCCAAAAGGATCTAAGGTTTTGCCATAATTTAACGCATAAAGAGCCATCTCTAAACTGCCGTCTTGATGTCCGGCAGGGATTTCACTGAAGTTACCGACGGACACATTCACATCAACGCCAATCTGTTTCCACTGGGCTTGCAAAATCGTCGCAATCATCGGCAATTCAGGGCGATCAGAGAAAGTGCGTAAGGTGAAACTAAACGGTTTGCCGTCTTTGGTCAGCTTACCTTCGCTATTAAATTCATAACCACGAGCGGTCAGATCTGCTTTGATTTTTGCAAGATCAGGTTTTGCCGTTGTTGTATCAATTCGCCATTCCGCAAAGGCTTTCGGCAGAATTTGATCCGCTTCGCCCCCTTCGATTTTTAACACATATTCCGCAATCGCTTTACGATCAATTGCTTCACTTAAGGCTTTACGCACCGCTAAATCATTAAAGAACGGTTTTGCCACGTCCATTTTAAGCTGAATTGTACGAGCAATAGATACACTGGTTAAATTCAAATTCGGATCGGTTTTCAAACGCTCAACACTGGCGGTATCAAGGTTAAACACCAACGCAGATTTATCGCTTTGTGCCATTAACATTCGGGTTTCACTACGGCTACTTGCAAGGTAGTTCGCTTGAGCCAGTTTCGGCTTATTGCCCCAATACTGCTCAAAACGTACCGCTTCCAATTTTTGTGGTGCTTCAATTTTGGTCGCTTTAAACGCCCCCGTGCCGATCACTTGGGTCACTTCCCCTTTGTCGTTATAACTTTCAGGGGCAAGAATAATCGCAGTGTAGTGTGTTAAAAAAGATGGAAACGGCACAAAAGATTTGGTTAAACCAATTTGAATTTCTGTCGGGCTGACCGCTTGAATATCTTTAATAAAGGCTTTTTGCAACATTCCCGGTTTAGCCAATGCAATATTTAAGCTGTTTGCCACCGCTTGTGCCGTCAAAGGTTGCCCATTGTGGAAAGTGACATTCGGACGGAGTTTAAAGGTCCAAAGGGTTGCATCATCATTGCTATTCCATTCTGTCGCCAACCCTGCAACGAGTTCCCCTTGTAAATTCGCTTCCACTAAGGTTTCCGCTAAATTCATACGTTGAAAAATCACCCCTGTCTGGTTCGGATCAAGGCTATTGATTTCCCAAGGGGCAACAACGGTTGCAAGAGTTAATTCCTCATTTTGCTTTGCTTGAGTGACAGGTTCGGTAGGTTTTGCCGTTTCAGCAGCAGTCGCTTTATCAGCTTGAAAGTAATGTACTGCAAGGGCGACAATGCCGCCGACTAAAAATGGGGTGAGGAATTTTTTCATTGTTATATCCTTAAAATAATAATGGTTTTTAAAAAGGCGTGTATTGTGCCATAAATTCCATAAAAAAATAGTGGGATATTAACAATTTTGCAAAAAAAGTGAAAAAATAGACCGCTTGCAGTAAAAGAAAGGGGCAAATTACGATTTGCCCCGAGTGAATTATACTGAGAAAGGATATTGAATACTTGGATGAAATTCGTAGCCTTCGACTTCAAAATCCGCCAATGTCACCCAAGTTTCCAAATCTTCTAGAGATTTAATATCCGGATTGATTTTGAGTGTCGGGGCTTTAAACGGAGTACGTTTTAGTTGCACATCTCGCATCAATTCCAGCTGATCTTCATAAATATGCGCATTCACAATTTTATGGAACGCTTGTCCTGCTTGGTGTCCTGTAATTTGTGCCATTAACGCAAGAAAAGTGTAACATTGGATCATATTCCAGTTTAAACCGAGTGGCACATCGGCAGAACGTTGTGTACTGTTCAAATAAAGCGTGCCGTCCAGCAATGAAAAATGATGACTGTGTAAACACGGGCGTAGGCAGCCTAAATGGAAAGCCCCAGGGTGATAGAAAGTATAAATCTCACCACGATTATCGACACCACGTTTCAGATCATCAACGATTTGACGCAATAAATCGACGCTACCACCGCCAACTTTCGGGAAGTTTCGTCCGACCGCACCATAAACCAGTCCCATATCATCTTCGCCTTTGCGATGTGGATTCGCCAGCCAAGCCGCATTTTCATTGGCATTTGCATCCCACGATTTTGTACCAAGCTGACGGAAATCCGCAGCATTATCATAACCACGGATATAACCAAGTAATTCCGCAATCGCCGCTTTCCAAAAACTTTTGCGTGTAGTCACAAGGGGAAATTCACCCTTTGCCACATCGTAGGTTAAATCGGCGTTAATCACGGTCAAACAACGCTTACCAGTGCGTTCGTTTTCGATCCATTTTCCTTGTTCGACAATACGTTGACATAGATTAAGATATTGTTTCATGGTGATCCTTAAAATGTTTGAAGTAATTTAGTGCGTTATTTGATAAAATTGTACTAAATTTTTATCACGAAGAGAAAGAAGGAGTACATCATGAAATCGTTACTAAAATCTCTTTTTATCGTTTCCGCATTATTTGTTATTGCATCTTGTAGCAGCAAAGGCGGCTGGAAGCGTATTCCGGATGCTGAAGTCGATCAAAAATCCTATGCTATCGGATATGGTGCCACAGCGCAAACTTATTTAGACAGAGTAAATGAAAGCTATGACATCGATTCTTTTATGCACGGTGTGGACGACTGGTTTAATAAGAAAGTGAATTTACCGATTGAACAAATTCGGGCAAGCTTGTTGAATCGGATGTTGGATCATGATGTTTACGCTTATTACAGCGGCGTACTTTATGCGGCGGAATTACAAGCGAACGCCAACCGCTTAAGCCCGTCTTGTTGGTCTTTTGTGCATTCCGTCAGTATCACGCAAGGTATTCACGATGCTATGCTGGATTTACAAAAAGGCAAGGTACGTGATGATAAATACATCAGTGACGGCGCGGAGCAGATTTTGCATTTATGCGTGAAACAAGTTGAGCAAGATGCGAAAAAAGCGAAGAAATAATTGAGCTCACATAACAAGCGGTCGGTTTAGGAAAAAATTTTGCAAAAAATTCTTTGGATCCGACCGCTTGTCTCTTTCTTATTCAATCGGCATTTAATAAAATGCGCTCAGGTTTTCCTTCAGCAGACGTACAAAATGAAACTCAATATCCCCACTTATTTGACGCTATTCAGAGTTGCGCTCATTCCGCTCTTTATCGTGTCGTTTTACTTACCGATTCAATATTCTCCCGAAATTACGACCTTCATTTTTTTTATTGCGTCCATTACGGATTGGTTTGATGGTTTTCTTGCCAGAAAATTAAACCAAACTACCCGCCTAGGGGCATTTTTAGATCCTGTGGCAGATAAAGTCTTAGTTGCGATTGCATTGGTGTCTGTGGTCGAATATTACCATACTTGGTGGATCAGTATTCCGGCAGGCATCATGATTGCGCGTGAAATTATTATTTCGGCGTTGCGTGAATGGATGGCTGAGTTAGGTGAACGTGCAAGTGTTGCGGTGTCTATTTGGGGGAAAGTGAAAACCACTGCACAGATGTTGGCGTTGGGCGGTTTGTTATGGCGACAAGCACCGTGGATGGAATATACTGCGTTTGCCTTGCTTTATATCGCTGCGATTTTAACCATTTGGTCGATGTTGCAATATTTGAAAGCATCTAAAGGCAGCTTATTAAAATCTTAAATCCCCCTTACTCCCCCTTTTTCAAAGGGGGAAATGTTGATTATGTCAAAATTCGATTCCAAACAATTTCTTGCCGATACACCACATAACCCCGGTGTTTATCGTATGTATGACGAGAAGGGCACGATTATCTATGTCGGCAAAGCAAAAGATTTAAAAAAACGCCTGTCCAGCTATTTTCGTAGCAATCTTGCCAGCCGAAAAACCGAAGCCTTGGTGTCGCAAATTGCTCATATTGATACCACCATTACCCATTCGGAAACCGAAGCCTTACTATTGGAACATAATTACATTAAGGAAAATCAGCCAAAATATAATGTATTGCTTCGTGATGATAAATCTTACCCTTATATTTTGCTCACCCAACACCAACACCCACGTTTAGCCAGTTTTCGGGGGAGCAAAAAAATTGCAGGGGAATATTTTGGACCTTACCCAAATGCTGGGGCGGTGCGAGAAACCTTAAATCTGCTACAAAAACTGTTTCCGATCCGCCAATGTGAAGACAGCTACTACAAAAATCGTTCTCGTCCTTGTTTACAATATCAAATCGGGCGTTGCCTTGCCCCTTGCGTTGAAGGGGTTTATTCCCAACAAGAATACGATCAACAGGTGGAATATGTCCGCTTGTTCTTACAAGGAAAAGATCAGCAAGTGATCGAACATTTGATCAATAAAATGGAAAAGGCTGCGGAAGAGTTGGATTTTGAAGCGGCTGCCCGTTTTCGAGATCAAATTCAGCAGGTGCGAGCGGTCACTGAAAAGCAATTTGTCTCGAACGAACGTTTGGACGATCTCGATATTATTTCGATTGCCTATCAACACGGTATTGCTTGCGTACATATTCTGTTTGTGCGACAAGGAAAAGTGTTAGGTAGTCGAAGCTACTTCCCCAAAGTACCGAACCATACGGAACTTGCCGAATTGAGCGACACTTTTATCGGGCAGTTTTATTTGCAGATGAACCAACATCGCACCATTCCGCACCAAATCATTATCGATCACCCTGTGAGCGAAGTGGAAGCCTTAGAAAAGGTATTGTCGGAACAAGCAGGGCATAAAGTGAGTATTACCGATAAGGTGCGTGGTGAAAAAAGCCGTTATCTTGCGCTTGCCAAAACGAATGCAATGGCAGCATTGACCTTACAACTCAAGCAAGATGCTCGTATTCAAACCCGTTATGAAGCCTTACAAGCGGTGCTTTCTTTACCAAAAATTGCAAGAATGGAATGTTTTGACATCAGTCACACGATGGGCGAACAAACGGTCGCTTCTTGTGTAGTATTTGATGAAAACGGACCGCTAAAATCCGACTATCGCCGTTTCAATATTGAAGGGATTACAGGGGGCGATGATTATGCCGCAATGGAACAAGCCCTGCTCAAACGTTACGATAAACCGCTTCCGCCTGAAAAAATCCCCGATATTATCTTTATTGACGGCGGAAAAGGGCAGTTAAACCGAGCGTTAGACACCTTTGCCAATCTCAAGGTGGAATGGGATAAATCCAAACCGTTACTTATCGGTGTGGCAAAAGGCGTAGAACGTAAAGCAGGGTTAGAAACCTTACTGATCAGCAAATGGGACAAGGAAATCCACTTACCGCCTGACAGCCCTGCGTTACATTTAATTCAGCATATCCGTGATGAATCCCATAACCACGCCATTAGCGGACACCGTAAAAAACGGCAAAAAGCCTTTACCGAAAGCGGTTTAGAGTCAATCGCCGGCGTTGGAGCCAAACGCCGCCAAGCCTTGCTGAAATATCTTGGCGGTATGCAAGGGGTGAAAGCCGCGACTTTAGAAGAAATTCAGTCTGTACCGGGGATTTCCGCTTCCCTTGCGGAAACGATTTTTGATACATTACATAATGGTTAAATTGCACCCATCAGGCGAATAATGCTATTATTCGCCTTAATTTTTAAGGCAAATAAGCAAGGTAATCGCCTGATGAATCACTTAAACTACACTTACATTTGGCAGCAGCCTGATTGGACGAACTGGCGGTTTGATCTTCACACACTTTCCCCTTTACTGACAGAAGCTCATTATCAACAAGGATTATTACTTGGCAGAATGTTAGATCTAGGTATGTTAGAGCGTGAGCAAACCAATCTGCAATTTTTAACTGAAAGTATTGTAAAAAGCAGCGAAATAGAAGGCGAAATACTTAATGTACAATCAGTTCGTTCATCTTTGGCAAAACGTTTAGGTATAGAGAGCGGAGCTTTACCCCCAGCAGATCGCCATGTGGAAGGTGTCGTAGAAATGTTACTTGATGCCGTCACTTCCTATCAGGAGCCATTAAATAAAACTCGTCTATTTGGTTGGCATGCGGCACTTTTCCCAACAGGTTACAGCGGTATCAGAAAAATTTGCGTAGGGCAATTTAGAGATGATGGTGAGGGAGTGATGCAAGTCGTATACGGAAGCTATGGAAAGGAAAAAGTTCATTTTCAAGCCCCCCCAGCCGAATGTTTAGAAACGGAAATAACCCGTTTCCTAAACTGGATTAACCAAGAACAACCTCTCGATCCTTTCTTAAAAGCAGCGATTGCACATCTTTGGTTTTTAACGCTACATCCTTTTGAAGATGGTAATGGACGCATTGCAAGAGCCATTGCAGATATGCAATTAGCAAAAGCCGATAGTAGCCGCCAACGTTTTTATAGTTTATCCGCACAGATTCAACAGCATCGTTCATCCTATTATGAAATGTTAGAAGATACACAAAAAGGGCTCTGTGATCTGACCGCTTGGCTGAGTTGGTTTTTACAAATGATCATCGAGGCGATAAAATCTTCCCATAAAACCTTAGATAAAGTTCTGGTAAAAAATCGTTATTGGCAAGCATGGCGAACCATTGAGCTCAATGAGCGACAACGTAAGGTACTGAACAGATTATTAGATCATTTTGAAGGCCATCTTACTAATCAAAAATGGGCAAGTTTAACCAAAGTCTCTAGAGATACCGCCCTTCGAGATATTAATGACTTGGTTGACAAAGGTATTTTACAAAGAACGGAAAAAGGCGGTCGTAGTGTTGCTTATGTTATCTCACCATTGTAATCTATTCAAAACAGTAAAAACAAAGGAAAACCTATGAAACTTTATATTTACGATCATTGCCCATATTGCGTCCGCGCAAGAATGATTTTCGGTTTGAAAAAGCTAGATGTCGAATTTATCACCCTATTGAATGACGATGAACCGACCCCTATTGGCTTAGTCGGAAAAAAAGTCGTACCGATTTTAGTTAAAGAAGGTGGCTCAGCAATGCCTGAAAGTCTGGATATTGTGAAATATGTGGATGAAAACTACGGTGACAAACTGCTTGCAGACGACATTCGCCCTGAAATCAATGAGTGGATTAAGCAAGTCGGCAGTTACTATAATCATCTATTATTGCCACGTTTTGTACAGTTGGGGTTAGATGAGTACAAAACCCAAAGTGCGATTGACTATTTTGTGGCGAAGAAAACCGAATTTATCGGTGATTTCGCTGAAAATCTCGCTCGTTCAGCAGAATATATTGCAAAATTAACGCAAGATCTGACCGCTTTGGAAAACCTTATCGTTTCGCCTGAAGCCGTAAACGGCAAACTCTCTTTAGAAGATATTGTACTATTCCCAATGCTACGCAATTTAACTTGTGTGAAAGGATTAACCTTCCCGCCGAAGGTGAAAAACTACGTAGAGAAAATGGCGGAGTTAAGCCAAGTGAATTTATACAGTCCAGTATAGTCCAATAGACAGGATAGCCAGCGGTTATCCTGTTTGCTTTTTGTGTAACTTTTGCAAATTTCTGCTGAAATCTCACCGCTTGTAGCATTCTTCCGCTATAATTCTGCCAATTTTTTCCAGTACAACAACACAATGACCCAAACAACCTATTTCGCCACCGCGGCACGTGGTTTTGAAGAAATGTTAAAAACCGAACTTGAGCAGATTACGCACGCACAATGCAAAGTGGCTCAAGGCGGTGTGCATTTCACCACTGATTTAAAAGGGGCGTATCAAGCGTTATTACATAGTCGCTTGGCTTCCCGTATTTTATTACCCTTAATCAATACGAAAATTTTTAGCGACAGCGATTTGTATGCCTCTGTGGTTGCTTACGACTGGCAGAGCATTTTCGATCCAAGAGATACCTTTTTCGTGGATTTTAACGGCACAAACCGTGAAATTCGCAACACGCAATTCGGTGCAATGCGAGTGAAAGACGGCATTGTCGATTATTTTGAGCGTAAAGGTTTTGCTCGTCCGACTGTGGATAAAATCCGCCCGGATATTCGTTTACACGCCTATTTAAACCGTGAAGAGCTGATTATTTCTTTGGACTTAAGCGGTGAAGCCTTACATATGCGTGGTTATCGTGAAGAAACGGGGAAAGCACCGTTACGTGAAACCTTGGCGGCGGCGATTGTGTTGCGTTCAGGCTGGCAAAAAGGCACGCCACTTGTCGATCCGATGTGTGGTTCGGGGACTTTATTGATTGAAGCGGCTCAAATGCAAGCGAATATTGCCCCACAAATTAACCGTATACACTGGGGATTTGATAGTTGGAAAGGGCATCAGATCGAACTGTGGAAAACAGTTTGGCAGGAAGCTAAGGAAAGTGAGATCTTGCCCCCCTCCGCCTTCGGCACCTCCCCCCGCGAGCAGGGGGAGGGAAGCAATGTGCTGTTCTTCGGTTTTGATCTCGATCACCGAGTGCTACAAAAAGCAAAACAGAATGCGAAAAATGCAGGGGTGGCAGATTTAATTCAATGGCAACAAGGCGATGTGTCGGCGTTGAAAAATCCGATTACAGAGCAGGTGGGAACGGTAATTTGTAATCCGCCTTATGGTGAGCGATTAGGTACAACCCCTGCGTTAATTGCGTTGTATTCCGTCTTTGGACAACGGTTAAAACAGCAGTTTGCAGGTTGGAATGCGTCCATTTTTAGTGGTGAACCTGAATTGCTGAACTGCTTACGCCTTCGTTCGGCTCGTCAATTTAAAGCCAAAAACGGACCGCTTGAGTGTGTGCAGAAGAACTATTTGATCAGTGAAAATGCAGACAAGCGGTCAGATCTTGACGAAAATCTGCAATTTAGCCAAAACGCACAGGTTGCCCCTGATTTTGCTAATCGCTTAACCAAAAATATCAAAAAGATCGAAAAATGGGCGAAACAGCAAGGGCTTGATGCCTATCGTTTATATGATGCGGATCTGCCTGAGTATAATTTGGCGGTAGATAGATATGGCGATCATATTGTGGTGCAAGAGTATGCCGCACCGAAAAATATTGATGAAAACAAAGCTCGCCAACGCTTGCTTGATGCGGTATCTGCGACTTTGTATGTCACTGGTGTTGAAACGAATAAATTAGTCTTAAAAGTTCGCCAACGTCAAAAAGGAACTAATCAATACGAGAAACTGGCGAATAAAGGCGACTATTTCTTCGTGAATGAATATGGGGCGAAGCTATGGGTAAACTTGACGGATTACCTTGATACAGGCTTGTTCCTTGACCACCGCTTAACGCGTAAGATGGTCGGTAAAATGGCGAAGGGAAAAACGTTCTTAAATCTGTTTGCCTACACGGGTTCAGCAACAGTCCACGCCGCATTAAATGGGGCAAAATCGACTACCACTGTGGATATGTCAAATACTTATCTCAACTGGGCGGAACAAAATCTTGAACTAAACAATATTTCACTACGAAATCACCGCTTGCATCAGGCTGATTGCTTGCAATGGTTAGCGGATTGCCGTGAGCGTTTTGAACTGATTTTCGTCGATCCACCGACCTTTTCTAATTCAAAACGAATGGAAAACAGTTGGGACGTGCAACGTGATCATATTGCCTTAATGAAACAGTTGAAACGCATTTTAACGGCAAACGGCACGATTGTGTTCTCGAACAACAAACGTGGCTTTAAAATGGATTTTGACGGCTTGGCTGAATTAGGATTAACGGCGGAAAACATTTCGCACAAAACCTTGCCGTTGGATTTTGAGCGTAATCCGCATATTCACAATTGTTGGATTGTGAAACATCGGGATTAATCAAACACAGGCTCTCGTATTGCGAGAGCTGTTTTTGTATTCATGTCTTGCCGAGAGTAACAAGCGGTATGATAATAGCAAAAATATGCAAATTCGGATGAAGTGAGGTGATTTACATGAAAAAGTCTTATCTTCCTTTAATTTCCTTAGCGGGGATTGGTATCGTTGCCGTAGGCAGTTATTGGTATTACACACAGAAAGGTGACGATCCGCAGGCGATCACCATGAAATTAAATGCGGTAGAACCGACCAATTATCTTGATACGCCCAAAAAGGTTTATCCGCTGACGATTGAATTCAGCGGTGCGGCGGCGCGGATTGGAGCGGTTAAACAACCATTGAAAGAAGGCGCGAGCATTACACCGAATTTGAACGGACGTTGGGAGTGGAAAACCGACAGTACCTTGACGTTTACGCCGGCGGATGACTGGGTGGCGGGGCAGCAGTATAGCGTCAAATTGGATAAATCCGCTTTGAACGACAAATTAAGCTACACACAAGCGGTCACTTCGACACAAAATTTTACCACTCCCGCATTTACGGCGAAGATTCAATCACAACGCTTTTATCAAGATCCCGTTCAGGCGCATGTCCGTCAATCGATGGTTGAAGTCCGTTTTTCCCATCCGGTGGATCGTAAACAATTTGAAAAAGCCATTGAGGTGAAATTAGTCCGAAAACATCAGGATAATACGCAGGAAACCATTACACCGCTTAATTTTAATATTCGCTATGCCGACAATGATTTATCGGCGTGGATTAATTCCGACAGCGTCAGTTTGGCAGCCGGTAATAATCAGTCTATTCAAACCACCGTTCAACCGACGGTAAGCGGTTATCTCGGTGCAAACCGCTTAGAGAGTGCCTTGACGGCAGATGTGGCGGTACCGACGAAATTCAGTTTAAGCGTGGATCGAAACGAGCTTTCTTATGTCAACACGTCGAATAATACGCTTGATCAATTATTAGGTTTCTCATTTAACCACCCGGTGAAAGGGACTGACATTGAAAAAGGGCTACAACTTTATCTATTGCCCGAGCAAGAAGCAGGGTGGTCTGTGTCCAAGATCGGTCAAGCGGATTTAGATCGGGCGGCATTACTGAAAACCGAGTTAATTCCGACGGAAACGGCGTATGCCAAACAGCAGAATTTCCGCGTCAATATTCCGCCGCAACGCTGTGCGTATGTCATGTTGGATAATCAATTCAGCGCTCAAGGAGGCTACCAACTGAAAGACCGACAGGGCAACCTGCTTTGCGCCTATGATTATCCGAAATATGTCGGCTTTATCGGAGATGGTTCGTTATTGGCGTTAAGCGGCGAAAAGAAATTAACGGTGCTTTCGCGCAATTTGGATCAGATTCGGGTAGATGTCGGACGCGTTCAAGGTGAACAGCTTCGCCATGTCGCCAATTTAAACTATGGAAATTTCCAAAAGCCGGAACTGGGGCGGTTGAAATTTGATGATATTGCCGATTTTACAACGCAAATCATCGATGTATTCAATACGGATCCGCGGAAATCTCATTATCACAGTATTCCACTCGATAAATTGGTGTCCGAGAAAGGGATTTTTTGGGTGAAAGTGTCGGCTGGTGATAATAATTCGCGCAATAAAGATACTTCATCGGATGAAGATTGGCGTAATAATGAATTGAATCAATTTGATGATTACCGCTTGGTCGTGTTGACGGATTTAGGCATTATTGCGAAAACTGCGGCAGACGGTTCCCGCTCGGTCTTTGTACAGTCCGTTGCAACGGGTCAACCGATTGAGCATGCGCGTATACAAGTTATCAGCCGTAACGGTTCCGTGATTGAGCAGATGCAAACGGATGCAACGGGCATGGCGTTATTCCCGAACTTGGAGCATTATTCGCAAGAGCTCGAACCGGTAATGTATTTGGTGGATTTTAACGGCGACCAATCGTTTTTACCGATAGGTAATCGAGATCGGATGTTGGATTATTCCCGCTTTGATGTCAGCGGACAATCGGCGGAGAAAGATCGTGCTGCATTGAAAGCGTATTTGTTTAATGATCGCGGTATTTATCGTCCGAATGAACCGGTGCATATCGGTATGGTCATCAAAGCGGCGGATTGGCAACATAAAGTCGCTCAAATTCCTATCTATTCCATGATTATTTCACCAAGCGGTAAGCCGATGCAGGAAAAAACCATTCAATTGGATGCAAGCGGACTGAACAGTTTGAATTATACGCTTCCTGAAAATGCGGAAACCGGTGAATGGGAGGTCTTGCTTTATGTCGCCCGAGACGGTGAGCCGATTGGTTCTTCCACCTTCCAAGTTCAAGAGTTCCAGCCGGACACATTGAAGATCAACACCCGTTTTAATCAACAGGAAAAATCGGCGTGGTTATCTCCGCAAGATTTGGAAGCTCATGTGGTCTTGACCAATTTATTCGGTACACCGGCACAGCAACGACAAGTCGATGCGGAGCTTGCGCTACATTCTGCCTTGCCGACATTCAGTGAGTATGCGGATTATCACTTCTTTGACAATCAACGTAATAATTCACCGATTTTATATGAAACGAATTTGGACAGCCGACAAACCGATGAACAAGGGCAAGCCACATTTAAATTGGATTTAAATCAGTATGCGACCAATACCGTCCAAATGTTGTATTTCACGGCGGACGGTTTTGAAGGGAACAGCGGGCGTAGCGTATCGACTATGCAATCGGTGATGGTATCCGCCCAACCGTGGTTAATCGGCTACCGTAGCGGGCAAGATTTGGCGTATTTGCAACAAAACGGTACGGCTCAAGCGGAGCTGATCGCAATTAATCCGCAGTTGGAAAAAGTGGCGGTGGAAAATTTGACGGCAACGCTGATGGAGCGTAAATACGTTTCCGTTCTGACACAACAAGACTCCGGGGCGTATCAATATGAAAGCAAACGGGTTGAAACGGAAAAAAGTCGACAGCCGTTAGCCATTCGTCCTGAAGGCGTCACGCTACCGTTGGATACCTCGACAAGTGGTGACTTTGTGCTGATTATTTACAATCAGCATGAACAAGAAGTCAGCCGAATCCCGTATACGGTAGTGGGTAACCAAAACGTCAGTACGGAGATGGATCGCAATACCGAATTGAAACTGCGTTTGAATAAAAAAGCCTATCAACAAGGCGAGACGATTGAAATCGCCGTTCAAGCGCCGTATACGGGCAGCGGCTTGATTACGATCGAAGCGGATCGCGTCTATGCGCATCAATGGTTTAAAGCCGAGACGAATCAATCCGTTCAGCGTATTACATTACCGCCGAATTTTGAAGGCAGCGGCTATGTGAACGTACAATTCTCACGGGATTTGCATTCGAAAGATATTTTTACCAGCCCGCTCAGTTACGGTGTCGTACCGTTTAGCGTGAATGTGGATAACCATCGTTTAACCTTGGATTTGCAAGCGCCGAAGCAGGTAAAATCCGGGGAAACGGTGGAATTTTCCCTGCAAACCGATAAACCGGGTAAAGCTATTATTTATGCGGTGAATGAAGGCATCTTACAGGTGGCCCGTTATAAGCAGGATGATCCGTTAAGCTACTTCTTCCCGAAACGGGCGCTAGAAGTCGGCACGTCGCAAATTTTAGATTTGGTATTGCCTGAATTCAGCCTGATTATGCAATATGCCCAAACCGGCGGCGACATGATGCTGGCGGAATATGCAAGGGCGATGTTAAGTAAAAACACTAATCCGTTTAAACGTAAAGCGGAAAAACCGGTGGCTTATTGGTCCGACATTATTGAAGTGAACGGTAAAACGTCGGTGAGTTATACCGTTCCGGAATCCTTCAATGGTAATTTGAAAGTAATGGCAATTGCCGTGAGTGACGACAGTGATACGGTCGGTATCGCTCAAACGAATACCTTGGTGCAAAACGAACTCATTTTATCGCCAACGGTACCGCTTACCCTTGCACCGAATGATCAAAGTCAAGTCAGCGTGAACATCTCTAACACGACGAGACAAAGCCGACAAGTGAAGGTCAGTGTAACGGCGAACCCTCAACTTGAAATAAGCGGAGAAACGGAAAAAACCGTGGATATTCCGGCAATGAGTGAGAAAGCGGTCACGTTTGAAGTGAAAGCGAAGGATGTCTTGGGCGAAGCCAATTTACGCATTAGTGCGGCTTACCAAAACAGTCAGCAACAACCTGATGTAACGGTTCGAAACGTGAGTGTATCCGTGCGTCCGATTGCGGTTAAACAGTTCTTTACCCGTATCGGCAAGGTAAAAGCGGGCGAATCGGTGAATCAAGATCTTCCGACTCAGTTGTATCCTCAAGCACGTTATCAAACGGCGCTTTTCTCTCCGACACCATTGGCGTTGGTACAAGGCGTTTCCACCTATTTGATCGACTATGACAATAGCTGTACGGAACAGATTCTCAGTGCGGCAATGCCAACGTTGTTGTTTGCGGATAAACCGGCTTACAAACCGTTGATCAACGTATTGTCTGCAGGAAACAACGCATTGGCGCAAGCCGAGGATTCGGATACCGCAGCCGCACTGCAAAAAGTATTCGGCTTGTTGCCGAACAGACAATTGGAAGACGGTCGTTTCGGGATGTGGAATAACGTCGACGAAGGCGATCTTTTCTTAACGGCGTACACCGTTCATTTCCTATTGGAGGCGCAAGAACACAATATCGCATTACCGAGTGCATGGTTAAGTCACGGCGGGTTGTACCATAATGCAGTTTCGGCGCTTGAACAACAAAGCATGCCTCAGGACGGTGACAGTTTGGCGATGTTACGTCAGCGGGCGTATTCCGCCTACTTACTTGCCCGTTTGGGACAGGTTCCGTCAAACGCATTAATGTCTATTCGTTCGCAGTTATCTCAACACGTTAAAGCGGAGGAGTGGCAAAGCGATATCGTCAGCGCATGGTTGGCGGGCGCTTATCATTTGGTCAAACAGGAAAATGAAGCAACACAGTTGATGAATCCGGTGATTCGGCGCTTGAATCAACCGCGTAAAGCCGAATGGCAATATGCCGACTTTAGTGATCCGATGATTCAAGACAGTGCGGCGTTATATTTGATCGCACGTCATTTCCCGCAGCAATGGGATGCTGTTTCTGAAAATGTCTTGAACCGTATCCGTGAAGATGTGAATGCGCAACGTTATAACACGCTGTCCTCGGCAATGATGTTGTTGGCGTTAGACAGCTATGCCCGACATGATGACGGCAGCATTCATCAATTGGCGATCAATACACCGAACGGTCAAACACTATCGAGCAGTTGCAGTGAGTTATTCAGCTGTGCCGAGTTGAACGAGGAGAGTACGGTACGTTTTGAAAATAACAGCCCGGCTAATGCCTGGTTTGCAATAAGCCAAACGGGTTATCCGAAACAAGCTTCAACCCAATCGGAAGGATTAGAAATCCACCGCCGTTATACGGATGAAAACGGACAGGAGATCAGTGAAGTCAAATTGGGAGATGTGATCAATGTGACCGTTTCGTTGCGTGCATTAAACGGCATACAGCCGGATGTCGTGGTAACGGATCTCTTCCCGAGCGGCTTTGAGGTTATTTGGCAAAATAAAGTGAAAACGGATGACGATGAACCGGATAACGGTGAACCGGATGAAATCATGCCGCTATTGCGTTGGGATCCGATACATACGGATGTTCGTGAAGATCGTTTGTTGAATTACGGTACGGCAACAGAAAAAAGTATGATATTGACCTATCAGCTGAAAGCCGTGAATGTCGGACAATATCATTTGCCGGCAATTTATGCGGAAAGCATGTATAACCGGACGGTTAAAGCGCAATATGTACCGCAGGGTACGATTAAAATCGTCCGCTAGAGAATATACCGACCGCAACATGATCTGCACCCCAAAACTTGGACACCTAATTTGAGGTGCAGATTATGTCCCATCCTTATCAATTTCGTTTAGACATTATCAAATTGGTCATCGAGCAGGATGTTGGTATCCGCGAGGTGGCAAAACTTCATCATATT